>NZ_JBIEIL010000009.1:0-324299 GCF_043496865.1 Pseudomonas retamae
ACGAAGCATTCTTTATCGGCGCTTTGGTGGAAGGGGTGGGGCGATGTCTCCCACGGTCTGTACTGCGGCTAACAGTCAGAAGCCAGCTTGAGGTCCCACCCACCCCTTCGAGTCCTACCATACAAGCGAGCCTGCTCGCGAAAGCGTCGTGTCAGTCGACATTATCTTTGACTGATACATCGTTTTCGCGAGCAGGCTCGCTCCCACAGGGGCTTTGTTAGCTGCTCAGTATTTGGCCGCAGCCAGGATCAGCGCCTTCATCTCGGCAACAGCGGACTTGAACCCGACGAACAACGCATGCGCCACCAGCGCATGGCCGATGTTCAGTTCGTTGATGCCTTTGATCGCCGCCACGGCCTCGACGTTGTGATAATGCAGGCCATGCCCGGCGTTAACGATCAGGCCTTGCGCCAGACCGAACGCCACGCCATCGGCAACACGCTTGAGCTCTTCAGCCACTTCAGTCGGGGTTTCGGCATCGGCATAACGCCCGGTGTGCAACTCGATCGCGGGGGCACCGACGCGTTTGGAGGCTGCAATCTGCCGCTCATCGGCATCGATGAACAGCGAGACTTCGCTGCCGATCTTCGACAGCCGCTCAACCGCTGCCCTGATGCGCTCTTCCTGCCCCGCTACATCCAGGCCACCCTCGGTGGTCAGTTCCTGGCGGGTTTCCGGCACCAGACAGATGTGCGCCGGGCGAATGCGCTCGGCGAACGCCATCATTTCTTCGGTGACACCCATTTCGAAGTTCATCCGCGTCTGCAGTACATCCTTGAGCAGCAGGACGTCGCGCTCCTGAATGTGGCGGCGGTCTTCACGCAGGTGCACGGTGATGCCATCGGCACCCGCCTCTTCCGCGTCCAGCGCTGCCTTGACCGGATCCGGATATCGGGTGCCACGGGCCTGACGCAGGGTGGCCACGTGGTCGATGTTCACGCCGAGAAGAATGCGATTGCTGCTGGTCACGAGTGCGCTCCTGAAGGGAAGAATTCGGCGCACAGCATATCAGGGCTTGCGAAACAGCTCGCGGCTTACCAACGGTCGACCGCCCAGATGCACCGCCAGCGCCTGACGCATCAGGCGTTTGGCTGCTGATAGCGCGCCGGCGGCCGACCAGTCGGCTTCGGCCATCGCCAGCAGTTCAATGCCGTTGAACAGGCCCGGTTGCAACAGGAAAACCCGCTCAAGCCCCGCATCCACTTGCAGACGATAGAGACCGTCTTCGGCGATGGGTTCGCCGTTCACATCGGTATTGAGCGAGAAACCATAGCCAAGATCGTCGAGCAGGCGCCATTCGAAAGATCGCAACAACGGCTCCAGCGGCCGCCCCTCAGCCAGCGCAAGCAATGTCGCGGCGTAGTGATCGAAAACCGCAGGGTGCGGATCTTCGGCCGGCAGCAGACGAATCAACAGCTCGTTCAGGTAGAGGCCGCTGAACAACGCTTCACCGTTGAGCCACGCCGACGTACCGGAGCTTTCCATGCGCCCGACATTCTTCAACTCGCCCTTGCCACGAAACTCGACGTCCAGCGCCACGAACGGCCGCGCCAGCGTGCCGGCCTTGCCGCGCGCACTGCGCAACACCGCCCGCAGCCGACCTTGCGGCGTGAGGAAATCGACCAGCGCACTGGTTTCGCGATAGGCGCGCGAATGCAGGACGTAGGCGGGCTGGGCAGGAGGCGGGTTTTGCGACATTGAGTTCTCGATGAACAAACGCAGTTTTATACACAACCCAAAACTACTGTGGGAGCGAGCCTGCTCGCGAAAGCGGAGTGACAGTCAACATTAATGCTGAATGTCACATCCCCTTCGCAAGCAGGCTCGCTCCCACAGTGGGTATCGGTGTTCTCAGGTTCGGCGCTTACAGATCGCCATAACCCAGCGAACGCAGCGCACGCTCGTCGTCGGACCAGCCGCCCTTCACCTTGACCCACAGGTTGAGCATGATCTTGGAGTCGAACAGCAGCTCCATGTCCTTGCGCGCTTCGGTGCCGATGCGCTTGATGCGCTCGCCCTTGTCGCCAATGATGATTTTCTTCTGGCCGTCACGCTCGACGAGAATCAAGGCATGGATGTGCAGGGTCTTGCCCTGCTGCTTGAATTCTTCGATCTCGACGGTGATCTGGTACGGCAGCTCGGCGCCCATCTGGCGCATGATTTTCTCGCGCACCAGTTCGGCGGCGAGGAAGCGGCTGCTGCGGTCGGTAATCTGGTCTTCCGGGAAGAAGTGATCGTTTTCCGGCAGGTGGTCGGCGATGACCTTTTCCAGCGCTTCGAGGTTGTGTCCGTGCTGTGCGGAAATCGGGATGATCTGCGCGTTCGGCAACTGCTCCTGCAACCAGCTCAGGTGCGGCATCAGCTCGGCCTTGTCTTCGATGCGATCGGTCTTGTTCAGCGCGACGATCAGCGGGCCGGTGACGTATTGCACACGCTCGAGGACCATCTGGTCTTCTTCTGTCCACTTGGTGCGGTCGACCACGAAGATCACCACGTCGACGTCTTTCAACGCCGCCGAAGCGGTTTTGTTCATGTAACGATTGAGGGCCTTTTCGCCACCCTTGTGCATGCCGGGGGTGTCGACGTAGATCGCCTGCACATCGCCTTCGGTCTTGATCCCGAGCATGTTGTGCCGCGTGGTCTGCGGCTTGCGCGAGGTGATCGCGAGCTTTTGGCCGAGGATGTGATTGAGCAGCGTCGACTTGCCGACGTTGGGACGGCCGACGATGGCAACGTAGCCACAGCGAGTTGCGTTTGTATCAGTCATTGCCATTCTCCACGCCCAGGGCAATCAGTGCTGCGGCGGCCGCTACCTGTTCGGCAATACGACGGCTCACACCCTGACCTCGGCTTTTTTCATTCAATAAGACCACTTCGCACTCGACGAAGAAGGTTCGGCAGTGCGGCTCGCCCTGGATATCCACCACTTCGTAGCGCGGCAGTTCGCAACCGCGCGACTGCAGATGTTCCTGCAGACGGGTTTTCGGATCCTTGTTGGTGTCGACCAGCGTCAACCCTTCGAACTCGCCGGCCAGCCAGGCCAGAACACGTTCGCGGGCGACGTCCATGCCGGCATCGAGATAGATCGCACCGATCAACGCTTCGAGGGCATCGGCCAGGATCGACTCGCGACGGAAGCCACCGCTTTTCAACTCACCGGAACCCAGTCGCAGGTAATCGCCAAGGTCGAAACCGCGCGCCAGTACGGCCAGCGTCTCACCTTTTACCAGGCGTGCGCGTAAACGCGACAACTGGCCTTCGCGGGCCAGCGGAAAGCGATCGAACAATGCCTCGCCGGCGACGAAATTGAGGATGGCATCACCGAGGAATTCCAGGCGTTCGTTGTTGCGCCCGGCAAAACTGCGGTGCGTGAGGGCCAGCAGCATCAGCTCCTGATCCTTGAAGGTGTAACCGAGCTGGCGCTCGAGACGGCTTAGAGAAACGCTCACGGTTTACCCACGCTGAGTTCGTGGCTGGATTCCACTGCCATCGCCGGGGTGCGGCGCAGGCCTGGGACAATTAACGCTGTGTTCAAAAATTAAATCCTGGCGATTGTGAAGCCGATTGTGCCGGCTCCAGAAATGCATTCGGCGCTGTGGTCAACAGCGCCGTGTGTGATTACTTGATCAGGCCAACCCGCGACAAATTCGGCAGGTGACTGAGTTTTGGCTCCGGCCAGCTCATCCAGACCGCAAAGGCCTTGCCGACGATATTCTGGTCGGGAACCATGCCCAGCAGGTTCTTGGGAATGTTCGGATCATCCCAGTAACGGCTGTCATTGGAGTTGTCGCGGTTGTCGCCCATCATGAAGTAGTGCCCGGCAGGCACGGTCCACGAGCGGTCCGGCGTGGCGCGATAGCGGCTCATCTCCTTGCGGATCAGGTGCTCGGCGGCGCCCAGTTTCTCTTTGTAGAGTTCAGCGCTGCCCAGCGTGCCCGGCTCGGAGCCGACCATCTGCTCGGCAATCGATTCGCCGTTGACGAAAAGACGCTTGTCAGCGGTGTAGCGCACCGTGTCGCCCGGCAGGCCGACTACACGCTTGATGTAGTTGACGTTCGGGTCGCTCGGGTAACGGAACACCATCACATCGCCGCGCTGCGGGTCACCGACTTCGATGATCTTCTTGTCGATCACCGGCAGGCGGATCCCATAGGAAAACTTGTTCACCAGAATGAAGTCGCCGACGTCCAGGGTCGGTTTCATCGAGCCGGAAGGAATCTGGAACGGCTCCACCAGGAACGAACGCAGCACCAGCACGATGAACAACACCGGGAAGAACGACTTGCCGTATTCAACCAGCAGCGGTTCCTTGTTGAGCTTTTCGACCACCACGACATCTGGCTGGCTGACGCTGCCCTGATAGGACGCGATGGCCGCCCGGCGACGCGGCGCCAGAATCAACAGATCAAGCAACGCCAACAGGCCGCAGACGAACACGGCGATGACCAGCAACAGCGGGAAATTTAGTGACATAGGACCTGACTATTCCAACCTGAGCACGGCAAGGAAGGCTTCTTGTGGAATTTCCACGTTGCCGACCTGCTTCATGCGTTTCTTACCGGCCTTCTGCTTCTCCAGCAGTTTCTTCTTACGGCTGACGTCACCACCGTAGCATTTGGCCAATACGTTCTTTCTGAGCGCCTTGACGGTTGTCCGCGCAACGATCTGCCCGCCAATGGCGGCCTGAATGGCTACGTCGAACATCTGCCGCGGGATCAGCTCTTTCATCTTCTCGGTCAACTGGCGACCTTTGTAGTGCGAGTTGTCACGGTGCACGATCAATGCCAGAGCATCGACCTTGTCGCCGTTGATCAGCACGTCCAGTTTCACCAGATTAGCCGATTGGTAACGATCGAAATGGTAATCCAGCGAAGCATAGCCGCGACTGGTGGACTTGAGACGGTCGAAGAAGTCCAGGACCACTTCGTTCATCGGCAGGTCGTAGGTCACTTGCACCTGATTGCCGAGGAACAGCATGTCGACCTGCACACCCCGTTTCTCGATGCACAGGGTGATGACGTTGCCCAGGTGTTCCTGCGGGACCAGGATGTTGGCCCGCACGATCGGCTCGCGCATGTCTTCGATCGACGACACATCCGGAAGCTTGGAGGGGTTGTCGACGTAAATCGTTTCACCGGTTTTCAGCACCAGCTCGAAGATTACCGTCGGCGCGGTGGTGATCAGGTCCAGGTCGTATTCGCGCTCGAGGCGCTCCTGGATGATTTCCATGTGCAGCATGCCGAGGAAGCCGCAACGGAAGCCGAAGCCCAGGGCGTCGGAGCTTTCCGGGGTGTACTGCAGCGACGAGTCGTTGAGGGTCAGCTTCTGCAGCGCTTCGCGGAAATCCTCGAAGTCGTCGGAGCTGACCGGGAACAGACCGGCGTAAACCTGTGGCTGGATGCGTTTGAAGCCGGGCAGCACTTCAACGTCCGGGGTCGAGGCCAGGGTCAGGGTGTCACCGACCGGGGCACCGTGAATGTCCTTGATGCTGGCGATGATGAAGCCCACTTCGCCGGCTTTCAGGTCGGTGGTGGCGGTGTGTTTCGGGTTGAACACGCCGACGCTGTCGACCAGGTGGATCTTGCCGGTGGACTTGACCAGAATCTTGTCGCCCTTCTTCACCCGGCCGTGACGCACACGTACCAGGGAGACAACGCCCAGGTAGTTGTCGAACCACGAGTCGATGATCAACGCTTGCAGCGGATCTTCGATATTGCCGGTTGGGGCAGGAATGGTGTGGACCAGACGTTCGAGGACTTCATCGACACCCAGGCCGGTCTTGGCGCTACAGGTCACGGCGTCGGTGGCGTCGATGCCGATGATCTTCTCGATCTCGTCCTTGACGCGATCGGGATCGGCCTGCGGCAGGTCGATCTTGTTCAGCACCGGCATGACTTCCAGGCCTTGCTCGATGGCGGTGTAGCAGTTGGCCACGGACTGGGCTTCAACGCCTTGACCGGCATCGACCACCAGCAGCGCACCTTCACACGCGGCCAGGGAGCGGCTGACTTCGTAGGTGAAGTCGACGTGACCCGGGGTGTCAATGAAGTTCAGCTGGTATTTGATGCCGTCTTTGGCGGTGTAATAAAGGGTGACGCTGTGGGCTTTGATGGTGATCCCGCGTTCACGCTCAAGGTCCATGGAATCGAGGACCTGCGCCTCCATTTCACGCTCGGCCAGGCCGCCGCACATCTGGATGAAGCGATCGGCCAGCGTCGACTTGCCATGGTCAATGTGGGCGATGATGGAGAAATTGCGGATATGACTCAAATCACTCACGGATCAACACTCAAAAAGGCTGCAGGCATGGCCCGCCGAAAAATAGCCGGGAATTGTACCTGATAGTCCGCGCAAGCGTCACGTTCGCCTGTCATCCGGTTTGCATGCAAAAACGCCCCGTTCTTGCGAGCGGGGCGTTTTCAGGCTTCAAGCGCTGAATGAAAGCTTGTTCATCAGCCCGCTCGTCTGAGCAACCAGACGCCCGCCAGCGCGCAGACAGCGGCCGGTACCAGCACCGCAAACAGCGGCGAGAAACCGAACACCAGGCTCGACGGACCGAGCAAATCTTGGACGATACGGAAGGTAAAGCCCACCAGCACGCCGGTAAAAACCCGTTGACCCAGGGTCACCGATCGCAGCGGACCGAAGATGAAGGAAATAGCCATCAGCACCAGCGCGGCGGTGACCAGCGGCTGCAACACCTTGACCCAAAATGCCAGCCAGTAACGGCCGTTGCTCAGGCCCTGCTCGGCCAGATAGTGGATGTAGCCCCACAGACCGCTGATCGACAGCGATTCCGGCGCCATGACCACGGTACTGAGCAATTGCGGGCTCAACGCCACGTCCCACTGCTCGCTCGGCGTATTGACGACTTCAGTACTGCGTTCGTGAAACAGCGTGGTGGCAACGTCCGTGAGCTGCCACTTGGTGCCGTCGAACTCGGCCTTTTTGGCGAAGCTGGAGCTAAGCAGGTGGCGCTCTTTGTCGAAGTGATAGCGGGTCACGCCATACAGCAGGCCATTCGGTTGCACGGCGTTGATGTGGATAAATTCCTCACCCTGACGGTGCCACATGCCGTGCTTGGCGCTTTGCGCATCGCCACTGCCCTGAGCCAGCGAACGATTGGCCTGTGCCATGCTTTCGGTGGCCGGGGCGACGTATTCGCCAATCAGCACGCCGGCCAGCATCAGCACCAGCATCGGCTTCATCACCGCCCAGACGATGCGGCCGATCGACACGCCAGCGGCGCGCATCACCGTCAGCTCACTGCTGCTGGCCAGACTGCCGAGACCGATCAGGCAACCGATCAGCGCGGCCATTGGCAGCATTTCATAGAGACGGCGCGGCGCGGTCAGGAGCACGAAGCTCAGCACGTCGACCAGTGTGTAGGTATCGCTGACGTCGCCCATTTCATCGATGAAGGCGAACAGCGTCGCCAGACCGAGAATGATTGCCAGCACGGCAATGATCGCCATGAATACGCTGCTGCCGATGTAGCGGTCGAGTTTAACCACGGGCCACCTCCAGCGCAGCGGAGCGACGGCTGGCCATTTTCAGGCGCAGCGGCTCCCAGTAAAGCAGGCCGAGGCCAATCAGCAGGAAGATCGCGTGCACCCACCACAAACCGAGCGCCGGCGGGATCTTGCCCTTCTCCAGCGCACCGCGGGCGGCAATCAGGATGGTCAGGTAAGCCATATAAAGAAGAATCGCCGGCAGCAGCTTGAGGAAACGCCCCTGACGCGGGTTGACGCGCGACAGCGGCACCGCCATCAGGGTCACGATGAACACCAGCAGCGGCAGCGACAAACGCCATTGCAGTTCGGTTCGGGAACGGATGTCATCGCTGCCCAGCAGCGATGAAGTCGGCATGGCGTCACGGTCGGTGACTTCCTCGCTGACGTCCGGCTTGGGCAGCAGCACGCCGTAGGTTTCGTAGTGAATGGCGCGGTAATCGGCCTGACCCGGACTGCCGTCATAGCGATAGCCGTTGTCGAGAATCAGATAGCGATTGCCGTCAGGGCGGATTTCCTGACGGCCCGATTCGGCCACCAGCACGGAAATGCCGCGATCCTTTTGATCGGCGCCGAGGTTTTTCTGCGAAATGAACACGCTGCCCAGATTGACCCGGTCGTCGCTGAGGGTTTCGGTGTAGGTCACTCGCGTACCGTCGCGCAGCGCCTGAAAACGCCCTGGCTCAAGGGTGTCGAATTCGGTCAACGCATCCTGCTTGTTCAGCAGCAACTGGAACTGGTTGGCACCCTGCGGGGCCAGCCCCAGACTGAGCCACGCCACCACCAGCGCCACCAGGGTCGCCGGGAACAGGGTCATGCGAAACAGCTTCTGCTGACTCATGCCGGTGGCCGAGAGCACGGTCATTTCGCTTTCCAGGTACAGCCGACCGTAGGCCAGCAGGATCCCCAGGAACAGGCCCAGCGGCAGAATCAGTTGCAGGAAACCCGGCAGGCGAAAGCCCATGATCAGGAACAGCGAGCCCGGATCGAGCTGGCCGGCAGCGGCCTGAGCCAGATATTTGATGAAGCGACCGCTCATGATGATGACCAGCAGCACGGCACTTACGGCGCTGAGGGTCAACAAGACTTCGCGGGACAGATAACGGAAGACGATCAAACCAGACACTCCAGGGTTGTCAGGCTAAGGCGGCCAAACAAGCAAGCACATCGACCGGCCCGCAACGCAGAGCGGTCGAAAAAAGATGCGGCATTATCCTGTGATTGGGGGCGCCTGTCACTGCGCACACTCATCCATCTCTGTAATCCTTTGCTGATCGTACAACCCAGGGGGCGTTCTCAATTAGTTTTCACACCGCGCCGAGTCTGCTGTTGTGCAGGGCAAGGCGCGAGAAGCGTGGTTTGGTCATTCCAAATAAGCTTCGAGCAACGCAGCCCTGCACAACAGCAGGCCCGGCCCTTCGGGTTGTGCCTTAAAGCCGGCCAGTCTGCGTTGCAGGCCTTGGAAAGGGAACAACCATTCCCAGCGGCCTGCGCCTTGCCTGGCTGGCTTTAAGGCGACAACGCGGTGTGAAAACTAATTGAGAACGCCCCCTAGGGTTGTCAGGCGCGGGGAGCGAGGTTCAAACTGCGGCCCTTGTCGCAGGCTTTGGCCTGCGCCTCTTCTATCTATAAGCAGGCGACTGCGGACAACGTCGAACGCCTGCATGTTGACCATTCATTCAGGGATCCGGACATGGAACTGGTTGTAAAAAGCGTTAGCCCAGAAACGTTGAAAACCGCCACCCTGGTGGTTGCCGTCGGCGAAGGCCGCAAACTCGGCGTGGCCGCCACCCAGGTCGACGAACTGAGCGGCGGCGCGATCAGCGCAGTCCTCAAGCGTGGCGATATCGTCGGCAAGGTCGGTCAGAGCCTGCTGCTGCACAGCCTGCCGAACCTGAAAGCCGAGCGCGTGCTGCTGGTCGGCGTGGGCAAGGACGAAGAACTGGGCGACCGTCCGTTGCGCAAAATCGTTGCCGGCATCCTCACCACTTTGAAAGGCCTGGGCGGCAGCGACGCCGTGCTGGCGCTCGATGAAGTTATCGTTAAAAACCGTGACAGCTACGGCAAGACCCGTCTGCTCGCGGAAACCCTGATCGACGGCGGCTACATTTTTGACCAGTTCAAAAGCCAGAAAGCCGAACCGCGCGCCCTGAAGAAAATCACCCTGCTGACCATCAAGGCTGCGCAGGCCGAAGTGCAACGTGCCGTGAACCACGCCACCGCAATCGCCAACGGCATGGCCTTCACCCGCGATCTGGGCAATCTGCCGCCGAACATCTGCCACCCGACCTTCATGGGCGAACAGGCCAAGAACCTCGGCAAAGAGTTCAAGGATCTGAAAGTCGAAGTGCTCGACGAGAAGAAGATCAAAGCCCTCGGCATGGGTTCGTTCTACGCCGTTGGCCAGGGCAGCGCCCAGCCGCCGCGTCTGATCGTCATGCAATACAACGGCGGCAAGAAGTCCGAGAAGCCTTACGCACTGGTCGGTAAAGGCATCACCTTCGACACCGGCGGCATCAGCCTGAAGCCGGGCGCCGGCATGGACGAAATGAAATACGACATGGGCGGCGCTGCCAGCGTGTTCGGCACCCTGCGCGCCGTGCTTGAGCTGAAACTGCCGATCAACCTGGTATGCATCCTCGCCTGTGCGGAAAACATGCCGAGCGGCAACGCTTCGCGCCCGGGCGACATCGTTACCACCATGAGCGGCCAGACTGTGGAAATCCTCAACACCGACGCCGAAGGCCGTCTGGTGCTGTGCGATGCGCTGACCTACGCCGAGCGTTTCAAGCCACAAGCGGTCATCGATATCGCCACCCTGACCGGCGCTTGCGTCGTCGCCTTGGGTGCGCACACCTCGGGCTTGCTGGGCAACAACGACGAACTGATCGGCCAACTGCTCAGCGCTGGTCAGGCCGCCGACGACCGCGCCTGGCAACTGCCGCTGTTCGATGAATATCAGGAACAGCTGGACAGCCCGTTCGCCGACATCGCCAACATTGGCGGGCCGAAGGCCGGCACCATCACCGCCGCGTGCTTCCTGTCGCGCTTCACCAAGAACCTCAATTGGGCGCACCTCGACATCGCTGGCACCGCGTGGACCAGCGGCGGCAAGGACAAGGGCGCCACTGGCCGTCCGGTGCCATTGCTGACCCAATACCTGCTGGATCGTGCCAAAGCCTGAACCCGCTGAAAAGTGGCGTCACTCTCGGGTGACGTCGCTTGCTGCCCTGGACCCGAAATGACCAAAGTCGATTTCTATATCCTGCCCAGCGCCGATCCTTCGGCTCGCCTGGACTTCGCCTGCAAACTCACCGAGAAAGCCTGGCGCATGGGCCATCGCATCTACCTGCATTGCAGCGATGCCGCCCAGCGTGACGATCTCGATGCACGCCTGTGGGCGTTCAAGGGTGAAAGTTTCGTTCCGCACGGCCCCGCGGACAGCGAACCGGAAGGTTTGATCGTACTGGGCCTGGGTGACGATTGCGGTCAGCATCAGGATTTGCTGGTCAATCTCGACCTCAAAGTCCCGGCCTTCGCCAACAAATTCGCCCGTGTGGCGGAAATGGTGGTCGAAGACCCGACGATTCGAGCGGCCGCGCGGGAGAGTTTCCGCTTCTACCGCGAACAGGGCTATTCTCTGCAAGACCACCGTTTACAGCGACTCTGAGCACTCCAATGGACACTCCGAAACCGCAACAGAAGTCCGCACACCTGCTGGACGATCTCGAATCGATCCGCCAGTTGCTCGGCGATGACAACCTGCAACCGCCCTTGCTGACCGACACGGTCGACGATGGCGAACAGGAACAGATTCCGATGCTGTTCGACCCGGTCGGCAACGAGCCGCCCGCCGTCGAGCCGCCTGCCGCGCCAGCGCCGACCGCCGCCGCGCAACCGGCTGCACCGGCCGACAAAGGCCCGGACGCCCTGCTGCACCTGGACAGCGAACTGCGCGCCGCCGCGCAATTGATCATGCAAGACGTGATCGACGACTTCGCCCCGCACATCGAAACCGAGATCAAACGCCGTCTCGATGCGCGGATGGAACGGCTGCTGAGCCAGTACGAATAAGCCCCAATCCCCTAAGGGAGCCGGCCTGCTGGCGACAGCATCACTGCGGTAATTTTGAAAAACCGCAGCGCCAGCATGCCAGCAGGCTGGATCCCACATTTAGGTCTTCGCCCGCCCCTCCCCGCTCGCCCTGCGCCCCTTGCCCAGCTATACTTGCCGGCTTTTCCTGAATAAATGCCAATAGGGTCCCGCCGCGCATGGATAAGACCTACCAGCCGCACGCCATTGAAACTTCCTGGTACAAGACCTGGGAGTCCGAGAACTACTTCGCCCCGCAAGGCGCGGGCGAGTCCTACACCATCATGATCCCGCCGCCGAACGTCACCGGTAGCCTGCACATGGGTCACGGTTTCAACAACGCGATCATGGACGCGCTGATCCGTTTCCGCCGCATGCAGGGTCGCGACACTCTGTGGCAGCCGGGCACAGACCACGCCGGTATCGCCACGCAGATGCTGGTGGAACGCCAACTGGAAGCCCAGGGCCAGAATCGCCACGACCTGGGTCGCGAGAAATTCCTCGAGAAGGTCTGGGAGTGGAAGGAGCAGTCCGGCGGCAACATCAGCCGGCAGATCCGCCGCCTCGGTTCGTCCGTCGACTGGAGCCGCGAGCGCTTCACCATGGACGACGGCCTCTCGGAAGCGGTCAAGGAAGCCTTTGTACGCCTGCACGAAGACGGCCTGATCTACCGCGGCAAGCGCTTGGTCAACTGGGACACCAAGCTGCACACGGCGATTTCCGACCTCGAAGTGGAAAACCACGAAGAGAAGGGTTTCCTGTGGAATCTGAAATATCCATTGGCCGACGGCGTAAAAACCGCCGAGGGCAATGACTACCTGATCGTCGCGACCACGCGTCCGGAAACCATGCTTGGCGACTCCGCCGTCGCGGTCAACCCGAACGATGAGCGCTACAAAGCCCTGATCGGCAAATTCGTCGAGCTGCCGTTGGTTGGCCGCCGCATCCCGATCATTGCCGACGATTATTGCGACCCTGAATTCGGCACCGGTTGCGTAAAAATCACCCCGGCCCACGATTTCAACGACTACGAAGTCGGCAAGCGCCACAACCTGCCGCTGCTGAACATCTTCGACAAGAACGCCAACGTGCTGCCCGCCGCACAGGTGTTCAACCTTGATGGCACGCTGAACGAGAGCATCGACGGCAAGATTCCCGCTGAGTTCGCTGGCCTGGAGCGCTTCGAAGCGCGCAAGCAGATCGTCGCCGCGTTCGACGCCGCCGGCCTGCTGGTGAGCATCAACGATCACAATCTGAAGACGCCGAAGGGCGATCGCTCCGGCACCGTCATCGAGCCGTGGCTGACCGACCAGTGGTACGTATCGACCAAGCCGTTGGCCGAACCTGCCATCGCTGCCGTTGAAGACGGGCGCATCCAGTTCGTGCCCAAGCAGTACGAAAACATGTACTTCTCGTGGATGCGCGACATCCAGGACTGGTGCATCAGCCGTCAGCTGTGGTGGGGCCACCGGATTCCGGCCTGGTACGACGAGTCGGGCAAGGTCTACGTCGGTCGCGACGAAGCCGAAGTGCGCGCCAAGCACAACCTCGGCCCGGACGTTGCGCTGCAACAGGACAACGACGTTCTCGATACCTGGTTCAGTTCCGGGCTGTGGACCTTCTCCACCCTGGGCTGGCCTGAGCAGACCGAGTTCCTGAAGAAATTCCACTCCACCGACGTGCTGGTCACCGGTTTCGACATCATCTTCTTCTGGGTTGCCCGGATGATCATGATGACCATGCACCTGATGAAGAACGAAGACGGCACGCCGCAGGTTCCGTTCAAGACCGTTTACGTACACGGTCTGGTGCGCGACGGCCAGGGCCAGAAGATGTCCAAGTCCAAGGGCAACGTTCTGGACCCGCTGGACATCATCGACGGCATTGACCTGGAAACTCTGGTGCAAAAACGCACCTCGGGCCTGATGCAGCCGAAGCTGGCGAAGAAGATCGAGAAAGCCACCCGCGAAGAATTCGCCGACGGCATCGCCAGTTATGGCACCGACGCCCTGCGCTTCACGTTCTGCTCGCTGGCCTCCACCGGTCGCGACATCAAGTTCGACATGGGCCGCGTCGAAGGCTATCGCAACTTCTGCAACAAGATCTGGAACGCCGCACGTTACGTGCTCGACAAGGGCGAAGACTGCGGCCAGAACGGCGAAGCCTACGAATTGTCGCTGGCGGATCGCTGGATCATCTCGCAACTGCAACGCACCGAAGCCGAAGTGACCCGTCAGCTCGATCAGTTCCGTTTCGACCTCGCGGCGCAGGCGTTGTACGAGTTCATCTGGAACCAGTATTGCGACTGGTATCTGGAACTGTCCAAGCCCGTGCTGTGGGACGAGAACGCGCCGGTCGAGCGTCAGCGCGGTACTCGCCGTACGCTGGTTCGCGTGCTGGAAGTTGCGCTGCGTCTGGCGCATCCGTTCATGCCGTTCATCACTGAAGAAATCTGGCAGCGCATCGCGCCGCTGGCCGGTATTCAGGGCAAGACGATCATGCTGCAGCCTTGGCCAGTGGCCAATGAAGAGCGCATCGATCCAGCCGCCGAAGACGACATCGAATGGCTCAAGGAACTGATGCTCGGCACGCGCAACATCCGTGGCGAAATGAACATCGGCCCGGGCAAGCCGCTGCCGATCTTCCTGAAGAACGTCAGCGCTGAAGATCAGCGCCGTCTGAGCGAGAACGAAGCGCTGCTGAAAAAGCTGGCGCGTCTGGAATCGATCACCGTACTCGCCGCTGGCGAAGAAGCGCCGCTGTCCGCCACCGCACTGGTCGGCGAGATGGAAGTGCTGGTGCCGATGGCCGGTCTGATCGACAAGGCTGCAGAACTGGCGCGTCTGGACAAGGAAATCCTGCGTCTGCAGGGCGAAGTCCAGCGTGTCGGCGGCAAACTGGCCAACGCCGGCTTCGTCGACAAGGCCCCGGCCGAAGTCATCGACAAGGAACGCGCCAAACTGGCCGAGGCCGAACAGGCCCTGGGCAAACTGGCCGAGCAACATGCGCGGATTGCCAGTCTGTAACGGCAGATCGCAATGAAAAGGGAGGCCGCAATGGCCTCCCTTTTTTTATTCCCAAACACCACAAATCCCCTGTAGGAGCGAGCCTGCTCGCGAAAGCGGTGTGTCAGTCGACAACTCTGCCGGATGTGAAAGCGCGTTCGCGAGCAGGCTCGCTCCCACAGTTTGAACGGTGTGGCCTTTAGATGTGGGACAATACCCGCCACTTTCAGCCATACCCGAATCGACCAAGCCCATGACCGCCCCCCGCACACCCAAACCTGCGCGCAAGAAGCCCGATGCCGCGACCCCGAGCAATGCCGTCGAGCCGCGCGAGAAGGCCAGCCTGCACCCGCGCAATCGCCATCAGGGTCGTTATGACTTCTCGGCGCTGATCAAAACCACGCCGGAACTGGCGAAGTTTGTGATCATCAACCCGTACGGCAAGGAAAGCATCGACTTCGCCAGCCCGGACGCGGTGCGCGTGTTCAACCGGGCGCTGCTCAAGTCGTTCTATGGCATCCAGCATTGGGACATCCCGGCCGACTACCTCTGCCCGCCCGTGCCGGGCCGCGCCGATTACGTGCACTTTCTCGCCGATTTGCTGGCAAGCATGAACGACGGCAAAGTGCCGCGCGGCGCAATCGTCAACGTGCTGGACATCGGTATGGGCGCCAACTGCGTGTACCCGCTGATCGGCAACAGTGAATACCGCTGGCATTTCCTCGGCTCGGAAATCGACCCGACCGCCGTGGCGGCCGCCCACGCCATCGTGCAGTCCAACGACCTGAGCAAAGTCATCAAGCTGCGTCAGCAGGAAAACCGCAAGCACATCCTCATCGGCTTGCTGGAACCTGGCGAGCGTTTCGACCTGACCATGTGCAACCCGCCATTCCACGCCTCGATGGACGAAGCGACCAAGGGCAGCGAGCGCAAATGGCGCGCATTGGGCAAGGCTGATCCGAAACGCAAACTGCCCGTGCTGAACTTCGGCGGCCAGTCGGCGGAGCTGTGGTGTGAAGGTGGTGAAGCGCGCTTTGTGACGCAACTGATTGCCGAGAGCGCCCACTTCCAGCACAAGGTGCTGTGGTTCAGCACGCTGGTCTCGAAGGCGTCGAACCTGCCAGCCATCGAAACCGCGCTGAAGAAGGCGGGAGTGCTGGAAAGCCAGGTTGTGGAAATGTCCCAGGGGCAGAAGCAGAGCCGCTTCGTGGCCTGGACGTTCCAGACCAAGTCCGAGCAGCAGATCTGGCGGCGTGAGCGCTGGGTTCGCTGACAGACCGCAAAACCCTGCGTTCCCTGTGGGAGCGAGCCTGCTCGCGAATGCGGCCTGTCAGTCGACATCTAAGGTGACTGCCCCACCGCATTCGCGAGCAGGCTCGCTCCCACAAAGATGCTCAGCGCAGCATCAAATTACAGACACAAAAAAACCGTGCCCGGATCGCTCCGGAGCACGGTTTTTTTTATCGCTGCGTCTTACTTGTTCACAGCGTCGGTCAGGCCTTTGGCCACAACCAGCTTGATCACTTTCTTTGCAGGGATTTCGATGGCAGCGCCAGTCGATGGGTTACGGCCGGTGCGGGCAGGACGCTCGGTCACTTTCAGCTTGCCGATACCTGGCAAGGTGATTTCGCCGCCATTTTCCAGCTGATCGGCAACGATTTGGCCCAGTTGGTCCAGAGCGTTACGCGCGGTGGTTTTCGGCGCGTCGATAGCTTCAGCAATGTCGGCGATCAGTTGGTCTTTAGTAAGAGCCATGTAGTGTTCCTTCCCTATCAAATTCATATGGATTGCAGAGTGCAGTGTCAGCCATCGAGCCCGATCTTCTGGATCTGGCACCCTCGGCGATAACCACGACGAGTCGGGTTATAGATGCCGAAATCAGGGTTTGGTTCGACCTGACAAATGCTGAATGCACGCTTAACGCAGTGACTTCGCGTAAGACCGGGCAAAACTAGCACAGCGACAAGGAAATATCCGCCTCTAGCTACCCATTTGGTCAGCTTTATTGCTCTAAATCGGTAAAAAACCGCATAAGGCCGGGCGCACCCCTCGGTTTTGCCCTGCAACCCGCGCCAAAACCAGTGGTTGCGGTACACTGGGCGCTTTTTCGGGGGAGCCCGCCCTCCTCCCTTCCAACAGCCGAGAAGCCCATGCCGATCCGTCATTGCATCGTCCACCTGATCGACAAGAAACCCGACGGCACGCCCGCAGTTCTGCACGCCCGTGACACCGAACTGGCCGAGTCCGCAGCCATCGAAAACATGCTCGCCGACCTCAACGAGAGCTATAACGCCAAACAGGGCAAAGCCTGGGGCCTGTTCCATCCGGAGTCCGGTGCGTTCCCTTTCAGCGGCTGGTTGAAGGAGTACATGGACGGCGGCAAGGACTTCACCGCCTTCAGCAAAGTTGCGGTCGAGCATCTGCAAAAACTGATGGAAGAATCCAACCTGTCGGTCGGCGGCCACGTACTGTTTGCCCACTATCAGCAAGGTATGACCGACTACCTGGCAATCGCCCTGTTGCACCACAGCGAAGGCGTGGCGGTGACCGACGAGCTGGACGTCACCCCGTCGCGCCACCTCGACCTCGGCCAGTTGCACCTGGCGGCGCGGATCAACGTCTCCGAGTGGCAGAACAACAAGCAATCCAAGCAGTACATCTCGTTCATCAAGGGCAAGAACGGCAAGAAGGTCTCGGAATACTTCCGCGACTTCATCGGCTGCCAGGAAGGCGTCGACGGCCCCGGCGAAACCCGCACGCTGCTCAAGGCCTTTAGCGACTTCGTCGAGAGCGAAGACCTGCCGGAAGACTCCGCCCGCGAGAAAACCAAGACGTTGGTGGATTACGCCAGCAGCCAGGCCAAACTCGGCGAACCTATGGGTCTGGAAGAACTCTCGGAGCTGATCGATGAAGAACGCCCGAAAGCCTTCTACGATCACATCCGCAACAAGGACTACGGCCTGTCTCCGGAGATCCCGGCGGACAAGCGCACCCTCAACCAATTCCGCCGTTTCACTGGCCGTGCCGAAGGTCTGTCGATCAGCTTCGAAGCGCATCTGCTGGGCTCGAAGATCGAATACGACGAAGAGAACGGCACCCTAATCATCAAAGGCCTGCCGACTTCGTTGACTGATCAGTTGAAGCGGCGCAACTGATGCTCGGCAATGTGCTGAAGAAGGTTGCCCTGGTTCTACTGGTGGTTGTGGTCTATCAGAACTGGGGCAAGATCGAGCGGGTCTTCAACCCGGCGCAAATGGTCCCCGAGCAGACGCGAGCGCAGGCCCATGTCGTGCTCTACACCACCGACTGGTGCGGCTACTGCAAGCAGACCAAACGCTTTCTCGACAGCAAGGGCATCCCGTTCAAGGAATTCGATATAGAGAAGGATGCCGAGGCGCGCCAGGCGTACGAGGCATTGGGTGGACGCGGGATTCCGCTAATCGATGTGAATGGCACGTTGATTCGCGGGTTTGACCCCGACGAAATCCTCGCCGCCCTGAAATGATCCATTGTGGGAGCGAGCCTGCTCGCGAAGGCGTCTGTTCAGACGAAATCTTCGTTGACTGACACACCGCCTTCGCGAGCTGGCTCGCTCCCACAGGTTCAGCTGGCGATTCCAGAGATCAGCGTGCTTCGATGCGGAAACCAAAGCGCGGGAAGTGCACATGCACCACGCCGCCGCGCTCGTCCTCGCGGCGGATGATCAGTTCCTCGCGACCGGCAAACAGTAACTCACCCACCACTGGGTCGACGCCATAGTCGATTGCCGCGATCGCAACTTGCTGCCCGGCCGTAAAGCCATTCGGATCAACAAACTGCTCATCCGGTAATGGCGCAGGCGTGGCGTTACGCGAGACTTCCAGCGCCTCGGCGGAGGACATCTCGCTCGCCGCACCATGACCAAAGCCCAGCACACGCCCCAGCCACGCGACGACCGCCGGGTACTCATCGACTAGGGGTGCGGTCACGTGAGTGGCCTTGAGGAACCACAGCGGATGCGCAAGGGCAAAGTCGGCAATCGATGGCTCACCGAACAGGAAGTCGCCCTGCTCGCGCTGCAACTGCTGCTCCAGACGCGCCATGATCGTCGGCCATTGATGCTTGGCCAGCTCGGCGCTCAGGCGCGTCGCGCTACCACCGCTGAACAACCCGGCGCGGTCGGCGATAAACGCTTTGATCGCTTCCGGCGGCAACTTGCCGAAGCGCACTGCTACCGATTCCGGCTGGAACACCAGACTCACGGCATGTTGAAACACCACCGAATCGGCCCACGCGGCAAAACTGGCGCTGACCATTTCCTGGCCTTCAGGAAAGAACGCGGGCAGGGCTTTCTCTTGTTCCAGGCGACGGGCGATCAGCGCGGTGTCGCAATAAATATCCGCGCCGATCTGCAGCACCGGGGTTTTGCGATAGCCACCGGTCAGAGCCGTCAGATCCGGTTTCGGCATCACCGGCGAAATGTGCACCGAGCGCCACGACAAGCCTTTGAAACCCAGCAGCAGGCGGGCCTTCTCGGCAAATGGGGAAGTCGGGTAATGATGCAGAATCAACTCGGACATGCTCGGCTCCGCCGCTCAGATAATGAGCCCGCAGCTTAGCGCGCATTTGATTAGCAGCCTACAGATCCGCCTGATGGAAACCTATCAGTCAGATTGATGAGACGCGACCAGACATTCCTTGGCGCTCTTGCGCAGCTTTTTTATCAGCCGTTCCTGACGCAACGCATCGCTTTTGTCGCGACACCGTTCGGTATAGACCAGCGCCATCGCCGGGCTGGAAAGGAAGAACCGCGCGCCTTTGCCACTTTGGTGCTTGGCAAAACGGCGCACGGGATCGTCGCTGATCCCGCAATACAACGAACCGTTGGCGGCGCGAACGAGATAGACGAACCAGGATTTGCACACCGGTTCGGCAACAGCGACAGAATTTTCGCTAAGGCTGGTCACTTCGGGATCAAGGCGTGTAGGAAACAGGCGGCGATTTTATCAGCGACCGGCCTGAAATGCCTTCAATCCCTTGCGCGCCTGCGCGCGGACGGCGTTGCGCACCAGCGGCGTCCAGCCCAGCAGCAAGCCTTTGAAACCCAGCGCCTGTCGCGACCAGCGCCACAGGTCGAAATGATCGTGGTGTTCGCAGATTTTGCCGTCGCGGAAGACAAAACGAGCCTGGATATCGTTGATAACGATATTGCCAGTCTGGCTGAACAGGTAGGTTGCAACCCAGTGCGCACCACCGGTGCGCTCGTCGGCGCGAACGTTGTTGAAGGTCAGCGAGAAATCCTTGGCGCGGGTGGTGAGCATGCGCCACATGTCGCCGGCATCGCGACCGTGCAATTCACCGAAGGCCGGATCGCTGAAGACCACGTCATCGGTGTAGCAGGCGGCCATGGCTTCGGCGTCGAGGCGCTGGAAGGCCTGGTAGAAGCGGGTGATCAGGGCGCTGTGGGCTTCGCTCAAGACAATCTCCAAAGAAAGAGGTACAGATTGCCAGCACCTTAATCCGCAATGCCCATAAACACTATCGGCATTTATCTACCGAATACCAACAACACACAAAACCAATGTGGGAGCGAGCCTGCTCGCGAAAGCGGCTGATCATTCAACACTGTTGTTGACTGATACACCGCCTTCGCGAGCAGGCTCGCTCCCCCACGTTGTCATCAGTGCATTCAGATTATTTCACTTTGCGCCTGCACATACAGCGCACGCCCGGCCCCCAGGCCGGCAATGATCGCTCCGGTGCCAATGATGCCGAAAATCCAGCCCACGGCATTCCAGCCACCGGTCCAGTCATGCACCACGCCCACCGCGAACGGCCCCATTGAGGCCAGTGTGTAGCCAAAGCCCTGAGACATGCTCGACAGGTTCGCCGCGACATGGGAATCGCGCGAGCGCAGCACGATCAGCGTCAGCGCCAGACTGAACGTACCGCCCTGCCCCAGACCGAGCAGGATCGCCCAGCCCCACAGGCCTTCGATCGGTGCGTACAGGCAGCCGAACAGGCCGCCAAGGGTCAGCGCCATGACGACGACGATGGCCAGACGCTGATCCTTGCCGCGAGTGGCCAGCCATGGCGCGGCCAGCGAGCTGGCCAGTTGAATGATTACCGAGCCGGACAGCACCAGACCGGCCTGGGTTGGCGTCAGCCCACGACCGATAAGGATCGACGGCAACCAGCCGAACACGATATAGGCCAGCGACGATTGCAGGCCCATGTACAACGTCACTTGCCAGGCCAGCGGATCACGCAGCAAACCACGCACCCGATAAGCGACGTTGTGCGCGCCGTGTTTCGAGCCGACTTGCGGCAGCCAGAACACCGCGGCCAGCAGCGCCGGAATGACCCAGAAACCCAGCCCCATCGCCCAGCTGTTGCCGAAGTGTTCACTCAACGGCACAGTCGAACCCGCCGCCATCGCCGCGCCCAGACACAGGGCCATGGTGTAGACGCCGGTCATGGTTCCGGCATGTTTGGCAAAGTCGCGCTTGACGATGCCAGGCAGCAAAACGCCGACAATACCAATGCTCGCGCCACCGAGGACGCTGCCGGCGAACAGGCCGATCTCACCGAAGTTGCTGCGCAGGATAATCCCGCCAGCCAGCGTCAGCAGAATCCCCAACACCACCCGCTCAGCACCGAAACGCCGCGCCAGAATCGGTGCCAGCGGGGCGAACAAGCCCAGGCACAGCACCGGCAACGTCGTCAGCAAACCCGCCTGCGCCGCCGACAATCCAAGGCTTCTGGAGACCTCGCTGAGCAGCGGCGCCATGCTCGACAGCGCCGGGCGCAGGTTCAGCGCTACCAGAATCAGCCCAAGCAGCAACAGCCACGGACGCTTCACCAGCGGATGGCTTTGCTGCACTTGCTCGTCATCCGCCTCGGCATCGATCAGCAACTCTTCAAGCTCTGTCGAGCGCTTATTCGCTGTGGCTATCTCGCTGCGGGACATGGTTTTCTCGGTTTCAAGGTTCATTGATCAACTGCCTCGACAAGGCTTTGGCCCGCTCCGGGTCGCGTTGTTCGACCGCATCGAGCAAGTCGATGTGCAGATCGAACACTTCCTGACGGCGCGGGACGATATTCAGGGTCTGGCGCAATTGCGCGCCGACGATGCTGGAGAAATAGCGATACAGCTCGCTGAGGGTCGGATTGTGCGCAGCGTCGACAAGACGCCGGTGAAACACCAGATCGCAGGCGATGTAGGTGTCGAGGTCACCGTGGTAATGGCTGCCGCTGGTGCCGAGCGCTTCGCGCAGTGCCGCCAGATCCTCGTCGGTACGGCGCAACGCGGCCAGGCCGATCGCCTCGACTTCGAGGATGTGCCGGGTTTCCCGCGCCTGATCCAGCGAACACCGCGATAACGCCTTCAGCGTGTCCAGCGGATCGACCACTGCGCGCAGATAACTGCCGTCGCCCTGACGGATTTCGATCAGCCCGGAAAACGCCAGCACACGCATGGCCTCGCGCACCGTGTTGCGGCTGATGCCCAGCTCGGCGCACAGCTCCGGTTCGGTCGGCAGGCGTTCGCCGACCTGCCACGCGCCGCTGTTGATGCGTTGGCGCAACTGATCCAGCGCCTGATCGACCAGTGACCGTTTGATAAGTGGAGAAATGTCTGACATGAACCTCGCCCTTTCATCCAATCATAGGATGAATTTTCCGACATGTTAGTCAGACCCATGTAGGACAGCAACCACCTAGGGTCAATCGAGACACATGGAGCGGCATTTTCGATTGGTCAAAATTACCCTTTAAGGGTAATTTCAGGGACAGGGTTTTGGCTTCTTATGGAAAAGAACACACCCCATTACGACTTGGCGGTGATCAAGTCTGAAGTGAGGCGATTGGGTCAAAATGCTTTCACCAAAACTTCAGTAAGGTCTGCTGAGAAGCTCGGCTTCAATATCAGCGAAATGCAGGAGATTGTTTTCGAGCTACAAACCAGGATGTTGTACAAATCGATGACTACCTATGACGATCATCGAATCTGGCAAGACGTGTATCACATCAATTCACGAGATCAGGAGATTTACATCAAGGTGACATACCGCCCTGGCGGCAGCCCACCGGTAATCTCCTTCAAGGAGAAGAACCCATGACAACCCAGCAATGTGTGAGCTGCGGTGCACGTGAGGGAATGAGGCATTTTCAGGGGCGCGGCGAAACCTTGAGAGTCAAAGGCATGGAGCGTCGTGTCGATGATCTTTCTGGCTGGGAATGCCAGAAGTGCGGCGAGATCGAATGGGACCCCGACACCGATAGTGCGCAACGGTATTGCGACGCGGGTGATGAACTGGTCATCGCCTCCAGGCAAATGATTGGTAACGAGATGAAGCGGATCCGTCGCAAATTGCATCTGACGCAAAAAGAGACGGTGCAACTGCTATCCGGGGGTGGGCATAACGCATTCTCTCGCTATGAGCGCGGCGATGTATTGCCGCCCAAGGCGCTCATTTTGTTGATGCGTTTATTGGATCGCTACCCGTACTTGCTTACCGATGTAAAGACTCTCGGCGAAGGTGCAGATTTGAGAGGTTTCGAGCACATCGTTCACAAAGAACATGAATCCCTTTCGGTTTCCTGACCCCAAAAAAACAACCCGGCACTTGGCCGGGTTGGTTTCACACATCAACCATCAATGCAGAATCTGACTCAGGAACAACTTCGTCCGGTCATTCTGCGGATTGTCAAAGAAGTCGTTCGGCGCGGCCTGCTCAACGATCTCGCCCTTGTCCATGAAGATCACGCGGTTCGCCACGGTGCGGGCGAAGCCCATTTCGTGGGTCACGCAGAGCATGGTCATGCCGTCTTCCGCGAGACCGATCATGGTGTCGAGCACTTCCTTCACCATCTCTGGATCGAGCGCTGAAGTCGGCTCATCGAACAGCATGATTTTCGGCTTCATGCACAGTGCGCGGGCGATCGCCACACGTTGTTGCTGACCGCCGGACAACTGCCCCGGGTATTTATGCGCCTGCTCTGGAATCCGTACGCGTTCCAGGTAGTGCATGGCGATTTCCTCGGCCTTGCGCTTGGGCATCTTGCGTACCCACATTGGCGCCAGGGTGCAGTTCTGCAGAATGGTCAGGTGCGGGAACAGGTTGAAATGCTGGAACACCATGCCGACTTCGCGGCGGATCGCTTCGATCTGCTTGAGGTCGTTGGTCAGTTCCACTCCATCGACAACGATACGGCCCTGCTGGTGTTCTTCAAGACGATTAAGGCAACGAATCGTCGTCGATTTGCCCGAGCCCGACGGCCCGCACAGGACAATACGCTCGCCCTGCTTGACGTTGAGATTGATGTCTTTCAGTACGTGGAACTGGCCGTACCACTTGTTGACGCCCTGCATCTGGATGATGCCTTCAGGGCCCACAGGCTTTTTGATTGCTTCGCTCATTTACAGAGAACTCCTAACGCTTGTGGCCAGTGTCGAGCTTGCGTTCCAGATGCATGGAATAGCGCGACATACCAAAACAGAAAATCCAGAACACCAGGGCGGCGAACACGTAGCCTTCGGTGGCCATGCCCAGCCATTTCGGATCGGCAGCGGCTTGCTTGACGCTGTTGAGCAGGTCGAAGAGGCCGATGATGATCACAAGGCTGGTGTCCTTGAACAGCGCAATGAACGTGTTGACGATGCCGGGAATTACCAGCTTCAGGGCTTGCGGCAGAATCACCAGGCCCATTGAACGCCAGTAACCGAGGCCCATCGCCGCTGCGGCTTCGTATTGGCCTTTAGGGATCGCTTGCAGACCACCGCGCACCACTTCGGCGACATAGGCCGACTGGAACAGGATCACCCCGATCAGTGCCCGCAGCAGCTTGTCGAAGTTCATGCCTTCAGGCAGGAACAGCGGCAGCATCACCGAGGACATGAACAGCACGGTGATCAACGGTACGCCGCGCCAGAACTCGATGAAGGTCACGCAGACCACGCGAATTGCCGGCATGTTCGAGCGCCGCCCCAGCGCCAGTACGATGCCCAACGGCAAAGCCCCGGCGATACCAACCGTGGCAATCACCAGGGTCAGCATCAGGCCGCCCCACTGGCTGGTCGGCACGGTGGTCATGCCAAAACCGCCATGCAGCAAGGTAAAGGCAATGATCGGGTACAGCACCAGGAAACCCAGCCCGTAGACCGCTTTGCGCGGCACCCGCGAGATGAACAGCGGCGCTGCGCCGATGACCGCCAGCCACACGGTCAGGTCCACACGCCAGCGCAGTTCGGTCGGGTAGTAGCCGTACATGAACTGGCCGAAACGCTGCTGAATGAACACCCAGCAGGCGCCGTCCTTGGTGCAGTCCGCGCGCGTTGTGCCAACCCAGTTGGCATCGACGATCGCCCAACTCAGGATCGGTGGCACCACGAGGTAGATCAGGTAAAACGCAAACAGCGTCAGCAGGGTGTTTAGCCAGCTGGAAAACATGTTCGCGCGCATCCATGCGACCACACCAATGCTGCTGTTCGGTGGTGGCATGTCGGGTTTGAAAGTATGAGTACTCATGCGCTTTTCCTTACCGCTCGATCAGCGCAATGCGCTTGTTGTACCAGTTCATCAGCAGGGAAATGCTGATACTGATCGCCAGGTAGACGCTCATGGTGATGGCAATCACTTCGATCGCCTGGCCGGTCTGGTTGAGCACAGTGCCGGCGAACAGCGAAACCATTTCCGGGTAACCGATACCGGCCGCCAGCGAAGAGTTTTTCGCCAGGTTCAGGTATTGGCTGGTCAGCGGCGGGATGATCACGCGAAGGGCTTGCGGGATGATCACCTTGCGCAGGGTCGGGCCATTGCGCAGGCCGAGCGAACGCGCCGCTTCGGTCTGGCCATGGCTGACCGACTTGATCCCGGAACGCACGATTTCGGCGATAAACGCCGCGGTATACACGGTCAGGGCCAGGGTCAACGCCAGCAGTTCCGGGATCAACACCCAGCCGCCGACAAAGTTGAAGCCCTTGAGCTCAGGCATTTCCCAATGCAGCGGAGCGCCGAAAATCAGTGCGCACAAGGTCGGGATCACCAGCAGGATCGCCAGGCCGGCCCAGAACTTGTGGAACGGCACGCCGGTGTCTTCGAAGCGCTTGTTGGCCCAGCGGGTCATCAGCACGATGCCGATGATCGCAACCACGATGCTGATCACGAAGGCCCAGAAGCCATCGGCAGCCAGTGCGGCCGGCATGTTCAGGCCACGGCTGCTGACGAAGAAGGTGTCGCCGAAGTTGTGGCTGTTGCGCGGCCCCGGCATGGTCAGGAACACCGCGAAGTACCAGAACAGGATTTGCAGCAGCGGTGGAATGTTGCGGAACACTTCCACATACACCGTCGCCAGTTTGGCAATGATCCAGTTCTGCGACAGCCGCGCCACGCCGATGATGAAACCGAGGATGGTTGCCAGAACCACACCGATCACGGTCACCAGCAAGGTATTGAGAAGACCGATGACAAAGACGCGGGCATAGCTGTCCGCTTCGGTGTAGTCGATCAGGTGTTGAGCGATGCCGAACCCGGCACTGCGCTCCAGAAAGCTGAAGCCGGAGGTGATGCCCCGGTGCTGAAGGTTGGTTTGCGTATTGTCGAACAGGTACCAGCCAAGCGAGACCACCGCCACAACGGTGATGATCTGGAATAGCCACGCACGCACTCGTGGATCGCTGAGGCTGAGCCTCTGCTTTGGTGCGCCGATTGAATTTTGCATGAAGTGCCCCGCAAGAAATGGAACAAGAACATCACCCGGCGGTTGGCCCGCCGGGCGATAGAACCATTAGCGCACTGGTGGTGCGTACTGAATGCCGCCGTTGTTCCACAGGGCGTTCAAGCCGCGGTCGATTTCCAGCGGCGTGCTCTTGCCGAGGTTTTTCTCGAAGATTTCGCCGTAGTTGCCGACTTGTTTGACGATCTGTACTACCCAGTCCTTAGGCAGTTTCAAGTCTTTGCCGTACTCGCCGTCAGCGCCGAGCATACGGGCCACGTCCGGGTTCTTGGTCGACTTGGCTTCTGCTTCGACGTTCTTCGACGTGATGCCGGCTTCTTCAGCGTTGAGCAGCGCGTAGCCAACCCAACGGACGATGGCCAGCCACTCGTCGTCGCCGTTACGCACGACCGGGCCCAGTGGTTCTTTGGAAATGGTTTCCGGCAGAACCACGTAGTCCTTCGGCGAGGCCAGCTTGCTGCGCTGGGCGAACAGCTGCGACTTGTCGGAGGTCAGCACGTCGCAACGACCGGATTCCAGCGACTTGGCGCTTTCATCGGAGGTGTCGAAAGTGATCGGGGTGTATTTCAGACCGTTGCCGCGGAAGTAGTCGGAAACGTTCAGCTCGGTGGTGGTACCGGCCTGGATGCAGATGGTCGCGCCGTCCAGCTCTTTGGCACTCTTCACGCCCAGCTTGTTGTTAACCAGGAAGCCGATACCGTCGTAGTAGGTAATGAAGCCCGGGAATTTCAGGCCCATGCCCGCATCGCGAGAGCTGGTCATGGTGGTGTTGCGCGAGAGGATGTCGATCTCGCCCGATTGCAGCGCGGTGAAGCGCTCCTTGGCGTTCAACTGACTGAACTTGACCTTGTTCGCGTCACCGAAAACAGCGGCGGCCACAGCCCGGCAGACGTCAGCGTCGATGCCGAGGATCTTGCCGGTTGCATCCGGTACCGAGAAGCCTGGCAGACCGTCGCTCACGCCACACTGCACGAAACCTTTCTTTTGTACCGCATCCAGGGTTGCACCCGCCTGAGCGAACCCGCTGACGCCGAGTACTGCTGCAGCAGTCACGACCGCCAGAGTGGATTTCAACATCTTCATTCAAACCTCCAGTTTTGCTCTTGTTGTGTCGGAGCTTGAGTCCCGTCGCACCCTTTTGAGGCGTTGTTGACCCGTGTTGGCTTTTTTTGGGGTCAACCGACGTAAGACCTTCGCCATGAGTCTAGTAGGAGAAAATCCACATCATGGATCACTCACTTCTCACCAATCGGCCGAACGGGCTGTAGCCCTTTCACGTTCGCTAAGCCCGTAGCGGCCATTGGCGAACATCCATCACCGGATTCGTTGCTGTCCCATCGCGCGACGTAGACTGATAGTGTTACCGCCGCGCGTAGGACGCTTCGTACAGAAACCTCCATAGCAAACGCCGTACCACACCGCTTGCCAAAGTGATTGCGCGACACGTCAATAGCAAAACTTGTAACCTTGCGACATCTTCTTAACGGATCAACCGGGCGCGCACTTCAATCACGCACTCAATGAGAGCGCCCGCACATTTTTGGAGCAGCCATGACCGAGCCCTTGATTCTTCAGCCTGTTAAGCCCGCAGATGCCTGCGTGATCTGGCTGCACGGCCTCGGCGCCGACCGCTACGACTTCCTGCCGGTAGCCGAGGCGTTGCAGGAAAGTCTGCTGAGCACACGTTTTGTGCTGCCACAGGCACCGACCCTTCCAGTGACGATAAATGGCGGATATGCCATGCCCAGCTGGTACGACATCAAAGCCATGAGCCCGGCCCGGGCGATTGACCGTGACCAGCTGGAAGCCTCGGCGGATCGCATCATTGAATTGATCGAAACCGAGCGCGCCAGCGGAATAGACGCCTCGCGGATTTTTCTCGCCGGTTTTTCCCAGGGCGGCGCCGTGGTGCTGCACACCGCTTTTGTGAAATGGCAGGGACCCTTGGGTGGGGTTCTGGCGCTGTCGACCTACGCGCCGACTTTCAGCGATGAACTGGAGTTATCCGCCAGCCAACAACGGATTCCCGCATTGTGCCTGCACGGCCAGTACGATGGCGTGGTGCAGAGTTCGATGGGCCGCAGCGCTTACGAGCATTTGAAGAAGCATGGTGTCACCGTGACATGGCAGGAATACCCAATGGAGCACGAAGTGTTACCCGAAGAAATTCGCGACATCGGTGTCTGGTTGAGCGAACGCCTGCGCTAGGCGTCGGCTTTATTGGCAGCCTTCGCGCCTCCCACTACGCCGCGCCCGTTTCTTGCATTACACTGGCCGGCGTACATTCCTTAACCAATTGATGAGATGACCGTGCTCAAAGCACTCAAGAAGATGTTCGGTAAAAGCGAGGCTGAGCAGCTCGCGCCAGTTCCCAGTGCGCCGTCGCACGCCGCCGGTCATCGCAACGATGCCCCGCAGGCCGACCGCCCCGCTCCCGTAGCGGCACCGAAGCCAGAACCGAAGCAACCGCCGCAACCCGCCACGGCCGCACCAGTCGCCGCCGAGCCCGCACGCAGCGAAGCGCCGAAACCGGCCAGACCACGTCGCGAACCGAAGCCCAAGGCCCCGGTGTTTCCATGGAAACTCGAAGACTTCGTCGTCGAGCCCCAGGAAGGCAAAACCCGCTTCCACGATTTCAAGCTTTCGCCAGAACTGATGCACGCCATCCAGGATCTGGGCTTTCCGTATTGCACGCCGATCCAGGCGCAAGTTCTCGGTTACACCCTCGCCGGCAAAGATGCCATCGGCCGCGCGCAGACCGGTACCGGCAAGACCGCCGCGTTCCTGATCTCAATCATCACTCAGCTGTTGCAGACGCCACCGCCGAAAGAACGCTACATGGGTGAACCCCGTGCGCTGATCATCGCGCCGACCCGTGAGCTGGTGGTGCAGATCGCCAAGGACGCCGCTGACCTGACCAAGTACACCGGTCTCAATGTGATGACCTTTGTCGGCGGCATGGATTTCGACAAGCAGCTCAAGCACCTCGAAGCGCGCCACTGCGACATTCTCGTGGCGACCCCGGGCCGCCTGCTCGATTTCAACCAGCGTGGCGACGTGCACCTGGACATGGTCGAAGTGATGGTGCTGGACGAAGCCGACCGCATGCTCGACATGGGTTTCATCCCGCAAGTCCGGCAGATCATTCGCCAGACCCCGCCGAAGTCCGAGCGCCAGACCCTGCTGTTCTCCGCGACCTTCACCGAAGACGTGATGAACCTCGCCAAGCAATGGACCACCGATCCGGCGATTGTCGAAATCGAAATCACCAACGTCGCCAACGAGAACGTCGAACAGCATATCTACGCCGTGGCCGCTGCCGACAAATACAAACTGCTCTACAACCTGGTCAACGATAACGGCTGGGAGCGGGTCATCGTGTTTGCCAACCGCAAGGACGAAGTGCGCCGTATCGAAGAGCGTCTGGTGCGCGACGGCATCAATGCCGCGCAACTGTCCGGCGATGTGCCGCAGCACAAGCGCATCAAGACCCTGGAAGGTTTCCGCGAAGGCAAGATTCGCGTACTGGTCGCCACCGATGTGGCCGGTCGCGGCATTCACATTGACGGCATCAGCCACGTGATCAACTTCACCCTGCCGGAAGTTCCGGACGATTACGTGCATCGCATCGGCCGTACCGGTCGTGCTGGCGCCGATGGCGTGTCGATCAGCTTTGCTGGCGAGGATGACTCCTACCAGTTGCCGTCCATCGAAGAGAAGCTGGGTCGCAAGATCAGCTGTGAAACGCCGCCGACGCATCTATTGCGCCCGGTTGAGCGCAAGCGTCCGCAGTAAGCGGCGCTCGACAGAAAAGCGCAGCCGGCAACGGACTGCGCTTTTTTTTCGCCCACGTATTGCTCGAAAGAACTAAAAGTCCATAATGGAAAAATAAGTTTAATTTCGGAGCGCAGTATGTCCAGCATGCCGTACGTGATCGACCAGGCCCAGGCCCGCCAACTGCTAGCCCAGATCGATGTGCCGCAGATTTTGCGCAAGCTGTTTCGCGATCTTGCGGCCGGCAGCGCGGTGCAGCCGGCGCAGCAATGCGTTGAGTTCCCGCAAGGCGCAGGCGATTTCATCAACTATCTGGGCGTGCTGGCCGAAGACGGCGTGTACGGCGTGAAGACTTCGCCGTACATCGTCCGCGAGCAGGGTGCGCTGGTGACGGCGTGGACACTGCTGATGTCGATGAAAACCGGCCAGCCACTGCTGCTGTGCGATGCCGGCGAACTGACCACCGTGCGGACTGCAGCGACCACCGCTGTGGCGATCGATGCCCTTGCCCCCGTAAACGCTACGCGGTTGGCGATAATCGGCAGCGGCAAGGTTGCCCGAGCGCATCTGCACTATGTGAAACCGTTGCGCGACTGGCAAACCATCAGCGTGTATTCGCCCTCCTTGCTGGAAGATGCTGAAACTCAGGCCGCATTGAAAGCCATCGCGCCGGGGCTGAAAATCGCCGCCAGCCGCGAAACCGCTGTCGTCGATGCTGATGTCATCATGCTGTGTACGTCGTCCGCCGGGCCGGTGATCGACCCGGTCAAGTTGAGCAAACCGGCACTGATTACCTCGATCAGCACCAACGCCCCGCGCGCTCACGAAGTGCCGCCGCAAAGCCTCAACAACATGCAGGTGCTCTGCGACTATCGTCTGACCACGCCGGGCTCGGCGGGGGAAATGCTGATTGCGGCTGAGCAGCATGGCTGGAGCGAGGATTCAGTTGTGGGTGACCTGGCGGATCTGCTCAGCGAGAAAGTGCAGCGTCCCGACTACCAGCGTCATGTGTTTTTCCGTTCGATCGGCTTGGGGCTGGAGGACATTGCCCTGGCCAACGCCATTTATCACCTGATCAACCAACACCACTAGTCCCTGTGGGAGCGAGCCTGCTCGCGAAGACGGTCTGATATCCAGCGAATGCGTTGACTGACAGACCGCATTCGCGAGCAGGCTCGCTCCCACAAAGGCCAAGTTATGTACAACCGGAGCCCCTTATGAGCCAGGCAGATTTCATCATCATCGGCGGCGGAATTGCCGGCGCTTCCACCGGTTTCTGGCTGTCGCCACACGCCAAAGTGATTGTGCTCGAACGCGAATCCCACCCGGCTTATCACTCCACCGGCCGTTCCGCCGCGCTGTTCACCGCGGCTTACGGCACGCCGCAGGTGCGCGCGCTGACCCAGGCCAGCCGAGCGTTTTTCGACCATCCACCGGCCGGTTTCTGTGAACACCCGCTACTGACGCCACGCGGCGAAATGACTGTGGATTTCACCGGTGACGCCGCCGAATTGAACAACCAATACCTCAGCGCCAAAGCCACGGTGCCAGAGATGCAACTGCTCAGCGCCGACGAAGCCTGCGCACGCCTGCCGATTCTGCGCCGGGAAAAAGTCCACGGCGCGATCTACGATCCGAGCGCCAGCGATATCGATACCGATGCTCTGCATCAGGGTTACCTGCGCGGCATCCGCCGCCACAACGGCGAAGTACACACTGACTGCGAAGTGCTCGGCCTGAGCCGCGACGCCGACGGTTTGTGGCACGTTCAAACCAACGGCCAGACGTACAGCGCGCCGGTGATCATCAACGCCGCTGGCGCCTGGGCCGACAAGATCGGCACTATGGCCGGCGCAACTGCCTTGGGCCTGCAACCGAAACGCCGTGCCGCGTTCATCTTCGCCGGGCCTGAAGGCGTGGATATTCATCGCTGGCCGATGCTGGTCAGCCTCGACGAATCCTTTTACATGAAACCCGATGCCGGGATGTTCCTCGGCTCGCCGGCCAATGCCGATCCGGTCGAGCCTCACGATGTGCAGCCAGAAGAGCTGGACATCGCCATGGGCATCTATCAGATCGAAGAAGCCACCACCCTGACCATTCGCCGCCCGACCCGGACCTGGGCCGGCCTGCGCAGCTTCGTCGCCGACGGCGATTTGCTCAGTGGTTTCGATCCACAGGTACCGGGGTTGTTCTGGGTGGCGGCGCAGGGTGGCTACGGCATTCAGACGTCGCCGGCGATGGGCCAGGCCAGTGCGGCACTGGTGCGTGGCCAGCCACTGCCCGAACACTTGCAGCAATTCGGGCTGAACAGCGCCATGCTCTCCCCTGCTCGCCTGCGCTGAATCCGTGCGGTGACGCGCGCCACGGATTGCGGCACACTCCCTGCGCCTCCTGATCACGGGGGCGTTGACGCTGCCTGGAGCTCCACTGTCATGACCGCCCCCGAATTCGACCCGGCGCTGGATAATTTCCGCGCCATCGCCGATGCCATCGCCACCCTGTTCTTCCCGCACGCCGAAGTGGTGCTGCATGACCTGCGCACGCAAAAGGTCGACTACATCGCCAATAACCTGTCCAAACGCGTGATCGGCGACGATTCGTCACTGGAAGACATGCTCAGCGAGGATGTCAGCGATCGCAACATCGGCCCGTACGAAAAGCTCAACTGGGACGGTCAGAAAATTCGCAGCCTGAGCAGCGTTCTGCGCGACAGCGAAGGCGCGCCGCTCGCGGTGCTGTGCATCAACCTGAATATTTCATTGTTCGAAAATGCCAAGGCAGCGCTCGACCTGTTCCTCTCGCCGAGCAAACTGATCCCGCAACCGGACGCCCTGTTTCGCGATGACTGGCAGGAACGCATCAATACCTTCCTGCATGCCTGGCTGCGCGAACGCCAGTTGAGCCTGAATGTGCTGACCCGCGATCACAAGCGTGAACTGGTGCTGGCGCTGCACGCCGAGGGCGCGTTCAAGGGCAAGAGTGCCTCGAACTATGTGGCCAATGTGCTGAATATGGGGCGGGCGACGGTGTACAAGCATTTGAAGGAAGTGAAGGGCTGAAAATTTGCTTCGAGAGCGCTGGCCTCTTCGTGAGCAGGCTCGCTCCCACAGGGGATCTATGAACGCCACAGATGCAATGTGGGAGCGAGCCTGCTCGCGAAAGCGGTTGATCAATCGCCGTAGATATCGGTGTTGAAATATTTCTCGGAAATCTTCTGATACTCGCCACTCGCACGAATGCCATCGATGGCCCCGTTCAACTGACTGACCAGCTCCGAATTGCCCTTGCGCACCGCAATGCCCGCGCCTTCACCAACATACTTGGGGTCCTTAAGCTCCGGCCCGACAAACGCATAGCCCTTGCCGCGCGGCATCGACAGAAAGTCATTCAGCGGAATGGTATCGGCAAAGATCGCATCGAGCCGCCCTGCCGCGAGATCCATGTAGATCTCTTCGTTGTTGCTGTAACGCTTGACGTTAACGCCCTTGGGCTCGAATACCTCGGTGGCAAACCGGTCAGTAGTGGTCGCGCGCTGGACGCCGACGTTCTTGCCCTTGAGGCTGGCGTACTGATCATCAACGCTGGCGCCTTCCTTCATCACCAGACGCGAGGAAGTGAAGTAATACTTGTGGGTGAAATCCACCGACTTCTTGCGATCTTCGTTGATGGTCATCGACGACAGGGCCATGTCGATTTTCTTCACTTTCAGCGATGGAATCAGCCCGTCGAATTCACCCTCGACCCATACACACTTGACCTTCATCTGCGCGCACAAAGCATTGCCGATGTCGTAGTCGAAACCGACGATTTCACCTTTGTCGGTTTTCGAGGCGAATGGCGGGTAGGCGGCTTCGATGCCGATGCGCAGGGTTTTCTCGGCGGCGAAGGTACTGGCGCAGGCCAGCAGACTGAAGGCCAGGCCGGTGATAAGGGGGAGTTTCTTCATGTTCGTTCTCTCGCGGGGTTGTTGTTGGTTTGGCAAGAAACAGCAGCTACAAGCGGCAAGCTGATAGCTGCAAGACAGAAGCTTTTTTGTACTTGGAAATCCATACTGGACTCCCGGGTACAAATCGTCAACCAGGTAAAGAGGGAAGGATTTTCGGTGTCGCTGATGACGCCTTCGCGAGCAGGCTCGCTCCCACAGGGGAACGCATTTCAACGGTGGGAGCGAGCCTGCTCGCGAAGACTGACTGGAGGGCGATACAGGAACTACTTCTTCCAGCGATCCGCAGCCGCATGATCACTGTCGCGCCCTTCCACCCAGCGCGGGCCATCGCTGGTGTTTTCTTTCTTCCAGAACGGTGCGCGGGTCTTCAGGTAATCCATGACAAAGGCGCAGGCATCGAATGCGGCCTGGCGATGGGCGCTGGCGGCACCGACGAAGACGATGGGCTCGCCCGGTTCCAGCGCGCCGATGCGATGCAACACTTCCAGCTTCAGCAGCGGCCAGCGCTGTTCGGCTTCGACGGCGATCTTGCCCAGGGCTTTTTCAGTCATGCCCGGATAGTGCTCGAGAAACATCCCCGCCACGTCGAGGCCGTCGTTGAAGTCGCGTACATAGCCGACAAAACTCACCACCGCGCCGACACCGACATTGGCCGCGTGCATCGCATTGACTTCAGCACCCGGATCGAACGGCGTGGCCTGCACGCGAATCGCCATGGTTCAGCCTCCGGTCACGGTGGGGAAAAACGCCACTTCGTCGCCGTCGGCTACCGGCTCGTCGAGCTGGCAGAGATCTTCGTTGCGGGCGCACATCAGATTCTGTTCGCGCAACACCTCGGCGCCGTCACGCTGCGCCAACAATGCGCGCACATCGTCAACGGTGATGAAATCGCCTTCAACCTTTACCGAATCGACGCCCAGCGCTTCACGGTAACGAGCGAAAAACTTCACGGTCACGGTCACGTTCATGGCTGCTCCGCCTGAAAGTGGCCGCTCTTGCCACCGACCTTCTCCAGCAGACGCACGCTTTCGATGGTCATGCCACGGTCCACGGCTTTGCACATGTCATAGATGGTCAGGGCGGCGACGCTGGCGGCGGTCAGCGCTTCCATCTCGACGCCAGTCTGTCCGGAGAGTTTGCAGCGGGCGACGATGCGCACGCTATCGTCGTCTTCGGCGCTCAGCTCGACCTTGACGCCGGTGAGCAGCAGCGGATGGCACAGCGGAATCAAATCGCTTGTCTTCTTCGCCGCCTGGATCCCGGCGATGCGCGCCACGGCAAACACATCACCCTTGGGATGGCCGCCGCTGACGATCATCTGCAGCGTTTCAGGAAGCATGCGCACCAGCGCTTGGGCCGTCGCTTCACGGAACGTCACGGCTTTTTCGGTGACGTCGACCATGTTGGCGCGACCTTGGGAATCGAGATGAGTCAGCACGGAATTACTCCTGATCAGGAGCGTGGATTGTAAACCCGTGGGTCAGATATCCGCATCATTGATTATGAAATCACCACTGCACCCTGTGGGAGCGAGCCTGCTCGCGAACGCGATGCATCAAGCAACATTGTTGGCGACTGACACACCGTATTCGCGAGCAGGCTCGCTCCCACAATGGTTCTGCATTCATTCATAAAAAACCGGGCGGCTTGAGGGCCGCCCGGTTTCGTTTGAGGCGTTACAGATGCGATTCGGCGTATTCAGCCAGAATCGAGCGCGGCACCCCTTGCAGGGTGATGTGTACACCGTTGGGGAAATCCTTGAAGCGTTCGGTCAGGTAGGTCAGCCCGGAACTGGTCGCGGACAGGTAAGGGGTGTCGATCTGTGCGAGGTTGCCCAGGCACACCACTTTGGAACCGGCGCCGGCACGGGTGATGATGGTTTTCATCTGGTGCGGCGTGAGGTTCTGGCATTCGTCGATCAGGATCAGGCTCTGCTGGAAGCTGCGACCGCGAATGTAGTTGAGCGATTTGAACTGCAACGGCACTTTGCTGAGGATGTAATCGACACTGCCATGGGTGTTTTCGTCATCCATGTGCAAGGCTTCGAGGTTGTCGGTGATGGCGCCCAGCCAAGGCTCCATTTTTTCCGCTTCGGTGCCGGGCAGGAAGCCGATTTCCTGGTCCAGGCCTTGTACGCTGCGGGTGGCGATGATGCGCCGGTAGCGCTTGCTGACCATGGTCTGCTCGATCGCCGCGGCCAGCGCCAGAATGGTTTTACCGGAACCGGCGGCGCCGGACAGGTTAACCAGGTGAATATCCGGGTCGAGCAGCGCATACAGCGCCAGGCTTTGGTAAATGTCGCGTGGTTTGAGTCCCCAGGCCTCCTGATGCAGCAGCGGTTCCTGATGCAGATCGAGGATCAACAACTTGGCTTCATCGATCTCTTTGATCCAGCCGACGAAACCCTGTTCGTCGATGATGAACTCGTTTATGTGCACCGCCGGCAGGTTGTCGATCAGTTGCACTTGATGCCAGGTGCGGCCGTGATCCTGGCGGGTCTCGACCTTGCTCACGCGGTCCCAGAACGAGCCGGTCATGGTGTGATAGCCGTTGGGTAGCAGGGACACGTCATCGACCAGTTGGTCGGTGCTGTAATCCTCGGCATCGATGCCGCAGGCGCGCGCCTTGAGGCGCATGTTGATGTCTTTGGTGACCAGCACCACCGGCTTTTGCGGGTCGCGGGTGTGCAGGTCGATCAGTTGGTTGATGATTTTGTTGTCGTTCAAGTGCTCTGGCAGAATCAGGTTCGATTCGGCCTGCTTGCTCATCAGAATTGACAGCAAGCCCTTCGGCCCGCCCTTGCCGCGCTGGATCGGCACGCCCAGTTCGACGTCTTCGGGGGACGCATCGCCGAGGGTCTTGTCAATCAGCCGGATCGCCTGACGGCATTCGGCGGCAACGCTGTGGTGCCCGCTCTTGAGCTTGTCCAGTTCTTCGAGCACGGTCATCGGGATGGCGACGTGGTGTTCTTCGAAATTCAGCAGGGCGTTTGGATCGTGAATCAATACGTTGGTATCGAGTACATACAGGATTGGCTGGTTGGAGGAAGGGCTACGTCCGTGATCATCCATACTCGGTCACCTATGTCAGAGCCAGTAGACGCAATACCTGAGCGGTGCTGCGCCTCGAAGTGACTGCCGAAATCTCACCTGCGGAGATTCAAGTGACTGCAAACAAACGGGTCTTGGAAGACGCCACCTGTGTTGCAGGTTTCGGCGGTCTGTCTTCGTAATACTCCAAAACCGATGACATAAAAAAGTACTTTGACGGTTTTTTTAAGTTTATTTTGCAGAGTGACGAAAAGCCCTTGGCGGACTCACCAGACACCGCTAAAGTCGGAAGTCCGCCTGCATCGAACCCCTTCGAAAAATCACCCAAGGCCCAATGTTTACGGGGCTTTTGGCGCTAGTCAGCGAAACGCATCCTGACAGTCTTCCCAGCCGATACCGCTTTGCGCGGTTTGCGTGATCAGCCACGGCAACGAGGTCTTCACCGCATCCTGCTTCATGTTGAAATTGATCACTCCGTGGCGCCATAACAGCATCAGGGTCAGTACTCGCTGTGCGCTCGCCGGGCCCTTGAGCTTGCCGGCACCGTCCTGAGCGTCGATGTCCCACAAGGCAACTTGCAGGCCCTGGGTATTGAAGAAACCTTGCGCATCGCTGCGGCGCTGGCCTTCCGGCGGACGAAACAGCGGCACGTAGTTTTCTGGCAACTTGTTCTTCACCAGATCGGCACTGCGCCGCACCGAATCCTGCCAGTCCTGCCAGTGGCTGTGGGAGCGGAACTCCCAGCCTTGCACGCCGACGCACTGCGTGGAAAAACTCGCTTGCAGACTGCTGACCGAGCGATCGGCCAACCGCGCCTGAATATCCTTGCCCAATACGAAGAACGTGCCTCTCATGTTTGATTTGCGCAGATACTCGGTGAGCCAGTCGGTGTTGTCCGGCTGCACGTTGGCGGCGCTGTCGAAGGTCAGCAGAAACAGGCGATCATGCATGTCGTCGCCGTTGCGCTCGTAATCGCCGAAACGATCGACTTCGCTACTTGTCTGCGGGAACAACGCGGCCTTGCGCAGCAGCTCATCCAGATACTGCAGATGGAAGATCCGGCTCGGCTCGGCCCACTTGGTGTAATAGCTGTCGTCGCTGACCACGAACTTCGCCGCTTGCTCACGCAGGGTCGTCAGGTCTTCGACGAGAAAGCAGAACGAGGCGTCCTGATCGCAGCTTTGCTGGGCGTAGTTGTAATTGGCGAGCAGGCGCTGCCAGAGACGCTGGCGCAATTGATTGACCGCATCGATGTTGATCGTGCGCAGGCCCAGACGCTGAGCCAGCGCGGCCTCGTCGATCGATTCGGTGCCGAGCAGGCCACGGGCGAACATCAGGATTTCTGCGCGTGAAGCGACGTCGAACAGGGTCGGACTGCTGAGCTGCTCCGGCCAGGTCGTGCGATCCAGCGTTGCCGGATCACCTGGCGCCGCGACGGCAGCGACACTCAACAGCCAGGCGGTGAATAAAAGAACAATGCGCAAGGGGACGTCTCCATAACAAAACCCGCGCGGCACTATAGCTGATCCTGCCCCATTCCCCGCAGATGTGGATGATCGTTCCCACGCTCCGCGTGGTAACGCCTCCCCGGGCGCTCTGCGCCCGATCGCTGTGACGCAGAGCGTCACGGGCTGCATTCCCACGCGGAGCGTGGGAACGATCTGGCACAGAGCCATCGATCACCTATGGACTTGATAGCTGGAGTCAACCCCGCCAACCCCCTAGAATCGCCCCCACGATTAAAGGAGACGACTTAATGCTGATGGTGATTTCCCCCGCCAAGACCCTTGATTACGAAACACCGCCGGCGACCCAGCGTTTTACCCAGCCGCAATACCTGGACCATTCCCAGGAGCTGATCCAGCAATTGCGTGAGCTGAGCCCGGCGCAGATCAGCGAGCTGATGCACGTATCGGACAAGATCGGCGGGCTCAACGCCGCGCGTTTCGGCAGCTGGACACCAGCGTTCACCCCCGAAAATGCCAAGCAGGCATTGCTCGCCTTCAAAGGCGACGTTTATACCGGTCTGGACGCGCAATCCTTCAGCGAAGCCGATTTCGATTACGCGCAAAAACACCTGCGCATGCTTTCCGGTCTTTATGGCTTGCTGCGCCCCCTCGACCTGATGCAAGCCTATCGCCTGGAAATGGGCACCAAATTGGTCAACGCCCGGGGCAAAGACCTTTATGCCTTCTGGGGCACGCGCATCAGTGAATGGCTCAACGAAGCGCTGGCCGAGCAAGGCGACGAGGTGCTGCTCAACCTGGCTTCCAATGAGTATTTCTCGGCCGTCAAGCGCACCGTCCTGAACGCGCGAATCATCAATACCGAGTTCAAGGACCAGAAGAACGGGCAGTACAAGATCATCAGTTTCTACGCGAAAAAGGCCCGCGGCCTGATGAGCCGTTTCGTGATCCAGGAACAAATCAACGACCCGGCACAGCTCAAGCACTTCGACTTGCAGGGTTATCGCTACAGTGCCGAGCAGTCGAAACCCGACAACCTGGTGTTCCTGCGCGATCACGCCCCGGAATAAAGCATGCCCAATGCACGACTCTTTTCATCAAGAGTCGTGCACGTCGCACGATGTCAGAAACTCCCCGCCGCATTTCGCCGGTTTAATGGCGCCAAAAAAATACCCCTGTCTTTTCTGAGATTTCTTTCACTCGACACTCGTCAGTTTTTTCAGTAGTGGCACCTAAATTTTTTTACGGTAGTGGCATAAAACTATCTAGCGCGGTTATAGCCCCAGAACTAAAGGGCGAAATCGCAAGTGCTATCAAATTGAAAGCAGTGCCATCTTTGTCGATATTTCAAAAAATTTCAGGCGGCACGATGAGCGGACAGGAACTATGTCCAAATGCGTAGCTCATACCACCGGTAACGATTCTCGGCGAGTTTGTGCGAGATAACTTACGCAGAGCAGATAGCCATGTAACCAAGTTGTCACAGCAACTTGACTAGATGACTAACCGGTCTGAAAACGAAACGATGGACAGGCGATACGCACCATTGATATCCCCTGCAAAGGCCATGGTCGTACCCTTTAAACGTGCTCGCCTGAGCGCATAACCGCTTGATTCAAAGGGATTTCCATCCCCGCATCAAGCGTGAAAGATGATTGCACAAGAGTCTTCAACAAGAAGATCCGCTGCATAACAGGGCAAGTCATAACAATAAGGCCTGGTTGCGCACATCTTGAGTGCACTTATTTAGACACTCGAAACTTAGTATGCCTGCACACGGCATTGTGGCGCCTGTAAGCCGCACTTTCGAGTGCACTAGTGTCCGCTGAACATCATTAACTCCGGCCTCTAAGGCCTGATATATACAGAGGTAATTGCGATGCGCATCAGCATATTTGGTTTGGGTTACGTTGGCGCGGTATGTGCCGGTTGCCTGTCTGCACGGGGCCATGACGTAGTTGGCGTCGATGTTGCCAAAGACAAGATCGACATGATTAACGCCGGCAAATCGCCGATCGTTGAGCCGGGTCTGGGCGAACTACTACAACAGGGAATCCAGACCGGTCGTCTGCGCGGCACGACCAACTTCGCCGAAGCCATTCGCGACACCGACCTGTCGATGATCTGCGTTGGTACACCAAGCAAAAAGAACGGCGACCTCGAACTCAACTACATCGAAGCGGTATGCCGCGAGATCGGTTTTGTTCTGCGTGAAAAAACCACCCGCCACACCATCGTCGTGCGCAGCACCGTGCTGCCAGGCACCGTTGCCAACGTCGTAATCCCGATTCTCGAAGACTGCTCGGGCAAGAAAGCCGGCGTCGACTTCGGCGTTGCGGTCAACCCTGAGTTCCTGCGCGAATCCACTGCGATCGCCGACTACGATCAACCACCGATGACGGTCATCGGCGAGTTCGACACCGCCTCCGGTGACGTTCTGCAATCGCTGTACGAAGAACTCGACGCACCGATCATCCGCAAGGACATCGCCGTTGCCGAAATGATCAAGTACACCTGCAACGTGTGGCATGCGACCAAAGTGACCTTCGCCAACGAGATCGGCAACATCGCCAAAGCGGTCGGCGTCGATGGCCGTGAAGTGATGGAAGTGGTCTGCCAAGACAAGACCCTCAACCTGTCCCAGTACTACATGCGCCCAGGTTTCGCCTTCGGTGGCTCGTGCCTGCCAAAAGACGTCCGCGCCCTGACCTACCGCGCCGGTTCCCTGGATGTCGAAGCGCCGCTGCTCAACTCGCTGATGCGCAGTAACGAATCGCAAGTGCAGAACGCCTTCGACATCGTTGAAAGCCATGAAAAACGCAAAGTCGCCCTGCTCGGCCTGAGCTTCAAGGCCGGCACCGACGACCTGCGCGAAAGCCCGCTGGTCGAGCTGGCTGAAATGCTGATCGGCAAGGGTTACGACCTGAGCATCTACGACAGCAACGTCGAGTACGCCCGTGTTCACGGCGCGAACAAAGACTACATCGAGTCCAGAATCCCGCACGTATCGTCGCTGCTCAATTCGGACTTCGATTCAGTGATCGACAACTCTGACGTGATCATTCTTGGCAACCGTGACGAGAAATTCCGTTCGCTGGCCCAGGAAGCGCCACACGGCAAGCAAGTCATCGACCTGGTGGGCTTCATGTCCAAGGCCACCAGCGCCGGTAGCCGCACCGAAGGCATTTGCTGGTAACGCAGCGCCAAGCGACAAGCTTCGAGCTGCAGGTCAACGCGATTGGCTTGCAGCTTGAAGCTTGCAACTTGCGGCTTCCCTTACCTTCGGACGACGGTTATGACCAAGCTCAAACATTTTTTTCTGCAATCAGCCGGCTGGCTTTTTTATCTCAGTCTGCTGATGGGCCTGGCCTTGATGCTGCCCACGTCCACATTCGACTCCGAGTCGAAGGACTTCATTTTCCTGATTGGCGCTGTGGGTATCTGGCGCTACTCGATGGGTGCAACGCACTTTGTGCGCGGTATGATTTTCCTCTACATCGTCTACCCGCACCTGCGTCGCAAAGTACGCAAGCTGGGTAAAGCGGCCGACCCGTCGCATGTGTTTCTGATGGTCACCAGTTTCCGTATTGACGCGCTGACCACCGCGCAGGTCTACAGCTCGGTGATCCGCGAAGCCATCGATTGCGATCTGCCGACCACCATTGTCTGCTCGATCGTTGAAATGTCCGACGAGCTGCTGGTCAAGGCGCTGTGGGCGCGGATGAATCCGCCGGAGCGGGTCAAGCTCGACTTCGTGCGCATCCCCGGCACCGGCAAGCGCGATGGCCTGGCCTTCGGTTTCCGCGCGATCTCCCGTCACCTGCCGGATGACCGTGCCGTAGTGGCCGTGATCGACGGCGACACCGTGCTCGGCGAAGGCGTCGTGCGCAAGACCGTGCCGTGGTTCCAGCTGTTCGGCAACGTCGGCGGCCTGACCACCAACGAATTCTGCGAAGTGCGCGGCGGCTACATCATGAGCGAATGGCACAAGCTGCGTTTCGCCCAGCGCCACATCAACATGTGCTCGATGGCTTTGTCCAAGCGCGTACTGACCATGACCGGTCGCATGTCGGTGTTCAAAGCGTCCGTGGTCACCAACCCGGAATTCATCGCCGACGTTGAAAGCGACTCGCTGCAACACTGGCGCCTGGGCCGCTTCAAGTTCCTGACCGGCGACGACAAGTCGAGCTGGTTCAGCCTGATGCGCCTGGGTTACGACACCTTTTACGTACCGGACGCGGCGATCAACACCGTTGAACACCCGCCGGAAAAGAGCTTCATCAAGGCCAGCCGCAAGCTGATGTTCCGCTGGTACGGCAACAACCTGCGCCAGAACTCGCGTGCACTGGGCCTGGGTATCCGCCGCCTCGGCGTGTTCACTTCGGTGGTGCTGTTCGACCAGCGTGTGTCGATGTGGACTTCCCTGCTCGGCCTGACCGTGGCGCTGATCGCCAGCTTCAAGTACGGCACTGCGTTCATCCTCGTGTACCTGCTGTGGATCGGCATCACCCGCCTGATCCTGACGCTGTTGCTGTCGTGCTCCGGCCACCGCATCGGCCCGGCTTACCCGGCGATTCTGTATTACAACCAGATCGTTGGCGCGCTGGTGAAGATCTACGTGTTTTTCCGCCTCGACCAACAATCGTGGACTCGCCAGCCCACCTCCCTGACCCGTGACCTCGCCAGCTTTCAACGTTGGTTCAACACCTGGTCGTCTCGGACCATGACCTTCTCCGCCGGCAGCATTTTTGTCGCCGTGCTGCTGATGATGGTCTGACCCGCTCCTATTGAATTAACAAGGAAATCGCCCCTATGAATACCGCCGTCAACGTCAACGTAGTGCATGAATCCGAAGCCCAGCGCCAGCACGCTCGCGTAAAAATCCCGGCCAAGCTGCGTTTCTTTGGCCCGGACCGGACGCCTATCGAAGCTCGCGTGCTGGACCTGTCCGCGGGTGGCCTGGCGTTCAACGCCGGCCAACTGCCGCTGACCATCGGCGAGGTGTACAAGGCGCGTCTGCAATTTGTCATCGACAACCTTGGCCTGGCCATGGACGTTGAACTGCAGGTGCGTTCCTACGACCGTGCCACCGGCCGCGCCGGCTGCCAGTTCCAGAACCTCGAGCCGCAGGACATTTCCACCCTGCGCCACCTGATCACTTCGCACCTGGCCGGCGACATCGTCAGCATCGGCGAAGTGCTGGCGACCCTGCAGCGCGACAACTTCACCAAGGCGCGCAAGAACAAGAGCAACGACACCGGCATGACCGCGTTCGGCCGCCTGAAAGCCGTGACCTTCAGCGCTGGTATCTTCGCCGTCGGTCTGGTCGCCGCGGGCTTCATTTTCAAATCGGTGTACGGCATGTACTTCGTCAGCCACGCCCAGGCTGGTCTGGTCAGCGTGCCGGGAATGAACATCACCATGCCGCGTGACGGCACCGTGCAGAGCCTGGTCAAGTCCGACGGTGTTGCCGCCAAAGGCGCGCCGCTGGCGACCTTCAGCACCAGCATGCTCGACGTACTCAAGGGCCATCTGGCCGAAGACCAATTGGCGCCGGCCAAGGTTGAAGAACTGTTCGGCAAGCAGATGACCGGCACCCTGACCTCGCCATGCGACTGCACCGTGGCCCAGCAACTGGTCGCCGACGGTCAGTACGCGAGCAAGGGCGACGTGATCTTCCAGCTGGTGCCGCGCAACACCCAGGCCACCGTCGATGCGCGCTTCTCCTATCGCCAGTTCGGCGATGTGCGTCCGGGCACCTCGGTGAGCTTCCAGATCGCCGGCGAAGACAAGACCCGCACCGGCAAGATCGTCAGCAGCACCAGCCTGAAGAGCGCCGACCTGTCCTCCGACATCCGCGTGCAGATCCAGCCGGATGAACCGCTCGACAGCAGCTTCGCCGGCCGCCCGGTGGAAGTGAACAGCGACCGTGGCCCGAACCTGAACTGGCTGATCGACAAAGCCATGGCTGCCGGTCTTTAAGTCGAGGACATGCCTGTGACTACTCCACCCATCCTGAAAACACCGCGATCCCTGTGGGAGCTGGCCTGCCAGCGATTGGATCAGCGCGGTACAGCTGAAACACCGCGTCGCCTGAATCGCCAGCAGGCTGGCTACCACAAGGGATTGATGGTGTGCTCGCTGGCGCTGGCAGTCTCTCTGGCCGGTTGTGCTGGCTTGCCCGACCAGCGTCTGGCCAACGAAGCGCTCAAGCGTGGCGACACCGCCACTGCTGCGCAGAATTATCAGCAACTGGCTGACCTGGGTTACAGCGAGGCGCAAGTCGGCCTGGCCGATATCCAGGTCGACAGCCGCGACCCGGCGCAAATGAAACAGGCCGAAGCAACCTACCGCGCAGCGGCCAGCGTGTCGCCGCGTGCCCAGGCGCGTCTCGGTCGTCTGCTGGTGGCCAAACCGGGCTCGACCGAAGCCGAGCACCACGAAGCCGAAACCCTGCTGAAAAAAGCCGCCGCCAATGGCGAAGGCAATACGTTGATTCCGCTGGCGATGCTCTATCTGCAATACCCGCACAGCTTCCCCAACATCAACGCTCAGCAGCAGATCGATCAGTGGCGCAAGGCCGGTTACCCGGAAGCCGGTCTGGCCCAGGTGCTGCTGTATCGCACTCAGGGCACCTACGACCAGCACCTGGATGACGTGGAAAAAATCTGCAAGGCCGCGCTCAACACCACCGACATCTGCTACGTCGAACTGGCCACCGTTTACCAGAAGCGTGGCCAGCCAGAACAGCAGGCCGAGCTGATCAAGCAGATGCAGGCCGGTTACAGCCGTGGCACCGTCACCGCGCAGCGCGTTGATTCGGTCGCCCGCGTACTCGCCGATTCGACCCTGGGCAAGACTGACGAAAAAACCGCGCAGTCGCTGCTTGAGCCGATCGCGCCGGGCTACCCGGCAGCATGGGTCAGCCTCGCGCAGCTGCTCTACGACTTCCCCGAACTGGGCGACGTCGATCAGATGATGAAGTACCTCGACAACGGCCGCGCCGCCGACCAGCCGCGCGCCGAACTGTTGCTGGGCAAGGTCTACTACGAAGGCAAACTGGTTCCGGCCGACGCGAAAGTCGCCGAAGAACATTTCCAGAAAGCCGTCGGCCGTGAAGTCGCCGCCGATTACTACCTCGGCCAGATTTATCGCCGTGGCTATCTGGGCAAGGTCTATCCGCAGAAGGCTCTCGATCATCTGCTGACCGCTGCGCGCAACGGTCAGAACAGTGCCGATTTCGCCATCGCCCAACTGTTTTCCCAAGGCAAGGGCACCAAGCCCGACCCGCTCAACGCATACGTCTTCAGCCAGTTGGCCAAGGCGCAAAACACTCCGCAAGCCGCTGAGCTGGCAGCCACCCTCGAGGCGCAATTGCCGCCGGAGCGTCTGCCCGAAGCTCGCCGCCTGCTGCAACAAGAGCAAGCCAGCCGTGGCTCGCTGAACCCGAACACGCTGCAACTGCACGCCCTGCAAGAAGAAGACGGCGAGGAAAAACTATGAAGCTGAACCCATTCGTGAAGGCCGGCATTGGCCTCACTTTCGCGCTGATCTGGTCTTGCCCGACACTGGCCGCGATGACTGAAAGCAAGAACTTTGGCCTTGAAGTGAAACTCACCGGCCAGTCCGAAGACGACCGTGACCTCGGCACTGCCGGCGGCGGCGACGTCAACGGCATCGGCCTCGACCTGCGTCCGTGGATCTACGGCGAAAGTGGCGCGTGGAGCGCCTACGCCATGGGTCAGGCCGTGACCTCGACCGATATCATCGAGACTGACACCCTGCAGCAATCGGACGGCGAACAGACCACCGATAGCGGTGATCGCGAAACCAAGAAAAACTACCTCGCGATGCGCGAATTCTGGGTCGGCTACAGCGGCTTCACGCCCTACCCTGGCGAGATCCTCAAGTTCGGTCGCCAGCGCCTGCGCAATGACGACGGCCAATGGCGCGACACCAACATCGAAGCGCTGAACTGGACCTTCGACACCACCCTGCTGCGTGCCAACGCCGGTGTTGCCGAGCGCTTCAGCGAATACCGCACCGATTTGAAAGAGTTGGCACCGAAAGACAAGGATCGCCTGCACGCCTACGCCGACGCCGCATATCAGTGGACGCCGGGCCAGTGGGTCGGCATTCGCGGCCACCACACCCACGATGACGGCAAACTCGATTACGCCGAACCGGGCGTGCCGCGTGACTCGCTGGACAAGACCGAGAACGGCGACATCAGCTGGATCGGCCTGACTGCCGACAGCGACGCCTACAACTGGCGCAACACCAACACCGTCAACTACTGGGGCAGCATCACCGGCATGAGCGGCGACCGTGACACGGTCAACGCGCTGAACGCCGACGGCAGCCGTCCTGCACAAGCCAAGCGCAGCGATGACATCAGCGGCTGGGCCACTGACCTCGGCGTGCGTCTGCGCCTCGATCCGCACTGGCAAGTCGGCGGTGCCTATGCCCGCGCCAGCGCCGATTACGAACAGAACGGTCTGGAGAGCAACCGCTCCAACTTCACCGGTACCCGTTCGCGCGTACACCGTTTCGGCGAAGCCTTCCGCGGTGAAATGAACAACATGCAGACCGCGACCCTGTTCGGTTCGTGGATGGTCAACGACGAATACGACGCCAGCCTGATCTACCACAAGTTCTGGCGTGTCGACGGCAACAAGCCAGTGGGCAGCAACGGCATCAACGCGGTGGAAAACAACACCGACGACGTCACCGGCGCGATCCTTTCCAGCACCTCGCTGCCGCTTGAAGACGGCAACAAGGACCTGGGTCAGGAGATGGACCTGGTCGTCACCAAGTACTTCAAGCAAGGCCTGTTGCCGGCGGCGCTGAGCCAGTCGATCGACGAGCCTTCGGCGCTGGTGCGTTTCCGTGGCGGTGTGTTCAAGCCGGGCGATGCCTATGGCAGCCAGGTTGATTCGTACATGCACCGCGCATTCATTGACGTGATCTGGCGCTTCTGATGCAAACCGCCAAGGGAGTGCCCGACATGATCAGCACCAGAACAGGCTCACTCAGCCTGCTGGCCGGCGCGATGCTGCTGGCCAGCGCTGGCGCCTTTGCCAATGTGGAACCGGTCGCGCCCCAGGCGGGCAAGCCGGCCACCGTGGCCAAGGAACTGCAACAGGCCAAGACCTACACCGTCAGCAGCGCGCCAACCGACGCGCTGCAACTGGCCAAGCCGAAACTGCCTGACCTTTCCGGTTTCACCGCCGAAGCCGCTGCGGCGAAGATCGTGCGCAGCAAGCCGGGCAAGATCAGCGTGCGCCGGATGATGCAGGAAAACGCCCTGAAGGACTTCATCGGCGGCGATAACAAGATGGCCGAATGGGTGGTGCGTCAGCACGGCATCCCGCAGGCGATCTTCATCGACGACGGCTACATGAACCTCAAGGATCTGGCGAAGAAACTGCCCAAGCAATACTTCAGCGAGACCGCGCCGGGCGTGTACCTGGCGAAATTGCCGATTGTGGTCGGCGAGAAAGGCATCCTCGAAATCGACGGTCAGACCCAGGAACTGCGTCTGTCCCAGGAGGCCGGTTCGTTCCTGGTCAACGACGGCAAGCTGTTCGTCAGTGACACCAAAGTCACTGGCTGGCGCGAGAAGGACAACGGCCCGGCAACCTTCCGTTCGCCGAAGGAATTCCGTCCGTTCCTGCTCGCCTGGGGCGGCACCGAGACCTACATCGTCAACAGCAAGATGGCCAGCTTCGGCTACGCCAACAGTAAGTCGTACGGGGTGAGTATTTCCCAGTACACGCCGAACATGGCCAAGGTCCTCAAGCGCCCGGAGCCGACCGGCTGGATCGTCGGCTCCGAGTTCTCGGACATGTGGTACGGCTTCTACTGCTACGAAACCAGCGACTTTGTGGTCAAGGGCAACACCTACAAAGACAACATCGTCTACGGCATCGACCCGCACGACCGTTCGCACCGGCTGATCATTGCCGAGAACACCGTGTACGGCACGAAGAAGAAGCACGGGATCATTATTTCCCGTGAGGTCAACGACAGCTTCATCTTCAACAACAAGAGCTACGACAACAAGTTGTCGGGCCTGGTGATCGACCGTAACAGCATCAACAACATCATTGCCTACAACGAGATCTACAAGAACCACACCGACGGCATCACGCTCTATGAGTCTGCCGACAACCTGTTGTGGGGCAACAAGGTCATCAGCAACCGGCGTCACGGTATCCGTATCCGTAACAGCGTGAACATTCGCCTGTACGAAAACGTTGCCATGACCAACGGCCTGACCGGCATTTACGGGCACATCAAGGATCTGACCGACACCGACCGCGACATCAAGCTCGACCCGTTCGATGCCCAGGTCTCGTTGATCGTCGTCGGCGGCGAACTGGCAGCCAATGGCAGCGGCCCGCTGTCGATCGATTCGCCGTTGAGTGTCGAGCTGTATCGCGTATCGATGCTGGCGCCGACCAAATCCAGCGGCATCAGCTTCAGCGGCATCCTCGGCGAGCGCCAGGATGAAATTCTCGACTTGCTGGTGCGCCAGCAGAAAGCCGTGCTGATCGACCCTGTCGAACGCCAGACCGAAATGCGGGACTGAGGATAATTTTTATGCACCCACACATGATCAAACTGCTCAGCCTCTCGGCCCTGACCCTTGGCATTCTCGCCGCCGGCAACGCACGTGCCGACGCTGGCAGTGAAACTGCCGCGCCGCCGAAATTCACCGCTGAGCCATGCTGCAACCTGTGCCCGGCCGCCCATGACGCGAAGAACTACACCACGCGTTATCAGCAGAACTTCACCACGCTGGTGCAAGCCCAGGGCGACTGGTTGTTCCGCACCCAGGAAGACCTGCGTACCGAGTTCAACACCACGCCGGCCGGCTACAAGCGTCTGCAACAATTGCACGATGCGTTCAAGAGCAAAGGCGTCGAGCTGGTCATCGTTTACCAGCCGACCCGTGGCCTGGTGAACCGCAACAAGCTCAACCCGCAGGAAAAAGCCGCGTTCGATTACGAGAAAGCCCTGGGCAACTACAAGACCATGCTCGGCCGTTTTGCCAAAATGGGCTACGTGGTGCCGGACCTGTCGCCGCTGACCAACGAATCGCTGCCGGACACCCTGCCCGCCCACGATTTCTACTTCCGTGGCGACCAGCACTGGACGCCGTACGGTGCCCAGCGCACGGCGAAAATCGTCGCCGAGAAGGTCAAGCAGATCCCGGCTTTCGCCGACATTCCCAAGCGTGAGTTCGAGACCAAGAAGTCCGGACGCATGGGCAAGACCGGCACCCTGCACAACATGGCCGGGCAACTGTGCGGCACCAGCTACGCGATCCAGTACATGGACCAGTTCACCACCGAGCCGAAAGGCGAAGCGGGTGACGGCGACCTGTTCGGCGATTCCGGCAATCCGCAGATCACCCTGGTCGGCACCTCACACAGCGGCAAGAACTACAACTTCGCCGGTTTCCTCGAAGAAGCCATCGGCGCCGACATTCTCAACGTCGCCTTCCCGGGCGGCGGTTTTGAAGGTTCGATGCTGCAGTACCTGGGCAGCGAGGAATTCCAGAAGTCGCCACCGAAGATTCTTATCTGGGAATTCTCGCCGCTGTATCGCCTCGACCAGGAAACCATCTATCGCCAGATGATGGCCTTGCTCGATAACGGCTGCGAAGGCAAAGACGCACAGATGACCGGCAGCGCCACGCTGAAGCCGGGCAGCAAACAGGAACTGATGGTCAACAGCAAGAACCTGAACCTGCAGAACGCCAACCACCAGGTCGACATCCGCTTCGCCGACACCTCGGTGAAAACCCTGCAAGCCACCCTCTGGTACATGAACGGTCGCCACGAGGACATCAAGATCGAGAAACCGGAAACCTCCGACACCGACGGTCGTTTCGCCTTTGAGCTGCGCACGGACGAAGACTGGGCCTCGCAAAACCTGCTGGCCGTTGAAGTCCAGGGCCCTGAAGCCGCACCTGGCGCCGCGCCGCAAAAAGTCGAAGCGAAAATCTGCAAACGCAACGTATTCCCGGGCGTCGGTCAACAGACCGCGCAGCTTGGGCAATGAGGTCTGCTATGCGAAATCGAACGATCAAACACCTGCTCGCGCCTTCCCTGCTGACCCTGGCGATGTTCGCCGGGGCCACCCAGGCCGCCGCGCCACTGCGTCCGCCACAGGGCTACTTCGCCCCGGTGGATAAATTCAAGAGTGGCGACAAGAGCGACGGTTGCGATGCGATGCCGGCGCCGTACACCGGCCCGCTGCAATTTCGCAGCAAGTATGAAGGTTCGGACAAGGCCCGCGCGACGCTGAACGTGCAGTCGGAAAAAGCCTTTCGCGACACCACCAAAGATATCACCACGCTGGAGCGCGGCACCGCCAAGCGCGTCATGCAGTTCATGCGCGATGGTCGCCCGGAACAGCTCGAATGCACGCTGAACTGGCTGACCGCGTGGGCCAAGGCTGATGCATTGATGTCCAAAGACTTCAACCACACCGGCAAGTCGATGCGCAAATGGGCGCTGGGCAGCATGGCGTCTTCGTACATTCGCCTGAAGTTCTCCGACTCGCATCCGCTCGCGCAGCATCAGCAGGAAGCGCAGTTGATCGAGGCATGGTTCAGCAAAATGGCCGATCAGGTGGTCAGCGACTGGGACAACCTGCCGCTGGAAAAAACCAACAACCACTCGTACTGGGCCGCCTGGTCGGTGATGGCCACCGCCGTCGCGACCAACCGCCGCGACCTGTTCGACTGGGCCGTGAAGGAATACAAGGTCGGCGTCAATCAGGTCGATGCCGACGGCTATTTGCCTAATGAGCTCAAGCGTCAGCAACGCGCCCTCGCCTATCACAACTACGCCCTGCCACCGCTGGCGATGATCGCCAGTTTTGCTCAGGTCAACGGTGTCGATCTGCGTCAGGAAAACAACTCGGCGCTCAAGCGTCTCGGTGATCGAGTGTTGTCCGGGGTGAAAGATCCGGATGAGTTCGAAGAGAAGAACGGCAAAGAGCAGGACATGACCGACCTGAAAGAGGACATGAAATTCGCCTGGCTCGAACCGTTCTGCACGCTCTACACCTGCGCGCCGGATGTGATCGAGAAGAAACGCGACATGCAACCGTTCAAAACCTTCCGCCTCGGCGGCGACCTGACCAAGGTCTACGACCCGTCCCACGAAAAGGGCAACAAGGGTTCCTGAAAGGCGAAGAGCAAAAGCCCCTCACCCTAGCCCTCTCCCGGAGGGAGAGGGAACTGACCGGGGTAGCTGTGCGAACTGCGGCAAAAGAAATACCAAGTCGATCTCAGGCTTTGAAAAGAAGTGAGATCAGGCTGCAAGGCAATACCGAGTCGATCTCCTTTTCTGAAAAACATGGAGATCAGGCTCCCTCTCCCTCCGGGAGAGGGCGGGGGGTGAGGGGCGCGGTCTGAAGGCCAGCCCCGACCTCAAGCAAACACTGTGTCACCCCTCCACTACCAGGGGGGGTTTGGGGGGGCTTTTGCCCTTGACTGTTGGTTCAAACATGGAGAGATCGGGATGGTATTTTCATCCAACGTGTTCCTGTTTCTGTTCTTGCCGATCTTTCTCGGCTTGTACTACCTGAGCGGGCAACGCTATCGCAACCTGCTGCTGCTGATCGCCAGCTACGTGTTCTACGCCTGGTGGCGTGTGGACTTCCTCGCGCTGTTCGCAGCGGTCACGCTGTGGAACTACTGGATCGGCCTCAAGGTCGGTGCCGCTGGCGTCCGAACCAAACCGGCCCAGCGCTGGCTGCTGCTCGGTGTGGCCGTCGACCTGTGCATCCTTGGCTACTTCAAGTACGCCAACTTCGGTGTCGACAGCATCAACGCGATGATGACGTCGGTGGGGCTGGAGCCGTTCATCCTCACGCACGTGCTGCTGCCGATCGGTATTTCGTTCTACATCTTCGAATCGATCAGCTACATCATCGACGTGTACCGTGGCGACACCCCGGCGACGCGCAACCTGATCGACTTCGCGGCATTCGTGGCGATCTTCCCGCACCTGATTGCCGGTCCGGTGCTGCGCTTCCGTGATCTGGCCGACCAGTTCAACAACCGCACGCACACCCTCGACAAATTCTCCGAGGGCTGCACCCGGTTCATGCAGGGTTTCATCAAGAAAGTCTTTATCGCCGACACCCTCGCGGTCGTTGCAGACCACTGCTTCGCCCTGCAAAACCCGACCACCGGTGATGCCTGGCTCGGCGCGCTGGCGTACACCGCGCAGTTGTACTTCGACTTCTCCGGTTACAGCGACATGGCCATCGGTCTGGGCTTGATGATGGGTTTCCGCTTCATGGAAAACTTCAAGCAGCCGTACATCAGCCAGTCGATCACCGAGTTCTGGCGCCGCTGGCATATCAGCCTGTCGACCTGGCTGCGTGACTACCTGTACATCACCCTCGGCGGTAACCGTAAAGGCACGCTGATGACCTATCGCAACCTGTTTCTGACCATGCTGCTCGGTGGTCTGTGGCACGGCGCGAACATCACCTACATCGTCTGGGGCGCCTGGCACGGCATGTGGCTGGCGATCGAAAAAGCGCTGGGCCTGAACACCTCGCCGCGCAGCCTCAACCCGATCCGCTGGGCACTGACTTTCCTGCTGGTGGTGATGGGCTGGGTGATCTTCCGTGCCGAGAACCTGCACGTTGCCGGGCGCATGTACGGCGCAATGTTCAGCTTCGGTGACTGGTCGCTGTCGGAACTCAATCAGGCCAGCCTGACCGGTCTGCAAGTGGCAACCCTGGTGGTGGCTTACGTGACCCTGGCGTTCTTCGGACTGCGTGACCTGTACACCAATCAGCCGCCAGCCAAGACCAAACCAGCGGTCAATGTCGAGGCCGATGGCCCGGCTACAGCAACGCCTGGAATGATCAAGGCAGCGCCTGGCGAAAACCCGGCGAGCATCCATGAACCTGGCTACACCGTCGGCGTCGAAGCCCAGGTGCAACCGGCCTACTGGACCGCTGACTGGTCGCGCTACGTGATGCGCGGGCTGATCCTGCTGTTGTTCATTGCCTCGATTCTCAAACTCTCGGCGCAAAGCTTCTCGCCGTTCCTTTACTTCCAGTTCTGAGGGATCTGACATGACCCGCTCATTACGCATCTTCTACATCGCCCTGTTCCTGGTGACGCTGTTGGTCCTCGGTCTATGGTCGGTTCGCAGCTTCTTCGGCTTCAGCACCAACGCCGATGCGACGGTGCTCAACGGCCGCTGGACCAAGGCGGTGGAAACCCACTACGACGATGAATTTCCGATCAAGCGTCTGGGCACCAACCTCTGGGCCGCGCTGGATTTCAAACTGTTCAACGAAGGTCGTCCGGGCGTGGTGCTCGGTCGCGATCAGTGGCTGTACAGCGACGAGGAATTCAACCCGATCGTCAACGAAGAGCTGAACCTGCAAGGCAACTACGCGCTGGTCGAAGGCGTGCGCCAGACCCTGAAAGACAAAGGCGTGAAGCTGGTAATGGCGATCGTTCCGGCCAAGGCACGCCTGTATCCGGAACATCTGGATGAAGTGAAACCTTCGAGCATTCACGAAAACCTCTACCAGGATTTCCACGCTCGCGTTGCCGGCGACAAGATCCTCGCCCCTGACCTGCTCGGCCCGTTGCAACAGGCCAAGCAGAACGGCCAGCAAGTGTTCCTGCGCACCGACACCCACTGGACCCCGGAGGGTGCCGAAATCGCCGCCAACACCCTGGCCAAAACCATCGCCGAGAAATTCCCGCTCAGCGGCGAGCCGCAGCGCTTCGTCACCACGCCGGCGGAGACGGTCACACACAAGGGCGACCTGCGTCTGTTCCTGCCGCTTGATCCGCTGTTCGAAAACATGATGCCGGCGCCGGAGCCATTGCAGAAGCGCAACACCGTGGCCGCCGAGCAGCCTGCCGGTGACGACGCCCTGTTCGCCAACAGCGAAGTACCGGTCGCGCTGATCGGCACCAGCTACAGCGCCAACCCGAACTGGAACTTCGTCGGCGCGCTGAAGCAGGCACTGCACAGCGACGTGGTCAATTACGCCGAAGACGGCCATGGCCCGATTCTGCCGATGCTCAGCTACCTGAAAAGCGATGACTTCAAGAACAGCCCGCCACAGGTGCTGATCTGGGAGTTTCCTGAACGATATCTGCCTGTGAACAACGAAATCGGCGACGCCGACCCACAGTGGGTCGCAGAGCTCAAACAAGCCGGCGCCCGCCAACAAAACGTAGCCATCAACACTAAATCCGAGACGCCCGATCGGGCGCAAAACTGAAAGAGAGGTACACCATGACTTTCACTACTACTCCTCGTCGTCTCGCTAAAAGCTTCGCTCTGGTCGCTGGCCTCAGCGTGCTTTCCGTCCCTGCTTTCGCCGGTGGCGACGCCGCGCTGTACGGCCCGACCGCACCAAAAGGCTCGACCTTCGTGCGCGTCTACAACGCCAGCAACGCTGAAGTCAGCGCCACCGTCGGCAGCACCAACCTGAGCGACATTGCGCCACTGGCCAGCAGCGATTTCAGCTTCATGCCGGGCGGCGACTACAGCGCCAAGGTCGGCAGCCAGACCCTGCCGGTGAAACTCGCTGGTGACCACTACTACACCCTGGTCAACAACGCTTCCGGCGCGCCGCAACTGATCGAAGAGCCACCGTTCAAGAACAAGCAGAAATCCCTGGTGCGCGTGCAGAACCTCAGCGACAAGCCGCTGACCCTGAAGACCGCCGACGGCAAGACCGAAGTGGTGCCGAACGTGGCCGCCAAGGGCCGTGGTGAGCGTGAAATCAACCCGGTGAAAGTCAGCCTGGCGCTGTACGAAGGAGACAAGAAAGTCGGCGACGTCAAACCCGTCGCTCTGGAGCGCGGTGAAGCAGCAGTGCTGTATGTCACCGGTAACGGCAGCAACCTGTCGCCAGTCTGGGTGAAACGCCCAGTGTCGACTCGCTAATCGCTCGAGCTATCAGCTACTGGCTTCAAGCTGCAAGTGCAGTGCTTCTAACTCACCGCTTGCAGCTTGCAGCTCTCAACTGCATTTTATGGAGTAAACATTATGATTCCGGTGATCTTGTCAGGTGGTAGCGGTTCGCGTCTGTGGCCACTGTCGCGTAAGCAGTTCCCTAAACAGTTCCTCGCCCTGACTGGCGAACACACATTGTTCCAGCAAACCCTGGAACGTCTGGTGTTCGAAGGCATGGACACCCCGATCGTGGTCTGCAACAAGGAACACCGTTTCATCGTCAACGAGCAACTGGCTGCGCGCAATCTGGAATGCCAGCGCATCCTGATGGAACCGTTCGGCCGCAACACATCGCCGGCCGTGGCGCTGACCGCGATGATGCTGGTCAATGAAGGTCGTGACGAGTTGATGCTGGTGCTGCCGGCCGACCACGTCCTGGAAGACCAGAAAGCCCTGCAACGCGCCCTGGCCCTGGCCACTGTCGCTGCGGAAAATGGTGAAATGGTGCTGTTCGGCGTGCCGGCGACCAAACCGGAAACCGGTTACGGCTACATCAAGTCCACGGGCGATTCGCTGCTGCCCGAAGGTGTCAGCCGTGTTTCGCACTTCGTCGAAAAACCTGACGTCAAGCGCGCCACCGAATACGTCGAATCCGGCGGTTACTATTGGAACAGCGGCATGTTCCTGTTCCGCGCCAGCCGCTTCCTCGAAGAGCTGAAAAAGCACGATTCGGATATCTATGACACCTGCCTGCTGACCCTTGAGCGCAGCCAGCAGGACGCCGACACCATCACCTTCGACGAAGCCACGTTCGCCTGCTGCCCGGACAACTCCATCGACTACTCGGTGATGGAAAAAACCCAGCGCGCCTGCGTCGTGCCGCTGACTGCGGGCTGGAGCGATGTCGGTTGCTGGTCGTCGCTGTGGGAAGTCAACGAGAAAGACGCCAACGGCAACGTCAGCAAAGGCGACGTGGTGATCCAGGACAGCAAGAACTGCATGATCCACGGCAACGGCAAACTGGTCTCGGTGATCGGTCTGGAAAATATTGTGGTGGTCGAAACCAAAGACGCCATGATGATCGCTCACAAAGACAAGGTTCAGGGCGTCAAGCAGATGGTCAACACGCTCAACGAGCAGGGCCGCAGCGAAACCCAGAACCACTGCGAAGTCTATCGCCCGTGGGGCTCGTACGACTCGGTGGACATGGGCGGCCGCTTCCAGGTCAAGCACATCTCGGTCAAGCCGGGCGCGTGCCTGTCGCTGCAGATGCACCACCACCGCGCCGAACACTGGATCGTGGTCAGCGGCACTGCCGAAGTCACCTGCGACGAAAACGTGTTCCTGCTCACCGAAAACCAATCGACCTACATCCCGATCGCCTCGGTGCATCGCTTGCGTAACCCGGGCAAAATCCCGCTGGAAATCATCGAAGTCCAGTCGGGTTCGTACCTGGGTGAAGACGATATCGAACGCTTTGAAGATATCTATGGCCGCTCCACCCCGATCGAACGCGGCGTGTCGGTGAAAACCATCGCGCAGTGATCGCTCACTGAAACAAGAAGCCCTCGTCCAGCCCGTTGCGTCCCCTATCCGCAGCGGGTTAGGCGGGGGCTTTTTCATTCAGCCACCGACTGACTTTTGCCGCTTCAGAATCGGGCCGGCGCGCTGTCCCAGCGAGTGCGCTCGTCCCGCATACGGTTTGGGTGCTACCAAACCAATGAAGTCCTGCGTACGTTCCAGTGCAAGAACAGTGCTGGATGTCTGGAACGACAGTTCGGAAACCTTTTCGAAAAGCTCGGGATCCGCAACCCCAGAGGTCGCCAGTTCGGTGACGATGGCCTGCGTTCTGAAGGTGGCCATGTCGATGTTTACAGGAATATCTTCCCAGGTCTGGCTCAGCGCCTCGGCATTCAATCCTTGCGCAGCAAGAGCGAACTCCCTTCCCGTCTGAATCAGCCCCGGCGTCTGCGATCCAAGCTTGTCTTCGGCGACCGAGAGCAACTTTTCCTCAGCCTTGTTCCGAACGATTGCGGCCAGCCTCGATCGCCCCTCTGAAGTTCGCGGGTCGTGTGCGAACAATTCCAGTTTCGCTTGGGCAAGACTCAGCTGCTTTTTGGGCTCTACGCTTTCGACGAACGCCTTCGGATTCATCTCTCGCCCGGTGAAATTGATTGGCCGGTTCAATTGATAAGTGTCCACGACGGCGCTGATCGCTGCGTCCGCCAGCTTGCCGCCTGCGGCCGTCCCCAGCTTCGCTCCAAGCACACCTCCCGCCGGTCCGAATGTGCCACCCAATCCACCACCTGCCGCCCCGCCGATCGCTTCAGCTCCGGCCCGCACCACATGGCTGGCCAACTGCGTAACGACACGCCTGGCTAGCGCTTGAAAGCGGTGCCGTGGCTGGGTGTGGTTGAGCAACGAGTTTCTGACATCGGCGGCTACCGAACTCATCGAGCCGAGCAATTGCGATTGCTTCTGTGCGCTCTGTGTCAGCGCTGAAGTATCTTCCCTACCGCCGCCGTCACTGTCCAGATAGCGGATCGGCGAATTGCCGACCATCTGAAAAAGATTCGCCCCATCGACAAACCCTTTGGGATCCGGGTTGAGCCAGCGCTGCAACCACGGCATGTAATAGCGATAGCCATAGTAATAAAGCCCGGTCGCGTCACGCTCTTTGCCTGAATACCGCACTGTCTTGTAGCTGACGTCGGGCTCATCCGCCCACGCCGTCGCACCGAAGGGATAGAAATGCTCGCGGCTGATCAGTTGCCCATCAGCGTCCAGCTCAAGGCTGATCGAACCCAGATGATCGCTGAAACTGTATCGGAAAAGATCGTTGATACCGGTCGGTGGCGGGCTCTTCCAGTGCAGAACGCGAACGCTGTTGAGTCCGGCCTCTACGATGATGACTTGCAGCCTTTCCCCGGTGCCGGTGTCGGCACGCATTTCCAGGCCCGGCAGATAACGGACGTCGGCGAGCAGACTGCGTGCGCCGGCCAGGGATAATCTCGTTTTACGTACACGTTGACCGGTACCGTCGTAGAGATAGCTTTCACGATCATCAACCCTTGATTCGCGTTGCACGGCCACGACCGAGTCCAGCTGATTGCGCAGATTCCACTGCAACTGGCGCCCCTGGTCCAGCAACAGCAAATTGCCCCGCGCATCGAACGCTGCGCCAATCTCTGCCTCATCGGGCGGTACACCATTGCGCCAGGGCAGACAGCGATTGCTATAGCGCGCGGCTTGCAATTGATGTCCGGGACTCTGTGCGCCAACGTGGGTCAGCTCGAGCAAATTGCCGCCGGCGTCATAACGGTAACTTTGAGTGTAATTGGCGACCGCGGTCGGCCCGCCACCGGCGATGCCGGCTTCCCAACCACTGGCCTGGCGGAGTTGCGAAAGACTGTCGTAGCGGTAAAGGCTGACAGGCTCGATGCGCTGGTTGGCGAACCAGCGCACTGGCAATGCCTGATCCTCGATACGCGTTACATTGCCTACCGGGTCATAGTCATAAAGCAGGTGCTGCAACACATTGCCCAGTCGGTCCTGCGCATGACGCGAGCTCAACCGACCGTCTTCGGCACGGTAACCCAGCGTAGTCAGCACCCCGTTGCCCGCCAGTTCCTGTGTGACTTGCCCCTGTGCGTCGTAGCGTATATCGCTGACAACCGGGTAGCCCTCCGTCTGCAACCCGAGCTGCAGATCAACCGCGCGCAAACGACCATCGAGAGTCAACGCGAAGGTCTGCCGATGACCGCCGGCATCCACCTGCTCCAGCACAGCGTCGTGGGGTGCAAAGCGTCGTTGCGTAGACGCGCCCGCGCCGGCTTCCAACAATTTCTGCCGATCCGTGACGGCTTCCGGCCAGTCAGGGGCAACCGGTTCGAGGGTGAAACGCCGAGTGTTTGTGCTGCACTGTCCAGTGATTGAAAACTGCTCGAACAGCACGCTGCCGGCCGGATCGTCATGACGGATCAATTGTCCGAGCTGATTGTGCAGCGGGTCGCCAGCAACGGGCGAGCCATAGGCAAAACGTTCGGCACAGCGCCGCGGCACGCCAGCACCTTCTTCGAACACGGCGAGTGGTCGCAGCAGATCATCGTATTCAACCTCACGGCGGGTCATTCTGCTGTCCCAACCGAGCAGTTGCTCGCCTGCCAGTCCATGCAACTGGACGCTGCCCCCGGCATCGGTACTGACCGAGCGCAGCACGCTGTCGTTCAAGGCGCAGACGCTGACGACACTGGGCGGCGTATCGGGATCGTCCGCCTGCAGAGCCCACATTCTTGCGTCCCATTGTTTGACGGCGCGTCCGGCCGGGTCGCGCAGCGTCCGCTCGATCCGCTTCTCGCTGGGCAGCGCTGCATCGGCCCGCCAGTAATTGATCGTCAGGATTGCCAACCCCCGCGAATCGTTGACGGCAAGTGTTGGCGTTTTGCTGTGGATACCCATGATCTGTCAACGTCCGTGTGTGCCCTGGGCCAGTTAACAGGTGCAGGCCAGGCAGCACCACTGTCAGAAATTACAGTCCCGACCAACGGTGAGCTGGTAACCGACATGAATATCCATCGTGCAACGCCTTCGGTAGGATGGGCTCATTCATCCACGGAGCGTTCAAGCATGTTCATCGGCATTCTGCTGGTCATCACCTGGCTGATCCTGTTGCTGCGCTACCCGGCCAAGGCACTGCCGGTGTCCGTGGCGGCGGCGATTGGCCTGGGCGTGGTCGCGATGTGGGTGGTATGGCTGGACAACCGCGAGATCAAGCAACTGGCGCGGCTGGAATTGCGCATCGCCTACGCGCCTGACCATTGCCCGGCCGATCGCCCGCTGCAACTGAAAATGAATAACGGCAACGACGTACCGCTGACCGAACTGCGCTGGCGCATCGCGGCCTATGCCCCAGGCGACACGGTCAACCTGGCCGACAACCAGTACACTGCCCCGCGCTATCGCGGCCCCGGTGAATTGCAGGCCGGCGGCAACTGGGAAGACTGCCTGCCGCTGCCACCGCTGCGCCCCGGCTATCGCCCGCAGACCCTGGAGTTTCGCGCCGAGCATTTGCAAGGCAGTTTCTCCGATTGATCTCCCCCTCCACTCTTTGCACAAGGAATGCGCCATGCCCGTTGCGTTGATTACTGGTTGCTCCAGCGGCATCGGCCGCGCCCTCGCCGATGCCTTCAAAGCGGCGAGTTACCAGGTCTGGGCCACTGCGCGCAGGACTGAAGACGTGGCGACTTTAGCCAGCGCCGGCTTCACCGCCGTGCAACTCGACGTCAATGACGGCGCCGCGCTGGAGCAACTGGGCGAGCGCATCAACCGCGAGCACGGTGGCCTCGATGTGCTGATCAACAACGCCGGTTACGGCGCCATGGGTCCGTTGCTCGACGGCGGCGTAGCGGCCATGCAGCGGCAGTTCGAGACCAACGTGTTTTCGATTGTCGGCGTCACCCGCGCGCTGTTTCCGGTGCTGCGTCGGGCTAAGGGGCTGGTGGTGAATATCGGTAGTGTGTCCGGCGTACTGGTCACGCCGTTTGCCGGCGCCTATTGCGCGTCGAAAGCCGCAGTGCATGCGCTCAGCGATGCCTTGCGCATGGAATTGGCGCCGTTCGGCATTCGTGTGATGGAGGTCCAGCCCGGCGCGATCCAATCAAGCTTCGCCAAGAATGCCGGCCATGAAGCCGAGCAACTGATCAACGAGCAATCGCCGTGGTTCCCCCTGCGCGAAGGCATTCGCGCACGGGCCAAGGCCTCGCAGGACAAACCGACCCCGGCCGCAGAGTTTGCTGCGGTGCTGTTGAAGGCCGTGCAGCAGAGCAAGCCGCCGCGGTTGATCCGCATTGGTAATGGCAGCCGGGCGTTGCCGTTGCTCGCGACGTTATTGCCAAAAGGTTTGCTGGAGTCGGCGTTGATGAAGCGCTTCGGCCTGCGCAAGCCGTTGTAATCAGCGAAAAGCGACAGGCGGTAGCGGCACCTGTCAGAGTTGACAGTGGGCAACCACGCAAAATATTCATACGTTGATAGCCCTGACCAGATCGCTGGTCGAGGAGATGACCGCTTGGTCAACTCCGGTGACTGAAGACAGGGACCAACATGGAAAGCAGCGACGTTATCCACTACGAAACTTACCTTTTCGGCCATCGCGACGTAACCTGGGGCCCACGACGCAACGGCGTACTGACGCTAACGCAAATTTTCCGCGACGATCCAGCGACGACGCGCCCTTTAACGGGCTCGACGCTGCTGGCAGACGGTTCTCTGATCATCACCAGCTCATTCGAAGATTTTTCACGAACCATCTTTGTTGTTGCGAAGTTGGATCAGCGAGGCGAAGTGGACGCCACCTTTGGTGTGGACGGGCGCGTCACGGGCACGTTTCTGCCTGACGTCGATGCGTACGGAGGCCCAATCACCGAGGACAAAAAACATGGGCGCTTGCTCATGGCCGGTAGCACCTGGACGGCAACTCACGCGGATCCACTGCCCGCGATACTCTGTCTGGACCAAGCGGGAAAGAAAGTTCCTGACTTTGGCAACGATGGACAGTTGATCGTCGATTGCGCGTCTGAACAGCGCTACCCGGTCGACACTCCGACATGGGTGTGTTCGCTGAGCGATGGCAGCTTTTTCGTCGGCGTCAATTATGTCAGGGGTCCCTCGAGAGTCCGGACGGCGACCTTGCTCAAATTCAACGAATTCGGCAAGCCCGCAGGAAACTTTGGCAAGAACGGGCGGAGTGAAATCCGGCTAGAGGACGACTCCACCGCCACCTCGCTAAGCGACGGCTGCATTCTCGATGATGGCCGTATTCTCATCGCCGGCTATGCGCAAGTCGATGGAGGGACAAAAAAAGCCCTTCTGGCGATGCTGAATGCCGACGGGTCAGTTCATGAGCGGTTTGGTGATCGCCAGACACCTGGCGTCGTGCTGGTCGCGCCAGAACCGGTCGATGCGGCTTTCAACGCGGTCAGACAAAGAACAACAAATACGTTCATGGCCGCCGGCTACAGCGACGAAAACACCGAATTTCTGAGGTGCGGGCTGCTGATGGGCTTCGATGCGTCAGGCAGCGCCGATACTGGATTCAACGCGGGTCGCCTGCTGATATCCAACCGCGACGAGGGCCGTATACCGGTGAACTGGGAGGATCTGGTATTCGTCGACGGGCATATTTTAGCCGCGGGCGGAAATCTCGAAGGAAGTTACATCGGCTGTATAAACATGGCAGGAGATTTTGAGGGCGACTTCGTCCCCACTGGCAGCGGTTTCCTTGATGAAACACCCATAGCGCTTGCTGCTCCATCGCTTCATTACAACGCCAGAAACCGGCAACTTGTCTGTGGGGTGAACCTGAACCCGCGGAGCGATCTCGGCGGACTGTATCGTTATCAGATTCACTATTGATCATGGCCTCGAGACCGCGTAGCTCCCATCGCCAGCAAGCTGGCTTCCTCAGGGACCTGCGGTGTGACGCATATCCAATGTGGGAGCGAGCCTGCTCGCGGAGGGTACGACCCGGTCTGTCAGAGGTCCGCGGTGGCTTGCTTAACCACCACCGTGCAGGTAATCCCCGCCGCCAGCAATACCCCATCCGGCACTGCATCAATGTGAATCCGCACCGGCACGCGTTGCGCCAGGCGCACCCAGTTGAAGGTCGGGTTCACATCGGCGATCAGTTCGCGGCTTTCCGGGTTGTCACGGTCGTAGATGCCGCGTGAAATGCTCTCCACATGGCCCTTGAGCACTTCACCACTCATCAACTGCATCTCGGCCTCGTCGCCGACTTTTACGTGCGGCAGTTTGGTCTCCTCGAAAAAGCCGTAGACCCAGAACGAGTTCATGTCGACCACGGCCATTTTCGCCTCGCCGATGCGCGCGTAGTCGCCGCGATGCACGTTGAGGTTGGTCACGTAACCGTCAACCGCCGCGCGCACCTCGGTGCGTTTGAGGTTGAGTTCGGCAGCTTCCAGTTGCGCTTGCGCGTGTTGGTAATCGGCGAGTGCAGCGTCGGCGATGTTGCTGGCGTCGTCGCGGTTTTCTTTCGAGATCACCAGGTTGTCGAGGTCAGCCCGTCGATGGGCGTTGACCTTGCGCATCTCCCACGTCGACTTGCGCGCAGCGAGCAGCGATTGCGCCTGTTTCACCGCGATGCGGTAATGCTCGGGGTCGATGCGCATCAGCAGATCGCCTTTCTTCACCAACTGATTGTCACGCACCGGCACCTCGACCACTTCGCCGGTGACGTCGGCGGCGACGTTGATGATGTCGGCGCGGACGCGGCCATCGCGGGTCCACGGCGTGTTCATGTAGTGCTGCCACAACGTGCGGCCGATCCACAGCGCCAGGGCCAGCACCAGCAGGGTTGCGAGCAGGCTGAAAAACTTTTTCATCAGAGCCTTCTTCTAGAAAGAATCAACGGTAAATAGTCAGCGCCATCGCGCCGAACAGACAGGTAAACAGGCTCAGACGCAGCAGCGCCGGGTGCCAGAAAAAGCGGTACAGATCGAACCCGGAAAGGAAGCGGTCGAGCGCCCAGGCCAGCGCCGCAGCGATGAAAAACATCAGGGTCATGGTCGGCATGTACACGCCGTGGAAAGCAATTTCACGAGGCACGGGCAAGTCCTTCGGGGCGGGCGATGGCGTATTCGGCGAGCGGTGATTGCGGGTCGAGCAGCGTGGTGCGGATGAAGTGCAGATAGCTCTTTACCCGGCGTAACGCCGAGGTATCGAAGTGCGGCGCGAACGGCTCGTCGGTGGCCGCAACGCGACTGATCGCATGGTCGACGGCGACCAGCGCCCGTTCCAGATTGCTCGAGTTGGGTTGCAGAAACAGCCGCACCAGCGCCCGGCCCATCACGCGGATCGCCTGACGCCATGGCTGCGATTCGGCATAGGCCGGATGCACCGGCAGAATCGCCTGCTCTTTGCGCAACTCGATGATCGCGTGACCGACTTCCAGCACCACGAACATCCAGCGGAGCAGGTTCTTCTGCACCTTCGGCTGCCCGGCAGCGAGGCCGTAGGCCTGATGCAGCAGATCGCGGGTGCGGCTTTCGAAACTCGACGCCAGGCCTTTGAGTTTGCCGCTGATCGCATAGACCACTTGCCCGCGCAGATCCTGCTCCAGCCGCTGCCATAACCAGCGGCTGTTCGGCGGCAGAATGATTGCCCCGGCAGCGGCGCAGACGAGCATGCCCATGACCATGGCGATGTAGTCGTTGATGAAGGTGTAGGGGTTGTAGATCGTCAGGTTGTCCGGCACTGATCCGGTGCTGAAAAAGATCAACAAACCGAGGCCGACCCCAGCGTATTGCGGCCGTGACGTAAGGAACGACCCGAGCACGATCACCGGGGCGAGCATCACGCACAGCAGTGGGAAACCGTCGATCAGCGGAAACAGGAAAAACATCTCGACGAAGCCGATCAATGCACCGAGAAATGTCCCGCAGGCCATCTGGAACGCCATGCGTTTGGGGTTCGGCGTGGCAGCGGACAGGCCCACGGTGGCGGCGGCAATCAGGGTCATCGTCGCGCCGCTCGGCCACGCCGTGGCGACCCAATAACTGCCCAGCAACAGCAGAATGAACGAGGCGCGAATCCCGGAGGCGGCGGCCGCCCACCAGTTGGTCTGTGGCGTGAACGGTTCGTCCCAACGCTCGCGTTCGTGGCGATGCTCGGCGAGGGAGGCGTGGGTCTGGGCGTAGCCGTGCAGGTCGTCGACGAAGCGATAAAGCAATTCGTAAGCGGTGTGGAAATCCAGTTGCTCGGCCTCGCTCGGCGCGGTCTCCTGAAACAGCCCGCGCAGGGTGCGCACGCGTGCCGGCAAACCATCCTTGTAGATCGCCAGCGCTGTCGCCAGACGTGCAGCATCAGGACTGGTCAGGGCGCGGCCGCTGAAACCGTCGAGGACTTCGGCAAGGTCCTGCAGACCCGGTTTGATCGCCGCGACAACGTGTTCCTCGCCATTGCCGCGCAGCCGTTCAAGCAACTGATGCAAGGCGTTGAAGCGCGTGGTGATCCCCATGAATTCGCTGTTCAAACGGCTCAGCCGACCATTGCGCCGACGCATGTGCGGGTCTTCGAATACGGTCACGCTGCGCAACCCTTCCAGACCCACAGCTTCGGCGATAAAGCGCACATTGCTGGCCTCGAACGCCTCGGCTTTGCTGCGCCCGCGCAAGCCATCGGTGACGAACAGCGCGAACACGCCGAAGCGCTGATACAAGGCGTTGCGCATGGCGGCGCTGGCGGTCTGCGGCAGGATCGCCGCGCTGATCAGGGTGGCACAGAGAATCCCCAGGGAGATCTCCAGCACACGCCACACCGCCGCCATGAACGCGCCGTCCGGGTGCGCAAGCGCCGGCAAACCGACCATCGCCGCGGTGTAACCGGCAAGCACGAAGCCGTAGGCGCGAAAGTTACGGCAACGCGCCGCGCCGGCCGAGCAGATGCCGACCCAGATCGCCAGCGAGCCGAGGAACAATTCGGTGTTCTGCGCAAATAAAGCGATCAGCGTGACCATCATTGCCGACCCGGCCAGTGTGCCGAGAAAGCGATAAAAACTCTTGGCGAACACCTGACCACTCTGCGGCTGCATGACGATGAACACGGTGATCATCGCCGTACGCGGTTGCGGCAATTCCAGGCGCATCGCCAGCCACAAGGTCAGGAAAGCGGCGATCAACACCTTGAAAATGTAGACCCAGGTCACGCCGTCGCTGCGCGCCCAGTCAAAGAAACCGCGGCGCCATTCCAGGGAGTAAAGCCAGCGTATGGGTGCGGGCAAGGGAGTCATTCAGATGTGCTCAATGAGATTCGGTCTGGTCGTAGAACCTGTGGGAGCGAGCCTGCTCGCGAATGCGTTTTCATATTCAATATTGACGTCGACTGATACACCGCTTTCGCGAGCAGGCTCGCTCCCACATTGGTCATGAGTTCACTTCAGGAGTGCCGGAGTTTCCGGCGCCCGGGTCTGCTCCGCACTCGGCACATCGTTGCCGGCACCGAGGCCGCCACCCAACGCCGTCACCAGTTCGGCATGCGCACTCAACCGCGCCGCCTGCACCTGTTGTTGCACCTGCTGCTGTTTGAACAGCAAGGTCTGCGCGTTGAGCACGTTGAGGTAATCGGTGAGGCCGCGCTGATAAGCGATCATCGCGATGTCGTAAGTCTTCTGCGCCGTGGCCACCGACTCGGCGGCAAAGCCTTGCTGTTTGTCCATCGACTCGCGGCGAATCAACTGGTCGGAAATGTTCTTCAGCGCGTTGATCAGCGTCTGGTTGTAGTGCGCCACGGCAATGTCGTAACCGGCCGCCGCCTCGCCCAACTCGGCACGCAATCGCCCACCATCGAAAATCGGCAACGAAATCGCCGGGCCGACGTTGTAGTTGAGTTTCTTGCCGGTGAGAAACTCCAGCGCGCCGCCACCGGTGGCCATGTAGCCGAGGCTGCCGACCAGATCGACGTTGGGGTAAAAACCGCCATGAACGACGTCGATGCCGCGCGCCTGCGCCGCCACTTGCCAGCGACTGGCGACCACGTCGGGACGCTGGCCGAGCAGTTCGGCGGGCAACGCCGAAGGCAATTTCAACGCGGCACCGAGGGCCAGAGTCGGCCGCTGCAACTGCGCCCCAGCCCCCGGACCCTGGCCGGCGAGCGCGGCGATCTGATTGCGACTCAGGGCGATTTCTTCGTCCAGCGCATCGAGTTGGCGATGGGTTTCCGGCAGCGGCGTTTCAGCCTGGCTGACTTCGAAGTGCGTGCCGATCCCGCCATCAAGACGTTTCTGCGCAAGGTCGAGAATCTGCTGTTGTTGCGCCAGTGTCGCCGCGACGATGTCGCGCTGGGCGTAATGCAGCGACAGCTCGATGTAGGCGCGCACGATGTTGTTCTGCAATTCCAGTTGCGCCAGCCGCGCCTCGGCGACGCTCATGTGTGCCAGATCCACCGCGCGCTCACTGGCATTGCTCTCACGACCCCAGAGATCGAGCGCATAGCTGAAACCCAGCGCGGCGTTGTTGTCCCAGGTTGTGGTGTTGGCCAAGTCGCCAGGGCCATAGAACGGATCGGTCGGCCAGTTGTGCCGTTTGAGCGTCGACTCGCCATTGATCTGCAACGACTCGGCCGCCTCGGCGACACCGGCCAGCGCCTTGGCCTGGCGCACCCGCGCGGCGGCCATGGCCATCGTCGGGCTGCCTTGGACGGCGAGGTCGACCCAGTGGTTGAGTTGCGGGTCGCCGTAGGCTTGCCACCATTGCGCGCTGGGCCAATGGGCGTCACGGGCGGCGTGGGCAATGGCCTCGTCGGTAACCAGTGTATTGGCCGCCAATGCCTCGCTGTGCGGGGCGATTCCTTGCGTTGAGATGCAGCCGCCAAGACCCAAGGTGAAAGCCAGAACACTGAGCGGCAAAAGCGCTCTGTTGATGCGACGCGGCACAGCTGCGAATTCCTGAAAAGAGGACAAACCGGGACTTTGTGGGCGCGAGCCTGCTCGTCAAAGCAGCACCTCGGTTCGGGCTGAACAACCGGCCTGTGCGCCTCGACTCCCACAACGGCGCAATTCTAGGGGGGCGCCATGACGGCGATAAGCTGGGTTTTCTGTGAATCTTTGTTACGGTTAACGCGATAATCCTTAAGTCTGGGGTCTCAGCCCCTGAAACTTCGTGTCACAATTTGCCATCTCCCTTGAGAGCACCCCATGGACACCTTGCAAAACATGCGCGCCTTCAGTTGCGTCGCCGAAGCCGGCAGCTTCACCGCCGCCGCCGTGCAACTCGACACCACCACCGCCAACGTCTCGCGCGCGGTTTCCAACCTCGAAGCCCACCTGCAAACCCGCTTGCTCAACCGCACCACGCGGCGCATCGCCCTCACCGAAGCCGGCAAACGCTACCTGCTGCGCTGCGAACAGATCCTCGCTTACGTCGAGGAAGCCGAGGCCGAAGCCAGCGACGCCCATGCGCGCCCCGCCGGGCAGCTGAAAGTGCACACCATGACCGGCATCGGCCAGCACTTCGTCATCGACGCCATCGCCCGCTATCGCAAGACCCACCCGGACGTGACTTTCGACCTGACCATGGCCAACCGCGTGCCGGATCTGCTAGACGAAGGCTACGACGTGTCCATCGTGCTCGCCAGCGAACTGCCGGACTCGGGTTTCGTCTCACAACGCCTGGGCATCACCTACAGCATCGTCTGCGCATCACCCGCCTACGTGAAAGCCAACGGCGCCGCACAGAAACCCAGCGACCTGCTCAACCACGCCTGCCTGCGCCTGGTCAGCCCGGTCATCCCCCTGGAAAAATGGGCCTTCGACGGCCCGGACGGCCAGGAAATGGTCACCATCAACAGCTCGCCGTTCCTGGTGAACTCCGCCGACGCCATGAAAACCGCGATCACCAGCGGCATGGGCGTGGGCGTACTGCCGGTGTACGCCGCCATCGAAGGCCTGCGCAACGGCACGCTGGTGCGGGTAATGCCGAACTACCGCTCGCAAGAGCTCAATCTGTATGCGATCTACCCGTCGCGGCAGTACCTGGATGCGAAGATCAAGACGTGGGTCGAATACCTGCGCGGCTCGTTGCCGGAAATACTGGCGGCGCATCAGGCGGAACTGGCCGCGTATGAATTGAGCGGGAGTCTGGCCGGGGCGCGGGTTGCGAACTGATTTTTAAACTTATCGCGTTGTAGGGAGTGGGGACTGTTCGTGGTGGATGCGGGAGCTGCGCCGACGGCGGATACCAAGTAGAACTCCGGTTTTGAAAATCAAAAGCCCCTCACCCTAACCCTCTCCCGGAGGGAGAGGGGACTGATCGCACGGAATGTGAGAATTGCATCAAGCTGCATTTCCGCGTCGAACGCAAAACTTGAAACGCATACCAATCGGCTCCCTCTCCCTCGGGAGAGGGCTGGGGTGAGGGGCGAATCCACCCCAAATCCCAAGCCAACCACCCGCTTCTAACCACTCAACAATGAGCGTTAGCTCGCGTGCTCTTGATCTTGCCTAACCAGCGACATCGGAAGGCTGAGCGCAGGGATTGATCCGGGCGTGGGAGCGCAGCGACCCGAGCCTGCGAGGGCCGAACGCAGGAGCAAAGCCTTTTGGTTCCTTTTTGGCGTCTGAAAAAGGGACTCGCCGTAAGGGCGAAACCGCCAGCCGCAACACCAAAAAAAACGGATATACACCCAAAACACCCAGAGCACGGTCGGCCCAGAGGCCGCCAAGACAACCCAGCCCAGAAAATGTTAGCGTGCTTTCAATCAAGCCGCACGACGAGCCCCGAGCAATGAAAAAAACAGTCCTGGCCTTCAGCCGCATCACCCCGCCCATGATCGAACGCCTGCAGCAGGAATTCGACGTCATCGTCCCCAATCCAAAGACCGGTGACATCAATGCGCAATTCAACGAAGCCCTGCCCCACGCCCACGGTCTGATCGGCGTCGGCCGCAAACTCGGCCAGGCACAGCTCGAAAGCGCGACCAAACTCGAAGTGGTCTCCAGCGTCTCCGTCGGCTACGACAACTACGACCTCGACTACTTCAATCAACGCGGGATCATGCTCACCAACACCCCCGACGTGCTCACCGAAAGCACCGCCGACCTCGCCTTCGCCCTGATCATGAGCAGCGCCCGCCGCGTCGCCGAACTCGACGCCTGGACCAAAGCCGGGCAATGGCAAGCCAGCGTCGGCGCGCCCCTGTTCGGCTCAGACGTCCACGGTAAAACCCTCGGCATTGTCGGCATGGGCAACATCGGCGCTGCCGTCGCTCGCCGTGGCCGTTTCGGCTTCAACATGCCGATCATCTACAGCGGCAACAGCCGCAAGACCGACCTGGAAAAGGAACTTGGCGCACAATTTCGCAGCCTCGAGCAGTTGCTCGCCGAAGCCGATTTCGTCTGCCTGGTGGTGCCGCTCAGCGACAAGACCCGCCACCTCATCAGCTATCGCGAACTGGCGCTGATGAAGCCGAGCGCAATTCTCGTCAACATTTCTCGCGGCCCGGTTGTCGATGAACCGGCACTGATCGAAGCCCTGCAAAACCAGCGCATCCGTGGCGCCGGGCTGGACGTCTATGAAAAAGAACCACTGGCCGAGTCGCCACTGTTTCAGTTGAGTAACGCCGTGACCCTGCCGCACATCGGCTCGGCCACCAACGAAACCCGTGAAGCCATGGCCAATCGCGCACTGGCCAACCTGCGCAGCGCCCTGCTCGGCGAACGTCCGCAGGATCTGGTCAACCCGCAAGTCTGGCGCGGCTGAAAAACAACGGGCAAGTGCACATTGCATTTGCCCGTTAGTTATATATACACAACTTGCAATTGAACAACGACCAAACTTCCACAGCCGCACTATAAGCTCTCCGCAACCGTCTATCTAACGACACACGCCATGGAGAGCCCATACCTTGAATACCCTGACCACCGAAAAACTGATCCGTTACAGCAAAGTCATCCTGATGGCCTACATCAGTTTCTTTGGGCTATTAGTGATGATTCACAACTTTACTGACTATGAGTCCAACTACACTTACGTTGCACATATCCTGAGCATGGACACCACCACCGCCAGCGAGAACATCAAGTATCGGGCGATTGAGTCACCGATGGTTCACCACCGGATCTACTGGTTCATCATTACCCTGGAAGTCACCTATACCGTGCTCTGCCTGATCGGCACCTATCAGTTGTATCGGCATATCAACTCCCCCGCCGAGATTTTCCATGAAGCGAAAAAGTTTTCAATCATGGGTATTCTGGCGGCCATTTTTATTTACTACGTTTGCCTGCAAACCGTCGGCGTCGAATGGTTCGATATGGACACTTCGCAATCCTGGAATGCCAAAGACTGGGCCCGGCATATTGTCGACTTCATCTTTCCAGTGATGATTTACATCAGCTTGAAAGTTGAGCACTGAAGTTCATTGTTCAATGACTCAAGCCAATTTTCCGGGCGCGGGGGCTATCGCTATTTTCGGTTTACGAAACACCAGCACATTACCCAGCATCACCAACACCAGACCGATCAACGCCGGTGCTGTCCATTGATAACCTTCGGCAAACGCCGAGACGTTCAACGCCACCACTGGAAACAGCACCGTGCAATACGCCGCGCGCTCCGGGCCCATTCGCCCGACCAGTGTCAGGTAGGCAGTAAAACCAATCACCGAACCCGGAATCACCAGATACAGAAGCGCGCCGACGTAACGCGAACTCCAATCCATGTCGAACGGAATGCCGTTGATCAGGCACCACAGCGTCAGCATCGCCGCGCCATACGCCATGCCCCAGGCATTGGTGGTCAGCGGTCTGAGGCCAGCCTTTTGTTGCAGGCTGGAGAGCATGTTGCCCGCCGAGAAACACAGGGTGCCACACAGCGCCAGACCAAGGCCCAACAGGGTCTGCGGACTGGCCTGATGGCCGGCCAGTTCCGGCCAGAACAACAAGCCCAGGCCGAACAAACCGAGCCCGCCGCCCATCAGCACATTGCGTGCGATGCGCTGGCCGAAAAACACCCGCGCGTTGAGGGCATTCCAGAGTGTCGCGGTGGAAAACACCACCGCCACCAGCCCGCTGGGAATCCATTGGCTGGCGGTGAGAAAACACATGAAATTCACGCAGAACAGACACAACCCCTGCGCCACACAAATCAGATGCCCGCGACGATTCATCGGCTGCAGACGGCGGCTGAGCAGCAACAGCGCAAACAACACCAGCGCAGCGAGGCCGAAGCGGTAGACGATCGACACCGGTATCGCCACCACGCCTAATTGCCATTTCAGGGCGATCCAGGTGGTACCCCAGATCACTACGGTCAACAAATACAACGACAGGTTCATCACGCACTCTCCTCGACAGGCCTTGAGTGTCGGTGTGGTGCCGCTGTGCGCGCTTGCAGATTCTTGCGCTTTTCTCGGATGACGGGCTGGCAGCCGGGTGTCTACGGAGTAGCATGCAAGGCGTCGGAGAAAATCACCCATGGCCGCCATCGATACCCTGCAAGTCTTTCAAGAGCTCAACAGCTCGCCAAACGCCCGCCTGGTGCACAGCGCCGAGCTCGGCGACGGCTTGTCTGCCGCGGTGTGGACCAATCACCACGACGCCCGCGAATATTCAGCGCCGGGCCACCACACCGTGTCCTGCTACATCGCCGGCGGTACCGGCACGTTTCGGCGCGGCCAACCGCAGCAAAAGGGTGCACCGGACAAGCTGTGCATCCTGCCGGCCGAGCATGAGTCGGGCTGGGTGGTCAACGGCGACATTCGCTTGGCGCACCTTTATTTCAGTGCTGAACAATTTGCCCTCGGCTGCGTGACTTTGCTCGACCGCGAGCCGCGCGAGATGCAGTTGCGCGAGCATACCTTTCTCGAAGACCCGCAACAGGCACAGCGTTTTCGCCAATTGCTGGCGCTGAACTGGGACGAACCCGCCGAGCGCTTGCTGACCAGCAGCATCGCCCACGAATTGATCAGCCACACCTTGCTCAGTCAGGTCGGCGCGCGGCAGGGTTTGCGCTTGAAGGGCGGGCTGGCGACGCATCAACGCCGGCAACTGGTGGCGTACATCGACAGCCAGCTGGCAGAGCCGATCAGCCTCGGGCAACTGGCTGGATTGTGTGCGCTGTCGGAATACCATTTTGCGCGGATGTTCCGCACAAGCTTCGGACTGCCACCGCATCAGTATGTGCTGGCGCGTCGTCTGGATCGGGCGCGGCAGATGTTGCGCGGGACCATGCTGCCGCTGGGTGAGATTGCGCTGGCGTGCGGGTTTGCCAGTGCGAGTCATTTCACTAATCGGTTCAAGCAGGTTTTGGGCGGGACGCCGGGTGAGTATCGGCAGGCGTTTTTGCGCTGAAGTTCATATTTTGTCGCCAGTGATGGCCCCTTCGCGAGCAGGCTCGCTCCCACCTTGGAATGCAGTCTCCTGTGGGAGCGAGCCTGCTCGCGAATAACGATGACGCGGTTTCGGATCAAAACTCCAAGGTGCTGGACAACGAAACCTGCCGCGCATCCCCCATCGACACAAAGAACCGGCTCGCCGAAGAGGTGTAATAGGTGCGGTCAAACAGGTTCTTCACATTAAGCTGGAACTTGACCTTCTGCCCTTCCACCCTGGTGTCGTAAGTGGCAAACGCATCAGCCACGGTGTAGCTCGGCAGATCGAAATCATTCACCGCATTTCCCGCACGCTCACCGACATAACGCGCTCCCGCCCCCATGCGTAACTGATCGCCGCCGAACACGCTGCCAAAATCATAAACCGCCGACAACGAGCCGGAATTCTTCGCCACGTTTTGCAGGCGCTTGCCCTTGTAGTCCGGGTCTTCGGTGACTTCGGCATCGGTGTAGGCGTAGCTGCCGATCAGGCTCCAGCGGTCACTGAGCTGACCGCTCAAATCCACCTCGAGGCCGCGCGAGCGTACTTCGCCGGCGGCGCTGTAGATCGTCGTCGGGCCTTCGGCATTGGCCACCAGTACGTTGCGTTTCTTGATGTCGAACAATGCAACGTTGCCGGTGATGCGCCCCGGCAGATCCAGCCGCGCGCCCAGCTCCCACGACTTGGCTTCTTCCGGCGCGATGCTGCCGTCGAGCACGGTGCTGCTGCCGCTCAGCGGGGCAATGGTCGAGTTGGGTTTGAACGATTCGGTGTAGCTGCCGTAGAACGACAAGGCGTCGGTGTAGCGATACACCAGGCCGGCACGCGGCACCCACTTCTGGCCATTGCTGTCGGTGTTGGCCTTGAACGGCACACCTTTGCCGGCGTACTGGTCGTATTCCTGAAAACGCCCGCCGGCCACCAGAATCCATTGATCGGTGAGGTGGATCGAGTCCTGCATAAACACCGAATCGCTGCGCAGCTCATCGGTCTGTGCGCTGTCCGGTGCGCTGACCGTGGTGCCCATCACTTCGCGGCCATACACTGGATTGACGTAGCTGAAGGTGGTCAGGCTTTTCTGCCGGATCAGGTCTTCGCGGTAGATCTTGCGGTACTCGTCGTCCACGCCGAACACCAGATCATGCTGCATGCCCAGCACGTTGAGCTTGCCTTCAAGGCTGGCGGTGGTGAAGCGGTCAGTGCTGATCGCGTTCTGCGTGCCGTCCATGCTGCGGGTCAGCGTGCCTTTTTTCGTGTCGATCGCGGTTACGCGCACTTGGCTGGCGTCGTAGGTTTCACGGTTCCAGCTGTAGCCGAAATGGGCTTTCCAATCGTCGTTGAGCTGGTGATCGGCTTCGAAATGATAAAGATCCGAGCGCCCTTCCATGTCATTGAACGGCTCGTCGAGACGCTGTTTGCGCGAGATGTCCAGCGGGTGATTGGTACGCGGATCGATCAGCGTGCCGCGGTCGAACGGGGTGAGAAATTCGCGGTGTTCGTAGGCAAACAGCAACTGGGTATTTTCACCGAACCAGGCCAGCGAGGGCGCGATCAAGGTTTCGCGGTGAGTGCCGAAGTTGCGCCAGTAATCTTCGTCTTGGTGATCCATCACCATGCGGTAGGCCAGCCCGGAATCACCCAGCGCACCGGTGCTGTCGAAGCTGCCGCCGCTGCCATTCTTGCCTTCGCCGTAGGTCGAGCCGCGCAACGTCAACGCGTTGTACGGCGTCAGTTCCGGCTTCTTGCTGACCAGATTGACCACGCCGCCCGGGTCTTGAATGCCGTAAAGCAAAGAGGCCGGGCCCTTGAGCACTTCGACGCGATCGACAGTGGCGTTCATCCCTCGGCCCTGCACGATCGGCATGCCGTCGCGCATGATCGAGCCGTTGCGGTTGTCGCCAAACCCGCGGGTCATCACCGAATCCTGAGTGCTGCCCAAGGTATTGCCCTGAGTGATGCCGCTGACATTGGCCAGCGCATCGTCAAGATTGCGCGGCGCCTGATCGCGGATCACCTGGGCCGGGATGACGTTGACGGTCTGCGGCACTTCCTGCAACGACGCCGAGGAACGCATCACCGAACTGGTTTGCGGTGGCTGATAACTGGTCGAGTCGTCGCGCGTCGAAGTGATGGTGGTGGCGCCGAGATTCAGTGCGCCTTCGGTTGGCTTGGGCTCAAGCGCCAGCGTGTGACTGTCGGTGCGGCGGAAGTTCAGGCCGCTGCCGCTGAGCAGGCGTTGCAATGCCTGTTCGGCGCTCATCTGGCCGTTGACCGCTGGCGCCGTCAGCCCGTACGGCGCCTCGTCGGTATAGACCACGCTTTGCCCGGTGACGCGGCTGAAGTCGCTCAAGGCTTGCGGCAGCGGTTTGGCGGCCAGGGAAAAACTGTACTGCTTTTGCGCCTGGCTGCTGAGCGTTTCAGCGGCCAATGCGATGCTGACCGGCAACATCGCCAGTGCCGAAAAACTCAACGCCGACCTGCCCAACCACTGTTTGACCGAACCCGATTTTGCCCTGGACTTCATGACTCAATGACCTGTGTAGAACCGCAACGGATGCGAATGACTCGCAGTTTCAGTCACTACACGGATGGGGCGTGGGTTTACCTCACCCTGATCTGAAAATATTTTGTGTTGGTTGCCAGGCCGCCTTCGCGAGCAGGCTCGCTCCCACCTCTGGAACGCGTTTCCCTGTGGGAGCGAGCCTGCTCGCGAAGGCGTTAGCGCAAAATAATCAGCTGCCCCAACACCCGATGCTGCTCAAAACCCAACACCCCCTGCAACGAATTGAGCACCGCCTGCGGGTCCGTGCTGGGGAAGCTGCCGCTCACCTTGCGCGCCGCCAGCTCATCATTGAGCAATACGATCCTGCCCGGGTAATAGCGGCGCAAATCCTCGACCACCTCGGCCAGCGTCGATTTGTAGTAAGTCAGCCAACCCTGACGCCAGGCCAGTTGCGCTTCGCTGTCGACGCCATGAAGCTTTTGCGCCGCACCTTCGCCATAAGCCACCTGCTGCCCGGCGGTGAGAATCTGCTGTTCGCCCTCGCGGCTCGCCGTCACGCCCACACGTCCTGAAAGCACCGTGACCTGCGCGCCCTGGGGCTGCAAGCGCACTTCGAATTGCGTGCCTAGCACCCGCGCCTCGCCGTTCTCGGCCGCAACGACAAACGGCGCGCCGGTGTGGCTGATGCTGAAAAATCCGGCGCCACGACGCAGTTGTACACGCCTCTCGCCGTGGCTGAAGTCGACGGCAATTGCGCTGTCGGCATCCAGGGTCACTTGCGATTGATCGGCCAACGTTACCGTGCGGATCTCGCCGGGTGCCGAGACAAAATCGGCGCCCAGATCATCGAGCCAGCGCTGCGCTTGCCATCCCGTGCCGAGGCTGACCATCAGCAGCAGACACGCCGCCATCGCCAGCGCCCCGGACCAGCGCAAAACCGGCGAACGTCGCGGACGGTCCATCGCTTCGAGATAACCCTGCAATGCCAACGCCTCTTCATCGGCCAGGGTTTGTGCCGGGCCTTCGCTCAGCTCCCACAGCACCTGCGCCTGGGCATACGCCTCGGCGTGGGCCGGGTCGGCACGCAGCCACTGGCTGAAAGTCAGTTGATCGCCGGCGCTGGGCCGGTCATGCAGCAGGCTCAGCCAGGCCAGAGCGGCCTGTTCCTGGGCGGGCGTCGGAACAATGTTATCGGCGGGGTTCACGGTGCTTTCCCTGGCAGACGTGGCGCGGGGTCGCGCAGGCTGGCCTTGCAGGCCTCGAGGGCGCGCATCATATGTTTTTCCACGGCACTTTGGGACAGGCCCATGGCTTTGGCGATGTCTGCGTACTTGCGCCCATGGATGCGGTTGAGCAGGAAAATCTGCCGGGTGCGCTCGGGCAAGGCGCGCAACGCCGCTTCGACATGGCGCAGGTCATTCCCGGCTTCAAGCGCGGCTTGCGGCTCGCTGCCTTGGCTATGCGGCTCATCCGGTTGCCAGCCTTCGTTGGCGCGCGTGCGCGTGCCTTCACTGCGCAGGTGGTCGATGGCAATGTTGCCGGCGCAGCGCAACAGGTAGGTGCTGAGCTCTTCGACCTGCACCAGCGGCCGTCGCCAGAAACGCAGAAACAGATCCTGCACCAGATCCGCCGCCGTCGCGCGGCAACCGACACGACGGCTCACCAGCGCTTCCATCTGCGAGCGCTGTGATAGAAACACCTGAAGAAAATGTGCGCGCGCGCCATGCGGCTCGTCGTCGCGCGACTCCGGTGGCAGGCCGATCAGCATGTCAGCGTTGCGCCCGTGTTCGCAGCCTGGTCAGGACCTGATGAAAGCCTGCTTTCATACCAGCCCCAAGCCCCGTACGACCCCGCAAACGGTCGCCAGAATCACGCTGGGCACCAGCAAGCCGACCCACGCTGACCATGCCGTACGACTGGCAATGCACCAGAGCCCGGCGACCAGATAGACCAGAAACGAGACGGTCATGCCGGTCACCAGCGCGTCGGCACGGCCCAGCGGCAACCACAGGGTCAGCGTCACGCTGGCCAGCGCGGCAACGAGATAGCCACCAAAGACCGCCGCCAGCACCCGTGAGGTGACGGCGAGGCGACAGGACATGGGCGGTGTGGCGAATTTGTCTTTCATGTTTCGACCCTGAAACGAAAAACGTCCGGCAGACGAGCCGGATCAAGCCAGCGATATTAATGATAAATATTCTCATACGCAAAAGGTTCTGATTGCCGGACGATACGCCCGCACCCTACAATGCGAACCGTTCTTGTTCTCTAACGCACGTTCTCGACGCCTGCTTTGCGTCCGGAGTCATTCCGTTGTCGTCCGCCCATCCTGTCGAATCGCTTTATCAGGCTCATCACAGCTGGCTCACCGGCTGGTTGCGGCGCAAGCTCGGCTGCCCGGACAGCGCGGCGGACCTGGCCCAGGACACGTTCATCAAAGTGCTGACTGCGCGCGAGCCGCCGCTGATCATCGAGCCGCGGGCGTTCCTGACCACCCTCGCCAAACGCGTGCTGTTCAATCATTACCGCCGCCAGGACCTCGAGCGCGCCTACCTCGAAACGCTGGCGCAGATGCCGGAGATCGTCGCGCCGTCGGAAGAACACAAAGCGATCATCCTGCAAACCCTGATGGAGCTGGACGAGTTGCTCGACGGCCTGCCGCGTGCGGTCAAACGCGCCTTTTTGCTGGCCCAGGTCGATGGCCTGACCTATCCACAGATCGCCGCAGAACTGGGCATCTCGGTGGCCACGGTCAAACGGCACCTGCACAAAGCGGCGCTGCGCTGCTATTTCGCTTTATGAACGGCGCACCGGACTTTTCCGCGCAAGTGGCCGAGCAGGCCGTGCACTGGTTGCTGGAAATGCAGCAAGGCGCCCTTACGCCGCGCCAGCAACAGGCCTGGCAGCAATGGCTGGACGCGCACAGCGAACATCGCCGCGCCTGGGAGCACATGCAGCGGGTCAATCAGCGCTTGCGCGGGGTGTCGTCGCCGCTGGCCCATGCGGCGCTGAATGGGCCGAAGTCCGCCAGCCGTCGACAGGCGCTGAAACTGCTGCTGATTCTGGGCGCCGGTTCGGCCATGACCTGGGGCCTGCGCGAGCATACGCCGCTGCCGTCGTTGCTCGCCGATTACCGCACGCCACTCGGACAGCGGCGCAAGGTGTCGCTGGGTGGCGACGATCTGTTGCAGCTCAACACGGCGAGCGCCATAGACGTCGATGGCGAGCAGCGCCTGATTCGCCTGCTCGAAGGCGAAATGCTCCTCAGCGCTGCCAACCCGTTCGCGATCCGCACCGCGCAAGGTGTTCTGAACACTCAAGGCGCGCGCCTCAATGTGCGTCAGTTTGCCGACCGAACGCAGATTGCCCTGTTTGCCGGGCGAGTCGAACTGGCTCTCGATCAACGCGCGCCCGTGCTGCTGCCGGTCGCGCGCCAGCTGAGTTTCACCGCCAGTTCCATCAGCGAAGCCAAACCGCTGGATACCAACAGCGGCGCCTGGACTGACGGCATGCTGGTCGCCGCGCACATGCGTCTGGGCGACTTCCTCGATGAGCTGGGCCGCTACCGTCGCGGTCAGCTGCATTGCGACAAGAACGTCGCCGACCTGCTGATCTCCGGGACGTATCCACTGGACGACAGCGAGCGGATCCTCGATCTGCTGCAAATCAGTCTGCCGGTTAAAGTCCGCCGTTTCACCCGCTACTGGGTGAGCGTCGAAGCGCGGGTCTGAAACACCTGAAAAATAAATGAGCCGTTTTTCAGATCTGGCGTGACAGAGAAGGAAAGCCCCTTGATTCAACCTTCTCAGGATCAACCAACATGCAGCCCACCCGCCTCACCCCCTTGGCGCGCACCTTGCGCAACGTCGTCCTAGGCGCCAGCCTGAGCTTCGGCGCCCTGCCCTCGGCGCTCGCCGCCGATGCCAAGGCTTATCACATTGCGCCGTCGTCTCTGGAAAACGCGCTCAATCAATTCGGCCGTGAAGCCGGGGTGCTGATTTCCTTTGGTTCGCAAGTTACCGGTGGCTTGCAAAGCCGTGGCCTGGAAGGCAACTACACCACCGAACAAGGTCTTGACGCCTTACTCGAAGGCACCGGCCTGCAAGCACGCGCCGAAGGTGACAATGCGTTCAGCCTGCAACCGCTGGCAGACGCGGCGCTGGAGCTGGACACCTCGAAAGTCGTCGGCGACTGGCTTGGCGATGCGGCGCAGATCAATGTGTTCGAACATCCCGGCGCTCGCGACGTGATCCGCCGCGAAGAATTCGAACGCCAGGGCGCCACGCAGGCGCGCGACGTGCTCAACCGCATCCCCGGCGTCAACGCCCCGGAAAACAACGGCACCGGCAGCCATGACATGGCGCTGAACTTCGGCATCCGTGGTTTGAATCCGCGTCTGGCCGCGCGCTCGACCGTGTTGATGGACGGCATCCCGGTGCCGTTCGCGCCCTACGGACAACCGCAGTTGTCGTTCGCGCCAATCAGCATGGGCAACATGGACGCAGTAGACGTGGTGCGCGGCGGTGGCGCGGTGCGTTACGGCCCGCAGAACGTCGGCGGCGTGGTCAACTTCGTGACCCGGGCGATTCCCGATCAGCCGACTGTGAAAGGCGGTTTTCAGACCGAAACCAGCCCTTCGTCGAGCCACGACGGCTTCAAGACCAGCGCCAACCTGCTGGCCGGTGGCACCAACGCCAATGGTTTGGGCGGCGCGTTGCTCTACTCCGGCACTCGCGGCGGCGACTGGCGCGAACACAGTGACACTGAAATCGATGACCTGATTCTCAAGGGCAAATACCAGCTCGACGAGGCCAACAGCTTCAACGCCATGGCCCAGTATTACGAAGGCAAGGCCGACATGCCCGGTGGTTTGAATGTCGCTGATTACGACGCCGATCCGTACCAGTCGACGCGACCGAAAGACCAGTTCTGGGGCCGTCGCACGATGTTCAATTTCGGTTATCGCTATCAGGAAGATCGCCGCGAATTCACTGCCAACACCTTCTTCACCAAGACCCTGCGCAGCGGCTATCTGGACCAGGGCACGTTCCTGTCGCTGTCGCCGCGCGAGTACTGGGTGCGCGGTCTGGAAACCCGTTTCGCCCAAGGCTTCGACCTCGGCCCGACCAGCCACGAAGTTGGCGTCGGCTACCGCTACATCAACGAAGCCGGCCACGAACTGCGCTATCGCACGCCGATCGCCAGCAACGAATACCCAACCACCAACAGCCGCAATGACCGCGATACCCGTGGTGGCACCGAGGCCAATGCGTTCTTCGTCGACGATCGCATCGATATCGGCAAATGGACCATCACCCCCGGCGTGCGCTACGAAATGATCGAGTCGCAGCAGACCAACAATCTGACCAACGTCAAGTACAAGGGCGACTACAACACCGCGCTGCCGGCGCTGAATGTGCTTTATCACCTCAACGACAGCTGGAATCTCTACGCCAACACCGAAGGCTCGTTCGGCAGCGTGCAATACAGCCAGATGCCCAACCGCGTCACCAGCGGTGAAGTAAAACCGGAAAAGGCACGCACCTGGGAAGTCGGCACGCGCTACGACAACGGCGCGTTGCGTGCGGAGATCGGCGCGTTCCTGATCAACTTCGACAACCAGTACGAAAGCAATCAGACCAACGATTCGGTGATCGCTCGCGGTGAAACCCGCCATCAGGGCATCGAGACCAGCATCAACTATGCGCTCGACGATTTGAATCCGGCGCTGGCCGGTTTCGATGCTTACGCCTCGTACGCCTATGTTGACGCGACCATCCGCGAAGACGGCCCGAACAAGGGCAACCGCGTACCGTTCTCCTCGAAGCACAAAGGCACGCTGGGCGTCGGCTACACCGAAGGGCCATGGAAACTCAATCTGGACAGCACCTTCCAGAGCGACCAGTTCGCCGACAACGCCAATACCGCAAAGGAAAGCGCCGATGGCAGCACCGGCAAGATCCCCGGCTACATGCTGTTCAGCAGCCGCGCAGGGTATGACTTCGGGCCGCAGCTGTCCGATCTGAACGTGGCCGTGGGGGTGAAGAACATCTTCAACACGCAGTACTTCACGCGCTCGTTCGATGACAACAACAAAGGCAAGTATGTGGGAGAGCCGCGGACGGTTTATGTGCAGACGTCGGTGGCGTTCTGAGACCGAAAAAATCGACGTCAAAAGCCCCTCACCCTAGCCCTCTCCCGGAGGGAGAGGGGACTGATTGTGGGATATTTCAGAAGTGTAGCGACCTGAGAGTACTAATCTGAATCCATGATCGACGCGGTGTGTCAGGCCGGCATAAATCCCGGTGACAACGCGGTCGGCTCCCTCTCTCTCTGGGAGAGGGCTGGGGTGACGGTTCTGGGCTACAGTGAACTATCAAACCCACTTCACAAGGATCGTGAAGCATGCAAAATCGCCCTACCCTCGCCCAGTTCGCCCGCCAGCTACGCGTCAAACAAACCGACTGCGAACACCTGCTCTGGCAAAAGCTTCGCGCCCGGCAAATCGCCAATCTGAAATTTCGTCGGCAATATCCGTGTCCGCCTTATGTGCTGGATTTTTACTGTGCCGAGCTGAAGTTGGCGATCGAGCTGGATGGTGGACAACACTGTGAATCGCAGGGACTGATCCACGACCTACGCCGGACGCGCTATCTGAATCAAAAGGGCATTGAAGTCGTGCGCTTCAGTAATCTTGAGGTGATGCAGCAAATGGACGATGTGCTGGAGCAGATCATAAGAATTGCGGCACATGGAAGAGCGCCCTCACCCTAACCCTCTCCCAAAGGGAGAGGGAACCGACCGAGTTGTTTCAGCGGATTACGCCCGCATGAAATATCGAGCCGAACTTACGTTTTGAAACCAATCGAGATCAGCTCCCTCTCCCTCCGGGAGAGGGCTGGGGTGAGGGGCTGCTTTCTCACGCCATACACCAAATCCAGGAACCGACCGAGTTGTTCAGCGAATGGCGCCGACATGAGATATCGAGCCGAACTCAAGTTTTGAAACCAACAGAGATCGGCCCCCTCTCCCTCCGGGAGAGGGCTGGGGTGAGGGCTGCGTTCTCACGCCCTACACCAAATCAGCCACAAACAAAAACGGGCCTGCATTCGCAGGCCCGTTCTCATTGGGGTGGCTTATGAAATCAGCGCATCAACTGTTGATCGCTGCCTGTTCGTTCTCGTCAAATTCCTCTGCCAGCAACTTGTCATTCGCTTTGCCGGTGAACGGCACTACAGCGGCGCGTGGTTTACCTCGCAGTTTGCCGAACAGGTGATCCAGTTTGTGCTCGAGTTTTTCGGCAGCGCCGTCGATCGCCTGCTCCAGCGAATCGGCTTTATGGGTCACGGAAATCGGTTGGTGGCCTTTTGGCCGCGCTTCCAGTTGGCAGCGCAAGTCATGGGGACCTGGTTTCTCGCCGTTCTCGTCGCTCAGGTGGACTTCGACACGGGTCAGGTCTTCTTCATAACGGTCGAGCGTGCTCTCAATAGTTGTACGTACCCACTCCTCCAGTCGCTTACTACTTTGAATATGGTTATCGCTGTTGACTTGGATTTGCATAGTTCATCCCTTATTTCAGCTAGCTCGCAAGGGGCCTGGAACAGGATTTCGTGACCCCTTGATTACAACAATCGGCCCGAGCGGCGAACATTTCAACCCCTGAAAAAAGATAAATATTCATTCGCAAAAAAAGCCGGACAACCGAGCGAAGCGCTGGTAAGGTCGGGAGTTGGGTCGCCCTGCGCCCCGGCAAAGTTTGCTCACAATTGCTCGTCATTCAGCGGGTGCAGGCTGCGGAAAATCCCCGCCTCCTCGACCAGCCAGTCATGCACTGCACGTACGCCCGGATGGCTCAGCGCTCCCGGCGCATAGAGCAGCACGTAACGTTTGTGATTGGGCACCGACAGGCCGAACGGCACGATCAGTGCCCCGCGCTCCAGTTCGTCGTTGAGCAGCGTGCGCCGGGCAATCGCCACGCCCATGCCGGCAATTGCCGCTTCGATGGTCAGGTGATTGCGATTGAAGGTATGCCCGCGGCGCACATCCGCGCCCTCGAAGCCAATCGCGTTCAGATAAAACTCCCACTCGGCGTACTCATAACTGCCACGCCACGCGGTGATGTCGTGCAGCAGCGGAAAATGCAGCAGATCCGCCGGCCCGTGCAATGGCGGCCGGCCGCGTAGCAGACTCGGCGCACACACTGGAAAAATCTGCTCATCGAGCAAGGCTGTGGATAACAAACCGGGGTAACTGCCGTCGTTCAGATCGATCGCCAGATCGAATTCGCCTTCGTGCAACGGCACGCTGCTGTCCTCGGCAACCAGGCGCAATTGAATGTCCGGGTAGCGCTGTTGCAGGCGTGGCAGACGCGGCGTCAGCCATTTGCTGAGAAACGATGGAATCGAGCGCACACGCAGCGTGCCGCTGATCATCCCGGCATCCAGCCGTCGCAATTCCGCGTCGATGCTGCCGTAAGCCTCGTTGACGGTAATCGCCAGCCGCTGCCCCTCCGCACTCAGTTCCACGCCGCGCGCGCGCCGATGAAACAGACGAAAGCCCAGGCGCTCTTCGAGCTGGCGAATCTGCTGGCTGACCGCCCCGGGCGTGATGTGCAGTTCTTCGGCACAACGGGTGAACGACAGGTGCCGCGCGGCACAGGAAAACACCTGCAGCCAGACATACGTCTGGGCATGCAATTGACGGCTCATCGTTTAGTCCTGCTAAAGGCTTTCTTAGGAAGTTTCGTTGGTCACCCCGGACCAAGGCAGGCAGTATCGCCGACATTGCGCTTGTCCGACAAAAAATGGCAGCGATTCCTACTCCATTGCTTGTAAGGCTTTAGCATGGCTATCAGTGTTTTCGATCTATTCAAAGTTGGCATCGGCCCGTCCAGCTCGCATACCGTGGGTCCGATGCGTGCGGCGGCAACGTTTGCCCAAGCCCTGATGGATCAGGATTTGCTCAATGACGTACGCCGCGTCGAAATCCGTTTGTACGGTTCGCTTTCGGCCACCGGCGTCGGTCACGCCACCGATCGCGCCACGGTCATGGGCCTGATGGGTGAGTGGCCAGACAGCATTGATCCGTCGACCATCGACACACGCATTCAGCAACTGCGCGAAACGGGCCAGCTGCGCCTCGGCGGCCAGCAAACCATTGCTTTCGACTGGCAGGGCGATCTGCTTTTGCTGGATGAGAGCCTGCCCTATCACCCCAACGCCATGTCGCTCACAGCCTTTGGCGCGACCGGTGAGTTGTTCGAGCAAACCTATTATTCGGTTGGCGGCGGTTTCATCATCGAAGCCGCTGAAGCCGAGTCTGGCGTGGCCCCCAGCGGCGACGTCGAATTGCCGTACGATTTTTCCAGTGCCGCGCAATTGCTGTCGCTGTGCAAGCAGCACAACCTGCGCGTGTCCGAGTTGATGATGGCCAACGAGCGCGTCTGGCGCAGCGATGCCGAGATCCGTCAGGGCCTGTTGCACATCTGGGCGGTGATGCGCGAGTGCGTGGAAAAAGGCTTGAGCCACGAAGGCATTCTGCCGGGCGGGCTCAATGTGCCGCGCCGCGCGGCGAAGCTGCATCGCAGCTTGCTGGAAATCGGCAAGCCGAATGTGATCAGTTCAACACTGTCGGCCATGGAGTGGGTCAACCTGTTCGCCCTCGCCGTCAACGAAGAGAACGCCGCCGGCGGGCGCATGGTCACTGCGCCGACCAATGGCGCGGCCGGGATCATTCCGGCGGTGCTGCATTACTACATGAAATTCAACCCGGACGCGTCTGACGATGATGTCGTTGCGTTCTTCCTCGGCGCGGCCGCCGTGGGCATTCTGTGCAAGAAAAACGCCTCAATCTCCGGCGCCGAAGTTGGCTGTCAGGGTGAAGTGGGTTCGGCCTGCGCGATGGCTGCGGCGGGTCTGGCGGAAATCCTCGGCGCTACCCCGGAGCAGTTGGAAAACGCCGCGGAAATCGGCCTCGAACATAACCTGGGCTTGACCTGCGACCCGGTCGGCGGTCTGGTGCAGGTGCCCTGCATTGAGCGCAACGCAATTGCCGCGGTCAAGGCAATCAATGCCACGCAAATGGCTTTGCGCGGCGATGGCAATCACTTCATTTCCCTCGACCGGGTGATCCGCACCATGCGCGATACCGGCGCCGACATGCACGACAAATACAAGGAAACCTCGCGCGGCGGCCTCGCCGTGAACTGGGTGGAATGCTGATCCAGCGGCCTGCACCGTCAGCGACCATCAACGCGTTCCTGCCCTGAAAACGCGCCATAAAAAAAGGCGAGCCGCAGCGCTCGCCTTTTTTGTCACCGTGTTTATTGTTCGACAATTTTTCCGGCATGCCCCTTGCTACACCCCTTATGAGGCAAACGGACTTTGCGAACCTCAGCGAACGAGATGCCAATGGTCTGGGATGGCGAACCAACTCGATCATGGCCGGTCAACAACTGCACGTTCAATCAGGCGGTGACGCATCATGGACAACCCATTTCAGATCATTACCGATGCTTTCGCGCCGGACTATCAGATCAACCTGAGCATTCAAGGGCTGGACGGCAGCATCATGCTGACCCTGTCCAACGGCGGCCGGATTGTCGCCAAACGCATGATCAGCGCCGAGCAGCGCAATGACCCTGCGCGTTTGAAACGTCTGGTGCAGAGCATCCAGTTCGGCATCGCCATCGAACAGGGCCACAGCGCCATGTCGATTCTCGAAGCCATGACCAACGGCGCCGGGCTCACCCCGCCGCCACCAGTCAAGAGCCCGCCGAGCCAGACGGCGGGGCTTTAAAGCTCGCCCTTTTCGACTTCCGGATGCTCGCTCGAACCCGTGCCGATCTTGCGCTGCGGGTTCTCGATCTTCACTGACGGGAACTGCGACGAGGCGTAACGCACCACGAGGATTGCAAACGCCAGCAACAGAATGCCGCCGCACAGGTAGATGATGCCCATGTCCGGCGGATTGTGGTGCGAGACGTTGGAGATCAGCAGACGCGTCAGTGCGGTGATCGCCACATAGATCAGGAAGCGCACCGGCATGTGGTTGGTCTTGAAATAAATCCCGACCATCGCGCCCAGTTCCAGATAGATGAACAACAGCAGAATGTCGTCGATCTTGATGTGCCCGACTTCGAGCATGCCGAGAAACTCCATCACCGCTGCCCACGCCGTCACCGCACCGATGGCGAACAGCGCCAGGTAGTGGAAGGTTTCGACGAACAGGTTGCCCAGGGACTCGGCCAGTTGATGCACGTTCTGCCGCAGTTTCTCGGCCCAGTTGATTTTCACGATGATGTTCCTTAGCCCGATTCGAGCGGATGATGCGTGTTGGACGTTACGGTTTGCGGCATGCGCCCGTTTTCATGCAGAAACGAGGCCACGCCATCATGGCGAAGCGCCGCCAACCCCGCCCCGTGGCGTTTCGTCGCACGGTCGCTGCCTGTGTGGGAGCGAGGCTGCTCGCATATGCAGGCGATACCTGACTCACTGACAAAGCGAAAATCCGGTCTACATTGAAAAGCCACTACCCATGGCGCAGGGATTCGCTTATCCTTTTCGCTGTATATGGATACAGTAGTCGACAAGACAACTTAACGTGAAGGCATGTGAGGTGGTGAATGGCCGTCGAAGTGGTATACCGCAGCAGCCGAGATCTGGAGCGCTTGTTCATGGATAAAGCCGAAGCTGACCGTCATGACAAAATGCTCGAACTGGCCGAATATCTGGCCGAAGTTCTGCAAAAAGCCGTTCCGTCGCTGACTGAGCAGCAAGTGGAAGAAGCCGGGATCTACATGGCGAAGAATCGCGATGTATTCGCCCGGGCGTTCAAGAGCCAGCCCGACGCGCTGGCTGAACTGATCAACGCTCCGGCCGAAACGGTCGAGGCCAGCAGGCCTGCCGAGGACGTGCAAACGTCTGAAGCGCCGGTGAAACCGGCCAAAGCGGCGAAGGCTGCGAAGTGATAAACGCCTGAATTGAACAGGCCCCGAGTCGCAGGACTCGGGGCCTTTTTAATGCCTGTGAAACTCACCGATACAAAACTTTTTCTGCCAGTTGATCAGCCACTCGCGCTGGGGAACGTTTTTCTGCCTGAGCGTGGGCGAAAACTTCGGTCAGCCTTGAACTGATCTTTGCCAGATGCGCGGTGATGGTCGGCAGTTCTTCGCCGCGATGCTTCAGCGAAACGTAGATCAGGCCGCCGGCGTTGATCACGTAATCCGGCGCATAAAGAATGCCGCGCCTTTCCAGTTGATCGGCCATGTCCAGGTGCGTCAGCTGATTGTTCGCCGAGCCGGCCACCGCCGCGCAGCGCAATTGACTGACGGTATGGCTGTTCAATACGCCGCCCAGACCGCACGGCGCGAGAATGTCGCACGGCGTGCTGAGCAAGGCGTCGTTGGCAATCGGGTGGGCGTTGAGCTGCTCCATCGCCAGTTGCACCTTGCCGTGGTCGATATCGCTGACCAGCAGTTCGGCGCCCACCGCATGCAGTTGCTCGGCCAGAGCAAAACCGACATTGCCCAGCCCCTGAATGGCAATGCGCAAGCCTTCGAGGTTGTCGCTGCCCAGCCGCGCCATGGCCGTGGCCCGAATGCCGGCGAACACGCCCATCGCCGCGTGCGGCGCCGGGTCGCCGGCCGAAGTGGTGCTGGTGACATGGCGGGTCTGCTGGGCGATGCAATCCATGTCGGCCACGGAAGTGCCGCTGTCGATGGCAGTGATGTAGCTGCCGTCGAGCTGGTCGATGCAACGGCCGAATGCTTCGAACAGCGCGGCGCGATTTTCGACATGGGCCGGCCGCACGATCACCGCTACCCCACCACCCTGCCCAAGCCCGGCCAGTGCGGCTTTGTAACTCATGCCCTGGGCCAGACGAATAGCGTCTTCGATGGCGGATTCGTCATCGGGATAGGCAAGGTAACGACACCCACCCAGGGCAGGCCCGAGGCGACTGTTATGAATGGCAATGACCGCCTTCAACCCGGTAACCGGGTCGACGCTAAGGTGCAGCGATTCCAGGCGAGTGCTTTGCATGAGAGCGAACATCGACAGGCTCCCGAATCACTTCTTGTAGAACGCCAGTATAGGCTTGCCCATGGAAATTGCTGGAGCGCACCGGAATAAGCAGCCGCGCCGACAAGCGCTTTGCGACATAACTCTCTGCCGGCCATGCGGGGTACTGGACGAATCCCGCAGACCGGGCTAAAAACGAGGCAATGCCCGGAGATTTCGATGAACCCGCGTCAACGTTTTTTCGATTGTCTGCACCGCTCACCGCCCGCACTGCTGGAAGCGGCGTTGTGGATCGCGGCCGAGCACGAAAAAGCCGTCGATCCGCAAGCGCTGTTGCAGGAATTCAAAGAGCTGCAGCAACGCGTCAGTTATGGCTTGCCGATGCTGCCGGTCAGCGAGTTGGCGCAACCGTTGTTACGGCGGATGAACGATCTGGGCTTTGCCAAGGACGACTTTCTGCCACTGCGCCCGCAGGCGGCCTTGCTGCCTGAAGTCTTGCACAACCGTCGCGGGCAACCGTTGGCGCTGGCGCTGATTGCGCTGGAGTTGGCGCGGGGTCTGGAAATTCCGCTGGTCGGCGTCAACTTTCCCGGGCACTTTCTGCTGCGCGTGCCGGGTGCCGATCATTTGCTCGATCCGTGCGGGGGGCGACGGCTGTATCCCAATGATTGCCGTGAGCTTTTGCAGCGCCAGTACGGGCCGAACATGAAGCTCAGTGCCGAGCATTTGCTGACCGCCAGCCCGCAGCAAATGTTGCAGCGCCTGTCGCGCAATCTGCGTCAGTTGCACTTGAGCCATGATGATTTCATCGCTGCGCTGATCGACGCCGAACGGGTGCTGGAATTGGGTAACGCTTCGGCTGCTGATTATCTGGCCCGCGCCAGTCTGTATCAGCGGCTCGACTGTCCGAATGCCGAGCGCTTCGATCTGGAGCATGCACTGTTGCTCAGTGACGACCCGATTCAGCGCCTGCGCCTGACTGAACGGCTCGGGCATTTGCCGCCTAACTCTGTGGTTCACTGAACCGTCGTTTTTTGTAGGAGTGAGCCTGCTCGCGATGGCTTGCTTTCAGGCGCTGAGTTTTGGGTACATATCCGTTGCTGCGGGTGCTGCGGCTGGCGGTTTCGCCCTTACGGCGAGTCCCTTTTTCAAACGCCAAAAAGGAACCAAAAGGCTTTGCTCCTGCGTCCGGCCCTCGCAGGCTCGGGTTCCTTCGCTCCGGGATCGATCCGGGCGCAGCGGCTACGGTTTGCTGCGCTGCACCTCCTTCCGCTGTGTACGACTGCGTCGTACGGTCGCTGCGCTCCCACGCCCGGATCAATCCCTCCACTCAGCCTTCCGATGTCGCTGGTTAGGCAAGATCAACATCAAGAGCACGCGAGCTAACGCTCATTGTTCAGTGGTTAGAAGCGGGGGGTTGGCTTTGGTTTGGTGGTGTGGCTGCCCCTCACCCCAGCCCTCTCCCGAGGGAGAGGGAGCCGATCTATGGTGGCTTCGAAATCGCATACGACTCGATATCCCAGGCCGGCGTATTTCTCGCATTCACCGCAGTCAGTCCCCTCTCCCTCCGGGAGAGGGTTAGGGTGAGGGGCTTTTGATTTGAAGGGCAGGCGAGCTGACACTCGACCTATGGTTATGCGCGATTTCATGTGGGAGCTAGCCCTGCTAGCGATGCAGGCGCCTCGGTCTCTCCGTCAAACCGCGCTATCGCTCTTCGCCAGCAGGCTGGCTTCCGCAGGCTTCTGCGCGGTCGCGGAAGGCGCGCGAACCTGGATGATCAACAGTGCGGCGATGACCGCCGGGATCGCGCAGAAAAAGAAAATTTGCGCCACCGGTATGTGCATTGCCAGCAACAAGCTGCCGAACAACGGCCCGAGGATCGAACCGAAGCGCCCCACGCCCAAGGCCCATCCGGTGCCGGTGGCACGCACGTGCGCCGGGTAGAAGTTGCTGGCAAAGGCATTCAGCGTCAGTTGCCCGCCGATGATGCAGAATCCGGCCGCGAACACGCAGGCCACCAGATAGCGCGGGTTATCGTGATTGAGCCCGAGCAGAATCGTGCACAGCGCCGCGCCGGCCAGCACGCCGGACAACAAACGCACTTTGTGCTGCAAACGGTCAGCGAACCAGGCCATGCAGATCGCGCCAAGCGTGCCAGCGAACAGGAACATTGAAGTCACCAGATTGGCTTCGTTGAGTTTCAGGCCGCTCTCCAGCAGTAAGGACGGGAGCCAACTGATCATGAAATACAACAGAATCAGGCTGACGAAGAACGTTGCCCAGATCAGCACGGTCGGCCGCGCGTAACCATTGCGGAACAACTCGACCACGGTCAGTTTGCTGCCCTGTTCCCGCTCGTTCTGCTCGACGCTGGCCACGGGCGGTTGCCAGTCCGGCAGCATCCGCGCGCTGACTTTGCGCAAACGCGCATAAGGGGGCGCGTCACGCAGCAGACGCGGCAGTGACTCCGGCAGCATCCACCACAAAAACGGAAACAGCAGTAACGGCGTAACGCCTCCAGCGAGAAACACTGCTTGCCAGCCGAACCGGTCGATAAACCCCGCGGCGACAAATCCACCGGCCGCCCCGCCGAAGGAAAAGCCACAGGCCGCCAGCGTCACCATCAAGGTGCGCAAGCGCGGTGGCGAATATTCCGACATCAGCGCCATGGCGCTGGGCATCGCTCCGCCCATGCCGATGCCGCAGATAAAGCGCGCGATCATCAGGCTGTTCAGCGAGTCGGCGAAGACCATCAGCACAGTCAGCGTCGCGTAGATCAGCACGCAGGCGAGCAGTATGCGCCGCACACCAAAGCGGTCCGCCAGTGGCGTCACCGCCAGAGAGCCAAGCGTCAGGCCAAGCAGGTTGGCGCTGAATACAGGCCCGAACGCCGACTTTTCCAGACCCCAGTCCTGCGCCAATGCCGGCACCACATAACCGAGCACCTGGGCGTCATAGCCATCGGTGACCAGCAACAACGCCAGCAGGATCAAAAGCAACCATTGATATCGGGACACAGGGCGGGCGTCGAGTGCCGCGCGAAAGCTGGCAATCTGGTTGTGCATCGCAAGGTACCTGTCTTGTTTTTATGATTTTTTGACGGTTTAGCACTGGTACGTGTGGGAGCGAGCCTGCTCGCGAATGCGGTGTGTCAGCCAACACGTCTGTATTTGGTACTCCGCTTCGCGAGCAGGCTCGCTCCCACAAGGACACCCTATGGGGTGTCGGGCTGGTTGGCCGGGTGCGCCTTGATGAACGCCGGATGTTCCGCCGCCAGCGCCGCAACACGACGGATTTTCGGGTACGCCTCAAGGCTCACATTGAAGCGCTCGGCCGCATACAACTGCGGGATCAGGTAGACATCCGCCACACACGGCCACTCACCGAAACAGAAGCCACTGTCACCGATCAACTGCTCCACCGTCGCCAGGCCCTGGCTGATCCAGTGGCTGATCCACTCGACCACCTGCGGCTCGTCCTGCCCCGACTGGCGCAGGCGATTGAGCACGCTGACGTTGTGCAGCGGGTGTACATCGCAACCGATCACCGCCGCCACGCCACGCACTTGCGCACGGGCAATGAGATCGTCCGGCAGCAACGGCACCTGTGGATAACGTTCCTCGAGATACTCAATGATCGCCGGCGACTGAATCAGCAAAGCGCCGTCATCGGTGCGCAAGGCCGGCACCCGGCCCTGCGGATTGAGCGCCAGATACGCCGCTTGGCGATGCTCGCCACCTCCGGGCGCGATCAGGTTGACCGGCAGCGCCTGACACTCAAGGCCCTTGAGCGCCAGCGCGATGCGCACCCGGTACGACGAGGTCGAACGGTAATAGGTATAGAGATCCATGAACCGCTCCTGTCAGCGCGCCGCCAGCACTTTGCCGCGGCATTCGCCAAAGCCGATCGAGGCAAAACCGTCGCGGGCGCAGCGTGCGCGCAGAATGATTTCGTCACCGTCTTCGAGGAATTTACGCACTTCACCGGAGGCCAGTTCGATCGGCTTTTTACCACCCTCGGTGATTTCCAGCAGGCTGCCGAACTGACCGCTCTCGGGGCCGGACAAGGTGCCCGAACCGAACAGATCACCGGCCTGCAACTGGCAACCGTTGACGCTGTGATGCGCGACCATCTGCGCAACGGTCCAGTACATGTAACGCGTATTGCTGAGAGTCAGGCGATGGGCCGGCAGGTTCTGCTCGCGCATGGCTTCGGTGAGCAGCAACACTTCCAGTTCGATGTCGAAGGCACCGCCGTCCTGATCGCGCTTGTCGAACAGATACGGCAGCGGCTGCGGGTCGCCTGCCGGGCGCGCAGGCTGCGCGGTGCGGAACGGCTCCAGCGCTTCGGCCGTCACCACCCAGGGCGACACGCTGGTGATGAAACTCTTCGACAGGAACGGCCCCAGCGGCTGGTATTCCCAGGCCTGGATATCGCGCGCCGACCAGTCGTTGAGCAGGCAGAAACCGGCAATATGCTGCGCGGCATCGCCGATCGCGATCGAGTCACCCATGTCGTTGCCCTGACCGATCCAGATGCCCAGTTCCAGTTCATAGTCCAGGCGTGCGCAGGGGCCGAACACCGGTTCGGTCTGACCGGCCGGCAGGGTCTGGCCCTTCGGCCGGCGCACGTCGGTGCCGGATACGCGCACGGTCGAGGCGCGACCGTGATAACCGATCGGTACGTGCTTGTAGTTCGGCAGCAACGGGTTGTCGGGACGGAACAGTTTGCCGACGTTTTGTGCATGCTCAATGCCGACGTAGAAGTCGGTGTAGTCGCTGATGCGCGCCGGCAGGTGCATCTGGCAATCGGCAGCCAGAGGGAGCAGTTTTGCGCCGTGCGCTTCAAGGCTGCCGCGTTCGGTACTGTATTCGCTGAAAAGTTCCAGCAGGCGCGAACGCAAGGCCACCCGCGCCTCACTGCCGAGTTCGAAGAACGCATTCAACTGGCCGCCGCGCATGGCTTCGACAGCGCTGCGCGCCGCACCGTCGAACAGCCCGGCTTCCAGCGCCACTTGCAGATCGAAGATGTGCTCGCCAATCGCAACGCCGGCGCGTGGCGCCGAACCGTTGTTGCTGAACACGCCGAGGGGCAGGTTCTGCAACGGGAAATCTGCGTGGCCGTTGGCCGAGGCAACCCAACTACGGGGGGTGGAATTCTGCGTCATGGGTTATCTCCGGGTCGGGTCGAACGTGGCGGGCAGCGTGGCCCAGCAGGCGTCGTAAGAAGGTTGCAATTGCGGGCAGTCGAGGGCGAAGCGGCTTGGGCGCAGCACCTGGCTGGTCTCGAACATGAAGGCCATGGTGTTGTCGATTTTCGCCGGTTTGAGTTCGGCGTTGATCGCTCTGGTGCAGGTTTCGCCATCCGGGCCGTGGGCGCTCATGCAACTGTGCAATGACGCGCCGCCCGGCACGAAGCCCTCGGCCTTGGCGTCATATTCGCCCTGGATCAGGCCCATGAATTCGTTCATCAGGTTGCGGTGGAACCACGGCGGACGGAAGGTTTTTTCGGCGACCATCCAGCGCGGCGGGAAAATCACGAAGTCGAGGTTGGCCAAGCCGTGCACGCTGGTTGGCGAGGTCAGCACGGTGAAGATCGACGGATCGGGATGATCGAAGCTGACCGTGCCGATCGTGTTGAAACGGCGCAAATCGTATTTGTACGGCACGTTGTTGCCGTGCCAGGCGACCACATTGAGTGGCGAGTGATTGAGTTCCGTGCCCCACAACTGGCCAAGGAATTTCTGCACCAGCGTGGTCGGTTGCTGGAGGTTTTCATAAGCGGCGACCGGGCTGAGAAAATCTCGCGGATTGGCCAGGCCATTACTGCCGATCGGCCCCAGGTCCGGCAGGCGCAGCGGCGCGCCGTGATTCTCGGCGATATAGCCACGCGCCTGCGAATCGAGCAATTCGACGCGGAATTTCAAACCGCGCGGCAGCACGGCGATCTCCAGGGGCGCGACTTCCAGCACGCCCAATTCAGTGGCGATACGCAGACGGCCGAGCTGCGGCACCACCAGTAATTCACCGTCAGCATTGAAGAACACGCGCTCCATCGAACGGTTGGCGAGGTAATTGTAGATGCTGATGCCGGTCGGTTTTTCCGCGCTGGCATTGGCGGCCATGCTCACCAGTCCGTCGATGAAATCGGTCGGTTCGGCGGGTATATCCAGCGGGTTCCAGCGCAGGCGATTGGGTGTCACTTCACCCAGCGGGCCGCCGGCGATTTGCCGTTCGAGTTTGACGAAGGCCGGGTGATTGGCCGACGGCTGAATCCGGTACATCCAGGTCCGCCGCGCCTCGCTGCGGGCCATGGTGAACGCGGTGCCGGAAAACAATTCGGTGTAGAGGCCGTACGGGGCTTTTTGCGGGGAGTTCTGGCCAACGGGCAGCGCGCCGGGCAATGCTTCAGAGCTGAATTCGTTGCCGAACCCGGACTGATACGCCAAGGCCTGAGCGGTTGAATCGGAGTTCATGGAGCCTCCTGAACAGGGAGTCGGCAGTGGCCCATCGCTCTGGCACAGAGGTCTCGGCACGCCGGGGTTGTTATTATCGTAATCTGATTACGCATAACGTAATTTGCTCGCTATCCAGCGTCAAGCTATAAAGACGCCCATTCGAACCGGAACCACCAGCCCCATGGAAAGAACCAGCGACAGCAACGGCAAACAGAAAGTCCGCTCCGCCGAGGTCGGCACCGACATCCTCAAGGCGCTGGCCGAGCTGTCACCGTCGACTTCATTGTCGCGGCTGGCCGAGCACGTGCAGATGCCGGCAAGCAAGGTGCATCGTTACCTGCAAGCGTTGATCGCCTCGGGTTTCGCCGAGCAGAACCCTGCGACCAACCATTATGGTCTGGGCCGGGAAGCGTTGCGCGTGGGCCTCGCCGCCCTCAACAGCATGGACGTGCTGAAGGTCGCCGCCCTGCCGCTGGCCGAGTTGCGCGACGAGCTCAACGAAACCTGCTTTCTGGCGGTGTGGGGCAATCAAGGTGCGACCGTGGTGCATATCGAACCGGCGGTGCGCGCGGTAACGGTGGTCACGCAACTGGGCTCGGTGCTGCCACTGCTCAGTTCCTCGACCGGGCTGGTGTTCAGTGCCTATCTGCCGCACCGGGAAACCGATGACTTGCGTGAGAAGGAAGTCGCCACCGCCGCGCATCCGCTCAAGGACGAAAAGACTTATACGACGCTGTGCGAACAGATCCGCGAGCGCGGTTTGCATCATGTGCACGGTTTGTTGATGCCGGGCGTAGACGCACTATCGGCGCCGGTATTCAACGCCGTCGGACAGATCGCCGCAGTGCTGACCATTGTTGGCCCGACCTCACTCTTCCACGCCGACGAAAACGGCCCGGCGGCGCAGCGGTTGCTGGCGGCGACGCGGGCCGTGAGTTGGCGGATGGGGTATGAAACGATCAGTACACCATAACCCCCAACAGCGTCGAACTGCTGCGGGGGCAGTGGTTTATTTAGTGAATAGTCGTACGGCTACTTTCTGCATCCCTGTCATCAAGTACTTGCTGAACGATTTCAAGCAGCCGCTCCTTGCCCAGTGTCTGCCCTGTAACGCTTGCTACCAGGCCGACGACTTTTTCCGCATCGTCGAAAAACTCGATCAACGTCTTTTGCGCTTTGGTCACGGTGGCTTTTGCCGTGGAAGCCTGACTCAGGGTTAAAATACCGATCAATGCGTCCTTCAGATGAGTAAGGGCGGCCTGATTATCGCCATAGCGATACGCCTGCAAGCCCTTGTAAGTACTCTCCGCCAATTCCAGCGCCGTCAGCGCAATGCCTACCGGTGGAACCACGAGAGACACGATTGCAGCACTCAGCTTGACGTTGTCGTAGACGAGACGCCCGATGATTTCGGCAAGACTGGTAGTGCCTTCATCCACATCATTGATAATTTGATTCAAGTGCCTATCGTAGTTGTAACGCAGATCACGAATTCTATTACCAGGCAAAGGCTGGGGCGCACTTATGGTATTAACATACCGTTGCAACTCATCAAAATAACTATTAACTACCGTTCGATCAATGGCTGGCACGCGATTGATGAAATATTCGCGGAAGCCGCTATTACGCAATCGGACCAATGACACAAAGTCTTCTGTCGAACGGAAAGACCGGTCATCCGGCGCATTGGGTGTATAAAGGAAGTCTTCTACGCCTTTACTGGTTACGACTCTCAAAAAAAGCACGCCATCGATACGACGAACATTTTTCACCATGAATTGATATAAGCTATCGGTCATGACGACAGGATCACCGAGCTTGGGTGGGACTTTTGCTTCGAAACTGGAAATCAGATTGAATAACGTGCTGAACTGCTCAGCATTCAGTTGCCCCTGAAAATATTCCGATAGCAAAGCCAGCAACATTTCGTTCTGCAGCTTTTTGAAAAATACACCTCGTTTAAACTGATAGTCGGTGGCGCCGCTTTTGAACTCGCTTACCAAATGCTGAATATATTTTTCACCCGGGCGAAGAGTTTTCGACCAACTAGCGATGTACCGGATATCCAGCGAGTCGAGCGCAGGATGTGCCGTTGACCAATAAAAACGCGGGTAATCACTCGGATCCGGACGCGGGCTCGATGGCGGTTCAAAGCTCTTCTCCTGGATTATCAGGTCGGTAAGCGTAATGGTTTCGCCGGCGGTGATCTGTATAAAAATCTGATCGGGATTGACTTGTACTGAATGACCCAGAGTCTTCAATAATTCCTCAACTCTGCTCTTGATCAAGCGACGAGCGAAAAACTCATACGTTGGGTATCCGGTTGTTCGCGTTTCAACCGTGCACAACGCTTTCAACTCGGTACTGAGTCGCGCATGGGTTCGTGAAAGCCAGGCAGGCGAATTTCGATAGTTGAGCGGAGCGCTCTGCTGGACGCTTTCATACCAGAAGCGATACATCCAGTACGCCGCCGAGCTGAACGGCTCTTTTGCAATGCGCTTGGCATTACTGGTTTTTAAAAGGTAACGCGATTCCTGAGCGCGCTTTTCTGCCGCTCTCGCTTCGTTGGGATACATGATTGATGCGCTATAGCCGGGGTGCTCCTGAATCCAGGCTTTTATCTGTTTCGACAACGCTTCCAGGTTGCTGAACTGTTTGAATTCGAATCGGCCTCCCGGTGTTTTCAGATAGGCCAACTGCGACCCGACATCTCCACGCTCGTCCTGAAAAACCCATGTGTCCTTCAAAGGAAACAGCGAGTCGACGAAAGTTACGTCGTTGATCAGTACCCGCGGATCACCAGCCAACCCTTTTTGGATCTGATCTGCCGATCGCGCATCCAACTGCCCGCTATGCCGAGCGCCCCATAAATCAAACTCGATCATGCTGATGAGCTTGTTATAAATTGCCTCGCGATAGGCATCAGGCATTACCGCCGGGCGAGTTTCAGCAAAACTCTTGCGCAGACTGACGTTTTCCAGCCATTGCTCCAGTTTGGCAACCGTCAGGCCACTGCCCTCATGCCCAGCCAGTGTCAACCGGGGCGCCCTCCCCTGATCGAAACGACCGATAGCTACATAGTCGGTCAGTGTCAGGTTCTCTTCGTGTCGAATGGTTTTCTGCTCGACCTGCAATTCATTGCGCACCAGTACTCGAACGTTGTCAGCGTCGAGCTCTACGCCCAGTGCGCTATCGGTCCAGTCCGCCACATGTTGCTTCACATAGTTTCCGAGCGAAAAGAACCCGTTGTGGACACGCTGGAATTCAGTTTCGTATTTGAGCATGGAGGTTTCCAGCTCGACATACTTCATTTGTGCGTCAGCGCCGGCTGCTCTCAGCCATTCAGGCCACTCCACGCGTTTGATGCCGGCTTTCAGTGAAGCGAGACTGCTGACCCAATCATCCTGAATAACTTTCAATTGCAGCACCGCCTCGCCGGCGGCCAATAGATCAACGGTGCCAGCACGCTGGGAAAACAGCTTGGCCAAATCGACTGTCTGCTGCTTCAACCGCGCCCTGGTCAGATGCGCAAACGCAGGTTCGCGCAGTTGTGTAAATCCGATTGAAGTGCCAGGCAGAGACAGTCGCTGAGTCAATCGTGCGTGCATCTGGTTGCTGCTGTCGAAATATTCAAAACCGATGATCGGCGTGTACAAAACATAACCGTAGGAATGTTCGTTCAAAGGCAACTCAGCCAATCCCAACTGGCTAATGTTAACCACGAAACTGCAGAAATTAACGCTTGCCACCTCGGCAAGTGGATCAATCGACACCCTATATTGCGCAGACAGATTACTGTCGATCAGAATGCTGGCGGTACGCTCGGCAGCATAGGCGTCCAATTGCCCAGCCATGACCGACAGCGAAAGCTCTGCCATCAGGCACTGAGCCAGAACAGCCTGCAGTGCGTCTTTGCGGGTGCGCGTGGCTATCGCGCTGAGCGGTGTATTCCAGTGTCTATCGAGACCCGCGACATGGCGACCGGCAAAGTTGCCGCGCTCTTCTTCGATCAGGCCCTCGGCTTTCAAGATACTTAGCCCTGCGACTAGATAGTCGCGCATGTTGGTGTCAGGACGATTGTAAACGGCATCAATGTTTTGTATGTAGGAAGGCGAAATACCACGCGTCACGCATTCAAGAACAACTTCCAGCAGTGAACCGGCCGGCCGGCTTGCAGCCTCCTCATTCACAGCGCCTCGATTGATATACAGACTACCCGCATCAATGTTTAGACCCAAAGTTGCAAGGCGCTGATTCAGACGAGCCCGCAACATTTCACGAAGTGTGGGAACATCTTTCAAGACCCCGACCAGGCTGTTTGTAATCAACCCAGCCTTGTTAAACTCGGTAACGCTGTCAACTTTATGATTAAAAGTATCAAGCATCAGACTATTGAATATCTTACTCATCAGGACTTCCTTGCGTTGGAGCAACTGTGCAGCTGCTCGATTTGAGATAGCCAACCTTAGATCTCTCAAACCCACTTAGAAAGCGCTCTAATATTTCAACAAGTTTAACATCGCCCGCTAAAGGCTTTTAATCAAGTCAACACAAACCCAACCGCTTGGCGGTCGCAACTGCTTGGGTCCTGCGTTCAACGCCCAGTTTCCCATGAATACGCCGCGCATGTGTTTTCACTGTGTGCACGGAAATATAAAGTTTTTCTGCAATTTGTTGATTCGAATTACCTTGTGCAATGCATTGCAGAACCTCAACCTCTCGTTTGCTGAGCATGCACTCGGAAGTTGGCTCGCTCAGCAAACAATGCTTAGTTAAGGCTGATGAATTGAAATCGGGCTCCCTTAAGTACAATTCGCGTAGTATCTGTTTCAACTCGCAGCGCTCTGCCATCAAGCGCGCTCGCTCGAACAAGTGCAGCGCATTTTCTTTATCACCGACCAAACGGGCAACTTGAGCCAGTGCCAGGGACAACTCGACATGCAGGCTGATCATGCCTTGGCGCAGCGCATAAGCCGCCAACGCCTGGATTCGCGGGGCGGGATCTTTTTCCTGCTTCAACCGCGCTTCAGCCAGGATCAATAAATATTCGATACGAGGCACAAGTTCGAGGGTGGCGGGAGGCGCTTGTACCGCGTTGGCTCCACGAAAGTGGCGCAGAACACGGGAAAGGGCTTCCCTGGCCAGTTCGGTGCGCCCCTGTTGTAACCAAAATTCACTGCTGACTTGCAGCAGCGCCCCGCGATAGACGGAATCGGGGATGCGCCGCTGCTGCATCAAGCGCTCCGCCTCACGCAGATATTCAAAAGCTTGCGCGTAATCCGTGCGATTGGCAGCGAGTCGAGCAAGCCCTAAATAACCGTACAAGACCCGTTTGTCGTGACTGCGCAGACAATTGTCCAGACCATTTTGAAAAAAAATCGAAGCCTGCTCGTCCAGCCCCCTGCTCAGTGCCAATCGACCGCGATGCAACGCGATACGTCCGAGCAAGGGTATCGGCCGTTGCGCGCACTCAGACAATAATTCGCACACCCCGGCCAAAAGATGTTCCGCCCGCGCCGCAGCGCCACGCTGCTCCAGCAATTGCGCGTGATCAAGTTCAAGCAAACCCTCGAACAGGAGAGAACCGTGAGCACGTGCCAGACACAGTGCCTGGCGATTGATTATATGGGCTTGCTCAAGCTCACCGCACAAGAGCGCCTGCTGTGTCTGCCCCGACAGACATAGCAGGCGCGCAAGCCAGACCTCATCGGAAAGCTCGCTCAATGCTTGCTGAAAGTGTTCCCGCGCTGGCTCCATCCGCCCCTGCAGATGCAACAGCCAGCCTTGCTGCGCCTGCCATCGCGCAATCAATTGCCGCTGGAGAGCCGCCGAAGGTTGCGGCAGGAATCGCGAAAGATGCGCAATGCACTCTTCAGCCTGTTCGAACCGGCCAGCGAACAACAACGCTGCCGTGACCAGACCGACCAGATGCGGCGTTGCCAGCGTCAGTTGTTCGCCCTGCCGTTCATGCAGGCGCAACAGCAGTACGACGGTCTGTTCCTCGAACAAATGTTCAAACGTGAAGTGCTGCAGCAGGCTGACCGCCGTTTCATGTTCCTCGGCTAGCAGCGCCTGTTCAAACGCCGAGTGCCAATCTTCACTCGCCGCAAACCACTGACAGGCGCGGCGATGCCATGAGCGGACGGCTGGCCAGTGTTCGTCCTGCATGACCCGCGATAACGGAGGAAAAACCTGCAGCCAGTCGGCCGAGTCCTGCCAGGGCTCGATAAAGCAGCCGAGCGTCTGCAGCAGACGCAAACTCTGCGCGCCTTCTCCCGCACCAAACAAATGCTCACATAGCTGCGCATTGAAACGCGGCAAATTGGCCAGCACACGCCAGACTTCCGCCAACTCGGGGGTCAGATGATTGAATAACTCGTGCTGCAGATAATCGAGCAACGTTTCCAGCCGTTGCTGCGGTTGATTGCTGTTGGCCCAGTCGCATTTTTGCAGCAGCGCCATACGCACGCCCGCGCACCAGCCACCCGATCGCTGGACCATGCGTCGCGCCACACTGGCCGCTTGTTCCGCTGGTAAATGCGCCAACGTCTGGACGATTTCCGCTTCGGTCAGCGCCAGCGTCGAGCTTTCGCATTCATACAGTTCGTCGTCCAGCAGCAATCGTGGCCAGTTGCATTGCGGCCGGCGACGCGTGCTGATCCACCAGATCAGTGCCGGGCTGCTCGACGCCAGCAACCGATCCAGCAACGCATCGAGTGCCGGGTCAGGCCAGCGGCAATAATCGTCGATGAACAGCCAGGTCGGCGCAGGCCACCGAGACAAAGCGGCGATCAACTGCTCTTCGTCCATTTCAGGCAGGCCCAGCGCCTGGCTCAGGCGCTGGCAAAGTTGACCGGCACTCAATGACGCTCCCTGCAACGGCAGCCAGTGCACGGTGCAATTCGCCGGGGCGAGCAACAGACACTCGGTCATCAGCGCCGTTTTGCCACTGCCCGGCGGCGCACAAAGCAAGCGCACCCGCGCCGCCGACCCGCACAGCGGCTCGCTCAGGCGCGCACGCGGTTGATGATGAGAGGAGAGTCTGGGCAAAAATCCGGGTCGATCCAGGCAGGGCGTCATGGCGGTCATCGGCTGAGCCTTTTTATCGTTGTGCGCTCACCCTAGCCCTCTCCCCCGCACTTGTTGATAAATATTCAGCGCGCTGATTGACGACCATAAAAAAGGCGACCGTGCGGTCGCCTTTTGTACTGCCCAGGTATCGGAACCGTTAGCGCACGCCCTCGGCGCGCAAGGCCGATGGCGTGTAATCGGCAGCCTTGGCTTCGAAGCCGAACTCGAAACTGTGCTTCTCTTCGTTTTTCATCCCCAGCGCGATGTAGCGGCCTGCAATGATGTCGTAAAGGGCTTCGAGGGTGTAGGCCTGGGTCTGGTGATCGTAGTAATACTGCGAGTGACCTTCGGCGACACGCCACAATTGCCCGCGCCCGTCGTAGTGATCGACCAGCGCCACTTGCCAGCTGTCTTCGTCGATGTACATGTGGCGTTTGGCGTAGATGTGACGTTCATTTGGCTTGACCGTGCCGATCACTTCCCAGACCCGGTGCAGCTCATAACGGGTGAGGTCCTGATTGATGTGGCCCGCCTTGACGATGTCGTCGTATTTGAGTTTTGGCGAATCGAGTTTGTAGCTGTTGTACGGAATGTACATTTCCTTCTTGCCGACCAGTTTCCAGTCGTAGCGATCCGGCGCGCCGGAGAACATGTCGAAGTTGTCCGAAGTGCGCAGACCGTCGGCGGCGGTGCCCGGGCCGTCGTAGGCCACTTGCGGGGCGCGCCTTACGCGGCGTTGACCGGCGTTGTAGATCCAGGCCAGACGCGGTTCCTTCACCTGATCGAGGGTTTCGTGCACCAGCAGCACGTTACCGGCCAGACGGGCCGGCGCGGTGACAGACTGCTTGAAGAAGGTCAGTACGTTGGCGGCTTTTTCCGGATCGAGCTCCTTCATCAACTGCGGCACCGCCACCTCTTCCTCAAAGCGGATCGGCGTGTAGCTGCCGTTGGTTTGCGGCGTGACTTGCGTGATGATCCGCCGCAGGTTGCCGCCGTGATAACGGGTGATGTGGTTCCACAGCACCTCGACGCCGTTCTTCGGAATCGGGAAGGCGTAGTAGCGATTACCGGTGAAATTCGCCAGGCCGTTGCCGTCGTTGATCGAGGTCACGTTCAACGCGCTGCGTTTGGCCGATTCGTAAATTTCCGCAGGCGCGCCTACCGTGCGATGCGTCGGGTAGACCGGGATCTTGTAGGTTTCCGGGTAGCGCTTGAACATCGCTACCTGACCGTCGGAAAGCTTGCTCTTGTACTGATCGACGTTGGCTGCGGTGATGGTGAACAGCGGCTTTTCATTGGCGAACGGGTCAGCCAGGAAACCCTTGCTGTCCACCGCACCGGCATTCTTTGGAATACCGCCGGTCCAGGCCGGGATCGAACCATCGGCGTTGCCCGCCTTCTCCGCCCCCAACGGCGTCAGGCTGGTGCCGAGCTTGTTGGCTTCGTCCGGCGACACCGCCGCCATCACATTGGCTGCCAGCAGACTCAGGGCCAGCACGCCACACTGCAGAATCATTTTGCGCATTGCATTCATCCTTCTCGGGCAGATCAGAAGTTCACACCGAAGCTCAAGGCGACGAAGTCACGGTCTTCCAGCACGTTGTAGTCACCACCGAAAAAGTCGGTGTAACTGAGGCTCGCGGTGTAGGTGTTGCGGTAGTCGGCATCGACGCCGAAGCTGATCGCTTTTGCGCCTTCGTTGAACAGGCCGTTGGGGCCATAACCGGCGACGTCATGCGACCACGACAGGTTGGGTTTGAAGTTGACCCCACCGATCACGTTGGCGTAATCGAGAATGGCCCGGGCGCGGTAGCCCCACGAAGTCGAGGTGACGAACCCGTCGGTATCACCCCCAAAGCCGTATTGCCCGTACACCGAATCGCGGCCGTAACGCAGCTCACTGCGCGACTCCAGCCCCCCGACATGCACTACTGCAGCTTCGCCGACCACGGTCAGACGTTCGGCGCCCAGCACTTGATCGAAAAAGTGCGTCAGGGTGCTCTGTACTTGCGTGACTTCCTTGCGGCGATAGCCTTTGTTATCGGCGCCCGGCGAAGTCGCGAGTGGCGAAGCGGTGCCGCCGGCAATCGGGTTGACCAGCGCCAGGGTCAGGTCGTTGGTGTTGACCTGCACCGGGGCGTTGGGCCGGTAGCTGATCTCGCCGGTCCATGCCGTACCGGTAGGCAACGTGGTGGAAAAGCTTGCGCCGTAGAGCCGGATGTCTTCGGGGTATTCAAGATAATACTGGCCACGCCCGAGCATCACGCTTTGCGCCAGCCCCGCACCGCTGCCAGGCGCAAGGCTGTTGGCGATGCCCACCATGCCGGGCAATGCCGCCAGCGTCGACAGGCCCGCGGTGGTGGTGCCGACCGTCGGCGTGCGACTGTGATAGTTCATGAAGTACAGGCCATATTCGGTGTCTTCGCCGAGCCAGCGCAACGCCGTGCCCCACTGCCCCGAATCGCGCGCATCGCGATCACCGCCACGGGGAATCACTACGCCCTCACGGGTGACCTGAATGCCTTGACCGAACGCGGTAGTCAGCGGCACCAGTGGCGCCACCGCCGGGCTGCCGACGGTGTAGCCGTTGTTACAGCCGTCTGCCGCGACGTCGACACCGAAGAAGGTGCCGCAATTATCGAGTACGGTCTGGTCCCACTCCAGCTGGTAAAAACCTTCGACCGAGAGTTTGTCGGTCAGGCTTTGCGAGCCGAACAACATGTTCACCGGGATCAAGCCTTCCTTGATCTCTGCACCGGGACGGCGAAACGCCGAAACGTCGATCGGGTTGATGCTGTTGATCGAGTTGCCGATGAAGGTACTTTCGCCCCAACTCACCACCTGCTTGCCCGCCCGCACGGTACCCGGCAGATCGGCAATGGCGTAGTTGTGATAAACGAAGGCATCGAGAATCTGCGCGCCGGAGGATTTGGCGCCTTCCTTGCGACCGCTGTCGCTGATCTGCTTGAACTCGCGGTCTTCATCCTTGAGCTCGAAGTCATACCAGTACTTGCCGCGCACGAACACACCGGTATCGCCGTACTTGAGTTCGAGGTCGTGAATGCCTTTGAAGATCTTCGAGAAGGTCTCGCCTTTCTTGAAGTTCAAGCGCCCGTCATCACCGGTCGAGGATTGCCCGCTGCCGCCATTGACCGTGCCAACCAGCGAGTTGTCGGCATCGCGCAGACCCCAGCTCGCGCCGATCGACAGGGACGAGTCAAAGGTGCCTTCGATTTCGCCGATGTTGAATGCAACCGCTTGCGCCTGGGCGCAGCAACCCATAGCCACCGCGGCAGCCAGCGCCTGCGGTGTGAAGATGGCGCGCATTGTTGTTTTTGTCATGCGTCTTCCCCGGTGAGTGACAGAAGGCCCCACCCTACTGCCGCACCGCCGCGTCGATAAGCGCACCAAGGAGGTATTCGCGTTGTCGCTCGAAAGGATGAATGCCCTTGCACCGCGCGGCGTTGCGCCGTTCATGGACCGGCTGGATGAACGATCATCAGCGCTACGCATGGTGCCTTTCAGGGCACGTAACTGTTACATGCTCCGCAACAGTGCATGTCCGGAATCGGTATTTTTCCTACAGACGCAACGCCGTATTCTGAGCGCGCTCTCACGGGATCCCGTAAAGCATCCAGCACTGGCATTCGAGTAACTCAGGCCATCGCTGAAAGATTTCAGATGAATCGAAGGTTTCGGTTGATCGCCCCGCTGTTCACTGACGTTGATTTGTAGCTCCTTGATCCAACGTCTTACCTTGGCCGCTGCGTTTGCAGCGGCCTTTTTTATGGCTGTGAATTATCCGGGTGGTTTTGAACAGGATGAAATCGCGGGGCTTAGGCTAGGCCGGGGCACGCTGCCGATTTTTGCAGGAATTGTTCGTTTAGAGGTGCGGCGGCGATCTGTCAATTCACCGCGCTGACTGGAAGAATTTGATCAATGGGCAGGCAAATGAAGACTGCCCGCCCCTCCACCGCTACAGCGAATACTTCTGCAAATTCGCCATCATCTCCTTCAGCGCTTCCATATTGTCTTGCGGATGCGCCGCCCCTTCGAAATCGCAAATCTGCTGCCAGTGCGCGGCCACATCTTCCGGCGAAAAGCCCACCCGTGGATCGAACCCGGCGCCCAGGCTGCGCTCCCAGCGCACTTTACCCATCCAGCCGCCACCGACTTCGAACAATCCGGAAGTTTCCTGGCATTGCTCACTGGCCAGGTACACCACCAACGGGCTGACCAGTTCCGGTTTCAGTTGCTCGAATACTTGCGGCGGAATCAGGCCTTCGGTCATGCGCGTGCCGCCAGTGGGAGCAATGGCGTTGACGAGGATGTTGTTCTTGCGCCCTTCAATGGCCAGCGTGCGGGTCAAACCGTAGAGACCCAGTTTGGCCATGCCATAGTTGGACTGGCCGAAGTTGCCGTAGATGCCGGACGTCGAGGCGGTGAAGATCACGCGGCCGTAGTTTTGTTCGCGCAGGTGTGGCCAAGCGGCGCGGGTGACTTTGTAGGCGCCTTCGACGTGGACGCGGTAGACCAGATCCCAGTCGGCGTCGTCCATTTTATGGAAGGTCTTGTCGCGCAGGATGCCGGCGTTGTTGATCACCACATCGACGCGGCCGAAGGCATCGAGAGCGTTCTGCACCAGTTTGTCGCCATCGGTGACCGAGTCGTGGTTGGCTTCGGCGATGCCGCCGGCCGCGCGGATCTCCGCGACAACGCGATCGGCGGCGGAGGCGTTGGCGCCTTCGCCCTGCGTCGAGCCGCCCAGATCGTTGACCAGCACTTTCGCGCCCTGTCTGGCGAACAGCAAGGCGTGGGCGCGACCGAGACCACCGCCGGCTCCGGTGACGATCACGACTTTATCTTCGAAACGCACAGAATCATTCATCGCGGCAACTCCAACAGGGCAATGGGACATTGACCGGGAGTGTCAGGCACAGCGCTTTGAGTCACAACGAACACGACTGCGGCTGAATGGTGCGCGATAAGGCCCAGGGATAATGACAAGGTTGGGACGGCGAGAGGCTCGAGGCCCCCGGCCCGGTCAGGAATAGGCGACCTTGCGCGGCGGTAGCACCAGCCGCTCGCGGAATTCCAGGTAGTGTTTGAGCACGTGCACCGGCGCTTCCGTCTGCGGGTAGTGACCAATCCCCGGCAGCAGCACGGTGTCGGCATTCGGGATCAGTTCGCGGTAACGCGCGACCATGTGCGCTCCGGAGATTGGATCGAACTCGCCATCGATCACCCGTAACGGAATCTCGTCGCGCTGCATCGCAGTGACCCAGCGATCACGCTGCAGACGTCGCTCGGGAATGTAGCCGATCAGCTTGTGCATGATTCGTGGCCCGTGATTGCTCTCGATCAGGCTCCAGAAATCATCCAGCTCACTTTCGCTCGGGCCGGTCTGCGGACCGAAAATCTGCCGAAAGCTCTTCACCAGCGCATCACGACTGAACGCCCGGCCGAGGATCCAGCCCAGCGGGCTGAGGAGCAATTTCTGCATGAGCACCGGACGATGGGTCTCGGGAAACAAGCCACCATTGAGAAACACGCAACTGGCGACGTCGATGCGCCCTTCGTAATGTCGCGCCAGCAATTCCTGGGCAACGCTGTCGCCGTAGTCATGGGCAAAAATGTGCAGCGGTTGCTCCGCCTGTACATGCGCGAGCAGGGCCTGCTGCAGATCGGCCTGCTCCAGCAGGCTGTAGGTGTGCTTGAGCGGTTTGGCCGAATCGCCGAAGCCAAGCATGTCGCAGGCGATCACCCGATAGCGCTGGGCCAAGGGCTGCCAGAGGTAATGCCAGTCCCAACTGGCAGTCGGGAAACCGTGAATCAGCAGTAACAGCTCACCCTGCCCCGCTGTCCAGTAGCGAATCGGCTGACCGCGAAAAACAAAGGTCCGGCTGCGCTTGCGCCAGACACACAGAGGAATCTCGGCGAGTGGCATCAGAGTTTATATCCGGGGTCTTGTTGATCGAGTTTGCGCAGCAACGCCGGCCAGGCCAACGCGCCGCCCATGCCTTGGGCGCTTTTGGTAACGCCGGCGATCATCGCTTTGGCACCCGCCAGAATCTGCGGCTCGATGGCGATCAGGTCAGCGCCGCCGGTTTGCGCCATCACCTGAATGTCGCAGGCACGCTGGAAGGTGAACATCATCAGAAAGGTGTCGGCGATAGTGCCGCCACAGGTCAGCAGGCCGTGGTTGTGCAGCAAGAGAAAATTGTTGTCGCCGAGATCGGCCTGCAAGCGCGCCTTCTCTTCGTGGTTCAGCGCCACGCCTTCATAGGCGTGATAAGCCAGGCTCGACAGCACGAACAGCGATTGCTGGCTGATCGGTAACACGCCCTGCTTTTGTGCCGACACCGCGACGCCGGAGGCGGTGTGGGTGTGCAGCACACAAACCACATCGTGGCGCACTTCATGCACAGCGCTATGGATGGTGTAGCCAGCGGGGTTGATCTCGTAAGGGCTGGCCATGAGCTTGTTGCCGGCCTGATCGACTTTCACCAGGCTCGACGCGGTGATCTCATGAAACATCAGACCGAACGGGTTGATCAGGAAGTCTTCGGTGCCTGGGACTTTGGCCGAGATGTGCGTAAAGATCAGGTCGTCCCAGCCATGCAGAGCGACCAGCCGATAGCAGGCGGCCAGATCGACTCGGGCCTGCCATTCGGCAGCACTGACCTGGCTTTTGACATCAAGGGACGATGGGACGGGGGCTACGCTCACTGTATGCACCTCTGCGTTCTTGTTGTTCTGCACGTATGCGCAGTCTAGTCAGACGCAGGCGATCGCGTAGTTGCATTGGCAGCCAGCTTGATGACTGATCGAGTCAGCCATGCAAGCTGTGAGGATCCGCTCAGCCCTTGAGCGCTTCGATGAACTGCGCCAGCCACGGCTCGGCATCGGTTTCCGGGGTGACACTTTCGCTGGCGTCGATGCGCAACATTTCTTGCACTTCGATAACGCCCAATTCTTCGAACAGCTCGCGAAGCTGTTCTCCGCCGCCACAGAACGTATCGCCATAACTGGCGTCGCCCAAGGCAATCACCGCGCCCGGCAAACCGCGCCAGGCTGCCGGCAACTGATCGCGAAGGGTCGAATACAGCGGTTGCAGGTTGTCGGGCAGCTCACCCATGCCGGTCGTCGAGGTGACGGCGAGAAACGCTTGCGGGCCGAATGCCTGAATATCGCCGAGCGTGGCGCGCGAGTTGTAGAAGGTTTCAAAACCCGCGCCTTTCAACAGGTTCTGGGCATGACGGGCGACTTCTTCGGCGGTGCCGTAGACCGAACCGGAGAGGATGGCGACTTTCATCAATCTGATCCTGAAAATTGAAAATGAGATCGGCGATAGTAACAGTCCGTCGCGCAAGGCTGCGATTGAATCTCAACTGGCGATAATGATCGGTAGACAGCCGCCAAGGTTCTTCTAGAATGCCAATCGCCTATTACTTAACGGGAATTCAGGGATGATCAACGCCAGTCTGCTGCAAATGGTGATCAATGCTTCGAACGATGGAATCGTTGTGGCGGAAAAGGAAGGCGAGCAGGACAACATTCTGATTTACGTCAATCCGGCGTTCGAACGTCTGACGGGCTACACCAGTGAAGAAATCCTCTATCAAGACTGCCGTTTTCTGCAGGCCGGTGATCGTGACCAAGAGAGTCTGAGCCTGATTCGTGAGGTTTTGCGCGACGGTGGATCGTGTCGGGAGATCCTGCGTAACTACCGCAAGGATGGCACACCGTTCTGGAACGAACTGTCGCTGTCGACGGTGAAAAACGCCGACGATGGGCAGACCTACTTCATCGGTGTGCAGAAAGACGTCACCGTTCAGATCAAGGCTCAGCAACGCGTCGCACAACTGGAAGCCCAGGTGGTCGCCCTGCAGGCGGAACTGAATGCTTTGAAAGCGACCAACGGTTAAAACAAAACCGCGAACCGATGGTCATTAACTACAATCACCAATGACTTTGTAATTATATCTTTCGAGTTAGCCATGCAGCGCGACGCCCTCCTCACTCAGGACGAGCTGGATTTTATCCAGAAGATGCAGCACAACCCGCAACTGAACGTGCGGGATGCGACGTCGAGCCTGCTGGTCAACGGCGGCTCACAGATCCGCGATCTGCTCACGCGATTGGCCGCCCATGAGCAAGTGAGCATTCAGGCCAACTTCGAAAACCAGCAAATGACTTTCCCGTTGCATCTGGTGGAAGATGAATTCCACGCGCTGCATCTGCGCCTCGGCGTCCCGAGCATCTACGAAGACGGCCCATCGGTAAGACCATGGCGACTGGTACTCGAAGAGCCGGTCGCGCTGGAGAACGCCAAAGGCCAGCCGGGGACGTTATGGGTGCATGAGGTCTCGCACAAAGGCGTACTGCTGGAAGTGCGCAACAAGACCAAACCACCCAAGCACTTCGCGCTGTGGTTCAGCCCTTCGGGATACGAGCGCATTTCCTTGCGCGGGCATTTCGAACGGGAAACCGAAAATGGTTTTTACGCCTACGATCTGAGCCAGACTGACAGCGATGAAACCGAGCGTTTGCGCCAGTTCATTCTGCAGCAACATCGCCTGACCCACCCGGCGCTGCACACTTGATTCAAGTATCCAGATTCCCCGCAAGAAACTGCATCATGCGCTGACGCATGTTCGTGCCTTCGTTACCCAGACAGGCAACTGACGATCCGGCCAGGCTGTCCTGCGCCAGATCGGCGGCGTCCCCCGCCAGCATCAATTGACAATCGAGCCCCAACGCCAGGCGGTTCAAACGCCGCGGCAAATCGGTACCGGGTGCGTGGTTGGAAAACAACACCAGCGCATCGGGTTTCACTTTTTCGCAGACCAGCGTCAACTCATCGAATGGCTGGCCGGTAGTCAGCACCCGAACACCCGAATTATTGCCGCTGAGAAACAACGCCGCCACCAGCAACTCCAGCTCACGGCATTGGCCGGCCAGCGCGCTGACGATCACCCGTCGCGGTTGTGCCCCGCGCAGCATGACAATCCGCTGTAATACTCGAGCACGAAGGAATCCGTCGTAGAAAAGCCACTCGCTGGTTTGCCCGTACGCGTCCTGACGCTGCAGCATTCGCCGCCACAACGGCATCAGAATGTCCTGAAACACCACGGCCAACGCATAGGAAGAAAAAATCTGCCCGTAGACGCGATCCAGTTGCTGATCGTCGAATGAACTGACGGCCTGCTGGATCTGTTCCTGCCATTGCAGGTAATCAGCTTGCACGAGGTTGTCAGGAATGATGTGCGCCAGGGCTTTCAACGGTTCGGTTTTGGCGAGGATCTTGCCGACCTTGCTGACCGCGACGCCGCGATCAATCCAGTCGACGATGCTGCGCACACGCTCGATCTCGCTCATCGAGTAAAGCCGATGCCCGCTTTCGGTGCGTGTCGGCTGAATCAGACCATAACGCCGCTCCCAGGCGCGCAAGGTCACCGGATTCACTCCGGTAAGCCGCGAGACCTCACGGATAGGAAAAAGCTCAGCGCGTTCGAGCGCTTCTGATACCTGCGAGGCAGGGTTTGCATCCGTGATCACAGGCATAAAACGCTCAACTTCCATGTCAGAAATTTGGATCCCATTCTAACGCTTATCCGCCAATAGCGTTCAAGTAGGCAATTGCGACGAATGTCGCTGGTTTAATCGGTAAAAACCGGAATAATCCTTGCTTGATGAAAAACGCAGCCCTCTACCCCGGCGCTGCGTCAGGCGAAACTCCTACCCGGAGCGAAGCGATTGAAATATGGAGATACAAAATGTCTACCTCCCCCGTCACGCTGATGGTTGCCCGTCGCGTCGCCGACGGCCGCTATGAGGACCTGATGGTCTGGCTGCGCGAAGGCGAACAACTGGCCACGGACTTCCCCGGTTACCTGGGTTCAGGCGTACTTGCTCCGCCGCCCGGCGATAACGAATTCCAGATAATTTTTCGCTTTGTCGATGAGCAAACCCTGCATGCCTGGGAACATTCGGTATCACGCACCGCGTGGCTGAGCCGTGGCAGCGACCTGTTCGCCCACCCCAAAGAGCATCGGGTCAGCGGTATCGAAGGCTGGTTCGGTGCTGCCGGGCAGCGTCCGCCACGCTGGAAGCAGGCCGTGGCGATCTGGCTGGCGTTTTTTCCCGTGTCGCTGATTTTCAACTTTTTGCTTGGCCCACTGCTGGGCGAAATGAGCCTGCTGCCACGTGTACTGATCAGCACCGCGTGCCTGACGCCGCTGATGGTCTACCTGTTCATTCCGCTGTCGACGCGTTTGCTGGCGAACTGGTTGAACAGCACGCCGGCGCGACGACTGTCTGCCGAACCCGCCGCTCAAAACCGTTGATCCCTTGTGGGAGCGAGCCTGCTCGCGAAAGCGGAACATCAGTCAACATCGTAGGTGACTGATACATTGCTTTCGCGAGCAGGCTCGCTCCCACAGGTTTTGGCCATTGCGCCAATAGGTGTAAGGCTGCGCTCGCTGTTATAGTTTTTGCTTTCCCCGCGATGCGAGCCGTTCATGCCTGATTCCGCCGCCCCGATTCTCATTACTGGCGCCGCGCAACGCGTGGGACTGCATTGCGCCCAGCGTTTGCTTGAAGACGGTCATCGGGTCATCTTCACTTACCGCACTGAACGCCCCGGCGTACAAACCTTGCGCAACCTGGGCGCCCTTGGCCTGTTTGCGGATTTCGCCACTGAGGCCGGAATTCTCGCGTTCATCAGTGAACTGAAAAGCCACACCGACAGCCTGCGCGCGATCGTGCACAACGCCTCTGAATGGCTCGCCGAAACGCCAGGCAACGAGACCGAAGCCTTCACTCGCATGGTCAATCTGCACATGCTCGCGCCCTACCTTATCAATCTGCACTGCGCCGATTTGTTGCAGCGCTCTACGCCTGCCGACATCATCCACATCAGCGACGATGTCACGCGCAAGGGCAGCAGCAAGCACATCGGTTATTGCGCAAGTAAAGCCGGGCTCGACAGCCTCACCCTGTCTTTCGCGGCGCGCTATGCGCCGGCCATCAAGGTCAACGGCATTGCCCCGGCCCTGCTATTGTTCAATCCCGACGACAACGCGGCGTACCGCGCCAAGGCGCTGGCCAAATCGGCGCTGGGCTTCGAGCCCGGCAGCGACGTCATTTACCAGAGCCTGCGCTATCTGCTCGACAACCCCTATGTCACCGGTACGACCCTGACCGTCAATGGCGGACGGCACCTTAAGTAGCCGACTCGCGAGGATTTCCATGACCCGCTCACTGCCTGAGAATTACCGTGAAATCCTTCTTGGCCTCGGTGAAGACCCCGACCGCGAAGGTTTGCTCGACACCCCGGTACGCGCGGCCAAGGCAATGCAATACCTGTGTCACGGTTATGCGCAAAGCGTCGAGGAAATTGTCAATGGCGCGCTGTTTGCGTCCGACACGGACGAAATGATCATCGTCGCTGACATCGAGCTGTACTCGTTGTGCGAACATCACCTGCTGCCCTTCATCGGCAAGGCCCATGTGGCTTATATTCCGACGGGCAAGGTGCTGGGTTTGTCGAAGATCGCACGGTTGGTGGACATGTTCGCCCGCCGCCTGCAGATTCAGGAAAACCTCACTCGGCAAATCGCCGATGCGGTGCAACAGGTCACCGGTGCCGCTGGCGTCGCGGTGGTCATTGAGGCCAGACACATGTGCATGATGATGCGCGGTGTCGAGAAACAGAATTCGACCATGAACACCTCTGTCATGCTCGGCGCGTTCCGCGAGTCGAACACGACTCGCCAGGAGTTTCTGCAATTGATTGGACGGAGCAAGTAAATGCCACAACTTCAGCCGGGAATGGCGCGCATCCGGGTCAAGGATCTGCGCCTGCGCACCTTTATCGGGATCAACGAGGACGAAATCCTCAACAAGCAGGATGTGCTGATCAACCTGACCATTCTGTATGCCGCACAGCAAGCAGTGCGTGACAACGACATCGACCACGCGCTGAACTACCGCACCATCACCAAGGCGATCATCGCGCATGTCGAAGGCAACCGCTTTGCCCTGCTCGAACGCCTGACCCAGGAACTGCTCGATCTGGTGATGACCAACGAATCGGTGCTGTACGCCGAAGTCGAAGTCGACAAGCCGCACGCCTTGCGCTTCGCCGAATCGGTATCAATAACGCTCGCGGCGAGCCGCTGAGCTTCAAGCTTCAAGCTTCAAGCTTCAAGCGGTAAGCTAAAGGCCAACCCCGATCCAATCTTGCAGCTAGAAGCTTGCCGCTCAAAGCTGTCTCGCAGAGACCCCCATGACTGATCAACAACGCCTCGAACTCGAAGCCGCCGCTTTTCGCCGGCTGGTCGCCCACCTGGACAGCCGCAAGGATGTGCAGAACATCGATTTGATGAACCTCGCCGGGTTCTGCCGCAATTGCCTGTCCAAGTGGTACAAGGCCGAAGCCGACGAGCGTCAGATCGAGGTCAGCCTCGACGACGCCCGTGAAGTGGTCTACGGCATGCCCTACGCCGAGTGGAAAGCCCAATATCAGCAAGAAGCCAGCACCGAGCAGCAAGCCGCGTTTGCCAAAGGAAAGACCCATGACTGACCTGAACACCCTGCGCGCCAGCCTCAACAGCGGCGAACATGCCTTCGCCGACACAATGGCTTTCATTGCCGCCGGTTACGACTATCAGCCGCAGGCGTTCAACAACGGTGGCGTGGAAAACGCCGCCGGGCAGAACGAAGGGTCCTGCAAGACTCTGGGCCTGGCGCTGCTGGAAGGCCTGAGCGATGACGAAGCGCTGCTGGCATTCGGAGAGCATTACCGCTCGGTGCTGGCAACGCCTGAGGGCAGCGATCACGGCAATATCCGTGCGTTGATCAAGCACGGACTGGCCGGTGTGAAGTTTGCCGCGCAGCCGCTGACCCGCCGCTGATTCCACAGCCAACCACAATTCCCTGTGGGAGCGAGCCTGCTCGCGAATTCGGTCGGTCAATTGACTCATGTACTGAATGTAAAACTGCTTTCGCGAGCAGGCTCGCTCTTACATGGATGTGTCGCGGCTGTTAATAACGGACACAAAAAAACCGGCCGAAGCCGGTTTTTTTATGCCTGCGATCTTAGAACGTAGCGTTCTGCAGACCGTCCAGATAACGCTCGGTGTCCAGTGCCGCCATGCAGCCGGCGCCGGCCGAGGTGATGGCCTGACGGTAAACGTGGTCTGCCACATCGCCGGCGGCGAAGATACCTTCGACGCTGGTCGCGGTCGCATTGCCTTCTCGGCCACCGTGCACCACCAGATAACCGTCTTTCAGAGTCAATTGGCCTTCGAACAGCGAAGTGTTCGGGGTGTGGCCGATCGCGATGAACACGCCGTCGACCTTGATCTCGTCGAAGCTGCCGTCGTTGTTGCGCAGACGCGCACCGGTCACGCCCATGTTGTCGCCCAGCACTTCGTCGAGGTTGGCGTTGAGCTTGAGGATGATCTTGCCTTCGGCCACGCGGGCGTTGAGCTTGTCGATCAGGATTTTCTCGGCGCGGAAGGTCTCGCGACGGTGAATCAGGGTCACGGTGCTGGCGATGTTGGCCAGGTACAGCGCTTCCTCAACCGCAGTGTTGCCGCCGCCGACCACGGCGACCGGCTTGTTGCGGTAGAAGAAACCGTCGCAGGTCGCGCAGGCCGACACGCCTTTGCCCATGAACGCTTCTTCCGAAGGCAGGCCCAGGTAGCGGGCGCTGGCGCCGGTGGCGATGATCAGTGCGTCGCAGGTGTAGACGGCGCTATCGCCAGTCAGGGTGTACGGTTTGGCAGCGAAGTCGACGGCGTTGATGTGATCGAAGACGATCTCGGTTTCAAAGCGCTCGGCATGCTCGCGCATGCGCTCCATCAGCACCGGGCCAGTCAGACCATGGACGTCGCCAGGCCAGTTGTCGACTTCGGTGGTGGTGGTCAGCTGACCGCCGGCCTGCATGCCGGTGATCAGCAGTGGCTTGAGGTTGGCACGGGCCGCGTAGACCGCAGCGCTGTAACCGGCAGGGCCGGAACCGAGAATAATCACTCGCGAATGACGGACTTCAGACATGACCTGCTCCTGTTGACCGGGCCGAAACACTGGCGCGGATCGCCGGACTGCCGGCGGGAATAAAAAAGGACCGTGGAGACCTTGGGGAAGGCTTGAACTCGACAGTCCTGTAAAAAGTTGGGTGAAGCGTATCGAGGGGGGCAAGATTAAGGAAATACGGTTTAACAATCCAGCTCATAGGTGGTCTCTATGTCGAAGCGCTGAGGTGATGGACGTCTTTGTTACAGTAATTGTCGATCGCTTTACCGCGCTTTCGCTGCCATGGCAAAGCCGGTAAGGTCGGCGCGTTTTCCCTTGCTCGGAGCACCTTATGCCCGCCCCTGTTCTGTCCGGCCCGCAATACCTGCGCGAAGGCCTCAAACTGGTCCTCAGCCCCAGCCTGCGCCTGTTCGTGCTGCTGCCATTGGCGATCAATCTGGTGCTGTTCGTCGGATTGATTTATCTGGCGGGCCATCAGTTCAGCCTGTGGGTCGACACGCTGATGCCCTCGTTGCCCGAGTGGCTGAGTTTTCTCAGCTACATTCTCTGGCCGTTGTTTGTGGTACTCGTGGCACTGATGGTGTTTTTCACTTTCACGATGCTCGCCAACGTGATCGCCGCGCCTTTCAACGGGTTTCTCGCTGAAAAGGTCGAAGTGGTGGTACGCGGTACCGATGACTTCCCGGCGTTCAGCTGGGGCGAGCTGATCGCAATGATCCCGCGCACCTTAGCCCGGGAAATGCGCAAACTTGGCTACTTCCTGCCGCGGGCGATCGGCCTGTTCATCCTGTCGTTCATTCCGGTGGTCAATATCGTCGCCGCACCGCTTTGGCTGCTGTTCGGCGTGTGGATGATGGCGATCCAGTACATCGACTACCCTGCCGACAACCACAAGCTGGGCTGGAACGAGATGCTCGCCTGGCTGCGGCAGAAGCGCTGGCAGAGCATGAGCTTTGGCGGGATCGTTTATCTGGTGTTGCTGATTCCGGTGGTCAATATCCTGATGATGCCTGCGGCCGTAGCCGGGGCGACGCTGTTCTGGGTGCGTGAGCGTGGCGCGGAAAATCTGGTGACGCAACGCTGACCCCGTCACAAATCCATCACCTGAATGTCACAACGTCGACATGGCCTCAGCCGACACTGAGGTCATGACGACAGCTCTGCATATCACCCTCATTAGCGAAACCTTCCCACCGGAAATCAACGGCGTGGCCAATACCCTTGGTCGTTTGTGCGATGGCCTGCGTGCCCGTGGGCATCAGGTCGAGCTGGTGCGGCCACGCCAGGCCAGTGATCCGCAGCGCAGTGTCGATGAAGCGTTGCTGTTGTGCCGCGGCTGGCCATTGCCAGGTTATCCGGGGCTGCAGTGGGGTCAGTCGTCAATGCACAAGCTGTTGCGACGCTGGAAACGCCAACGGCCTGACGTGTTGTACATCGCCACCGAAGGCCCGCTGGGGTTGTCGGCGCTGCGCGCGGCACGGCGCCTGGGCATTGCCGTGGTCAGTGGCTTTCACACCAATTTTCAGCAATACACCAGTCAGTACGGCCTCGGTTTGCTGACGCGGTTGCTCACGCATTATCTGCGCTGGTTTCACAATCGTTCGGCCATGACGCTGGTGCCGAGCGTCAGCCAACGGCTGGAACTGGAGCGGCGGCATTTCGAGCGTTTGGCGCTGTTGTCGCGGGGCGTGGACAGTCAGTTGTTTCATCCGAGCAAACGGCTGAACGCACTACGGGAGCAATGGGGTCTGTCCGAGCGCGATATTGCCGTGATTCACGTAGGACGACTCGCGCCGGAGAAGAACCTTGGTCTGCTCAAACGTTGCTTCGAACAACTTCGGGCAAGTTATCCACAGCGCAATCTGAAACTGGTCATGGTCGGCGACGGGCCGCAACGTGCGGCGCTGGAGAAGGCGTTGCCCGAGGCGATTTTCTGCGGCGCGCAGCGCGGTGAAGCGTTGGCCGCGCACTATGCGTCAGGCGATGTATTTCTGTTTCCCAGCCTGACCGAGACATTCGGCAACGTGGTACTTGAAGCACTGGCTTCGGGCCTTGGCGTGGTGGCTTACGATCAGGCGGCAGCGGCGCAGCACATCCGCCACGGTTACAACGGCGTGTCGGCGATGCCCGGCGACGAGCAAGCGTTTTGCGAAGCGGCGATGTGGTTGCTGGAAGAAGATGAGCGGTTGCGCTGTGTGCGGCTCAATGCCCGGCAGCATGCGAGTCGCCAGGGTTGGGCGGCAATCATCGAGCAGTTCGAGGGGCATTTGCGCGAGGCTTGTGTGGGGGAGCAGGTGGTGCCTGGGGCTCAGACACTACCTTAGATGTGCATCGAAGCAGATACCGCTTTGGCGAGCAGGCTCGCTCCTACACGGGGGCTGTGTTGTGAACACGATTCCCTGTGGGAGCCAGCCTGCTGGCGATGAGGCCCTGTCAGGCGCCGCTTAAACCAGCGTCATCAACGCCTCACGGCTGAACGGCAAAATGTCCTGCTCACGCCCTTCGCGAACCTTCTGCGCCCAGTCCGGATCAACCAGCAGCGCACGCCCTACCGCGACCAGATCGAATTCCTCTTTGTTCAGACGCTCCAGCAGGTTTTCCAGACTGGCCGGTTGCGCGACCTTGTCGGTGTTGACCATGAACTGCAAAAACTCGCCATCCAGACCGACGCTGCCGACGGTAATGGTCGGTTTGCCGGTGAGCTTGCGCGTCCAGCCGGCCAGGTTCAGGTCGGAGCCGTCGAATTCCGGCTCCCAGAAACGCCGCGTCGAGCAGTGGAAAATATCCACGCCGGCGTCCGACAACGGCTTGAGGAACTCGCCCAGCGCCTCCGGCGTTTGCACCAGACGTGCGGTGTAATCCTGCTGCTTCCACTGCGAAAAACGGAAGATGATCGGGAAACCCTCGCCGACCGCGGCGCGCACCGCTTGAATCAGTTCGATGGCGAAACGCGAACGGTTGGCCAGGCTGCCGCCGTATTCGTCAGTGCGCTGGTTGCTGCCTTCCCAGAAAAACTGGTCGATCAGGTAACCGTGGGCGCCGTGGATCTCGACGCCGTCCATGCCAATGCTTTGTGCGTCTTTGGCAGCCTGGGCGAACGCAGCGATCACCTCCTGAATGTCTTGTTTAGTCATGCCGTGCACCACGACCTGACCGTCCTTGAGTTTTTCCGACGGCCCGTAACCCGGCACGCTGGCATCAGGCTCGGTGCCGATACGGCGCACGCTGCCCACATGCCACAGTTGCGGAACGATCTTGCCGCCTTCGGCGTGGACGGCATCGACGACTTTTTTCCAGCCGGCCAATGGCGCTGCACCGAAGAACTGCGGCACGTTGGGATAACCGTTGGAGGCGATGTGGTCGACCGTGGTGCCCTCGGTGATGATCAGGCCTACCCCGGCTGCCGCACGGCGACGGTAGTATTCGATGACTTTAGAGTTCGGCACGCCGCCTGGGGAAAATGAGCGAGTCATTGGCGCCATGACCACACGGGTCGGCAGTTCGAGGGCACCGAGATGAAACGGTTTGAACAAGGCTTGAACGGGCATCGAAAGGCTCCACGAAAGTGATCGACAGGTCATGAACTCATATGACGGCTATAATATGCAGGTGCAGCCTAACGCGATACCACTATTGATCTGAATGATTAAGGGTCAAAAGCCAGGCAAAAAAAATCGCAGCCGGTTGGCTGCGATATTCATGGTTCAGCCCAGCGCTTTTTCGATCGCGGCAATCACGGTTGGATCATCAGGGGCCGTACGCGGCGAGAACCGCGCCAGTACGCGGCCGTCCTTGCCGAGCAGAAATTTTTCGAAATTCCAGGTGATGTCGCCAGGAAATTCAGCGCCCTCGCCCGCCAGCAGACGGTACAGCTGATGACGCTCGTGGCCGTTGACTTCAAGCTTGCTCGACAACGGAAACGTCACGCCATAGTTGAGGCTGCAGAATTCCTGAATCTCTTGCTCCGAGCCCGGTTCCTGTCCGGCAAACTGATTGCACGGCAAGCCCAGCACGCTGAAGCCTTTGCCTTTGTATTGCTGATACAGGTTTTCCAGCGCCGCGTACTGAGGGGTCAAGCCGCATTTGGAGGCGACGTTGACCACCAGCACGACTTGGCCCTTGAACGGCGCCAGCGGTAGCTCCTGACCATCCAGGGCTGTCAACTTAAGGTCGTGAAAAGCACTCATGACGAACTCCAGGATTCTCTGTTCTTCTCGAAACAGCCACTTGGCGTGGCCTACCAAGGACAGCCGCGGACTAAAAAGGCGCCCGCAGGCGCCTCTCCAGTAATCGAAGCTTAGCGCAGAAAATCAGTGGTGATGGCCACCTTCGCCATGGACGTGACCATGAGCGATTTCTTCCTGGCTGGCATCACGGATGTCGACGATCTTCACCTGGAAGTTCAGACGCTGGCCGGCAAGCGGGTGGTTGCCATCAACCGTCACGTCGTCGCCGTCGAGGTCACGAATGGTCACGATCTGCATCTGGCCGTCCGGCGCCGAAGCGTGGAACTGCATGCCGACTTCCAGCTCGTCGACGCCTTCGAACATGCTGCGGCTCAGGGTGCTGACCAGCTCGGCGGCGTATTCGCCGTAAGCGTCTTCTGGCTCGACGGCCACTTTCAGCTCGTCGCCGACAGCCTTGCCTTCCAGGGCTTTTTCCAGGCCCGGGATGATGTTGCCTGCGCCTTGCAGGTAAACCAGCGGAGCGCCGCCGGCGGAGCTGTCGATGACCTCACCAGCGTCGTTGGTCAGGGTATAGTCGATGGAGACAGCCTTATTGGCGGCGATCAGCATGGGGCGAGACCTTTTGCATAAGAATATAGAAAGGCCAAGTTTAGCGAAGCAATCGCACGAAAGCGAACACAACCCGGACAAACGGGTTTCGACGATCACAGGCTTTCATCAGGACGAAGAGGGTCATTGGGTGGTCGAACTTTCCTGCGGCCACACTCAACACCTGCGTCACCAGCCGCCGTGGCAATCACGCGCGTGGGTGCTGGACCCGGCGCAACGTATTGAAAAAACAGGTCAACCTTTTGCCTGTGGCTGGTGCGCACAAGGCGCGGTTAGCGATAACCTTGGCGACTGAATTTCGGTAGTCGGCCAGTCATAGGCCGACACCCTTGCATAGAGAACTCCCATGCAAACTTTTTTTATTGCCCCCACCGATTTTGGCGTGGGTCTGACCTCCATCAGCCTCGGGCTGGTGCGTACGCTTGAGCGTGCCGGGCTGAAAGTCGGTTTCTTCAAACCGATCGCCCAGCCGCACCCCGGCGACACCGGCCCGGAGCGCTCCACCGAGCTAGTGGCGCGCACCCATGGCCTGAAACCGCCGCAACCCCTGGGCCTGGCGCACGTTGAGCGGATGCTCGGTGACGGTCAGCTCGACGAACTGCTTGAAGAAATCATCACCCTGTACCAGCAGGCGGCGGTCGGCAAAGACGTGCTGGTCGTTGAGGGCATGGTGCCGACCCGCAGCGCCAGTTATGCCGCACGGGTCAATCTGCACCTGGCCAAAAGCCTCGATGCCGAGGTGATTCTGGTCTCGGCGCCGGAAAACGAAGTGCTCGCCGAACTGTCTGGCCGCGTCGAGTTGCAGGCGCAATTGTTCGGCGGCCCGAAAGACCCGAAAGTGCTCGGCGTGATCCTCAACAAGGTCAAGACCGACGAGAGCATGGACGCCTTCGCCACACGTCTGAAAGAACACTCGCCGTTGCTGCGCAGCGGCGATTTCCGCTTGCTCGGCTGCATCCCGTTTCAACCGGAACTCAACGCACCGCGCACCCGCGACGTCGCCGATCTAATGGGCGCGCAAGTACTCAATGCCGGTGACTACGAAACCCGGCGCATGAGCAACATCATTATTTGCGCGCGGACCATGCGCAACACCGTCGAGCTGCTCAAGCCCGGCGTGCTGGTGGTGACGCCGGGCGATCGCGACGACATCATCCTTGCCGTCAGCCTCGCCGCGATCAACGGCGTGCCGCTGGCCGGGCTGCTGCTGACCAGCGACACCCTGCCCGATCCGCGGATCATGGATTTGTGCCGTGGCGCGTTGCAGGCCGGTCTGCCGGTGTTGTCGGTGAGCACCGGCTCCTACGACACCGCCAACCTGCTCAATGGCCTGAACAAGGAAATCCCGATCGACGACCGCGAGCGCGCCGAGATCATCACCGACTTCGTCGCCAGCCATCTCGACGCCAACTGGCTGCATCAGCGCTGCGGCACGCCGCGTGAGATGCGTCTGTCGCCGGCAGTGTTCCGCTATCAGCTGATTCAGCGCGCGCAAGCGGCCAACAAGCGCATCGTTCTGCCGGAAGGCAGCGAGCCGTTCACCGTTCAAGCGGCGGCGATCTGCCAGGAACGCGGGATCGCCCGTTGCGTGTTGCTGGCCAAGCCGGAAGACGTCGAAGCGGTAGCGCGCGCGCAAGGCATCGTCTTGCCTGCCGGGCTGGAAATACTGGATCCGGACCTGATTCGCGAGCGCTACGTCGAGCCAATGGTCGCCCTGCGCAAGACCAAGAGCCTCAACGCACCGATGGCCGAGCAGCAACTGGAAGACACCGTGGTGATCGGCACCATGATGCTTGCGCTGGACGAAGTCGACGGCTTGGTATCCGGGGTGATCAACACCACCGCCAACACCATCCGCCCGGCGCTGCAACTGATCAAGACCGCACCGGGCTGCACCTTGGTGTCCTCCGTGTTTTTCATGTTGTTCCCGGAAGAAGTGCTGGTGTACGGCGACTGCGTGATGAACCCGCATCCGAGCGCCAGCGAACTGGCTGAAATCGCCCTGCAAAGCGCTGACTCCGCTGCGGCGTTCGGCATCACGCCACGCGTGGCGATGATCAGCTATTCGAGCGGCGAATCGGCCAGCGGCGAAGAAGTCGAGAAAGTCCGCGAAGCCACCCTGCTCGCCCATGAGCAGCAGCACTCGCTGCTGATCGACGGCCCGCTGCAATACGACGCTGCAGCCAACGCCGAAGTCGCCCGGCAACTGGCGCCGAACAGTCAGGTCGCCGGGCGTGCCACGGTGTTCGTGTTCCCGGATCTGAACACCGGCAACACCACGCACAAAGCGGTGCAACGCAGCGCCGATTGCGTCAGCCTCGGGCCGATGCTGCAAGGCCTGCGTAAACCGGTGAACGATCTGCCGCGCGGCGCGCAAGTCGATGACATCGTCTACACCATCGCGCTCACCGCGATTCAAGCCGCCAACCGACCTATGGATGTGTAAATGCTGGATTTTCTCCCTGCACCCGTGCGTGGCGTAATCGCCTCGCTGCTGTTGGCGCTCAATACGATTCTGCTGTGTTCGTTCCTGTTCTGCGTGGCGCTGGTCAAGGCGTTGCCGTTTGCGTTGACGCAACGCATCGCCGGCTGGCTGATGAGCCACACTCACGAGGCATGGATCAGCAACAACAAGGGCTGGATGAACCTGGTGCGGCGCACCCGCTGGCACGTCAGCGGCCTCCAAGGCCTGGACTATCAGCACTCGTACCTGATCACCAGCAACCACCAGAGCTGGGTCGATATCCTGGTGCTGCAATACGTGCTCAACCGGCGCATTCAGCCGCTGAAGTTCTTCCTCAAGCAGGAGCTGATCTGGGTCCCGGTGATCGGTCTGGCGTGGTGGGCGCTGGGCTTTCCATTCATGAAGCGCTATTCCAAAGCCTATCTGGCCAAGCACCCGGAGAAGAAAGGCAAAGACCTGGAAACCACGCGCAAGACCTGTGCGAAATTTCGTAATAACCCGGTGGGCATTTTCAATTTTGTCGAAGGCACGCGCTTCACCGAAGGCAAGCATGCGCAGCAGCAGTCACCGTTCAAATATTTGCTCAAGCCGAAGGCCGGCGGGATCGCCTTTGTGCTGGACGCGATGGGTGAGCAACTGGAATCGATCGTCAACGTGACCATCCACTACCCGGCCGGACGCCCGGGGTTCTGGGACCTGCTCAGCGGCAATGTGCGCGATGTGGTGGTGCACTTTGAAGAGCTGAAGATTCCGCCGGCGTTCATCGGCAAGAACTACGACCAGGACGGCGAGTACCGTTTGCAGTTTCAAGGCTGGATCAATCAACTGTGGCTGGACAAGGATGCGTTGCTGGAGCAACTGCACCGCGAATATCCAAAGCGTTAAAGATGATCGTTCCCACGCTCCGCGTGGGAATGCAGCCCGGGACGCTCCGCGTCCCTGCCGAAGCGGACGCGGAGCGTCCAATGAGGCACCAAAGCGTCAACGATCACCAGGAACAAAAAAGCCCGCCGATGATTGCTCACCGGCGGGCTTTTTCTTGCAGCTGTTTTCTTGCTTAGATGGCGCCGCGTTTACGCAGCAAATCCAGCACCTGCTTGACGCTTTCTTCCAGACTCAGAGACTGCGTGTCGATCACCAGATCGGCGTTCAGCGGGACGTCGTACGGGAAGGATTCGCCCGGGATGTTGTCGCCGCCAGCAGCATACAGACCTTGCGGGTCACGCTCAGCGCACACGGTCGGCGACGCCTGCACATAGACCGTCAACAGACGCTCCTTGCCGATCAGCTCCTTGGCCTGCTCGCGACCTTCGGCGCTTGGCGCAACGAACGCAGCCAGGGTCAACAGGCCCGCTTCGTTGAACTGACGCGCCACATGCGCGGCACGCCGCCAGTTCTCGGTACGCCCGGCACGGTCCTGTGGCAGACCTTTATTAAGGTCGTGACGCAGGTTCTGCCCGTCCAATACGAACACCGCACGGCCCATATCGAACAGCTTGCGCTCGACCGCGTACGCCAGCGTGCTCTTGCCCGCGCCCGACAGGCCGCTGAACAACACCGTCGCCGGTTGCTGGCCAAAGCGCTGAGCACGTTCTTCAGTAGCCACGTGGGCCAGTTTGCCGTGGTGCGTGGCGGTGCCGTGCGCCACCGGTTGGGCGACGATCATGCCGGCGCCGACGGTGCCATTGGTCAACCGGTCAATGACGATGAACGCGCCGGTGGTGCGGTTGCTGTCGTAACCGTCGAGGGCGATCGGCGCGTCGAGCGCAATCTTCACCTTGCCGATTTCGTTGAGCTGCAACGCGCTCGCCGGGCCTTCTTCCAGAGTGTTCACGTCGACCTTGTTGACGATGCTGGCAATCGAGCCCGGCACGTAACTGGTGGCGCGTTTGATGTCGTATTTCTTGCCCGGCAGCATCGGCTCTTCCGCCATCCACACCAGCATCGCTTCGAAGCTGTCGGTGACCGGCGGCACGTTGTCGGCATGCACCAACAGGTCGCCACGGGAGATGTCGATTTCGTCTTCCATGGTCAGCGTCACCGCTTGACCAGGACCGGCATGCTCCAGCTCACCTTCGAAAGTGACGATGGACTTCACGCGGCTGCTCTTGCCCGACGGCAACACCACGACTTCGTCGCCCTTGTGCACAATGCCGCTGGCCAGGGTGCCGGCGAAACCACGGAAGTTCAGGTTCGGTCGGTTGACGTACTGCACCGGGAAACGCAGATCGCTGAAATTGCGATCGCCCGCCACTTCCACAGTCTCGAGAATTTCCATCAGCGACTGACCGGTGTACCAAGGCGAACGCTCGGACTTGTTCACCACGTTGTCGCCCTTGAGGGCCGACATCGGCACGAAGTGCATGCTGGTCGGCTTCATCTTCAAGCCTTCGGCAAACTTCAGGTAGTCAGCCTTGATCGACTCGAACACGCCTTCGTCAAAACCTTTGAGGTCCATCTTGTTGATGGCGACGACGATGTGTTTGATGCCCAGCAGGGATGCAATGAAGCTGTGGCGACGGGTCTGGGTCTGCACGCCGTAACGCGCGTCGACCAGAATGATCGCCAGGTCACAGGTGGACGCACCGGTGGCCATGTTGCGGGTGTACTGCTCATGGCCGGGGGTATCGGCGATGATGAATTTGCGTTTGGCAGTCGAGAAATAGCGATACGCAACATCAATGGTGATGCCTTGCTCACGCTCGGCCTGCAAACCGTCGACCAGCAGCGCAAGGTCAATGTCGTCACCGGTGGTGCCGACTTTCTTCGAGTCACGGGTGATCGCTTCGAGGTGATCTTCGTAGATCATTTTCGAGTCGTGCAGCAGGCGCCCGATCAGGGTGCTCTTGCCGTCATCGACGTTACCGCAGGTCAAAAAGCGCAGCAGCTCTTTACGTTCGTGCTGGCCCAGGTAGGCGAGGATGTCCTCGCTGATCAAATCAGATACGTGCGACATGACAGCCCCTTAGAAATAGCCTTGACGTTTTTTGTCTTCCATCGAGCCTGCGCCATCGTGGTCGATGACCCGGCCCTGGCGCTCGGAAGTTCGCGTCAGGAGCATTTCCTGAATGATGTCCGTGAGGCTTTCGGCCTCGGACTCCACCGCGCCCGTCAACGGGTAGCAGCCAAGGGTGCGGAACCGCACTTTCTTTTTGACGATGCGCGCCTTGTCTTCATCGGACAGGTGCTCGAGGATGCGCTCGTCGTCGATCATGATCAGCGTGCCGTTCTTCTCGATGACTTCGCGCTCAGCGGCGAAGTACAGCGGCACAATCGGGATGCCTTCGAGGTAGATGTACTGCCAGATGTCCAGTTCGGTCCAGTTCGACAATGGGAACACACGAATGGATTCGCCCTTGTTGACCTTGCCGTTGTAGACGTTCCAGAGTTCCGGGCGCTGGTTTTTCGGGTCCCAGCGGTGCTTGCTGTCGCGGAACGAGTAGACGCGCTCTTTGGCGCGGGACTTTTCTTCATCGCGACGGGCGCCGCCGAACGCTGCGTCGAAACCATGCTTGTCGAGAGCCTGTTTCAGGCCTTCGGTTTTCATGATGTCGGTGTGCTTGGCGCTGCCGTGGGTGAACGGGTTGATGTTCTGCGCCACGCCATCAGGGTTGATATGGGTGATGAGGTCCAGGCCCAGTTCTTCGACCATTTTGTCGCGGAACTTGTACATCTCCTGGAATTTCCAGCGAGTGTCGACGTGCATCACCGGAAACGGCAGTTTGCCCGGGAAGAACGCCTTGCGTGCCAGGTGCAGCATCACGGCGGAGTCTTTACCGATGGAGTACAGCATCACCGGGTTGTCGAACTCGGCGGCCACCTCGCGGATGATGTGGATGCTTTCCGCCTCCAGCTGTTTCAGATGCGTCAGTTTGTCGACCATGGCTACTCACGAAAGCTTTCTTATGAACGGCCAGCGGGCCGTGTTCGAGCGGGGAATCCTAGCACAGCGACCTCTTCTAATCAGGACGCCTGCTAGAACGAAAGGGCATATGAATATGCCTGCCAGTTCGGCCAATGAAGCCCTTTGTGGGAGCGAGCCTGCGCGCGAAAGCAGTGTGTCAGGCAACTCTTTTATTGAAGCTGCCGCAGCCTTCGCGAGCAGGCTCGCTCCCACAGGAATCCGCGATCGTGTCAGATCGGGTTGGGGCAATCGATAAAGATGTGCTCAAGGGCAAAACGTTTCGCCAGATAATCGCCCAACGCCTGCACGCCATAGCGTTCGGTGGCGTGGTGGCCGGCGGCGATGAAGCTGATATCGTTTTCCCGCGCGCTGTGAAACGTCTGCTCGGAGGCCTCACCACTGATGAACAGATCGACACCCGCGGCAACGCCCTGATCGATGTAACCCTGACCGCCACCGGTGCACCAGCCGACCCGCCGAATCATCGGGCTGCCTTCAATCAACAGCGGCTCACGCCCCATGACTTCCTGCACCTTGCGGGCAAAATCCCGCGCAGTCATCGGCTCGTTCAGCGAACCGACCAGACCGACGATTTTCGGATTGCCCGGATCCAGCGGGCCCTCGACGGTGATGTCGAGCTGTCGCGCCAATTGCACGTTATTGCCAACATCCGGGTGCAGATCCAGCGGCAAGTGATAGGCGAGCAGACTGATGTCGTGCTTGAGCAGGGTTTTCAAGCGGCGCTGTTTCATACCGGTGATGCACGGGTTTTCGCCTTTCCAGAAATACCCGTGATGCACCAGGATCAGATCGGCCTCGGCTTCGACGGCGGCATCGAGCAAGGCCTGGCTGGCGGTGACGCCGCTGACGATGCGCATCACTTGCGGGCGACCTTCGACCTGCAAACCGTTAGGGCAATAATCGGCAATTTTTGCACTGGCCAGGTAACGGTCGGCTTCTTCGACGAGGGTGCTGAGGGCAACGGCCATGAAAGACTCCTAAATATCCCGTTCAGAGGCACGCGCGGCCTCGTATAATGCGCGACATTATGGGCGGTCTGACCCCGCCTGCAACTTTTCCAGGACGTGCTTAATGCTCAAGGCGCTGCGTTTTTTTGGCTGGCCGCTGCTGGCCGGTGTGCTTATCGCTCTGCTGATTATTCAGCGTTACCCCGAGTGGGTCGGGCTGCCGAGCCTCGACGTCAACCTGCAACAGGCGCCGCAGACCACCAGCGTGCAACAGGGGCCGGTGTCCTACGCCGACGCGGTGTCCATCGCCGCACCGTCGGTGGTCAATCTGTACACCACCAAGGTCATCAACAAACCGGCGCATCCGCTGTTCGAGGATCCGCAGTTCCGACGCTTCTTCGGTGACAACTCGCCGAAACAGAAACGCATGGAGTCAAGCCTCGGTTCCGGGGTGATCATGAGCCCGGAAGGCTACATCCTGACCAACAACCATGTGACCAGCGGCGCCGATCAGATTGTCGTGGCGCTCAAGGACGGCCGCGAAACCCTCGCCCGCGTGATTGGCAGCGACCCGGAGACCGACCTCGCGGTATTGAAGATCGATCTGAAAAACCTGCCGGCGATCACCGTCGGCCGCTCCGACAACATTCGCATCGGCGACGTCGCGCTGGCCATCGGCAACCCGTTCGGCGTCGGCCAGACCGTGACCATGGGCATCATCAGCGCCACCGGGCGTAACCAGTTGGGCCTGAACAACTACGAAGACTTCATCCAGACCGACGCGGCGATCAACCCGGGCAACTCGGGCGGCGCACTGGTGGATGCGAACGGCAACCTCACCGGCATCAACACTGCGATTTTCTCCAAATCCGGCGGCTCGCAAGGCATCGGTTTTGCGATTCCGGTGAAGCTGGCGATGGAAGTGATGAAGTCGATCATCGAGCACGGCCAGGTGATTCGTGGCTGGCTGGGGATTGAAGTGCAGCCGCTGACTCAGGAACTGGCCGAATCGTTTGGCTTGTCCGGGCGCCCGGGCATTGTGGTTGCGGGAATTTTCCGTGACGGCCCGGCGCAGAAAGCAGGCCTGCAACTGGGCGACGTGATTTTGAGTATCGATGGCGAGCCGGCCGGTGATGGCCGCCGCTCGATGAATCAGGTCGCGCGGATCAAGCCGACTGACAAGGTCACGATTCAGGTGATGCGCAACGGCAAAGAGCTGAAGCTGACCGCTGAAATCGGCCTGCGTCCGCCTCCGGCACCGGTGAAAGAAAAAGAAGAATAAAACTTTATTCGCGCCAATGGCGCGAATAACAGACATTCTCAACAGGCATGTTATATTGTTTCAATTCTAGCAATTGGAACAACATAACATGTCGTCTCGCAAAAAGGCCTCGCTGCTCAGCCTGACCCTTGGATTGCTCTGCGATCCTGCGTTTGCCGATGAGCCGCAGCCGATGGAGCTCGAAGCGATCAGCGTCGTATCCGATTACGAATCGCCTACCGGTCCGGTCAAAGGTTACCGCGCCACCCGATCCTCCAGCGCAACCAAAACCGACACCGCGATCCGCGACATTCCTCAGGCCATCAGCGTTATACCGGCCAGTGTGCTCAAGGATCTGGGCAGCAACAGCGTCGAGCGAGCGCTGGATTTTGCCGGCGGCGTGTCTAAGCAGAACAACTTCGGTGGCCTGACGCTTTACGAATACAGCGTGCGCGGTTTCACCACCTCGGAGTTCTACAAGGACGGCTTCAGCGCCAATCGCGGCTACCCGAGCACGCCGGACGCCGCCAACATCGAGCGTATCGAAGTGCTCAAGGGCCCCGCCGCCAGCCTGTATGGCCGAGGTGATCCGGGCGGTACGGTGAACATCGTTACGAAAAAACCGCAGCCCGAAGCGTTTACGACCCTGCACACCAGCGCCGCCAGTTGGGATCGCTATCGCACCGCGCTGGACGTCAACACCCCGCTCGATGAGCAGGGCGATGTGCTGTCGCGAATCAACCTCGCGGTCGAAGACAACCATAGCTTCCGCGATCACGTCGACAGCCAGCGCGTGTTTGTTGCGCCGGCGATCAGTTGGCAGTTGAGCCCGGACACTTCGCTGCTGGTGGAAAGCGAAATCGTCCGGCACAGCTCAACTTTTGATCGCGGCATCGTGGCGCCGAACAACAAATGGGGCGGTGTTTCGCGCTCGACCTTCCTCGGCGAGCCCAACGACGGCAACATCGACAACCACAACAATCTGCTGCAGGCGACACTCGAACATCACCTCAACGACAACTGGAAGCTGCGCCTGGCCAGCCATTACAAAGAAGGCGAACTCTGGGGCGACGCCTCGGAACAACGGGCGCTGAACGCCGACGGCCACACCGTCAACCGTCGCTATCGCGAGCGCGACACCCAATGGCACGACAGCATCACCCAGCTGGAATTGCGCGGTCTGTTCGACCTCGGCCCCTGGCAACACGAATTGCTGATCGGTACCGAGTACGAAAACTTCCGCAAGAACGAACGCGTCACCACGGTCGCTGGCGGCTCGTACGCCATCGACATCTATAACCCGGTCTACGGCCAGGCAAAACCCAACGGCGCCCGCTCGGGCACTGACTTCTTCGAACACGTCGAAAGCCACGCACTGAACCTGCAGGACCAGATCATTTTCACGGACAAGCTGCGCGGCATGATCGGCGCACGTTTCGAGCACTTCGATCAGCACATCGACGATCACAGCCGCAACGCGACCAGCAACCAGCGTCACGACGCCCTCACCCAGCGCGTCGGCCTGCTTTATCAGCTAACGCCAGGCACCGGCCTGTTCGCCAACGCCTCGACCTCGTTCAAACCGAATAACGGCCTCGATGCGGCCGGCAAATCATTCGACCCGGAAGAAGGCGTCGGTTACGAAATCGGCATCAAGAACGAACTGTTCGACGAGCGCGTGAGCAGCACCCTCGCCTTCTTTCACATCGACAAGGAAAACGTCCTCGCCCTCGACCCGGCCACCGACACCAGTCGCGCCATGGGCAAGGCGCGCAGCCAGGGCTTCGACTGGCAAGTGAGCGGGCAAGTGACCGATGCCGTGCGGGTCATCGGCGCGTTCGCCTACATTGATGCCGAAGTGACCAAGGGCGACGCGACGATCCCCACCGGCAGCCGCATCCTCGGCGTGGCCAAACGCAGTGGCAGCCTGCTCGGCGTGTATGAATTTCAGGATGGCCACCTACGCGGCTCGGACCTTGGCGCAGCGTTCACCTATGTCGGCGACCGCTCGGGTGAATCCGGCAGCGATTTCGAGTTGCCGGCCTATCACACCGTTGACCTGCTGGCCCATTACAAGGCCAGCGACAACGTCACGGTCGGCCTGAACCTGAACAACCTCTTCGACGAAAAGTATTACGAGCGCTCCTACAGCAACTACTGGGTCAATCCCGGCGAGCCGCGCAACTTCACTGTCAGCCTGACACTCAACCTGTAAAAGGACGTCACCATGCAATACGGCAAAACCCTCATACTCATCGCCGCCCTGTTCGCCGGGCAGGTATCGGCCCATGGTCTGTGGACAGAAGAACGGCGCGGCAACATTGAAGTGGTCTACGGTCACGGCGCCGAAGACAACGCTTTCAAAGCGCAAAAGATCAGCGGCGCATGGGCTTATGACACCGCCGGCAAGATGATTCCGGTCAGCGTCGAGCGTCTGGCGGATCACGCCCGCTTGAAACCGTTGAAGTCACCGGCAGTGATGGCTGTGGCGTTGAACAACGGCATGTGGTCGCAGACTGCGGATAAAAAGTGGGTCAACGCAGGACGCAGCAAAGTACCGGGCGCTGTCGAGGCGACCGAGACGTTCAAGTACAGCCTGGCGATTTACCAGCCCGGCGCGAAGTTGCCGAAGCTAGAGCAGATCAAACTGGTAATCCTGCCGGAAGTTGATCCGCTGACCGTAGGGCCGGGTAATTCACTGCCGGTGCGGGTGTTGCTCGATGGCAAACCGGCGGCCGGGGTCAAGTTGGTTGGCGACTATCGCAGCGCGCCGAACACGCTGAGCACCGAGACCGACAAAGATGGCCGCGCGCAGGTATTGGTGAGGAATGAGGGGTTGAACGTCATTGCGGCGCAGGTTGAAGTGCCGGTGAAGGACAGCGCGGATGTGGACAGCCGCGGGTTGTTTACATCGCTGACATTCCTTGGCGAGCCGCATCACGAATAACACCCACAAATCCCGTGTAGGAGTGAGTCTGCTCTCGATGGCGTCGGGTCAGCCAACATCAATGTTGAATGTCCATCCGCTATCGCGAGCAGGCTCGCCTATGTAATCCGTCGTTCTGATAGAACGCATCGAACGTCGATTGTTCTTCAAATTGGCGCATACAGACCTATTTGAACTAACGTATAAAGCAAAATGTTATGAAAAACTGTCAGATCTGACAGTCCGCTGGTGGCGATTCCTCGAGTAGTTTAAGTGCAGCTTGTATAAGCCAGTCCAAGAGGAAGATGATTATGGAACAGAGAAATGTTTTGCAAAGTTCAAAACACAAAAAAAACGCAAGCGGCCAGTTCACTCTGAAAATAGATGGGCGTGAACAAACTTACGACCAGTATCAATACATCATTAAAGTGCCGACAGGCGGACTCATCTCCGCTGCGAAACACATAGGGCCCGGTGACTATGACATAGACACCATTTATCTTTCATACCCCAACGGCGCAATTGTTGATCAAAAACAAACCTGGAAATATCCAAATGACGTTGTAAAACTTCCTGAGAAGTGGGCACTTCATTATGGCGGCGCACGCTACGTTGCGGTTACAGGGACAATGACAGCCACATTCAAAACACTCCATGAACACATAAAAGGCGACTTTAACTTTGACGGTGTAGAGGAGAACGGCACCAGAACAATAAATGTTTCCGGAGACTTTGAACTAATTGTAAACCCTTGATGGTTAGACAAGAACAGCGCCTGCTCTTGGACTAATGAAAGCAAGGCAGGCGCTTCGTAATCGCTATTAAGGAATTATAAAAATCAAAGCTCACCCAGGCCGTCGATCAACGCCTGATTCTGCTCCGGCGTACCAATCGATATCCGCAAAAACTGCGCAATCCGCTCCTGCTTGAAGTGCCGCACGATCACGCCCTGCTCACGCAGTTTGGCCGCCAGCCACGCCGCGTCGTGCTGCGGGTGCCGGGCGAAGATGAAGTTCGCCGCCGACGGCAGTACTTCAAAGCCCTTGGCCTGCAACTGCGCAACTACCCATTCGCGGTGCTCGATGACCAGCCGGCAAGTCTTGTCGAAATACTCGCGATCTTCAAACGCCGCCGCCGCGCCGACGTTCGCCAGACGATCCAGCGGATAGGAGTTGAAGCTGTTCTTGATCCGCTCCAGCGCCTCGATCAGATCGGGATGCCCGACCGCCAGACCCACCCGCAGACCGGCCAGCGAACGCGACTTGGACAGCGTCTGCGTGACCAGCAGGTTCGGATAGCGATCCACCAGACTGATCGCTGTCTCGCCGCCGAAGTCGATATACGCCTCATCGACCACCACCACCGAATCCGGGCTGGCCTTGAGGATTTGCTCGACCGCGTCGAGTGCCAGCAGGCAACCGGTCGGTGCGTTCGGGTTGGGGAAAATGATCCCGCCGTTCGGCTTCGTGTAGTCGGCCGGGTCGATCTGAAACTGCGCGTTCAGCGGCACCGCGTCGAACTGAATGCCGTACAGCCCGCAATAGACCGGATAGAAGCTGTAGCTGATGTCTGGGAACAACAACGGCTGATCATGCTGAAACAGACCGTGGAAGATGTGCGCCAGCACCTCATCCGAACCATTGCCGAGGAACACCTGATTGCTTTGCACGCCGTAGTAACCGGCCACGGCATTCTTCAGCAGATCGCTGTTCGGGTCCGGGTACAGGCGCAGGTTGTCGTTGAGTTCGGCCTGCATTGCCGCCAAGGCTTTTGGCGACGGGCCGTAGGGGTTTTCGTTGGTGTTGAGCTTGACCAGCCTGGTCAGTTTCGGCTGTTCGCCCGGCACATACGGCACCAGATCCTTGACGAACGGGCTCCAGAATTTACTCATGCTCATTCCCCCTGCCCATTCAGAAATTCCTGGTCTTTGATGCGGTATTCGGCGCTGCGCGCGTGGGCGCTGAGCGATTCGCCACGGGCCAGCACCGAAGCGGTTTTACCCAGTTCGGAAGCGCCGGCCTCGGAGCAGAAGATGATCGACGAGCGCTTCTGGAAGTCATACACGCCCAGCGGCGACGAGAACCGCGCGGTGCCGGAGGTCGGCAGCACGTGGTTCGGGCCAGCGCAGTAGTCGCCCAGCGCTTCGGAGGTGTGGCGCCCCATGAAGATCGCCCCGGCGTGACGGATCTGCGGCAGCCAAGCTTGCGGATCAGCGACTGACAGTTCCAGGTGTTCCGGGGCGATGCGGTTGGCGACTTCGATGGCCTGGGCCATGTCATTGACTTGAATCAACGCGCCGCGGCCGTTGATCGAGGTCTCGATGATGGTGGCGCGGTCCATGGTCGGCAGCAGTTTGTCGATGCTGGCGGCGACCTTGTCGAGGAATTCGGCGTCCGGACTGACCAGGATCGCTTGCGCGTCTTCGTCGTGCTCGGCTTGCGAGAAAAGGTCCATGGCGATCCAGTCGGGATCAGTCTGACCGTCGCAGACCACGAGAATTTCCGAAGGACCGGCGATCATGTCGATGCCGACCTGACCGAACACATGGCGTTTGGCGGTGGCGACATAAATGTTGCCTGGGCCCACCACCTTGTCGACTTTCGGCACGCTTTCGGTGCCATACGCCAAAGCGGCAACCGCTTGCGCGCCGCCGATGGTGAATACCCGGTCAACGCCAGCGATGCACGCGGCTGCCAGCACCAACTCATTGATCTCACCGCGCGGCGTCGGCACGACCATCACCACTTCGGTGACGCCAGCCACTTTCGCCGGAATCGCGTTCATCAGCACCGAAGACGGGTACGATGCCTTGCCGCCCGGCACATAAAGGCCGGCGCGATCCAGCGGTGTGACCTTCTGGCCGAGCACGGTGCCGTCGGCTTCGGTGTAGCTCCAGGAATCCTGCTTCTGTTTTTCGTGGTAGCTGCGCACACGGGCGGCGGCTTTTTCCAGCGCTTCGCGCTGCGCCACGGTGATGCGGGTCAGGGCCAGTTCCAGGCGCTCGCGCGGCAGGATCAGGTCAGCCATCGAGGCGACTTCAAGGCCGTCGAACTTCTGGGTGAATTCGACCAGCGCCGCATCACCGCGCTCGCGCACGGCCTTGATGATGTCCAGCACGCGCTGATTGACCGAGTCGTCAGACACACTTTCCCAGCTCAGCAGATGATCCAGATGATGCGCGAAATCCGGGTCAGCAGCGTTGAGTCGGCGAATTGCAGTCGGTGCGGTCATAGCGAGAGCCTCATAGGAATTGGCAAAAACTCAGGCGCCCGAAACTAGCATTCGATCCGCTTGGGCACCTGAGAATTCTGGCTATGAGGCGGATAGACGGCGCGGCCTCGGGCCGCGCTGGTAGATCAGCCGCGGTGTCGCGATTCCACTGCGTTGCGCAGGGTGTCGATCAACGCCTGGATCCGGGCGTGTTGCATTTTCATCGAAGCCTTGTTGACCACCAGCCGCGAGCTGATCGTGGCGATCAGTTCCTGGGGTTCCAGACCGTTGGCGCGCAAGGTGTTGCCGGTGTCGACCACGTCGATGATCTTGTCGGCCAGACCGATCAGCGGCGCCAGCTCCATCGAGCCGTACAGCTTGATGATGTCGACCTGACGGCCCTGCTCGGCGTAATAACGCTTGGCGACGTTGACGAACTTGGTCGCCACACGCAGACGGCCCTTGGGCTCGGCGGCGCCGATCTTGCCGGCGGTCATCAGTTTGCACTGGGCAATCTGCAGGTCCAGCGGCTCGTAAAGGCCCTGACCGGTGTATTCCATCAACACGTCTTTGCCGGCCACGCCGAGGTCGGCCGCGCCATGCTCGACATAAGTCGGCACGTCGGTGGCCCGCACGATCAGCAGACGCACGTCGTCCTGGGTCGTGGGGATGATCAGCTTGCGGCTCTTGTCCGGATTCTCGGTCGGCACGATGCCCGCTTCAGCAAGAAGCGGCAGGGTGTCGTCAAGGATTCGGCCCTTGGACAGTGCGATGGTCAACATGGGAAACGTCAGTCCTTATCAAGGTACTCATGCCCGGTCACAATCGGCGCCGGACACACATCGAGGGTGCGCACACCCTCGACTCGAAACGAATTCAATGGACACGTCCGTGTGTCCCGATACAGCAATCAGCCTGGAACGCGACGGATCTTGGCGCCCAGCATCTGCAGTTTTTCTTCGATGCACTCGTAACCACGGTCGATGTGGTAGATGCGGTCGATCAGCGTGTCGCCTTCGGCAACCAGCGCCGAGATCACCAGACTGGCCGATGCGCGCAGGTCGGTGGCCATGACTGGCGCGCCCTTGAGCTTCTCGATACCGGTGACGATCGCGGTGTTGCCTTCAACCTGGATGTGCGCGCCCATGCGGTGCAGCTCGTACACGTGCATGAAACGGTTTTCGAAGATTGTCTCGATCACCGCACCAGTACCTTCGGCAATGGCGTTGAGCGAGATAAACTGCGCCTGCATGTCGGTCGGAAACGCCGGGTACGGCGCGGTGCGCACGTTGACCGCTTTCGGACGCTTGCCGTGCATGTTCAGCTCGATCCAGTCTTCACCGCAGGTGATTTCTGCGCCGGCTTCACGGAGTTTTTCCAGCACCGCTTCGAGAATGGTTGGATCGGTGTCCTTGACCTTGACGCGGCCACCGGTGACGGCAGCGGCGACCAGGTAGGTGCCGGTTTCGATACGGTCAGGCATGACCTTGTAGAAAGCCGAACCCAGACGCTCAACGCCGTCGATGGTGATGGTGTCGGTGCCGGCCCCGGAAACCTTGGCGCCCATGGCGTTGAGGAAGTTCGCCAGGTCGACGACTTCCGGTTCGCGGGCTGCGTTCTGCAACACGCTGCGGCCCTTGGCCAGAGCAGCCGCCATCATGATGTTCTCGGTACCGGTCACACTGACGGTATCGAAGAAGAAGTGCGCACCGCGCAGGCCGCCTTCAGGTGCCTTGGCCTTGATGTAACCACCTTCGACGTCGATGACTGCGCCCATGGCTTCGAGGCCACGGATGTGCAGGTCAACCGGACGCGAACCGATGGCGCAACCGCCAGGCAGAGCGACTTCGGCTTCGCCGAAACGGGCAACCATCGGGCCCAGTACCAGGATCGACGCACGCATGGTTTTCACCAGTTCGTACGGCGCGATCAGGGTCTTGATGGTGCGCGGGTCGATTTCAACGCTGAGTTTCTCGTCGATCACCGGCTCGATGCCCATGCGACCGAACAGCTCGATCATCGTGGTGATGTCGTGCAGATGCGGCAGGTTGCCAACAGTCACCGGGCCATCGCACAGCAGCGTGGCCGCCAGGATTGGCAGGGCGGAGTTCTTCGCGCCGGAAATGCGGATTTCGCCATCAAGACGCGCACCACCGGTAATAATCAATTTATCCATTAGTATCTCGACGCCCTAGGGCTCAGGTGCGCTCGGCCCAGGCCGCGCGGCTGAAAAATTTCATGGTGACCGCGTGGATGCTGCCATCAGCGATCCAAGGGTTCAAATGGGCATAGATGCTTTGCTGACGCTTGACCGGGCTCAACGCCGCCAGTTCATCGCTAATCACGTTCAGCTGGAAGTTGCAGCCTTCGCCTTCAACTTCAACCTGCGTACCTGGCAGCTTTCCTTCAAGGAAGCTCTTCACTTCTACGGCCTGCATGCTCAACCTCAATCGGCGCCCTGTGCGCACGGGTCGGACATCATACAAAAAAGCCCCGCGCCTGCGAACCCCGCAATGCAGGACTCTGACGGGGGGCTTTTGTTGCGGATGCGGGATCAGTGAGACGCGAACAGCTCGGTCAGCTCGCTGACCTCGGCAATTTCGCGCATGTCTTCCGGCATGGCGCGGATGCTGACAGCCTTGCCGGCCGCCTGAGCATCGCGCATGAAGCACAGCAGCAACGACAGGCCGACGCTGCTGGACTTCTTCACCGCCGAGCAATCGATGACCAGCGATTTCGCCTTGCTCGACTTGATCAGCGCCTGGCCTTCCTTTCTCAGGTCCGGCCCGGTGCGATAGTCCAGTACGCCACTGAGCAGCAGCTCATCGACATCACTCATACGCACTGCCGCCTCACTCATTGCGCTGGCTTCGCAGCAGCTTTGTCGGTTTCCTGCTTGGCCTTGGCCACTTCACCGGCCCAGCCATCGATGGTCTTGTCCAGATCGTTGCCATTGCGCTGCATCGCGTCAGCGAACTGGTCACGGAACAGCTTGCCAATGTTGATGCCGTTGATGATCACGTTGCGCAGCTTCCACTCGCCACCGATCTTCTCAAGCGTGTACTGCACCGGATAGATCGCGCCATTGCTGCCCTTGACGGTCATGTTGACGCTGGTGCGATCGCCCGATTCGTCCTTGGCAGGGTCAACGGTGATGCCCTGATTGTTGTACTCGAGCAGAGCGTTGCCGTAGAACTGGAACAGGCCGCGTTTGAAGTTTTCCTGAAAGCGTTGCATCTGCTCAGGCGTAGCCTTGCGCGAATACTTGACGGTCATGATGCTCTTGGAGATGCCCTCGGCATCCACCACCGGGCCGACGATACTGTTCAGCGCCGCGTAGAAATCCTGCGGATCCTGCTTGTACTTCTCTTTGTTGGCTTGCAGGTCGGCAAGCATCCGGTTGGTGGTGTCCTGAATCAGATCGTGTGCCGATTGCCCAGGTGCTGCGTTAGCCATCAACGGCAGTGCCGCGAGCAACACCAACAGGCCACGTCGCAAGATAGAGATCATTCAAAAGCTCCTCATTTGGCGTCTTTGCTAACGGTATTGAGCAGGAATTTACCGATCAGGTCTTCCAGTACCAGTGACGACTGCGTGTCGTGGATGGTTCCACCGTCTTTCAACTGGGTGTCTTCACCACCGACGCTGATACCAATGTACTTCTCGCCCAGCAGACCCGCGGTAAGGATAGATGCTGTGGAATCGACAGGCAGGTTGTCGACCTTCTTGTCCACTTGCAGCGTGACCCGACCGGTGAAGCTGTCGCGATCCAGATCGATGGCTGTGACCTTGCCGATGGTCACACCGGCCATGGTCACTTTGGCTCTGACCGTCAAACCGGCGATATTGTCGAAATATGCATAAAGTTTATAGGTGTCGGTGGACGAAGTCGGAGACAGGCCACTGACCCGCAAGGCGAGCAGCAGCAAAGCCAGGATCCCTGCCAGCAGGAACAGGCCGACACCGATTTCCAGGGTGCGGTTTTGCATCAGAAATCTCCAAACATCAAAGCGGTCAGAATAAAGTCCAGGCCGAGCACTGCCAGCGAGGCAAACACTACGGTCTTGGTGGTGGCACGACTGATTCCCTCGGAAGTGGGCTCACAGTCATAGCCTTGGAATACGGCGATCCAGGTGACGACGAAGGCGAAAACGATGCTTTTGATGATGCCGTTGAGCACATCACTGGTGAAGGTCACGCTGTTCTGCATGTTCGCCCAATAAGAGCCTTCATACACACCCAGCCAGTCGACGGCCACCCACGAACCACCCCAGATACCCACCACGCTGAAAATCATCGCCAGCACCGGCAGGGAAATGAAACCGGCCCACAGACGCGGGGCGATGATGTACTTGAGCGGATCGACGCCGATCATTTCCAGGCTGGACAGCTGTTCAGTGGACTTCATGTTGCCGATCTCGGCGGTCAATGCCGAACCCGCGCGCCCGGCGAACAACAGTGCAGTCACCACCGGCCCCAGTTCACGCAACAGGGTCAAGGCAACCATCTGCCCCACCGCCTGCTCCGAGCCGTAGCTCGACAGGATGCTGAAGCCCTGCAACGCCAGGACCATGCCGATGAAAATCCCCGAAACGACGATGATCACCAGCGACATGACGCCGACTGAATGAAGTTGTCTGACCAGCAGGCTGAAACCGCCGCTGATGCCGCCGCGCCCCAGCAGGGCATGAAACAGGAACAGCGTCGCGCGGCCGAATACCGCAACAGCGTCGATGGCCGTCTCGCCGAATCGGCGCACGCGCTCTAATAATGAAATTCTGCGCATCAGCGCTTCCCCAGAAGATCTGCGCGGTAGTCCGTCGCTGGAAAATGGTACGGCACCGGGCCATCGGGATCGCCGGTCATGAACTGGCGGATGCGCGGCTCGTCCGAGTTCATCAACTCGTCCGGAGTCCCCTGCCCCAGCACCTGGCCGTCACCGACTATATAAAGGTAGTCGGCGATGCTCGCGGTCTCGGCGAGATCGTGTGACACCACGATACTGGTGATGCCCAGCGCATCGTTGAGCAGACGGATCAGGCGGACCAGCACGCCCATGGCGATCGGGTCCTGACCGACGAACGGTTCGTCGTACATGAGAATCTGCGGATCGAGCGCAATTGCCCGCGCCAGCGCAACGCGGCGCTTCATGCCGCCCGACAGCTCGTCCGGCATCAGCTCGATGGCGCCACGCAGACCGACCGCCTGCAATTTCAGCAGGACGATGTCGCGGATCATTTCTTCCGGCAACTCGGTATGCACGCGCAGGGGGAAGGCCACGTTCTCGAACACATCGAGATCGGTGAACAGCGCGCCGCTCTGAAACAGCACCCCCATGTGCTTGCGCGCATCGAACAGATCGCTGCGCGACAGCGTCGGCAGGTTCTGGCCGTTGACCCAGACTTCGCCGCTGGCCGGACGCAGCTGCGCGCCCATCAACCGCAGCAGCGTGGTCTTGCCACACCCGGAAGGCCCCATGATGCCGGTGACCTTGCCGCGCGGGATGCGGATATCGACGTTATTGAAAATGCTGCGCGCACCGCGCTTGAAGGAGACTCCCTTCAGCTCGACCGCGTAGGCGTTATCGGCACTCATCTAAACTCCTTGCGATGCAGCCTCTCACTCGGACGCCTGTCTTTGGTTAAAAAGTACATACATCCCGGGCAGGCCGAACTGGCGGCGAACTATATCACTGCAAAGGCCACGCGCCCAAGGCTTGTGCCAGCCTGTATTCGGCGATATGACAGGTCTGCAGCGGCTTTTCCCGGCTTTTGGTAACGGGGAATGACAAAGCACGACGAACTTGCGTGAGGCTTTGCCACATAACCGCTATAATCGCCGCCTTTTCATCGGGCTATACGATTTCTGACATGAGCCAATCCAGCGACCTGATTCAATCGGCACAACGCACCATCCGCCTCGAAATGGAAGCCGTACAAGGCTTGCTGCCCCATATCGACGCCGATTTCGTACGCGCTTGCGAGATGATTCTGGCCAGTAAGGGCCGTGTGGTCGTGGTCGGCATGGGCAAATCCGGGCACGTCGGCAACAAGATCGCCGCGACCCTGGCCAGCACCGGCACCCCGGCTTTTTTTGTGCACCCGGCCGAAGCCAGTCACGGCGACATGGGCATGATCACCCGCGATGACGTGATCCTTGCCCTGTCCAATTCCGGCTCGACCAACGAAATCGTCACGCTGCTGCCGCTGATCAAACGCCTGGGCATCCAGCTGATCAGCGTCACCGGCAACCCGCAATCGCCACTGGCCAAAGCGGCCGAGGTCAATCTCAACGTGCACGTCGAGCATGAAGCCTGCCCGCTGAACCTGGCACCGACCTCTTCGACCACCGCTGCACTGGTCATGGGCGACGCACTGGCCGTGGCCTTGCTGGAAGCCCGCGGCTTCACCGCCGAAGACTTCGCCTTTTCCCATCCGGGCGGCGCCCTCGGCCGCCGCTTGCTGCTGAAAGTCGAAAACGTCATGCACGCCGGCCAGGAGCTGCCTCAGGTGCAACGTGGCACGTTGCTCAAGGACGCGCTGATGGAAATGACCCGCAAAGGTCTGGGCATGACCGTGATCCTGGAAACCGACGGCAAGCTCGCCGGAATCTTTACTGACGGCGACTTGCGCCGCACCCTGGATCGCGCCATCGACATTCGCAGCGCCACCATCGACCAGGTCATGACCGCACACGGCAAGACCGCGCGCCCGGAAATGCTCGCTGCCGAAGCCCTGAAAATCATGGAAGATCACCGAATCAACGCACTGGTCGTCGTCGACGAGGAGGACCGCCCGGTCGGCGCCTTCAACCTCTCCGATCTGCTGCGCGCAGGAGTCATGTAATGAGCAACGAACTGCTGCAACGCGGCAAGGCAATCAAACTGGCGGTTTTTGATGTCGACGGCGTCCTCACGGACGGGCGCCTGTACTTCCTTGAAGATGGCAGTGAATTCAAGACCTTCAACACCCTCGACGGTCAGGGCATCAAGATGCTGATGAACGCCGGCGTGGAAACTGCGATCATCAGCGGTCGCAAGACGCCGGTGGTTGAGCGCCGGGCGAAAAACCTCGGCATCCCGCACCTGTTCCAGGGCCGCGAAGACAAACTGGTGGTACTCGACGGTCTGCTCGAGCAACTGGGCCTAAGCTATGAACAGGTCGCCTACCTCGGTGACGACCTGCCCGATCTGCCGGTGATCCGCCGTGTCGGTCTGGGCATGGCGGTAGCCAACGCCGCCGATTTCGTCCGCGAGCACGCCCACGGCGTGACCCGCGCCCGTGGCGGCGAAGGTGCCGCCCGCGAATTCTGCGAATTGATCCTGCGCGCCCAGGGCCGCCTCGATGCGGCCAATGCCGCGTACCTGTGAGCCAAGCCATGTTCAGTAAAAAATTTCGCAACTTCCTGCTGTTCGGCTGCATCGCGGCGATTTTCGCCGCGGTCGGCTACTGGAACATCAGCCCGGAACGCTTTCTCGACAAACCGCCGGTGTCGGCCGCCGAGAATCCGATCGACTGGTACGCGACCAACACGCATACCATCCAGTACCTGCCCGACGGCAAAGTGCAGTATGAGATGACCTCGGACAAGGCTGAACACGTCAAGGCCACCGACATCACGCTGGTGACCAAACCGGATCTGAACATGTATCGCGGCACTGATTTTCCGTGGCACGTGACCAGTGAGCGCGGCGAAGTGAATTCCGGCGGCACCGAAGTTGAACTGATCGATTCGGTGCGCGTGAAGCGCACCGACGAAAAGAAACGCGACACCCTGATCACCAGTACCCGCATGACCGTATTCCCGCAGCAGGAATATGCGCAGACCGCGCAACCCGTTAGAATCGAGGGCGCTGGCGGTGTGTCGACTGGCGTCGGAATGAAAGCGTACCTGAAGGACAGCAGGATACACCTGCAATCGAACGTAAGAGGACAGTATGAGGCTCGTTAAAACCCTCCCTATTTTGCTCAGTCTGGGCGCAGCACTGGGAAGCGTGAGCGCCTGGGCTCTGCCGAACGATCAGCAGCAACCTATCCGCATTCAGGCCGACGACGCCCAACTGGACGACAAGAACGGCATCGCTACCTATAAGGGTGATGTGATCATCACTCAGGGCTCGATGATCGTCAAAGGCAACACGGTGACCATCACCCGCACTCAGGCCGGTGACATTGACGTGGTGACTTCGGTCGGCAACCTGGCTTACTTCGAACAACTGCAGACCGCCGGCGACAGCAAGCCTGTACAAGGCTGGGGCGTGACGATCCAGTACCACGCCGCGCAGAATCGCGTCGTGCTGATCGACAAGGCCAAAGTTGTCGACAAGGACAACAACACGACGCAAGGCGAGAAAATCGTCTATGACACCGTGAAGAAACTCGCCAGCGCCGGTCGCGCTACCGGCAGCAAGGTCACCGAGGCGCGTCCGCGCATCGACATGGTGATCCAGCCGAAGAAGAAAACCGACGAGAAAACCCAGTAATGGCAACTCTGAAAGCTCAGCACCTGGCCAAGGCCTATAAAAGCCGCCAGGTCGTGCGGGACGTCAGCCTGTCGATCGACAGCGGCCAGATCGTCGGCCTGCTCGGCCCGAACGGTGCCGGCAAGACCACCTGCTTCTATATGATCGTCGGCCTGGTGCAGGCCGATCAGGGCCGCGTACTGATCGACGATCTGGACGTCAGCCACCAGCCAATGCACGGCCGTGCGAAGGCCGGTATCGGCTATCTGCCGCAAGAAGCGTCGATCTTCCGCAAACTGTCGGTGGCCGACAACATCATGGCGATTCTCGAGACCCGTCAGGAACTCGACAAGGCCGGCCGCCGCAAGGAGCTGGAAAGCCTGCTGCAGGAATTCCACATCAGCCACATTCGCGACAACCTCGGCATGAGCCTGTCGGGTGGTGAGCGCCGCCGGGTGGAGATCGCCCGCGCACTGGCCACCGCACCTAAATTCATCCTGCTCGACGAGCCGTTCGCCGGTGTCGACCCGATCTCGGTCGGCGACATCAAGCAGATCATTCATCATCTCAAGGCCAAGGGCATCGGTGTGTTGATCACCGACCACAACGTGCGTGAGACGCTGGATATCTGCGAAACCGCTTACATCGTCAATGACGGCCAGTTGATCGCCGAAGGTGACGCCGAAACCATCCTGGCCAACGATCTGGTCAAGGAAGTGTATCTGGGTCACGAGTTCCGCCTGTAAGCGCGAGCCGTAAGGTGAGCTGCGCGGGTGCTGTATCGATCAAGCTGTTTTTTTATACCGTTTAATTGTTACAGCGCTCTAGGCAAACACTTCAGTTTCAGGCATATAATTTGCTTAAGTTTGGCGCTTCGGCGCCCTGTAGTGGATGGCGCATCGCGCCGGCGAATAAGGTGTTAAGCCCCTGCCATGAAACCATCGCTAGTCTTGAGAATGGGCCAGCAGCTGACGATGACACCGCAGCTGCAACAGGCCATCCGCCTGCTCCAATTGTCGACCCTGGATCTGCAACAGGAAATCCAGGAGGCCCTGGAATCCAACCCGATGCTCGAACGCCAGGAAGAAGGCGAGGACTTCGACAATTCCGATCCACTGGCCGACAACGTCGAGCAAAAGCCCAACACTGACATTCAGGAGCCCTCCTATCAGGAGGCCGCGCCGACGGTGGATAACCTCGACGACGGCGAATGGAGCGAACGCATTCCCAACGAGCTGCCCGTCGACACGGCCTGGGAAGACGTTTACCAGACCAGCGCCAGCAGCCTGCCCAGCAGCGACGATGACGAGTGGGATTTCACCACCCGCACCTCCGTCGGCGAAAGCCTGCAAAGCCATCTGCTTTGGCAACTGAACCTGGCACCGATGTCCGACACCGATCGACTGATCGCCGTGACCCTGATCGATTGCATCAACAATCAGGGCTACCTGGACGAAACCCTCGAAGAAATCCTTGACGCCTTCGACCCGGAACTGGACATCGAACTGGACGAGATCGAAGCCGTCCTGCACCGCATTCAGCAATTCGAGCCCGCGGGCATCGGCGCGCGCAATCTCAGCGAGTGTCTGCTGCTGCAACTGCGTCAGTTGTCGGCCAAGACGCCTTGGCTGGCAGAAGCCAAGCGCCTGGTCAGCGATTACATCGACCTGCTTGGCAGCCGTGACTACAGCCAGTTGATGCGGCGCATGAAACTCAAGGAGGACGAGCTGCGTCAGGTCATCGAGCTGGTGCAGAGCCTCAATCCACGTCCGGGCTCGCAGATCGAGTCCGCCGAAGCCGAATACGTCGTACCTGACGTCATCGTGCGCAAGGACAACGAACGCTGGCTGGTCGAGCTGAACCAGGAATCGGTACCGCGCCTGCGCGTCAATGCGCAGTACGCCGGTTTCGTAAAGCGAGCCGATACCAGTGCCGATAACACCTTCATGCGCAACCAGTTGCAGGAAGCCCGCTGGTTCATCAAGAGCTTGCAGAGCCGCAACGAGACCCTGATGAAAGTCGCCACGCAGATCGTCGAGCATCAGCGCGGTTTTCTGGAGTACGGCGACGAAGCCATGAAACCGCTGGTCCTGCATGACATCGCCGAGGCGGTGGGCATGCACGAATCAACGATTTCCCGGGTGACCACACAAAAATTCATGCATACCCCGCGCGGTATTTATGAGCTGAAATACTTTTTCTCCAGCCACGTCAGTACCTCCGAGGGCGGCGAATGCTCGTCCACCGCGATCCGCGCGATCATCAAGAAGCTGGTCGCTGCGGAAAATCAGAAAAAGCCGTTGAGTGACAGCAAGATCGCTGGTTTACTGGAGGCACAAGGCATTCAGGTGGCTCGCCGCACCGTCGCCAAGTACCGCGAATCCCTCGGAATCGCGCCTTCGAGCGAACGCAAGCGGTTGATGTAAGCCACGTTACAGCGTTCCAGTGGCAGGCTTTTCGGCCTGCCGCTTTATGCACTGGCAACGAAGGAGAAGCTGTATGCAAGTCAACATCAGTGGACACCAACTGGAAGTGACCCAACCTCTGCGTTCCTACATCGAGGAAAAACTCCAACGACTGGAGCGACATTTCGACAAGATCACCAACGTGCAAGTCACGATGTGTGTCGAAAAGCTGAAGCAGAAAATCGAAGCCACCTTGCATATTCCCGGCAGTGAAGTGGTCGCCAACGCAGAAGATACCGACATGTATGCTGCGATCGACTCCCTCACCGACAAGCTGGATCGCCAACTCAAAAAGCATAAGGAAAAGACCCAGAGCCTCCTCCAGGGCGCGACCGGTCGTTAACACCCTCATTCATGATCCGACTTGAAACCATCCTGACCCCCGGCCGTTCCCAAGTGAACGCGCCGGGCGGCAGCAAGAAAAAAGCCCTCGAACAGATTGCCAACCTGATCCACCGCGAAGTGCCGGATCTGGCGATGCAGGATGTATTCGAGGCGTTGGTCGCCCGTGAAAAACTCGGTTCCACCGGTTTTGGCAACGGCATCGCCATTCCCCACTGCCGCCTGAAGGGCTGCGCAGGGCCAGTCAGTGCCCTGTTGCACCTCGAAGCCCCGATTGATTTCGACGCCATTGATGGCGCCCCGGTGGACCTGCTGTTCGTGCTGCTGGTCCCGGAGGCCGCCACCGATGCACATCTGGAGTTGCTGCGCCAGATTGCCAGCATGCTCGATCGCAAGGAAGTCCGCGAAAGACTGCGCAGCGCGCCAAACAATGAAGCCTTGTACCAGGTCGTACTGGACGAGCAGAACGGGCATTAATCATGCGCTTGATCATCGTCAGCGGCCGCTCAGGCTCGGGCAAGAGTACGGCTCTGAATGTCCTTGAGGACAACGGCTACTACTGCATCGACAATCTGCCCGCCGGCTTGCTGCCGGAACTGGCCGAACGTGCGCTGATCCACACGGAGCTCGCGCAACCGCTGGTGGCCGTTTCGATCGATGCGCGCAACTTGCCCAGTCATCTGTCACGTTTTCCGGAACTGCTGGAAGACGCGCGCAGCAAGCACATCCAGTGTGACGTGCTGTACCTGGATGCAGATGAAGAAACCCTGCTCAAGCGTTTTTCCGAAACCCGCCGCCGCCACCCACTGAGCAACGCCAATCGCTCACTGGCTGAAGCAATCCACGATGAAAGCGCCCTGCTCGGCCCGATTGCCGACCTGGCTGATCTGAAGATCAATACCACCAACCTCAACCTGTACCAGCTGCGCGACACGCTTAAGTTGCGCCTGCTGAATCAGCCTGAGCCGGGCACGGCGTTTCTTGTCGAATCGTTCGGTTTCAAACGCGGCATGCCGGTGGATGCGGATCTGGTCTTCGACGTTCGCTGCCTGCCCAATCCGTATTGGAAGCCGGAATTACGTGAGCAGTCCGGTCTCGACGCGCCGGTGGCGGAGTATCTGGCCGAACAGCCGGATGTCGAGGAAATGTATCAGGACATCTATGCCTACCTGCACAAGTGGCTGCCGCGCTTTGCTGCGAGTAATCGTGCCTATGTGACCGTTGCCATTGGCTGTACCGGCGGGCACCACCGCTCCGTCTATCTGACCGAACGTCTGGGTCAGGCCCTACAGAGAACCTTGAAAAACGTCCAGGTTCGCCACCGCGACCTCACCTAAAGGATCCACACCGCGATGCCTGCTCGTGAAATCGAAATCATCAACAAGCTGGGCCTGCATGCCCGCGCATCGGCCAAGTTTGTCGGGGTGGCCGGGCAGTATCCGAATTGCTCGATCAGAGTGGGCCGCACACCGGAGACCACGGTTGATGGCAAAAGCATCATGGCAATGATGATGCTGGCGGCTGGCAAGGGCACCAAAATATTCTTGAGCACCGAAGGTGAAAAGGATCAGGAAGCGCTCGATGCGTTGGTGGCGTTGATCAACAACTATTTCGACGAGGGCGGTTGATCCGCCAGCGAGGGAATTCGCTCCCTCCGCCCCGCTCAACCCAACGCCGTATCCATCACCATCATCAGACAGAACCCGATCAGCAAACCAAGACTCGCGAGCTTGTCATGGCCATGGCGTCGCGACTCGGGAATCACTTCGTGAGTCACCACCAGCAACATCGCCCCAGCCGCCAGCGCCAGCCCCAATGGCAGCAACACTTGGGCGAGGCTGACCAGCCACGCGCAAAGTAGCGCAAACACCGGCTCGACGAGACCTGACGCCGCGCCGATCAGGAACGCCCTCACTCGCGACATTCCCGCCCCGGCCAATACCAGCGCAATCACCAGACCTTCCGGCACATCCTGCAAAGCGATGCCCATGGCCAGGCTGTCCGCATCCGGCATACCGCCACCGGCAGAAACGCCGACGGCCATGCCTTCCGGAATGTTGTGGGCAATGATGGCGAACACGAACAGCCAGATCCGAGGCGGGATCACCGGACGCTCGAGGGTACCAACGAGCATTTCCGGGGAAGCGCCAGAAACCTTGCGATCGACCAGATACAGGCCAGACGCGCCGAGCAGGATGCCGAAGCAGATCAGGCCACTGGCGCCCCAAGGTGTCAGACCGAGACTCTCGGCCACCGCGATGCCCGGCACGATCAGCGAAAACGCAGTCGCCGCCAGCATCACCCCGGCACCAAACCCCAGCAAGGTATCGCTGAGCGCTTGCGGCATACGCCGTATGACCAGCACCGGCACCGCGCCAAGCGCCGTGCCGAGCGCGCACAGAGCACCGCCCTGCAATGCGCGCAACAAGCGCGGTTCCGGATTCAGCCATTGCACCCCGTGAGCGACCAGCAAGGTCATCCCCGCCAACAGCAACAGTGATCCCACCGCGTAACGAAACATACGCCCACTGCCAGTCGCCAGTGTTTCAGTGCCCATAGTCAGCCCTGGTTTGTTCTTATAGATGGGTTAAACCAGTGCGGCCTGATAGCGCGCGGCGACTTCAGGCCAATTGATCACGTTGTAGAAGGCATTGATGTATTCCGGACGGCGGTTCTGGTAGCGCAGATAGTAGGCGTGCTCCCAGACATCGAGACCGAGGATCGGCGTGTTGCCGCTCATCAGCGGACTGTCCTGATTGCCGCTGCTCTCGACGAGCAGTTTTTTCTCCGGGGTGACGCTGAGCCACGCCCAGCCACTGCCAAAACGGGTCAGCGCAGCTTTGGTGAATGCTTCCTTGAAGCTGTCGAGCCCCCCCAGTTGCTCATCGATCGCCTTGGCCAGCGCGCCATCCGGTTTGCCGCCACCGCCTGGCACCATGACTTCCCAGAACAGCGAGTGGTTGGCGTGACCGCCGCCCTGATTAATCACCGCCGCACGCAATTTTTCCGGGAGCTGCTGGACGCTGGCGACCAGTTTTTCCACCGGCCACTCAGCGTATTCCGTGCCTTCCACGGCAGCGTTGAGATTGTTGATGTAAGTCTGGTGATGTTTGGTGTAGTGAATTTCCATGGTCTGCGCATCGATGTGTGGTTCCAGGGCATCGTAGGCGTAAGGCAAGACAGGCAGGGTAAAAGCCATTTCAATGGACTCCATAGTGGTGTGAAGCAGGCGCGCGGCGGGCATTGCCGGTATCCGGGTGCAGCAGGCGTTGGGTGCGCGGGTATTCGCCGTGCTCGCTGATGAAATTCAGCAGCTCGACGTAGGTCTTGCTGCTTTGGCGCAATGCCGCTTCACGCAGGGCCGGGCGCAGCCGTTCGTCCTGCATGGTCTGCAACAGCCGCTGATGGATGGCGCAAAGGTATTCGGCGCTCTCCTCGGGCTGATTCAGGCGCAGGTGCAGATCCGCGAGGTTGTGGTGGGAGATGACACAGGCCGCCACCGCTTCGTCGGCGTCCGCCCAGCGCTCGAACAACACTTGCGCCAGGGCCAGGGCTTGCAGATAGGCCTCACGGGCGTCGATCAATTCGCCGAGCATGAAGCAGCGATTGGCCCGTTCGATCGTGCGTTTCCAGTGCTCCATGGTGAGCCTCCAAAGCGGTTGCGGGGTTTACACGCCGCCGGCGGTGAGTTTCTCGGGGTTGAGTAACTCTTCCAGCTGGCTGCGCGACAGGTCGGTATGTTCGAGCGCGACGTCGATCACCGCGCGGCCTTCCTTGTAGGCCTGCTTGGCGATTTGCGCGGCTTTCTGGTAACCGATGATCGGATTGAGCGCGGTGACCAGAATCGGGTTGCGCGACAGGGCTTCCATCAAGCGCGCCTCGTTGACCTTGAAACTGGCAATGGCCTTGTCGCCGAGCAGGCGACTGCTGTTGGCGAGCAGCTCAATGCTGCTGAGCAGGTTCTGCGCGATGATCGGCAGCATCACGTTCAATTCGAAATTGCCCGACTGGCCGGCAATGGTGATCACCGAATCGTTGCCGATCACTTGCGCGGCGACCATGGCCGTGGCTTCGGGGATCACCGGATTGACCTTGCCCGGCATGATCGACGAACCCGGTTGCAAGGCTTCCAGTTCGATTTCACCGAGACCGGCCAAAGGACCCGAATTCATCCAGCGCAAGTCGTTGGCGATTTTCATCAACGACACGGCGGTGGCCTTGAGCTGGCCGGAAACCGCAACGGCGGTGTCCTGCGAGCCGATCAGCGCAAACAGATCCTTGCCCGGGGTGAACTGCACGTCGGTCAGTTGGCTCAGCTGACGACTGAAACGCGCGGCGAATTCCGGGTGCGCGTTGATGCCGGTACCGACCGCAGTGCCGCCCTGCGCCAGCGATTGCAGGCTCGGCAGCAGATCCTGCAGATGACCTATATTGGCCTTGAGCTGCTGCGCCCAGCCATTCAGCACCTGGCTCAGGCGCACCGGCATGGCGTCCATCAAATGCGTGCGGCCGGTCTTGACGTGGTGGTGGACCTGCGGGGATTTTTCTTCGATAACCTGCACCAGGTGCAGCAGCGCCGGCAGCAGTTGTTCATGCAGTGCCAGCGCGGCGCTGACATGGATGGTGGTCGGAATGATGTCGTTGCTGCTCTGGCCGCAATTGACGTGATCGTTGGCATTCACCGGCTCTTCGAGCAAGCGGCTGGCGAGCGTGGCGATAACTTCGTTGGCATTCATGTTCGAGCTGGTGCCCGAGCCGGTCTGAAAGATATCCACCGGAAAGTGCCGCATGAAATCGCCTTCGAGCAGGCCTTGAGCGGCATCGCTGATGGCTTTGCCCTGGGCGGCGCTGATCTGGTTCAGTTCGACGTTGGCGCGGGCGGCGGCGGCTTTGGCGAGGATCAGCGCGCGGATGAATTGCGTCGGCATCGGTTTGCCGCTGATCGGGAAATTGTCCACTGCGCGCTGGGTCTGCGCGCCGTAGAGAGCGTCCACCGGCACCTGCAACTCGCCCATGCTGTCGCGCTCAATACGTGTCTTGGTCATTTGGATGTCCTTGCAGCAGTTCAATAAGAGGAATCGAAGGGAGCAGTTCGCAAGTGGCGAGCTGCCAGGTGTAGCGTTGCCAGCGCTGCAATCGGCACTTGCACAGCGACAGGCGCTCCATGTCGCGCAACGGGCGCCAGGCTTGGTCGAGACAGAGGCTGCGCCAATGCCAGGGCAAGGCGATGTCCGCGACAGTGTCGAGCAACAGACGGAAGGATGTTTCGGCGACGGTCCACGGTGATGTTGCGGTGCAACACGACAGGTAGCGGCCTTCGGCCAGGTAATGTTCGATCAGGCGCGGTTCGTCAGGATCCGTCGCGCAACGGATCTGGCGACTCATCCAGCGCCAGCTTTCGAGGTAGGGCTGCTCGTGCAAGGCAGAACTCATGATCCGGGACTCATTCGGAGATGAGATTCATTATTAGATGATAATGAGAACCAAAACAAGAGCGCCAAACTATGGAGGTTTTAGGGTGGGAGCGAGCCTGCTCGCGAAAGCGTTGTGTCAGAAACAGATTTTTGGCTGACACACCGCGTTCGCGAGCAGGCTCGCTCCCACAAGGGATCTGTGGCGAGAGCAAAAAAAAAGGCGCGTCATCCAGAGCGGATGGCGCGCCTTTTGGCTTAGCGGATTGCGGATGGTTAGCTACCCGCGACGGTCATCCGTTCGATCAATACCGAGCCGGTGCGAATGTTGCTGCGCAGCTCCAGATCATTACCGACGGCAACGATCTGCTTGAACATGTCGCGCATGTTGCCAGCGATGGTCACTTCCTGCACGGCGAATTGAATCTCGCCGTTCTCGACCCAGAAACCCGCCGCGCCGCGCGAATAGTCGCCCGTGACCATGTTCAGGCCATGGCCCATCAATTCGGTGACCAGCAGTCCGCGACCCATACGTTTCAACAGCGCCGCCTGGTCTTCATCGCCATGGGTGACGAACAGGTTGTGCACGCCACCCGCGTTCGCCGTGCTCGGCATACCCAGTTTACGGCCAGAGTAGGTACCGAGAATGTACGACACCAACTCGCCGTTCTCGACGAATGGTTTGGCATACGTCGCCAGACCATCACCGTCATACGAAGCGCTGCCCATGGCGCGCATCAGATGCGGGCGCTCGTCGATGGTCATCCACTCCGGGAACAGCTTCTGGCCCAGCGTGCCTTCGAGGAACGACGATTTGCGATACAGACTGCCGCCGGACACCGCCGAGAGGAAGCTGCCGAACAGCCCACCCGCAAGCTCAGCGGAAAACAGCACCGGCACTTCACAGGTCGGCACCGGACGCGCGCCGAGACGGCTCGCCGCCCGTTGCGCGGCTTTTTGACCGATGCTCACCGGATCGGCCAGCAGCGTGCCCTGCCGATTGACGTCATACCAGTAATCACGCTGCATCTGCCCGTCAGCCTCAGCAATCATTACGCAACTGAGGCTGTGTCGGGTCGATGCGTAACCACCAATGAAACCGTGGCTGTTGCCGTACACGCGGCAGCCCTGATGAGTGCTGAGGGTGGTGCCGTCGGCGTTCTTGATGCGCGCGTCGGCATCGAATGCTGCCGCTTCACACAGCAAGGCCTTCTCGATGGCCTGCTCCGGGGTGATGTCCCATTCGTGGAACAGATCGAAATCGTGCTGCTCCTTGGCCATCAGCGCCGCATCGGCAAGGCCCGAGGCTTCGTCTTCGGAAGTATGTTTGGCAATCGCCAGCGCGGCGGCGACAGTCTCGCGAATGGCGTCCGGACCGGTTGCCGAGGTGCTGGCCGAGCCCTTGCGCTGGCCGACGTACAAAGTGATGCCAAAGCCCTGATCACGGTTGAACTCGACCGTTTCGACTTCGCGCTGGCGCACCGATGTCGACAAACCCTGCTCCAGCGACACCGCGACTTCGCAGGCACTGGCGCCCTGACGCCTGGCTTCGGCGATGATCTGCTCGACCTGTTCCTGCAGTGCCGGCAATGCCTGCGGGCCGACGCTTTGAACTGCACTCATGCTCATCTCCACTCAAATTCTGCTTTCGGCTGGGGCCATCGAGCGACCGGGCCGGACAAGCGGCCCCCGACTGGTTATCATGGCGGCGTTTCTTTGCGGACTGCCACCATGGTTGATTCTTACGACGACTCCCTCGATACGGGAGAAAAAAGCAAATCTCAGGTCAAACGCGAGCTGCATGCTCTGGTTGACCTCGGCGAGCGACTGACCACACTCAAGCCTGACTTGATCGCAAAACTGCCATTGACCGACGCCCTGCGCCGGGCGCTGGCCGATGCGCCCAAGCACACCGCGAACATCGCGCGTAAACGGCATTTGCAGTTCATCGGCAAACTGATGCGCGATCAGGACACTGACGCGATTCTGACCTTGCTCGATCAACTCGATGCCTCGACCCGTCAGTACAACGAGCGTTTCCACAATCTCGAACGCTGGCGCGACCGCCTGATCGGCGGCGATGACGCCGTGCTGGAGAAATTCGTCGTCGAGTACCCGGACGCCGATCGCCAGCAATTGCGTTCCCTGATCCGTCAGGCTCAGCACGAGGTTGCGCAAAACAAACCTCCTGCTTCCAGCCGCAAGATCTTCAAGTACATCCGTGAGCTGGACGAAACTCAACGCGGCCTGCGCTGATCTTCGCCACCGGGTGGCCGCCCTGCGCCACCCGAAGCTCCATCACTTCCTATGCGCCCGTGCCACCGACGGTGATCGCATCGATTTTCAGCGTCGGCTGGCCTACACCCACCGGCACCGACTGCCCATCCTTGCCGCACGTGCCAACACCGCTGTCCAGCGCCAGATCGTTACCGACCATCGACACCCGGCTCATCGCCTCGGGCCCATTGCCGATCAACGTCGCGCCTTTGACCGGCGCGGTGATCTTGCCGTCCTCGATCAAGTACGCCTCGCTGGTGGAAAACACGAACTTGCCGCTGGTGATGTCGACCTGACCGCCGCCGAGATTGGCGCAGTAGATGCCTTTTTTCACCGAGGCGATGATTTCCGCCGGATCGCTTTCGCCGCCCAGCATGTAAGTGTTGGTCATGCGTGGCATCGGTAGGTGCGCGTAGGACTCGCGACGGCCGTTACCGGTACGGGCCACGCCCATCAGGCGCGCGTTGAGCTTGTCCTGCATGTAGCCCTTGAGCACGCCGTTTTCGATCAGTGTGGTGCACTCGGTCGGCGTGCCTTCGTCGTCGACACTCAGCGATCCGCGGCGGCCGCTCAAGGTGCCGTCGTCGACGATGGTGCACAGCTTCGACGCAACCATTTCGCCCATGCGCCCGCTGTAGGCCGAGCTGCCCTTGCGGTTGAAATCGCCTTCGAGGCCATGGCCGACCGCCTCGTGCAACAGCACCCCGGACCAGCCCGAGCCGAGCACCACCGGCAGCGTGCCGGCCGGTGCCGGAATCGCTTCCAGATTCACCAGTGCCTGACGCAGCGCCTCACGGGCGTAGCCCATGGCGCGGTCTTCGGCGAGGAAATAACGGTAGTCGGTACGCCCGCCACCGCCATGCCCGCCGCGCTCGCGACGGCCGTTCTGCTCAACGATGACGCTGACGTTGAAGCGCACCAGCGGGCGCACATCGGCGGCCAGGCCACCGTCAGTGGACGCCACCAGAATCCGCTCCCAGACCCCGGCCATGCTGACGCTGACCTGCTGGATACGCGGATCGAGTGCGCGCGTGGCAACGTCGATACGCTTGAGCAACTCGACCTTCTCGGCGCGGCTGAGCACTTCCAGCGGGTTGTCCGGCGCGTACAGCTGCGCCACATCCTGGGTGCTGAACGCCTGCACCGTGCCGTTCTGCCCGGCGCGGGAGATCGAGCGCGCCGCACGGGCAGCAGCGCCAAGGGCTTCGAGGGTGATTGCATTGCTGTAGGCGAAACCGGTTTTTTCACCGGACTGCGCACGTACGCCGACACCTTGGTCGAGGTTGAAGCTGCCTTCCTTGACGATGCCGTCTTCCAGCGCCCAGGACTCGGAAATCTGGCCCTGGAAATACAGATCGGCGGCATCGATGCCGGGGCCGGCCAGATCGCCGAGCACGCCTTGCAGGCTCTCGATCGTCACGCCGCCGGGCGCCAACAGGTGATCACTGACTGAGGACAACAACTCGCTCATGGGTTTACGCCTTAAATTCGTGTTCTGAAGCAGGCCGCTGAGCGCCCTGCGAGAAAAACCGCCGATGATTCGTCACCGGCATTCGCGCCCGGATGGACGCTTGTTCATTAATGTCGCGTTCGGCCAACAACACCGCTTCGCCTTGATCCTGACTGGCCAGCACACGTCCCCATGGGTCAACGATCGCTGCATGGCCGAAGGTTTCTCGCGGCCCCGGGTGAGTCCCGCCCTGCGCAGCCGCCAGTACGTAACACTGGGTCTCGATGGCCCGCGCGCGAACCAGTACTTCCCAATGCGCCGCGCCAGTCACCGCGGTGAACGCCGACGGCGCGCTGATCAACTCGGCACCGGCCGCACGCAATTCGCTGTACAGCTCAGGGAAACGCAAGTCGTAACACACGGTCAACCCAAGCCGACCCACCGGTGTGTCGGCCACCACCACATGACTGCCATAAGCATAGTCATCGGATTCGCGGTAACGTCCGCGATTGTCGGCGACATCGACATCGAACAGGTGCAGCTTGTCGTAGCGGGCAACGATTTCGCCGTGATCATTGATCAGCAGCGAGCAGGCATGCGCCCTGGCCGACGGCTGATTTACCGGCGGCAACGGCAACGTGCCGGCCACTATCCATAAGGTGAGGTCGCGGGCGGTCTGTTTCAACCATGGCAGGATCGGCCCTTCGCCCGACGCTTCGGCGCGACCGATATCAGCGACATCGCGACGGCCCATCGCCGCGAAGTTCTCCGGCAGCACCGCCAGCTTCGCGCCGCCCGCCGCGGCCTGTTCGAGCAGGCGCCGGGCCTGAGCCAGATTGGCCAGCACGTCGCTCTGGCTGACCATTTGAATCACCGCTAATGACATGGCGAACTCCCAACGAGGTATTTGGCCATGCTACTCCATCGCTTCAAGGGCCGGGCCGTTCAAAAAGGCTTGTCGAAAGTGATTTTCGGCTCTTTCCACGGGCCCTTGACCGTGTATTTGACACTGGCGAAGCGCGCTACACGGTCGCCGATCAGTTTGTCGATCAAGAACAAGGCGCCACCGACTGCCGGTGCGCCGACGAGCAACGCGGCAATTGGCAGGTTGTTGGTCACCGGCAAGGTCACCAGCAGTTTCGCATCAACCTTGTCGTCAACCAGATCGAGGGTGCCGTCCAGTTCGAGGTTGCTCGACGGGCCGGTCAGGCGAATCGGCTCACGGGTCACATACACGCCATTGTTCGCCACCAGTAGGCCTTTGACCCGGTCATAGCTCAAGCCTTTGCCAAACAGGTCGGAGAAGTCCAGGCGCAGGCGGCGGCCGATCGAGTTGAAGTTGAGCAAACCGAACACGCGCAAGGCCTGCGCGCCGCCCTCCACTTCGACAAACTGGCCCTTGTTCAACGAAGCATCCAGCGTCCCGGAGAAACGCTTGGTCGCCAGCCAGGCCGGCGAGCCCGGCCAGCGGCCGTCGACGTCCATGTGGAATTCTTCGCTGGTCACGCTTGGCGCAAACCCCCAACCCTTGAGCACGTCGGCGAGATTCTTGCCGCCGATACGCCCCTTGTACCAACTGCTGGTCGAACCCGGCGTGCCTTCCCAGCCACCGTTGCCTTGCAGCAGGATGCCCTTGAGGCCCATGTCGAGATTGTTCAGGGCAATGCCCTTGGCGGTCGGGCGAATTTTCAGCGACCAGCCACCGACCAGATCGGGGCCGAGGAACAGCTGGTTGAGGGTGATATCCAGCGCCGGAATTTTCGTCGGATCGACTGAAGCCAGTGGATCGGGCGCATTTTCGTCAGCCTGCACCGCCGGGTCCGGCGCCGGCAGTTTCACGTATTGCAAGTTGACCGCGATCGGCACGCCTTTGGCGTCCGGCAGGCTCGCCGTGCCTTTGGCCTGCTGGCTGTCGAGGGCCAGATTCCACGCGGCGGGTTTGCGATTGAGCTGAACCGACGCCTGATCCAGAGTCGTGCCCATTGCGGTGAGCTTGCCGACCTTGAAGTCCGCGCTGTTGAGCAATTGCTTGGCGCTGCCGCCCGGGTCCTGTCCGGCGTACTGGTTGACCAGATTCTGCCAGGGCGCGACATCCAGCTCCGACAGCACACCGCGAATGCGCAAGCCTTTGGCGCCCGGTAGCACCGCTTCGCCGGCACCGAGGAACAATTCGCCACGGCCCTCGGCAAAATTGCTCGGCGGCGCAGCGAAGGTGAAGTTGGCCAGTTGATCATAATTGACCCAATACCGCCGCTCCTGCCCCTGCAAGGTCATGCGGAACACGGTGTCACGACCGACATCCGCCGCCATGCCGAACGGCGCCGGCAGATCCACCGCCACGCCTTTGAGATTCGAGCTGACCATCAACTGACTGTCGGCGCCGTCCAGATTCAACTGCAACTGATAGGGAATCGTCCCGGACACCGGCAACGGCTGGGTCACGCCCAGCCAGTCAGTGAGCTTTTTGACTTCGACCTGCCCCGTCGCAGCGACCCGGGTCTTGAGCTTGCCAGGGCTGCCGTCGGCGAAAATCTGCGCGGTGACGGGTTTGTCGAAGGCCCGCGCGGCGATGTTCTGCCCGCTCAGGCCTTTGGCGCTGTCGAAGCGGAAATCGCCCTTGAGCTGCGTCAGTTCCAGTTTCGGCTCGGCCAGTTTCAAGCGGGCGTTGGCGGTCTTGAAGTCGACGAGGATCTTCGGTTGCTCGCCCTTGGCCAGCGGTACGTCAAGTTTGAGCTTGCCGGTGAGATCGCCCGCGCCCTCCCAACCGGCAAAGGTGTCGGCGGTGCCGATCGGCGCTTCCTGAAGAATCTTCAGCCCATCGCCCAAACCACCGGCAAACGCGCCATCAAGCAACAGGTGAGTATTTTGCCCGGCGGGCACATGGGGAATATTGACGAAGACATCGCTGACCTGAGTGTCCAGCAATTGGCCTTTGTCGGCCCAGATCCGCACGCCACTGTCCTCGATGAACACATCGCCACTGACCTTGCTCACGTGCGGCCAGCCCGGCTGAAAGGCCAGTTCGGCATCATGCACCTTGAAGAACAGACTGATGCTGCGATCGGCCTCCCCGGCATTCTTGCTCAGCGAGCCCTGATACTGGAAAAAGCCCTGATCGACCGCGCCTTTGAGAATGGCCGTGCGCAGCCATTCGTCGAGCGCTGGGCTGAGCACTGCCGGCAGATATTTAGCGGTGTAACGGCCGTCGCCCTCGACCAGACCGACGCGCAGGTCCATGTAGTCTTCCTGGCTGTGGTCAAAGTGCAGGCGAATCAGGAAGTCCCCGGCAATCTTGCCTTCCTCGCCCAGCACCTTCAGGTACGGCGCGATCAGGGTGAAGCCATCCTTGTCGAGTTTCCAGGTCAGCCGCGCGTTGGCTTGCAGGTATTGCCAGGGCTTGGCGAAGATCGGGTCGAGATGCAGGACAAAATCCTTGCTGTCCAGGCGCAACTCGCCGCCGTCGAGATTGCCGCTCAGGCTACCGCTGACGTTTCGTGCCGCCGGTGCGCCGTGATAGGCATCGAAGCCGACGTTATCCAGATTGGCGGCAAAGCCGAATTTGGTGCCGTCGGTGGCATTTGGGCGGAAGTCCAGCAGGACATTGCGCAAGCCGCCGGTGACCTTGAGCCGTTCGACCACCGTGGCGAAACTTTGCGGCAGTGGCCCCAGCGCGTTCAGCAACGGGGTGATCGGCGTCAGGTCGAGGCGATCGGCTTGCAAGTGCCAGAGCTCTTCGACCTTGTCGTTCGCGCGGGTCTGCTGCACCTGCACGCGCGATTCCCAACGGGTTTCGCCGAAGCTCATCGCCAGCGAATCGAGAATGACGCTCGCGCCCTCGGCGCTGTTGCGGTAATAGGCATTGAGCGCCAGATTGTTGATCTGGATCGGCTTGCGCTCGGCGTAGGCGCCGGTGATTTGCGGAGCGTTCAGGCGCAACGCCGCGCTTTGCAGGGTGCCCTCGGCCCAGTTCACCCAGAGTTCGCCACCGGCCTTGATCTCGGAAAAATTCCACTGCTGGGTCAGACGCTCGGGCAACCACTTCGACCAGTCGCTTTGCGGCAGGCTGGCGTAACCGTCCACCGCGCTGTTCTGCCATTGCTCCGGACGCAGCCGCGTGCGCAGGTTCAGCGCCACGGGCTGGCCGTCCGGCAAGGTCAGGCGTGCGTCGAGACGCTGGCGGCTGGCGCCGGTTTGCAGATTGATCCCGACATAGGTCAGGGTCATTGGCGGGTGATCAAGCGGCTGCAGCGTGACCTGGCTGTCGAGAATCGACAATTGCTGAATCATCTGTGAACGCTGGAACAGTTGCGCGGCATCGAACGGCTGATCGTTCTGCACTGGCAAGCCTTCCAGCGCCCACTGGCCGTCCTCGCCTTCCTTGAGGCTGATCTTCAAGCCATTGAATTCAAGATGCGCAATGCGTACTTCGCGGGCGAGCAGACTGGCCCACAGATCCGGCACTGCGCGTACCCGGTCCAGACGCAGCGCATTGGCGCCGCTGCCGACCATCACGTCATGCGCCAGCAGGATCGGCGCAAAGCCGCTCCAGTTGCCTTCCAGCTCGCCGATCTGCAACGGCATACCGAGGGCAGCACTGGCCTTGTCTTCTATATCGGTACGGTATTCGGCCACGAGAGGTGTCAGTTCGCGGCCGAGACTGACATACAACGCCATCAACACCAGAACCAACGCGCACAGGCCCAGCCCCCAACGGGTGAGTGCGGCCAGAATGCGTGTCAGACGCTCCATGTCAGGTGGCTCCCATGGCGAAAATACTGCGAAAAGCTGAGGCCAGCCGCGTTGGATTAAGGGTGATGCAGGGGTTCAGAGCAGCACCACGTCATATTGTTCCTGGGAGTACATGGTTTCCACCTGGAAGCGTATGGTGCGGCCGATAAACCCTTCAAGCTCGGCGACGTTACCGGATTCTTCATCGAGCAACCGGTCCACCACCTTCTGATTGGCCAGCACCCGATAACCCTCGGCCTGATAGGCGCGGGCTTCACGCAGGATCTCGCGGAAGATCTCGTAACAGATGGTTTCCGCGGTTTTCAGTTTGCCCCGGCCCTGACAACTGCTGCACGGCTCGCAGAGCACTTGCTCGAGGCTTTCGCGGGTACGCTTGCGGGTCATTTGCACCAGGCCCAGTTCGGTGATCCCGATGATATTGGTCTTGGCGTGATCACGCTCAAGCTGTTTTTCCAGCGTGCGCAGCACCTGACGCTGATGTTCTTCATCTTCCATATCGATGAAGTCGATGATGATGATCCCGCCCAGATTGCGCAGGCGCAGTTGCCGGGCAATCGCGGTCGCCGCTTCGAGGTTGGTCTTGAAAATGGTTTCTTCGAGGTTGCGATGACCAACGAACGCCCCGGTGTTGACGTCGATGGTGGTCATGGCTTCCGCCGGATCGACCACCAGATAGCCACCGGATTTCAGCGGCACCTTGCGCTCGAGGGCTTTCTGGATTTCGTCTTCAACGCCATACAGGTCGAAAATCGGCCGCTCACCTGGATAGTGTTCCAGACGATCAGCGATTTCCGGCATCAGTTCAGCGACAAACTGTGTGGTCTTCTGGAAGGTTTCCCGGGAGTCGATGCGAATCTTCTCGATCTTCGGGTTGACCAGATCGCGCAAGGTCCGCAACGCGAGGCCGAGGTCTTCGTAAATTACCTTGGGCGCAGCGATGGTTTTGATCTGTTCATTGATCTGGTCCCACAAGCGCCGCAGGTAACGGATGTCCATGAGGATTTCGTCGGCGCCAGCGCCTTCGGCTGCGGTACGCAGAATAAAGCCACCCGCTTCCTTGATGCCTTCTCTGGCCACGCAGTCGCTGACCACCTGCTTGAGGCGTTCGCGCTCGGCTTCGTCTTCGATTTTCAGCGAAATACCAACATGCGCAGTGCGTGGCATGTACACCAGATAGCGCGAAGGGATCGACAGTTGCGTGGTCAGGCGCGCCCCCTTGGAGCCGATCGGGTCCTTGGTCACTTGCACCACCAGGCTCTGGCCTTCGTGCACCAGCGAACTGATGCTCTCGACGGCCGGGCCTTCGCGCAGGGAAATTTCCGCGGCATGAATGAACGCCGCGCGGTCCAGCCCGATGTCGACGAAGGCGGCCTGCATGCCCGGCAGTACGCGCACGATCTTGCCTTTATAGATGTTGCCGACGATCCCGCGTTTTTGCGTGCGCTCAACGTGGACTTCTTGCAGCACACCGTTTTCGACCACCGCCACGCGCGATTCCATCGGCGTGATGTTGATCAGAATCTCTTCACTCATGGCAGGATCTCGTTCAGGCATGTTCACGATAATGGCCGCATCTGGATGGGTACGACGCTTATGGCGCGTTCAGGTTTTGCCAACAGGGTATGCCGAAATGGCCCAACACCTCGCAGGTTTCGCAAACCGGCAAGCCGACCACCGCCGAGTAGCTGCCATTGAGGCCGGCAACGAACACCCCGCCGAGGCCTTGAATGCCATAACCGCCGGCCTTGTCTCGCGGTTCACCGCTGGCCCAGTAGGCGGCGGCCTCCTCGCGGCTGATCGGGCGAAAGCGCACCAGACTGCGCACCACCCGCGACTCGCAGCGCTCGCCTTCGAGTACGGCGATGGCGGTCAGCACCTCATGCTCCCTGCCCGACAACATCATCAGCATGGCGCATGCGTCGGCTTCGTCCACCGGTTTGCCAAGAATTTTGCCGTCGAGCACCACCGCGGTGTCGGCGCCCAACACACAGAAGCTCTGGGCGGACACGACGCTGCGGCGCCCGGCTTCAGCCTTGCCGCGCGCGAGGCGTTCGACATAGGCCGAGGGCGATTCTTCAAGTAAAGGAGTTTCGTCGATGTCCGCGCTGATGGCGGTGAACGCTACGCCGATCTGCGTGAGCAATTCACGCCGGCGCGGCGATCCGGAGGCGAGGTAAAGCGGCTTCATCAAAACATCTCCCTGTTCAGTGCCCTGCTTCACCGGCTCAATAGATTCTGTAACGTCGGCACAATCCGCGTAAGGCGAAACTGACCCACGGCCAGAGCAAGGCACTGACCAACGCCGGCAAGACCAGGGCGAGGGTTGGCTGGCGGTTGCCGGTCAGGGCGCTGAGCCACAGTTGAGCCAATTGCGCGAGACCGAAAATCACCAGGATCACCAGGCACTGCTGCCACATCGGAAACATGCGCAGACGCTGCTGCAACGACAGCACCAGGAAAGTAATGAGTGTGAGGATCAACGCGTTCTGCCCGAGCAGATCGCCCTGCAGCACGTCTTCGGCCAAGCCCAGACAGAACGCCGTGACCATGCCGACCGTGTGCGGCATGTACAACGCCCAGAACGTCACCAGCAGGGCCAGCCAGAGCGGGCGCAGGATTTCCATGAAAATCGGTAACGGCGACACACTGAGCAGGATGCCGATGACGAACGTCAGCCAGATCATCCAGCCATTCCCCGAAGCTTTGGCCCCGACCATTATTCTCGTCCCCCGGTAGTGGCTGGCGGTTTCGCTGGTGGCTTCGTCGCTGCCGGTGGTTTGGCCGCGGCTGGCGGTTTGCTCGCCGCAGGCTTGGCAGGTGTCGCGGCAGGCGCGGCTGCGGCTGCAGGTGCCGTCGTTTCGCTGGCAGGCGCAGCCGCCGGGGTTGCCGGCGTGGCCATGATCAGGGGCTTGGGTACGTTGGCCGGTAACATCGGACCGCCACCGTGGGCATCAAGCTGCTCTTGCGCCTGGGCGGCCTCGTTGGCGCGTTCCTCGGCAGTACGGCTGTCGCTGAACACCAGCAGCAGATAGCGGCTGCGATTCAACGCGGCGGTCGGCACGGCGCGGACAATGGCGAACGGCTGGCCGGAATCGTGGATGACTTCTTTCACCGTGGCCACCGGGTAACCGGCCGGGAAACGCTGGCCGAGACCGGAGCTGACCAGCAGGTCGCCTTCCTTGATATCCGCAGTGTCGGCGACATGGCGCAATTCCAGACGTTCCGGATTGCCGGTGCCGCTGGCGATCGCGCGCAGACCGTTACGGTTGACCTGGACGGGGATACTGTGGGTGGTGTCGGTCAGCAGCAATACACGCGAGGTGTAAGGCATCAACTCGACCACCTGGCCCATCAGACCGCGCGCATCGAGCACCGGCTGGCCGAGGACCACGCCATCTCGCTCACCTTTGTTGATGATGATGCGATGGGTGAAGGGGTTGGGGTCCATGCCGATCAGCTCGGCCACTTCGACCTTTTCATTGACCAGCGCGGAGGAATTGAGCAACTCGCGCAGCCGAACGTTCTGCTCGGTCAGGGCGGCAAGCTTTTGCATGCGGCCCTGCAGCAGCAGGTTTTCGGTCTTGAGTTTTTCGTTTTCAGCGACGAGCTCGGTGCGGCTGCCGAACTGACTGGCGACCCCTTCCCACAATCTGCCGGGCAGATCGGTGATCCAGTAGGCATCCATCAGCACCAGCGACGCTTGTTTGCGCGCGGGCTTGAGCAGGTCGAAACGCGCATCGACCACCATCAGCGCGACCGACAGCACGGCCAGCACCAACAGGCGCACGCCCAACGAAGGGCCTTTGGTGAAAAGCGGTTTAATAAGCCGCTCCTCCCAGGCAAATGTTCTGTTTATTCATACGGCATCAAACCGGCCTGGATGAAGACTGACAGAAGATAAACGCCAACAGGCAGCACTGCAAAGTGCTGCCTGTGCGTTCACCCACGTATTGCTGCCAACGAATTACTCGCTGGAGAGCAGATCCATGGTGTGCTTATCCATCATTTCCAATGCACGGCCACCGCCGCGAGCTACGCAAGTCAGCGGATCTTCGGCAACGATCACCGGCAGACCCGTCTCCTGCGCCAGCAGCTTGTCGAGGTCACGCAGCAGCGCGCCACCACCGGTCAGCACCAGGCCACGCTCGGCGATGTCGGACGCCAGTTCCGGCGGCGACTGCTCCAGCGCGCTTTTCACGGCCTGAACGATGGTTGCCAGCGACTCTTGCAGAGCTTCCAGCACTTCGTTGGAGTTCAGGGTGAATGCGCGAGGAACGCCTTCGGCCAGGTTACGACCGCGAACGTCGACTTCACGGATTTCGCCGCCTGGGTAGGCCGTGCCGATTTCCTGCTTGATGCGCTCAGCGGTGGATTCACCGATCAGGCTGCCGTAGTTGCGACGCACGTAGGTAATGATCGCTTCGTCGAAACGGTCGCCGCCCACACGGACGGATTCGGCATAGACCACGCCGTTCAGGGAGATCAGCGCGATTTCAGTGGTACCGCCACCGATATCGACCACCATCGAACCGCGCGCTTCTTCGACCGGCAGGCCGGCACCGATCGCAGCGGCCATTGGCTCTTCGATCAGGAATACTTCACGGGCACCGGCACCGAGGGCCGATTCACGGATGGCGCGACGCTCAACCTGAGTGGATTTGCATGGAACGCAGATCAGCACGCGAGGGCTGGGCTGCAGAAAACTGTTTTCGTGAACCTTGTTGATGAAGTATTGCAGCATCTTTTCGCAGACGCTGAAGTCGGCGATCACGCCGTCCTTCATCGGACGAATGGCAGCAATGTTGCCCGGCGTACGGCCGAGCATACGCTTGGCTTCGGTGCCGACAGCGACGACACTTTTCTGGTTACCGTGTGTCCGAATGGCCACAACCGATGGCTCATTCAGGACGATACCGCGCTCGCGCACGTAAATAAGGGTGTTGGCAGTGCCCAGGTCAATGGAAAGATCGCTGGAAAACATGCCACGCAGTTTCTTGAACATGGGAAAGGGACCCTAGGCAACGCGTGGGTAAAAAAGTGCGGCAAACTCTAACAACGACAGGGATTTTGGGCAAGGCGCCAATATGTTAAATTGGCCGCTTTTCTGTGCACCAAGCCCCACAATCGCGGCCTTATGACCGTAGAAGTGCGGTAGTGTTCCGACAATCTAACACACGGACGCCGTCCGTTCTGTTTTCCACAGGAGAATCCCGATGGCGCTAGAACGCTCCGACGTGGAAAAAATCGCTCATCTGGCCTGCCTTGGCCTCAATGATGCCGATCTTCCACACATTACTTCCGCCCTCAACAGCATTCTCGGTCTGGTCGACGAAATGCAGGCTGTTAATACCGACGGAATCGAGCCTCTGGCCCACCCGCTGGAAGCCAGTCAGCGCCTGCGCGCCGACGTTGTGACCGAGACCAATAACCGCGAGGCCTACCAGTCCATCGCACCAGCGGTCGAAAACGGCCTGTATCTGGTTCCGAAAGTCATCGACTAAAGGGAAAGAGCCTGCAATGCATCAAATGACTCTGGCCGAGATCGCCCGCGGTCTCGCCGATAAAAAGTTTTCCTCCGAAGAGCTGACCAAGGTCCTGCTGGCGCGTATCACCCAGCTCGATCCGCAGCTCAACAGTTTCATCAGCCTCACCGAAGAGCTGGCCCTGGAGCAGGCGAAAGCCGCCGATACGCGCCGCGCCAACGGTGAGAGTGGCGCCCTGCTCGGCGCGCCGATCGCCCACAAAGACCTGTTCTGCACCCAGGGCATTCGCACCAGCTGCGGCTCGAAGATGCTCGACAACTTCAAGGCCCCGTACGACGCCACCGTGGTGGCGAAGCTGGCCGCTGCCGGCGCCGTGACCCTCGGCAAGACCAACATGGACGAATTCGCCATGGGTTCGGCCAACGAGTCGAGCTGGTACGGCGCGGTGAAAAACCCGTGGAATCTGGAACACGTGCCGGGCGGTTCGTCCGGTGGTTCGGCCGCTGCTGTCGCGGCTCGGCTGTTGCCTGCCGCGACCGCTACCGACACCGGCGGCTCGATCCGTCAACCGGCCGCATTCACCAACCTGACCGGGCTGAAACCGACCTACGGTCGCGTATCGCGCTGGGGCATGATCGCCTACGCCTCCAGCCTCGATCAGGGTGGCCCACTCGCGCGCACCGCTGAAGACTGCGCGATCCTGCTGCAAGGCATGGCCGGTTTCGATCAGAACGACTCGACCAGCATCGATGAGCCAGTACCGGATTACTCCGCCAGCCTCGGCGATTCCCTGCAAGGCCTGCGCATCGGCGTGCCGAAGGAATACTTCAGCGCTGGCCTCGACCCGCGCATCGCCGAGCTGATCCAGAACAGCATCCAGCAGTTGCAGAAGCTCGGTGCGGTGATCAAGGAAATCAGCCTGCCGAACATGCAGCACGCAATTCCTGCGTACTACGTGATCGCGCCGGCAGAGGCCTCCTCGAACCTGTCGCGTTTCGACGGCGTGCGTTTCGGCCATCGCTGCGAGAACCCGGAAAACCTGATCGACCTGTACAAGCGCTCCCGTGGTGAAGGTTTCGGCCCTGAAGTGCAGCGCCGGATCATGGTCGGCGCCTACGCGCTGTCCGCCGGTTATTACGACGCCTACTATCTTAAAGCGCAGAAGATCCGCCGCCTGGTGAAGAACGACTTCATGGCAGCCTTCAATGAAGTCGACATCATCCTCGGCCCGACCACGCCGAACCCGGCCTGGAAACTCGGCGCGAAGAACAGCGACCCGGTCGCTGCCTATCTGGAAGACGTCTACACCATCACCGCCAACCTCGCCGGCCTTCCGGGCCTGTCGATGCCGGCCGGTTTTGTCGACGGTCTGCCGGTGGGCGTGCAATTGCTCGCGCCGTACTTCCAGGAAGGCCGTTTGCTCAATGTTGCGCACCAGTATCAGTTGAACACTGACTGGCACACCCGCACCCCAACCGGCTTCTGAGGAGACACACATGCAATGGGAAGTCGTGATCGGGCTGGAGATTCACACTCAGCTCACCACCCGGTCGAAAATCTTTTCCGGTAGTTCCACCACCTTTGGTTCCGAGCCGAACACCCAGGCCAGCCTCGTTGACCTGGGCATGCCCGGCGTGCTGCCGGTGCTCAACCAGGAAGCGGTGCGCATGGCGGTGATGTTCGGTCTGGCGATTGACGCCGAGATCGGTCAGCACAACGTGTTCGCGCGCAAGAACTACTTCTACCCGGACCTGCCGAAGGGTTACCAGATCAGCCAGATGGAATTGCCGATCGTCGGTAAAGGCCACCTGGACATCGCTCTGGAAGACGGCACGGTCAAGCGTGTCGGCATCACCCGCGCGCACCTGGAAGAAGACGCCGGCAAAAGCCTGCACGAAGAATTCAACGGTGCCACCGGCATCGACCTGAACCGTGCCGGTACGCCGCTGCTGGAAATCGTTTCCGAACCGGACATGCGCAGCGCCAAGGAAGCCGTGGCTTACGTCAAGGCGATCCACGCCCTGGTGCGGTACCTGGGCATCTGCGACGGCAACATGGCCGAAGGTTCGCTGCGTTGCGACTGCAACGTCTCGGTGCGTCCGAAAGGCCAGGTCGAGTTCGGCACGCGCTGCGAGATCAAGAACGTCAACTCGTTCCGCTTCATCGAGAAGGCGATCAACTCCGAGATCCAGCGCCAGATCGAGCTGATCGAAGACGGCGGCAAAGTGATCCAGCAGACCCGCCTGTACGATCCGAACAAGGATGAGACCCGTCCCATGCGTTCGAAAGAGGAAGCCAACGACTACCGTTACTTCCCCGATCCGGACCTGCTGCCGGTGGTCATCGAAGAGTCGTTCCTCGGCGAGGTGCGCGCCACCCTGCCGGAACTGCCACCGCAGAAACGCGAGCGCTTCCAGAGCCAGTTCGGTCTGTCGGCTTACGACGCCAACGTGCTGGCCACCAGCCGTGAGCAAGCGGATTACTTCGAGAAAGTCGCGGCCATCGGCGGCGACGCGAAACTGGCGGCGAACTGGGTGATGGTCGAGTTGGGCAGCCTGCTCAACAAGCAAGGCGTGGATATCGACGAATCGCCGGTTTCCGCTGAACAGCTGGGCGGCATGCTGCAGCGCATCAAGGACAACACCATCTCGGGCAAGATCGCCAAAGTGGTGTTCGAAGCGATGGCCAACGGCGAAGGCAGCGCGGACGAGATCATCGAAAAGCGTGGCCTGAAGCAGGTCACCGACACCGGCGCGATTTCGGCCGTGCTCGATGAAATGCTCGCGGCCAACGCCGAGCAGGTTGAACAGTACCGTGCGGCGGATGAAGCCAAACGCGGCAAGATGTTCGGCTTCTTCGTCGGCCAGGCGATGAAAGCCTCCAAAGGCAAGGCCAATCCGCAGCAAGTGAACGAACTGCTGAAAAGCAAGCTCGAAGGCTGACCACAATGGAGCCAGCCGCGGTCATGACTGGCTCCGTTCCCTGTGGGAGCGAGCCTGCTCGCGAAGGCGCCCTGACATCCGACATCGATGTTGAATGTGATGGCCCTTTCGCGAGCAGGCTCGCTCCCACATTTGTATTCGGGAAACCTTGAATGAAGCGTTTGTTCGCCAGTTATGCCCTGCTCTCTCTGCTGGCCGGTTGCGCCAGCACCGACACCATCGACCCGCACGGTTACGACCAGAGCGGCGTCGCCTCCTATTACGGAGCCAGACACCACGGTAAACGCACCGCCAGCGGCGAAGCGTTCAACCAGCATTCCCTGACTGCCGCCCACCGCCAGTTGCCCTTCGGCACACGAGTGAAAGTCACCAACCTGAAAAACGATGAATCGGTCGTGGTCCGCATCAACGACCGCGGCCCGCACACCCGCGGCCGGATCATCGACTTGTCGCGCGAGGCCGCCGAGCAGATCGGCATGCTGCGCAGCGGCACCGCGCGGGTTCGCGTACAGGCCCTCGATTAATGGAGCGCTGACCATTTTCGGATTAGCCGACCTGCCCCTGATCAGCCTGATCGAACTCGTCGCCGGCCTGTGCCTGCTGATCTTCGGTGCCGAACTGATGGTGCGCGCGGCGGTGCGCCTGGCGGCACGTCTGCATGTACGCCCGCTGATCATCGGGCTGACCATCGTCGCCCTCGGCAGCAGCGCACCGCAAATGGCCGTCAGCCTGCAGGCAGCGGTGGCGCACAACCCGGACATCGCCGTCGGCAGCGTGGTCGGCAGCAGCATCTTCAACATCCTCGTCACGCTCGGACTGTCGGCACTGATCATTCCGCTGCGCGTTTCGCGCCAACTGGTGCGACTTGATATTCCGCTGATGATCGGCGCCAGCCTGCTGGTGTTTCTGTTGGCCTGGAACAAAGAGATCGGGCGCTTCGACGGCATCTTGTTGCTGGCTGCTTTAGCGCTGTACCTCGGCCTGCTGTTGCGCCAGTCACGTCACTCGACACGGCCGCATTCCGAGCAACCTGACGTCGCCCAGGCGTCGTGGTTCGGCAGTTTGCTGATGATCAGCGTCGGGCTGGCGATGCTGGTGTTTGCCGGGCATCTGTTGCTGGGCGCCGCCGTCGTGGTTGCCACCGACCTGGGTTTCTCCGAGCGGGTGATCGGCCTGACTGTGGTCGCGGTCGGTACTTCGTTGCCGGAACTGGCCACCTCATTGATCGCCGCACTGCGCGGGCAACGCGACATCGCCGTCGGCAACGTGATCGGCGCCAACCTGTTCAACCTGCTTGGCGTGCTGGGCCTCACCGCGCTGATCGCACCGACACCACTGTCGGTCTCGCCGAACGCGCTGGATTTCGACCTGCCGGTGATGCTCGGAGTTGCGGCGCTGTGCCTGCCGGTGTTCTATTCCGGCTACCGCGTTACCCGCGCCGAAGGTTTGCTGTTGCTCGGTTTGTATCTGGTCTACGGGCTGCACGTGGTGTCGTTCACCACCGGCATGCCGCTGGCCGGCCGACTTGAGCGACTGATGCTGTTTTACGTCTTGCCGCCGCTGTTGATATTCCTGTTGTTCACGTCGATACGCGCCTGGCGCCGCCAACATTACAAGAAGGATATGCCATGACCGAATCGAAGCAGTCCGGAGTTGAAATCCGCCGTCAGGTAATGGGCGACGCGTTCGTCGATCGCGCGCTGGGCAACGCCACCGAGTTCACCCAGCCGTTGCAGGATTTCGTCAATGAGCATGCCTGGGGCGGGGTGTGGAATCGTGAAGGCCTGCCGCTGAAAACCCGCAGCCTGATCACCCTCGCTGCGCTGACCGCACTGAAGTGCCCGCAGGAATTGAAGGGCCATGTGCGCGGCGCGCTGAACAATGGCTGTACGGTGGACGAGATTCGCGAGGCGCTACTGCATTGCGCGGTGTATGCCGGCGTACCGGCGGCGATCGACGCGTTTCGCGCGGCGCAGGAAGTGATTGATAGCTACCAGAAGCCTGAGTGACCGCCTTCGCGAGCAGGCTCGCTCCCACATTTGAAATGCATTCCAATGTGGGAGCGAGCCTGCTCGCGAAGAGGTCCTGCCAGACACTGCATATCTTTGGTCAGATCCATCCGCCCCACTGCAACACAAAAATCCCGACATTGGTGGTAATCGCCGCCATCAACGTGGTCATCACGATGATCGCCGCCGCCAATTCATGATTGCCCTGCGCCGCTCGCGCCATGACGAAACTCGCCGCTGCCGTCGGACTACCGAAGTAGAGAAACAGAATCCCCAACTCCGCCCCACGAAAGCCCCATAGCCACGCGCCCAGCGTCGCCAGCACAGGCAAGCCGACCATTTTCACCAGACTGGAACTGAGCGCCAGCTTGCCGCTCTTGCGCAGCGCTGCCAGCGACAGCGTGCCACCGATGCAGATCAACGCCAGTGGAAGCGTGGTCTGCGCCAGATACTGGCCCGAGGTCTCCAGCCAGCCCGGCAGACCGATCTTGAAATAAGCAAACGGCGCCGCGGCGATCACGCTGATGATCAGCGGGTTGCTGAACACGCTTTTGCAGATGCTCCACGGGTCAGACTTGATCACCGGGCTGTAGACCGCCAGGACGATGGTCGACAGGGTGTTGTAGAACAGAATCACCAGCGCCGCGAGAATCGCCCCGAGGGAGATTCCGTAGTCGCCGTACATGCTCGCCGCGAGGGCCAGACCGATCACGCCGTTGTTGCCGCGAAACGCGCCTTGGGTGTAGATGCCGCGATCTTCGCGAGGGCAACGGAAAATCGCCCAGCCCCAGGCCACGGCGAAGCTCACCAGAGTGGCGAGGGAAAAGTAGATCAGCAGCGACGGTTGCAAGGCGGCGTGCAGGTCCGCATGCAGAATGCCGAGAAACAGCAGCGCCGGCATGGTCACGTTGAACACCAGCGACGAGGCGGTGTGGATGAAGTTGTCGTTGATCCAGTCGATGCGCTTGAGCAGCACACCGAGAAACAGCATGGCAAATACCGGCGCGGTGATGTTCAGGGTTTCGAGGAAGATTGCCAGCATGCCGGGGGTGCCTTGGGTGAGCGTCGATAGGAGGCTAATGATAAGCCACTTTCACCCTGATCGTTCCCACGCTCTGCGTGGGAATGCAGCCCGGGACGCTCTGCGTCCCCAAAGCGTGACGCGGAGCGTCACATGAGGCATTCCCACGCAGAGCGTGGGAACGATCACAGGCCCCACAAAACATTCGGCGTCTGGCGGATCGCTTTCGCGAGCAGGCTCGCTCCCACATTTGTAACGCATTTCCCTGTGGGAGCGAGCCTGCTCGCGAAGAACGATGACGCGGTTTCAGGTAATCGGCGCCGGGTTGAACAAGGTAATGTCGTTATGCAGCTTGTGCTTCTCCGCCCAGGTCTGTTGCTTGCCGCTCGCCACATCCAGATAGTAGTGAAACAGCTCCCAACCCAATTCCTCGATGGTCGCGCGCCCGGTAGCAATGCGCCCGGCATCGATGTCGATCAGATCCGGCCAGCGCTGCGCCAGTTCGGTTCGTGTCGAGACCTTGACCACTGGCGCCATCGCCAGCCCGTAAGGTGTGCCACGCCCGGTGGTGAACACATGCAGGTTCATCCCGGCTGCCAGTTGCAAGGTACCGCAGACAAAATCGCTGGCCGGCGTCGCACAGAAAATCAAACCCTTCTGCTTGAAGCGCTCGCCCGGGCCGAGCACGCCGTTGATCGCGCTGCTGCCCGACTTGACGATCGAACCCAGCGACTTCTCGACAATGTTCGACAACCCGCCCTTCTTGTTGCCGGGCGTGGTGTTGGCACTGCGATCGGCCTCGCCTTTGGCCAGGTAACGGTCGTACCAGTCCATTTCGCGCACCAGCTCTTCAGCCACGGTTTGCGTTTGTGCGCGAGAGGTCAGCAGATAGATCGCATCGCGGACTTCGGTGACTTCGGAAAACATCACCGTCGCCCCGGCACGCAACAGCAGATCCGAGGCAAAACCCAGCGCCGGGTTGGCAGTGATGCCGGAGAAGGCATCGCTGCCGCCACACTGCATGCCCAGAATCAGCTCGGATGCCGGCACGGTTTCGCGGCGGCGCTGGTCGAGTTTCTTCAAACGGACTTCGGCCAGTTCCATGATCTGCTCGATCATTTCGGTGAAGCCGTGACTGGAGTCCTGCAAGCGATACAACCACGGATCGCTGAGATCCACCGAGGCATCATCCTCGTGCATCACCTGCCCGGCCTGCAATTTCTCGCAGCCCAGGCTGATCACCAGCGCCTCGCCGCCCAGGTTCGGGTTGCGCGCCAGATTGCGCACGGTGCGGATCGGGATGTAGGCGTCGGTGGCGGTGATCGCCACGCCGCAGCCGTAGCTGTGGGTCAGTGCCACCACGTCATCGACGTGGGGGTACTTGGGCAGCAGCTCTTCCTTGATCCTTTTCACCGCGTGATCGAGCACGCCGGTGACGCACTGCACGGTGGTGGTGATGCCGAGAATGTTGCGCGTGCCGACGGTACCGTCGGCGTTGCGATAACCCTCGAAGGTGAAGCCTTCCAGCGGAGCCTGCGCGTCCGGCACGTCGGTGGACAGCGGCAAGCTGTCCAGCGGCGGCGCGGTCGGCATGCGCAGTTGATCTTCCTTGACCCAACTGCCACGACGGATCGGCTGCAAGGCATAACCGATGATCTGCCCGTAGCGAATCACCGCGCCGCCCTCGGGAATGTCTTCCAGGGTGACCTTGTGGCTCTGCGGAACGAAATCCACTGTCACCAGGCCATCGGCAAACTCGGTGCCGGCCGGTACGCCCTGGTCGTTGACCACCACTACAACGTTATCCCGCTCGTGCAGGCGGATGTAGCGCGGCGAGTCGGAATGTTCAATCAACTGCATGACGCCGCTCCTCAGGAATGCGCTTGAGACAAATTGCCGGTGGCTTCATTACCGCCCTTGGTTGGCGGCTCTTTCAAGACCACACGCTTGATCGGGCCGACGATCACCAGATAACTGAACACCGCGACCAGTGCGTTGGCACCGACAAACACCAGCGCCCATTTGAACGAACCGGTGGAGCTGATGATGTAGCCAATCACGATCGGCGTGGTGATCGAAGCGATGTTGCCAAAGGTGTTGAACAGGCCGCCACTCAAACCGGCGATCTGCTTCGGCGAGGTGTCGGAAACAACCGCCCAGCCTAGTGCGCCAACGCCTTTACCGAAGAATGCCAGGGCCATGAAGCCGACCACCATCCATTCGACATCAACATAATTGCACGCCACGATGCTGCTCGACACCAGCAGACCGGCAATGATCGGTGCCTTGCGGGCGAAGGTCAGCGAATGGCCCTTGCGCAGCAGGTAATCGGAAATCACCCCGCCGAGTACACCACCGATGAAGCCGCAGATTGCCGGCAACGAGGCGATGAAACCGGCCTTGAGAATGGTCATGCCACGCTCTTGCACCAGGTACACCGGGAACCAGGTCAGGAAGAAATAAGTGATGCCGTTGATGCAGTACTGGCCCAGATACACGCCGAGCATCATGCGGTTGGTCAGCAACTGACGGATGTAATCCCACTTCGGCCCATCGGCTTTTTTGCCTTTGTTCTGGTCCATGTCGACCATGCCGCCGTTTTCCGCGATGAAATTGACTTCGGCGTCATTGGCCATCGGGTGTTGACGCGGGCTGTGGATAACCTTCAACCAGACCAGCGAGAAGATGATGCCCAGAATACCCATGACGATGAACACGTGCTCCCAGCCGAAGCGGTAGACGATCCAGCCCATCAGCGGCGCGAACAACACGGTGGCAAAGTACTGCGCCGAGTTGAAGATCGCCGAGGCGGTGCCGCGTTCAGCGGTCGGGAACCACGCCGCCACAATGCGCGCATTGCCGGGGAACGATGGCGCTTCGGCCAGGCCTACGAGAAAGCGCAGCATGAACAGCGCAACCACCGCGGTGGACATGCCGAACTCACCGACAAAGCCTTGCAGCACGGTGAACAGCGACCAGGTGAAAATGCTCAGGGCATAGACTTTTTTCGAGCCGAAGCGATCGAGCAGCCAGCCACCGGGAATTTGCCCGGCCACGTAGGCCCAACCGAATGCGGAGAAGATGTAGCCGAGGGTGACGGCGTCGATGCCCAGATCCTTTTGCAGGCTGGAGCCGGCAATGGCGATCGTGGCACGGTCGGCGTAGTTGATCGTGGTCACCAGAAACAGCATGAGCAGGATCAAATAGCGGACGTGAGTCGGCTTGGACGATTGCATGTAGATGTACTCCCACTGATTATTTTTATGCGGGTAAAACATTCTTTGGTCTTTGTGGGAGCTGGCTTGCCAGCGATGGCATCAGCGCGGCGAGCCTGAAGCACCGCGTTGCCCGAATCGCTGGCAAGCCAGCTCCCACAGGTATTGCATGTATCAGGAACCGATGTAGGCAGTCTTCACGACCGTGTAGAACTCTTGCGCGTAGCGGCCCTGCTCACGGGAGCCGTAGGACGAACCTTTACGGCCACCGAACGGTACGTGGTAATCCACACCGGCGGTTGGCAGGTTGACCATCACCATCCCGGCCTGGGAGTGGCGCTTGAAGTGGTTGGCGTACTTCAGCGAAGTGGTGGCGATACCGGCCGACAGACCGAATTCGGTATCGTTGGCCATCGCCAATGCTGCTTCGTAGTCCGCCACGCGCACGATGTTGGCCACCGGGCCGAAGATCTCTTCGCGGCTGATGCGCATCGACGCTTCGCTGTCGGCAAACAGGGTTGGCGCGAGGAAGTAGCCTTCGGTGTCGCAAGTCACCACACCACCGCCACTGACCAGACGAGCACCTTCGGACTGGCCGATGTCGATGTACTTCATGTCCTGTTCAAGCTGCGCCTGGGACACTACCGGACCGATATCGGTGCCGGCTTTCAACGCATGGCCGACCTTGATCGACTTCATCCGCTCGGCCATGGCCTCGACGAATTTGTCGTGGATGCCGGCAGTCACGATCAGACGGCTCGACGCTGTGCAACGCTGACCGGTGGAGTAGAACGCGCTCTGCACCGACAGCTCGACCGCTTGCTTGAGGTCGGCGTCGTCGAGAATGATCTGCGGGTTCTTGCCGCCCATTTCCAGCTGCACCTTGGCCTGGCGCGCAACGCAGTTGACGGCGATCTGGCGACCAACGCCCACCGAACCGGTGAAGCTGATGCCATCGACTTTCGGGCTGTTGACCAACGCCTCGCCAACCACACGGCCGCTGCCCATCACCAGGTTGAACACACCAGCCGGGAAGCCGGCGCGGGAGATGATTTCCGCCAGCGCCCATGCGCAGCCCGGCACCAGATCGGCAGGCTTGAGCACCACGCAGTTGCCGTAGGCCAGGGCCGGGGCGATTTTCCACGCTGGAATGGCGATCGGGAAGTTCCACGGGGTGATCAGACCGACCACGCCCAGCGCTTCGCGAGTCACTTCAACGTTGACGCCCGGACGCACCGACGGCACGTAGTCGCCGGACAGACGCAGGCATTCACCGGCAAAGAATTTGAAAATGTTACCGGCGCGGGTCACTTCGCCGATGGCTTCAGGCAGGGTCTTGCCTTCTTCGCGGGCCAGCAGCGTGCCGAGTTCTTCGCGACGGGCGAGGATTTCAGTGCCGACTTTGTCCAGCGAATCGTGACGGGCCTGAATGCCCGAGGTGGAATACGCCGGGAATGCTGCGCGGGCGGCGTCGATGGCAGCGTTGACCTGATTCAGGTCTGCCTTGGCGTAGTCGCCGATGTTGTCGCTCAATTCGGACGGGTTGATGTTGGCCGAGTAATCGGCACCGGCGACCCACTCGCCGTTGATGTAGTTGTCGTAGCGTTTTGCTGTTGTCACAGGGCAGCCCTCAACTCTAAAAGCCTTTACGCAAAAAGCCGCTGATTGCTCAGCGGCCTCGCTTTACTCGGGTATTACTGCGCGCCTTGCTTGTCGATCAGCGCGGCGAGCATTTCGTACTCTTCGCCGGTCAGGTCGGTCAGCGGCGCACGCACCGGACCTGCGTCATAGCCGGCGATTTTTGCACCTGCCTTGACAATGCTCACGGCGTAACCGGCCTTGCGGTTGCGGATGTCGAGGTACGGCAGGAAGAAGTCGTCGATGATCTTGCCAACGGTGGCGTGATCTTCACGGGCGATCGCGTGGTAGAAATCCATCGCGGTTTTCGGAATGAAGTTGAACACCGCCGAGGAGTAGACCGGCACGCCCAGCGCCTTGTAGGCAGCGGCGTAGACTTCGGCGGTCGGCAGACCACCCAGGTAGCTGAAGCGATCACCGAGGCGGCGACGGATCGACACCATCAATTCGATATCGCCCAGGCCATCCTTGTAGCCGATCAGGTTCGGGCAGCGCTCGGCCAGACGTTCCAGCAGCGGCGCGGTGAGGCGGCAAACGTTGCGGTTGTAGACGACCACGCCGATTTTCACCGATTTACACACGGCTTCAACGTGGTCGGCGACACCGTCCTGGCTCGCTTCGGTCAGGTAGTGCGGCAGCAGCAACAGACCTTTGGCGCCCAGACGCTCGGCTTCCTGAGCGTATTCGATGGCCTGACGTGTCGAACCGCCCACACCGGCGAGGATTGGCACGCTGGTCGCGCAGGTGTCGACGGCAGTCTTGATGATTTCCGAATATTCGCTGGCCGCCAGGGAGAAGAACTCACCGGTGCCGCCCGCTGCGAACAGGGCCGAAGCGCCATACGGAGCCAGCCATTCCAGGCGTTTGATATAGCCCGCGCGGTTGAAATCGCCTTGCGCGTTGAAATCGGTCACCGGGAACGACAGCAGGCCGGCAGAGAGGATGGACTTCAGTTCTTGTGGATTCATTATTCGAACACCCTGGTAGCAACGTTTTATTGTGAGTGGACCGTTCAGCCTCGGCTGAAGTTGTAGGTCATCGTACAACTTAAAAGACAACCGTCAACTGCATTTCATCGTTGTCGGCGCTTTTTTGTCGGACAAGATTGGCTCGAGCTCTGGCAAAAATCGCTGCAAAGCCCGTCTTTGCGGCTTCCGTACACGGAAATATCTGGTCTGGATTCGTTTAAGTCATTGAGGGCGAGCGGCTCGTAAAGTGGGTCGACTGCCACGAAGGATCGTGGCGGACCACTTAAAGGAAGCCGTTATGTCGATGCATTTTGCCGCCCCCACCCTTTCTTATGCTGCCCCTGCTCAGGATGACTGCGTCACGCTTCAGCTCTCGCGACTGCCGGAGATCCTCACTGTGCAGGTTCCGGATTCCAGCGATTTCGCAGCGAACTGGAGCGTTTACGCGATCCTTGGCAGCGATGGTGAAGAGCCTGAATGGGAAGGTGATGAAGTGGATACGGGCGCCTGGGACGACGCCGAGGATGAAATGGAAAAGCTCTTCGACATCGAAGTGCAACTGCCGAAAGAAGCGCTGCAACCGTACCTGGGCCGCGAGGTGGAGCTGCGCTACAAGTTTCGCGATGAGTCGAGTATGGAGCCGTATTCGCAGGCGTTGAGGTTGCGGATCGAGGCGTGACGGGGCGTGCGTTTGAGGACTGACCATTGGTCGGGACTGGTATTTCTTACAGGTGCCGCTGTGTATTCATCAGTCCTTTAATGGCTGCGCACGGATGCCATTGGGCACCGTGCGCCCACTGCTCATTGGTTCAACAAAAGGACTTTGAAAAATGACCAACAAAACAAGCCCATTGGCCGACCCTGTATTCCTGGAGGCGAAAAACAACGTGCTCAGGCTTAGCGAAATCAACGATCCGACCGTAGCTGAGGTGCCTCCATACCTGCACTCGGAGATTCGAGATGTCATCACGCTTGATCTCCGAACCACTAACGGCAAGCCAGTCACCTACAAGCGCGAGGTCTCGGAGAGTGAAGTCGGGCAGCCCATTCCCTTCAACATCCCACAGCGGGATTTAGCCCAAGGTGTCAGAGTGGGTGATCGCGCGTACCTGAAGTACACCGTCACCAGGCAGAGTGGCAATACAGCAACTTCCGATGAAATAGAAGTGGGCCTGGAACCTTAAAACATCACCCCTGCGCCTGTGCCTCTTCATGGGCCTGGCGCAGCCTCTCACGGCTGTTGGTCAGATGCAGGCGCATTGCGGCACGGGCTGCATCAGAATCCTGACGTGCAATCGCGTCGTAGATTTCTTCGTGCTCGCGGCTCAGTCGGCCCATGTAGTGCTGGTGATCATCATGAGCCAGGCGCGCCGAATTCAACCGGGTACGCGGAATGATGCTGGTGCCCAGGTGGGTCATGATGTCGGTGAAATAGCGGTTACCGGTGGACAACGCAATTTCCAGGTGAAAAGCGAAGTCTGACGACACCGCGTCGCTGGCATGCGAGGCGCTTTCGTTCAACGCATCAAGGGCGGCGCGCATGGTCGCCAATTGTTCGGGCGTGCGGCGCTGCGCGGCGAGGCCGGCGGATTCGACCTCAAGGCTGATGCGTAATTCGAGGATTGCCAGGACGTCACGCAGGGTGACGACCGTCGCCGGGTCGATACGGAAACCACTCGGGCTAGGCGTGTCGAGCACGAAGGTGCCGATGCCATGGCGGGTTTCCACCTGACCTGCGGCCTGCAGACGGGAAATCGCTTCGCGCACCACGGTGCGGCTGACGCCATGGGCTTCCATGATCGCCGACTCGGTGGGCAATTTGTCACCACGTTTGAGCAGACCATCGCGGATCTGCTCGCTCAGCACCGTCACCAGTTCCTGAGCCAGACTGCGGCGCTTGCGCGGGAGACGCGGGGTGTCCATCAGCTTTTCCATGGTTTGCATCTTGTCTCGAAAGTTCGGCTTGGCGCCATCATAGCTCAAGCGGGTTGTACGATCACTTTCCGTTTCCACACAAATCCTGTGGGAGCTGGCTTGCCAGCGATGAGGCTATATCAGGCAACATAGATGTCGTCTGTTGCGGCGCCATCGCTGGCAAGCCAGCTCCCACAGAGTTACTCGGTTCAGGCGGTTATTGCCTGTTCCACCAGATGTCCGCTATCAATTCGCACATGCCGTGGATGGAAGCGTTTGAGACTGCTGCGATGGCCGACGCTGACGATACTCAGGCCCGGGATCTGATCGATCAGCGCCTGGTACAACGTCGCTTCGTCTTCCTCATCCATCGCCGAGGTCGCTTCGTCCATGTACAGCCATTGCGGTGCATACAGCAGCGCGCGGGCGAAAGCCAGCCGTTGCTGCTCGCCTGGCGACAGCATGCGTTGCCAGTGATTGGCTTCGTCCAGCCGTGCAACCAGATGCGGCAGGCGACAGGTTTCCAGCACTTGTGCAAAACGTTCCGGCGCGTAGGTGTCGCCCGGTTGTGGATAACTCAACGCCTCGCGCAGCGTGCCGATCGGCAGATAAGGCTTTTGCGGCAGGAACAGATAACGCGCCGCTGGCAGGCGAATGTTGCCATGCCCCGCCGGCCACAAATGCCCCATCGCCCGCAGCAATGTCGACTTGCCGCTGCCGGAACGCCCGCTGAGCATCACTCGCTCACCCGGTTCCACGGTCATGTCGGCGCTGGTCAACAGATGACGGCCGTCGGCGAGATCCAGCCCGAGGTTATGCACCTGCAATTCGCTGCCCTGATTCTGCACATCAATCGCCGGTGCCCGCTCTTCGTTGTCGCTCATGGCCTGACGGAAGCTCAGCAAACGATCACATGTAGCGCGCCAAGCAGCGAGATCTGCGTAGGCAGTGATGAACCAGCTGAAATTCTCCTGCACGTTGCCGAACGCCGAGTTGATTTGCATCAGCCCGCCCAGTTCGATCTTGCCGGACAGGTAACGCGGCGCCGCGACGATAAACGGGAAAATAATCGCGATCTGGCCGTAGCCGGAGGTGAAGAATGTCAGGCGCTTGGACACGCGCATGATGTCCCAGAAGTTATGCCAGACCAGTCCGAAACGGCTGCTCAAGCGGCGATTTTCATTCGGTTCGCCGTTGTACAGCGCAATGCTCTCAGCGTTCTCACGCACCCGCACCATGGAGAAACGCAGGTCGGCTTCGAAGCGTTGTTGCTGGTTGTTCAAGCCGATCAAGCGACGACCGATCAGGTGCGTCAGCCAGCTGCCGACGGCCGCATAGAGCAGCGCACACCAGAACATATAACCGGGAATCTCGATGCCGAACACTTCAATGCTGCCCGACACGCCCCACAAAATGATCGAGAACGAGACCAGGCTGACGATCGTGCGCAGCAGCCCGAGACCCAGGTTCAGGGTGTTGGCCGTGTAGGTGTTGAGGTCTTCGGAAATTCGCTGGTCGGGGTTATCGGTGTAACCGCCCTGCTCCAGTTGGTAATAGTTCTTGTGGTCCAGCCAGCGCTTGAAGTGCTTTTCGGTCAGCCACGCCCGCCAGCGGATGGTCAGCATCTGCGTCAGATAAAGGCGATACACCGCGCCAAGAATCGCCACCGCCGCGATGCCGCAGAAATACAGGATCAACTGCCAGAACGCCGCCTCGTCCTTCTTTTGCAGGGCGTTGTAGAAGTCCTTGTACCAACTGTTGATCCACACCGAGATGGCCACGCTGAACAACGTCAGCGCAATCACCGCAATCAGCAACGTCCAGGCCTTGCCCTTCTCTTCGCTGCGCCAGTAAGGCGTAGTCATCGCCCAGACTTTGCGAAAAAACTGCCCGCGCACAGCATCGTTGACCGCGGAATATTCAGCGTTCTGATTCATGGATAAGGCTCGATAAAGATAAGAACAGACACGCACCGATCATAGATGATCGGTGCGTTTGATCGCGAGGGCTGGCGATAGTCGTTCAGCGCAGGTTCAGCGACGAACCGGGCGCTTCTGCAGTTTGCGCTGCAGGGTGCGGCGATGCATGCCCAAGGCGCGGGCAGTGGCGGAGATGTTGCCTTCGTGCTCGGTGAGTACGCGCTGGATGTGTTCCCACTGCAGGCGGTCGACCGACATCGGGTTTTCCGGCACCAGACTGTCGAGGTCGGCGTGCTCGGAGAGCAGCGCGGCCAGCACGTCGTCAGCGTCGGCCGGTTTGCACAGGTAGTTGCAGGCGCCGCGTTTGATCGCTTCCACCGCCGTGGCAATGCTCGAATAACCGGTGAGGATCACCACGCGCATTTCCGGATCAAGCTCCAGCAGCTTGGGCAGCAGGACCAGACCGGAGTCACCGTCCATTTTCAGGTCGAGCGCGGCGTAATCCGGCAGATCGGCCTGGGCGATGGTCAGGCCTTCTTCGGCGGAACCGGCGGTGCTGACGCGAAAGCCACGGCGGGCCATGGCACGCGCCATCACGCGGGTGAAGGTCGCGTCGTCATCGACCAGCAGCAAATGCGGCAGTTCTTCGCCTTCGACTTGGATTTCGTCACTCATGTTAGGTCTCCTCGGGCGCCGTGGGGCAGGCGCAGCTCGGTGAGCGTGCCGCCTTCCTCATGACTATAGAGTTTCACTGAGCCGCCGGCGCGTGTCACGCTGGCCTTGCTCAAAAACAGGCCCAGGCCGAAACCTTTGCCCTTGGTGGTAAAAAACGGTTTGCCGATCTGCTCGGCGATGGCCAGCGGCACTCCGGCGCCGTGGTCACGGATGCTGATGGTCAGCGTCTCGGCATCCCAATCGAGGGTGACCTGAAGGTTTTCCGGGCAAGCGTCGGCGGCATTGTTCAGCAGATTGAGCAGCGCCTGGGTCAGATCCGGCGGCGGTGCCATGCGCGGCACGCTGCCCTGGCCGAGACGCTGGAAGCGATAACTGGCCTCCGGGCGCATCAAGTGCCAGCGGTTCAACGCTTCGTCGAGCCAGTCGGTGACGTCCTGCATCTCCACCGCCAGACGCCGGTTGGCCTCGGCGGCACGCACCAGTTGCTGCAAGGTTTCCTTGCACAGCTTGACCTGATCCTGCAGCACCTTGAGATCGTCCTGCAACAGCGGGTCGGGATGGTCCTGCTGCATTTCCTTGAGCAAAACACTCATGGTCGCCAGCGGCGTGCCGAGTTCATGGGCGGCGCCTGCGGCCTGAGTGGCGACGGCGAGCAACTGCTGATCACGCAGGCCTTCTTCACGGCGAATCGCCCGCAACTCCTCCTGACGGCGCAACTCTTCGGCCATGCGCGCAGCGAAAAAGGTAATCACCGCCGCTGCCAGCGCAAAGCTCAGCCACATGCCATAGATCTGCAGATTCTCACGAGCGACCGGCAGCGTTTCCAACGGATAGAACCGCGTCAGCATCACCGTGTACAGCGCCAGCGCGATGCCGGACAGAATCACCGAATAACGCCACGGCAGCGTCACCGCGGCGATGGTCAGCGGCACCAGATAATAGGAAACGAACGGATTGGTCGAACCACCGGAGAAATACAGCAGCGCACTGTGGATCACCAGATCGCAGGCCAGTTGCAGCGCGTATTCAAGCTCGGTCACCGGCCACGATGTGCGCAGGCGCACGGCAGTGAACACGCAGAGCAGAATCGAACAGCCCAGGGTCATCGCCAGTTGCACCCACGGCAACGGCAATAGCTCCAGCCAGTAGGCCAGGCCCACGGAACCGGCCTGCGCGGCGAGCACCAGGGTGCGAATGAACGTCAGTCGCCAGAGGTTCTGGCGCGTGGCGGAAGTCAGTTGTACGGGGGCGAGCATGAGCTCTCCTGATGAGCGCTCCAGGCGGATCGCACGGAGTATAACCAAGGCACGGGCGTGAGAGGCGAAAGTGCGGCAAACGACCACATGGCGAAAACATTTTCGGCGGCTATAAGGACGCCTTCGCGAGCAGGCTCGCTCCCACAGGGGAATGCATTTCAAAGGTGGGAGCGAGCCTGCTCGCGAATGGCTGCGCAGCAGCCCCGACATCTGTATTGAAGTTGTAACTGGGCGAACCGGAGCATAGAAGTTAGAGTCTGATGGTTCACGCAGGCTCGAACCAACACCTGCGCCCCCTCAAGGAGCTTTCATGCACACAGTTCGCCGCAGCGCCGCCCTTCTCGCCCTGACCGTCGGCAGCATCGCCAGCCTTCCGGCCCTGGCCGCCGATGAGCTGCACTACAACCAGATTTCCCTGCGCGCCGAAGTCAGCCAGGAAGTGGCCCGCGATCAGATGATCGTGACGCTCTACACCGAAGACCAGAACACCGACCCGGCCAAACTCGCCGCCGCCATCAGCACCACTATGAACAAGGCCACCGCCCAGGCCAAACAAGTCAAAGACATCACCCTGCGCACGGGCAGCCGCAACAGCTATCCGATCTACGACACCAAGGGCCAGAAAATCACCGGCTGGCGCGAACGAGCCGAACTGCGCCTGGAAAGCACCGACTTCGCCGCCCTGTCGAAACTCACCGGCGAGCTGCTGACCGACCTGAAAATGGGCGGCATGGACTTCGCCATCGCCGACCCGACCCGCAAGGCCAGCGAAGACCAGTTGCTCAAAGAAGCCGTCAGCGCCTTCAAGGCCCGCGCTCAACTGGCCACCGACGCCCTGGGCGGCAAAGGCTACAAAATCGTCAACCTGAACCTCAACAGCAATGGTTACCCACAACCGTACCTGCGCGCCCCGATGATGATGAAAGCGGCAGCCATGGATTCAGCACCGGTAACACCAGAAGTTGAAGCCGGCACCAGTCAGGTCAGCATGACGGCTGATGGCTCGATTGAAGTGTTGATGCAGTGAATTGAACTTGGCTGAATGAAGGACCGCCGATCGGTGAATGATCGGCGGTTTTTTTATGCCGGGGATTTGTGGTGAATGTTCCACCGCTTTCGCGAGCAGGCTCGCTCCCATACTTTGAAATGCATTGCACCTGTGGGAGCGAGCCTGCTCGCGAAGAACGATGACGCGGGCTCAAGCCTGCGGATCAACCCGATCGAGCGCCCGATTCACCGCCAGTTCGGCCAGCATGATGATCTGCTGAATCGCCAGCGCCGTATTGCGCTGCGGACGACTGAGCTGATCGGCGAAATCGCTGGCCAGCGTGTTCGCTGAAGCAAGGGATTCGCAGGCGTGAGCCAGCAGGCTCTCAGTGTCGATGTCGGGCTGGATCAGAAACATCGTGCTTGGTGGATGCGGTTTGCTGGGTGGAGGGCAGAGATAGAAATCGAGAGCACGCTTTATGGCTTCGCGATTCTTGATTTGATCGTCGGCGCGGACGGCGTCTTCGAGAGGGGTTGTGGGTTCAAGGGGTGGGTCGGGGACAATTTTATCTTTCATACAAATCTGCTCGTAATTCGAGCCGCCCTTAGCCATTTCTCACGTGACGAAGGGTGGCAGCTATGTGCGGAGTGAGAAACCGGTGAGCAGAAAACCGGCCAGACCGAAGTCTGCCCGCACACAGCCGCCATAAGGCATCGCGACAGCTGATAAGCCGGCCGCAATTATGGTCTTACTGGTGCCAGTTTCAAGCTCAGCGGGTTCTCACACCCGATCACTGAACATTCAGCGACACCCAGAGCCTAGAGAGCGAGCGTCCGACGGACAACCTGAAAACCCTGTGGGAAGGTTCTGGTTATCTGACACAGTTTTAAACAGCCAAAAGCCAACCCTCACCCTAGCCCTAGCCCTAGCCCTCTCCCGAAGGGAGAGGGGACTGACCGCGGTGAATGCGAAAGCCACGCCGACGTGCAATACCGAGTCGAACTCAGGTTTTGAACGGCCCACGAATCGGCTCCCTCTCCGAGGGGAGAGGGCTAGTGAGGGGCGAATCCACCGAAAATCCCAAGCCATGCGTCGCTTCTCACCACTCAATAGGCCGATTGTCAGCTCGCCTGCTTTTGATCTTGATCCACCGGCGACGTCGGAAGGCTGAGCGCAGGGATTGATCCGGGCGTGGGAGCGCAGCGACCGTCTGGCGCAGCCAGACACAGCGGAAGGAGGTGCAGCGAAGCAAACCGTAGCCGCTGCGCCCGGATCGATCCCGGAGCGAAGGAACCCGAGCTTGCGAGGGCCGTACGTAGGAGCAAGCGTTTTTTGCTTACTTTTTTTGGCGCTTGTAAAAAAGTAAGTCGCCGTCAGGCGAAACCGCCAGCCGCAGCACCCGAAGCAACGGATATACACACAAAAAGCCGCTATATACCGAGACAGACACCCCAACACAAAAAACGATATTTCCGAAGCCCCGCAAATCCCCGCTACCCTGAAAAGCATAACCAGCAAATCCCCCGGGGACTCCATGCCAAGATTCACCCTCAAACCACTATTGATCACCCTCGCACTAACAGCCATAGCCCCGATCACACACGCCGCCACAACCCTGGTCTACTGCTCGGAAGCCAGCCCCGCCGGCTTCGACCCCAGCCAATACACCAGCGGCACCGACTTCGACGCCTCCGCCGAAACCGTTTTCAACCGCCTCACCCAATTCCAGCGCGGCGGCACCGACATCGAACCCGGTCTGGCGACAAAATGGGACGTCTCCAGCGATGGCCTGCAATACACCTTCCACCTGCGCGAAGGGGTGAAATTCCACAGCACCGACTATTTCACCCCGACCCGCGACTTCAACGCCGACGACGTCCTGTTCACCTTCCAGCGCCTGCTCGATCCGGACAACGCCTTTCGCAAGGCCTACCCCGCCGAGTCCCCGTACTTCACCGACATGGGCCTGAACACCACGATCAAATCGGTGGAAAAACTCGACGAGCACAGCGTGCGCTTCAACCTCAACAACGTCGACGCCGCCTTCGTGCAGAACCTCGCCATGAGCTTTGCCTCGGTGCAGTCGGCCGAATACGCCGCGCAACTGTTGAAGCAAGGCAAAGCCGCCGACCTCAACCAGAAGCCCATCGGCACCGGCCCATTCGTATTCAAGCGCTATCAAAAGGATTCGCAGATCCGTTACGTCGCGAACACGGCCTACTGGAAACCCGAAGACGTCAAAATCGATAACCTGATCTTCTCGATCACCCCGGACGCGGCCGTACGTCTGCAAAAGCTCAAGGCCGGTGAATGCCAGGTCAGCGGCTACCCGCGCCCAGCCGATATCGAAGTGATGGAAAAAGACCCGAACCTGCGCGTGCTCAAGCAGCCCGGTTTCAACCTCGGCTTCCTCGCCTACAACACCACGCATCCACCACTGGACCAGCTCAAGGTGCGTCAGGCGCTGGACATGGCCATCGATAAACCCGCGATCATCAAGGCCGTTTACCAAAGCGCCGGTCAGTTGGCACACAACGCCTTGCCGCCCGCGCAATGGTCCTACGATCCGAACATCAAGGACGCCCCGTACGACCCGGAAAAAGCCCGAGTGCTACTGAAAGAAGCAGGGGTTGCGCCGGGTACAACCATCAACCTCTGGGCGATGACAGTGCAGCGCGCATCGAACCCGAACGCACGCATGTCGGCGCAAATGATCCAGCAGGACTGGGCGAAAATCGGCATCAAGGCCAACATCGTCAGCTATGAATGGGGCGAGTACATCAAGCGCGCGAAAAATGGCGAGCACGACGCGATGATCTACGGCTGGACCGGCGACAACGGCGACCCGGACAACTGGCTCGGCGTGCTCTACAGCTGCGCCGCTGTGAAGGGTAGCAACTACGCTAAATGGTGTGATCCGGCCTATGACAAACTCGTTCAACAGGCAAAAGTGGCTACCGATAAGGCGCAACGCATAAAGCTGTATCAACAGGCGCAACTGATCCTTAAACAACAAGTGCCGATCACGCCGATTGCCAACTCCACAGTGTTCCAGCCGCTGCGCAAGGAAGTCACTGACTTTCGCATCAGCCCGTTCGGTCTCACCCCCTTCTATGGCGTGGGTATAAATAGGTAACACCGAGCCCCAACGCAGCGCGCACAACGTGACCAGCGCACTGTTTTGGGGCTCGATTTGCACCGTAAAAACCACCCGCAAACGGTCAAATGCGTCAGAAGTTATACGGATGCGACATTAAGGTACGTTCGTGCCACGCTTTGACGCCGCCGACCGCTCTGGATCTTGCATTGGGTATGGCCCCTGCATAAGTATCCGCAGGCACGACTCACGAGGTCGTACCTCACTACTAAAAAATGACAACAAATCATGAGGCCAACATGCTTAAACACGCGGTCATTCCGTTTTTAGTCGGCGCAGGCTTGTTAGCCTCCGCACCGTTCGCATCCGCTGCGACTAACCTGGTGTTCTGCTCCGAAGGCAGCCCGGCCGGTTTTGATCCAGGCCAGTACACCACCGGAACCGACTTCGACGCCTCAGCCGAAACCATGTTCAACCGTCTGACCCAGTTCGAGCGCGGCGGCACCGCTGTGATTCCTGGGCTGGCGACCAAGTGGGACATTTCCGATGATGGCCTGACGTACACCTTCCACCTGCGTGAAGGCGTCAAGTTCCACACCACCCCGTATTTCAAGCCGACTCGTGAATTCAACGCCGACGACGTGCTGTTTACTTTTAACCGCATGATCAACAAGGACGACCCTTTCCGTAAGGCGTACCCGACCGAATTCCCGTACTTCACCGACATGGGGATGGACACCAACATCACCAAAATCGATAAAGTCGACGACCACACCGTCAAGTTCACTTTGAAAGAAGTCGATGCCGCGTTCATCCAGAACATGGCCATGAGCTTCGCTTCCGTGCAGTCCGCCGAATACGCGGCTCAGCTGCTCAAGGAAGGCAAGGCTGCCGACATCAACCAGAAGCCAATCGGCACTGGTCCGTTTGTGTTCAAGAGCTACCAGAAAGATTCCAACATCCGCTACACCGGCAACAAGGATTACTGGAAGCCTGAAGACGTGAAGATCGACAACCTGATCTTCGCCATCACCACCGACCCGTCGGTACGGATCCAGAAACTGAAAAAGAACGAGTGCCAGGTCACCCTGTTCCCGCGTCCGGCCGACCTCAAGGCGCTGAAAGAAGACAAAGCGCTGAAGATGCCGGATCAGGCCGGTTTCAACCTCGGCTACATCGCCTACAACGTGATGGACAAGGTCAAGGGCAGCAACGAAGCCAACCCACTGGCTGACCTGCGCGTGCGTCAGGCGCTGGACATGGCGGTGAACAAGCCGCAGATCATCGATTCGGTTTACCAGGGCGCAGGCCAACTGGCCGTCAATGCCATGCCGCCGACCCAGTGGTCTTACGACACCACGATCAAAGATGCCAAGTACGATCCTGAGAAAGCCAAACAGCTGCTCAAGGAAGCCGGCGTCAAGGAAGGTACCGAGATCGTGCTGTGGGCGATGCCGGTTCAGCGTCCATACAACCCGAACGCCAAGCTGATGGCTGAAATGCTCCAGTCCGACTGGGCCAAGATCGGCTTGAAAGTGAAGATCACCAGCTACGAGTGGGGCGAGTACATCAAGCGTTCCAAAGGTGGCGAGAACCAGGCCATGATCATTGGCTGGAGTGGTGACAATGGTGATCCGGACAACTGGCTGAACGTGCTGTTCGGCTGCGACTCGCTCAGCGGCAACAACTTCTCCAAGTGGTGCGACAAGAAGTTCGACGGTCTGGTGAAAGAAGCCAAACGCACGACCGATCAGGGCAAGCGCACCGAACTGTACAAACAGGCGCAACACGTCCTCAAAGATGCAGTCCCGATGACACCTATCGCTCACTCGACGGTGTACCAACCCATGCGCGCCAACGTGCAGGATTTCAAGATCAGCCCATTCGGCTTGAATTCTTTCTACGGCGTCAGCGTCAGCAAGTAAGGCATTGCAACGGCGGCGTTTCTGACGTCGCCGTTGCTTTTTCTACCGGGAAAAAAGGAAAAGGCCTACACCAAAATCCGTAGTAGATGATTGCTTCGGTATAGGCGCGTCGACTTTTCCTACGAGCATTAAGGCATTTACGTATTTACTGCCAGAAGCACGGTGCCTACCGTCGCGTACTGACCAGTTTCTGCGTGGGCCACCGGTTTGCCGTACGTCATGGTTTGAGCTCAATGTCGCCAAAACGTCTGTGGATGAGACGACGGCACATTGAACAACACTAAAAAGAGGGAGCGTCATGCGCCATACCTTGAAGTTTTCCGCATTGCTGGGTGCCGGCCTGCTGGCCGCGTCGTCCGCCAGTTTCGCCGCACCGAAAAGCCTGGTGTTCTGCTCCGAAGGCAGCCCGGCGGGTTTCGATACCGCGCAATACACGACGGCCACCGATAACGACGCCGCCGAACCGCTGTACAACCGCCTGGTCGAGTTTGAAAAGGGCGCGACCAATGTCGTCCCTGGCCTGGCAACCACGTGGGACATTTCCGAGGATGGTCTGAAGTACACCTTTCACCTGCGTGAAGGCGTGAAATTTCATACAACCCCTTACTTCAAGCCAACCCGCGACTTCAACGCCGACGATGTGCTGTTCACGTTTAATCGCATGCTTGATGCGCAGCAGCCGTTCCGTAAGGCTTACCCGACCGAATTCCCGTATTTCAACGGGATGAGCCTGAACAAGAACATCGCCAAGGTCGAGAAGACCGGGCCGCTGACCGTGGAGTTCACGCTCAACAGCGTCGACGCCGCGTTCATCCAGAACATCGCCATGAGCTTCGCCGCGATCCTGTCCGCCGAATACGCCGACAAGCTGCTCGCCGAAGGCAAGCCAAGCGACATCAACCAGAAACCGATCGGCACCGGGCCGTTCGTGTTCAAGAGTTATCAGAAAGACTCGAACATCCGTTACACGGCTAATAAACAGTACTGGGACCCGAGCCGGGTCAAACTCGACAACCTGATCTTCGCCATCAACACCGACGCCTCGGTGCGAGTACAGAAGCTCAAGGCCGGCGAATGCCAGATCACTTTGCATCCGCGCCCGGCCGATGTCGAAGCGCTGAAAGCCGACCCGAAACTGCAACTGATCTCCAAGCCCGGCTTCAACCTCGGCTACATCGCCTACAACGTCCGCCACAAGCCTTTCGACCAGCTCGAAGTGCGTCAGGCGCTGGACATGGCGGTGAACAAACAAGGGATTCTCAACGCTGTTTATCAAGGCGCCGGTCAACTGGCCGTCAACGCCATGCCACCGACCCAGTGGTCCTACGACGACACCGTCAAGGACGCCGCCTACAACCCGGAAAAAGCCAAGGAACTGCTCAAGGCTGCCGGCGTGAAAGAAGGCACCGAGATCACCCTGTGGGCGATGCCGGTGCAGCGTCCGTACAACCCGAACGCCAAACTGATGGCCGAAATGCTTCAGGCCGACTGGGCCAAGATCGGTCTGAAAGTGAAGATCGTCAGCTATGAATGGGGCGAGTACATCAAGCGCACCAAGAATGGCGAACACGACGTCAGCCTGATCGGCTGGACCGGCGACAATGGTGACCCGGACAACTGGCTCGGCACCCTGTACAGCTGCGATGCGATTGGCGGCAACAACTACTCCATGTGGTGCGATCCGGCATACGACAAGCTGATTAAACAAGCCAAAGTCGTGACTGACCGCGAACAGCGCACCGTGCTTTATAAACAGGCCCAGCAATTGCTTAAACAGCAAGTGCCGATCACCCCAGTCGCCCACTCGACGGTCAACCAGCCGTTAAGCGCCAAGGTCGAGGGCTTCAAAGTCAGCCCGTTCGGCCGCAACGTATTCTCGGGCGTCAGTATCGATTAAACCCACCGATTAGCCGCAACGCTGAGGGGAGCCGTCTACTCCCCTCACGCAAGCGCTTTGCCGAAATTTGCCCATCAGGCCGTCTGCAAACGTTTGCGATGTGTGAACGAGTTCTAAACCAATAACCGGCATACCAAAAAAAGCCGGGATAAAAAGAAAGTAAAGGAGCTTCACCCATGAAACTGAGCAGCACCGCGATACTGGCCCTGGCCATCAGCAGCATCACCGCCACGGCTTATGCGGAAACCCAAAGCCAGGCGTTCACGCCAGTGACCGTCAACGAAAAGAGCGCCCAGGCCGAAGCCACCGGTTTCCTGGAAGGGCAATCGATCAGCGGTTCGACCCGTAACTGGTACGCCAACGAACAACTCAAGCGCGGCGGCAAGTTCGCTTACCGCAAGAACGGTCAATCCAACGAAACCGACCGTCGCATCAACTGGGTGCAAGGCACGATCATCAAGTACAACTCGGGCTTCACCGAAGGTACTGTCGGTTTCAGCACAGAAGTTGCGGCGTACAACGCCATCGCTCTGGAGCGTGACCGCGAAAACCTCGCTGCCAACAATGGTGGCGCACCGGGCACCCGTCCAGGCGCTGGCAACAACCGTACCCTGACCCGCGAAGGCGGCGACGCTGTCGGTCAGTGGAGCAAGCTGGGCCTGGCCAACGTCAAGGCACGCATTTCCAACACCACCCTGACCGCCGGCCGCATGAACTTCAGCAGCCCGCAGGTCGATGTGATCGGTAACCGTCCGCTGCCATCGAGCTTCGAAGGTATCGCGATCCACAGCGAAGAGCTGAACAACCTGGCGTTCGACGTCGCGACCTTCGACCGCGTCTCGCCGCGTACCGAAGAAAGCCTGAGCAAGTTCCGCTCCGAGTACGGCGACATCAACGCCGAAGCCGACCACGTCAACACCGCCGGTATCTCGTACCAGCCGTTCGCCAGCCTGACCACCAGCCTGTGGGGCACCCAGGCCGAAGACCTGTGGAACCAGTACTACTTCGGCGCCACCCACGTATTGGGTGACAGCTCGATCCTCAGCCTGACCACCGGCCTGAACTACTACAAGACCGTCGACGAAGGCAAAAAGCTGCTGGGCGACATCGACAACGACACCTACTCGCTGTCGTTCGGCCTGACCCACCTGGCGCATACCCTGACCTTCTCGTACCAGGAAGTGAACGGTAACGAGTACTTCGACTACCTGCACGAAACCAACGGGATCTACCTGGCCAACTCCCTGCTCTCGGACTTCAACGGCCCGAACGAGAAATCCTTCCAGGTTTCCTACGGCATCAACATGGCCGAATACGGCGTGCCGGGCCTGAAATTCAACATCTACCAGGCGCGCGGCTGGGGCATCGACGGCACCCACTACAAGGGTGGCGGCTATGACGGCGTGCAGGCGATGGACGGCGAGCACCACTATGAATACGGCGTCGGTGCAACCTACGCGGTACAGAGTGGCCCGCTTAAAGCAACGACGATTCGCGGCACTTACACCGCGCACCGCGCCAGCGAAAACCAGGCTGACGGCAGCATCAACGAGTTCCGTCTCGTGACCACGATTCCATTCAACATTCTGTAAAAACGCCAACCGACGGCTGACTCATGATGAGTCGGCCGTTCGGTTTTTTGTCTTCAACCGATTGCAGAGGGTTATCGATGAAAATGCTTCCCCTACGTGCGGCCATCGCGGCTGCGTTGCTGAGTGTCGCTGTCGGCGTCTCGGCCAAACCCTTGGTGGTCTGCACCGAAGCCAGCCCGGAAGGCTTCGATATGGTCCAGTACACGACTGCAGTCACGGCGGATGCTGTGGCCGAAACCATCTTCAACCGCCTGGCCGACTTCAAGCCCGGCACCACCGAAGTGATCCCGGCACTCGCCGAGTCCTGGGACATCAGCGAAGACGGCCTGACCTACACGTTCCATCTGCGCAAAGGCGTCAAGTTTCACACCACCGAATACTTCAAGCCGACCCGCGACATGAACGCCGACGACGTGGTCTGGAGCTTCCAGCGTCAGCTGGACCCGAATCACCCGTGGCACAAACTGTCGAGCGTGGGCTTCCCGTACTTTGAAAGCATGGGCTTCAAGGAACTGCTGAAAAGCGTCGAGAAAGTCGACGACAACACAGTCAAGTTCACCCTGACCCGCCGCGAAGCGCCGTTCCTGGCCGACATCGCCATGGCGTTCTCGTCGATCTACCCGGCCGAATACGCCGACCAGTTGCTCAAGGCCAACAAGACCGGCGATCTGAACAACAAGCCGATCGGCACCGGCCCGTTCATCTTCCAGCGCTACGCCAAGGACGCGCAGGTGCGCTTCAAGGCCAACCCGGACTACTTCCGTGGCAAGCCACCGGCCGACGCGTTGATCCTGGCCATCGCCACCGACAACAACGTACGCCTGCAGAAGCTCAAGGCCAACGAGTGCCAGATTGCCCTGTATCCGAAGCCGGACGACATTCCAAGCATCAAGAAAGACAGCAACCTGAAAGTCGACGAACTGGACGCGATGACCGTTTCCTACATCGCCATGAACACCCAGCACAAATACATGAGCGACGTGCGTGTGCGTAAAGCCATCGATATTGCTTTCGACAAGGAAGCCTATGTCAACGCGCTGTTCGGCAAAGGCAACGCGTCGGTCGCGGTCAACCCGTACCCGCCGACCTTGCTGGGTTATAACCACGACCTGAAAAACCCGCCACGCGACCTCGACGCCGCGCGCAAGCTGCTCAAGGAAGCCGGCGTACCGGAAGGCACCGTGTTCACCCTGTTCACTCGCAACGGCGGCGGCCCTACCAACCCCAACCCGATGCTCGGCGCGCAGATGATGCAGGCTGACCTGGCGAAAGTCGGGATCAAGATCGACATCCGCGTGATGGAATGGGGCGAAATGCTCAAGCGCGCCAAGGCCGGCGAGCACGACATGGTGTCGGCCGGATGGGCGGGCGACAACGGCGACCCGGATAACTTCCTGACGCCTATGCTCAGTTGCGAGGCCGCCAAGAACGGCGAAAACTACGCGCGCTGGTGCAACGAGAAATTCCAGGCACTGCTGGATGAAGCACGGGCTAAAGTAGATCCGGCCGAACGCGCCGCGCTCTACGAACAGGCGCAAGTGCTGTTTAATCAGGACCAGCCATGGATCAGCATGGCCCATACTCGGATGTTCACTGCAATGCGCAAGAATGTAGAGGGCTACCACATCAGCCCTCTCACAACCAATAACTTCGCCACCACCCAGGTGAAGTAGATAAGAAACGCCCGGCGTCCCTGACCTGAGGGACGCCGGACACGCCTAACCGGCTGATGAGGTACCACACAAGATGTTTAGTTTTATTGCCCGCCGACTGGGGTTGTTGATCCCCACGTTTTTCGGCATCACCTTGCTGACTTTCGCGTTGATTCGCATGATTCCGGGCGACCCCGTGGAAGTGATGATGGGCGAACGTCGGGTCGACCCCGAAATGCACGCTCAGGCAATGGAACGCCTGGGGCTGAACAAGCCGCTGTATGCCCAATACCTGGACTACATCGGCAAACTGGCCCAAGGCGATCTCGGTGAGTCGTTGCGTACCCGTGAAAGCGTGTGGACCGAGTTCACCTCCCTTTTCCCGGCGACCCTGGAACTGTCCATGGCCGCCCTGCTGTTCGCCGGCATCCTCGGCCTGCTGGCCGGGGTGATTGCGGCACTCAAACGAGGATCGCTGTTCGACCACGGGGTGATGGGCATCTCCCTCGCGGGCTATTCGATGCCGATCTTCTGGTGGGGCCTGATCCTGATCATGTTCTTCTCGGTAAGCCTGGGCTGGACGCCGGTTTCCGGGCGGATCGACCTGCTGTATGACATCGAGCCGAAAACCGGCTTCATGCTGATCGACACGCTGCTGGCCGATGACGTCGGCGCGTTCTTCGATGCGCTGCATCACCTGATCCTGCCGGCCATTGTGCTTGGCACCATTCCGCTGGCGGTGATCGCGCGGATGACCCGTTCGTCGATGCTCGAAGTGCTGCGTGAAGACTACATCCGTACCGCCAAGGCCAAAGGCCTGTCGCCGTCGCGCGTGGTGTTCGTGCATGGTCTGCGTAACGCGCTGATTCCGGTACTCACCGTGGTCGGTCTACAAGTCGGCACCCTGCTGGCCGGTGCGGTTCTGACCGAAACCATCTTCTCCTGGCCCGGCATCGGCAAATGGCTGATCGAAGCCATTGGCGCCCGGGACTATCCGGTGGTGCAAAACGGCATCCTGTTAATCGCCTGCCTGGTGATTCTGGTCAACTTCGTAGTGGACATCCTCTACGGCTTTGCCAACCCACGCATCCGTCATCAGCGCTGAGGTCAATACCATGAGCACTCCAACATCCTCAGTAGCCACCGCCACGTCCGCCGTGGATCAAAGCCTGCTGTATCCGTCGCCGTACAAAGAATTCTGGCAAGCCTTCGCGAAGAACAAGGGCGCGGTTGCCGGCCTGCTGTTCATGCTGCTGATCATCTTCTGCGCGATCTTCGCGCCATGGGTCGCACCGCATGACCCGAGCGAGCAATACCGCGACTTCCTGCTGACGCCACCGGCGTGGCTCGAAGGCGGCCAGTTGCAGTTCCTGCTCGGCACCGATGAACTGGGTCGTGATCTGCTGTCGCGCCTGATCCAGGGCTCGCGCCTGTCGCTGCTGATCGGCTTGTCTTCGGTGGTGATGTCGCTGATTCCAGGGATTCTGCTGGGTCTGTTCGCCGGTTTCTTCCCGAAGATGATCGGCCCGACCATCATGCGTCTGATGGACATCATGCTGGCCCTGCCGTCGCTGCTGCTGGCCGTGGCGATCGTCGCCATCCTCGGCCCTGGCCTGATCAACACTGTTATCGCGATTGCTGTGGTGTCGCTGCCGTCGTACGTGCGTCTGACCCGTGCCGCGGTGATGGGCGAACTGAACCGCGACTACGTCACCGCTGCGCGTCTGGCCGGTGCCGGTCTGCCGCGTCTGATGTTCATCACCGTGCTGCCTAACTGCATGGCACCGCTGATCGTGCAGGCGACCCTGAGCTTCTCGTCGGCGATTCTCGATGCCGCCGCACTGGGCTTCCTCGGCCTCGGCGTGCAACCGCCAACCCCTGAGTGGGGCACCATGCTGGCTTCGGCTCGCGACTACATCGAACGCGCCTGGTGGGTAGTCAGTCTGCCTGGTTTGACCATTTTGCTCAGCGTGCTGGCAATCAACTTGATGGGCGACGGCTTGCGCGATGCGCTGGACCCGAAACTCAAGAACGCCGCCTGAGGAGATTCCCATGTCACTGCTAGAAATCAAGAATCTCAACGTTCGCTTCGGCGACAAGAACGCCACACCCGTGGTCGACGGCCTCGACCTGAAAGTCGACAAAGGCGAAGTGTTGGCCATCGTTGGCGAGTCGGGCTCGGGTAAATCCGTGACCATGATGGCGCTGATGGGCCTGATCGAACATCCCGGCATCGTCACCGCTGACTCGCTCAGCTTCGACGGCAAGGACATGCTCAAGCTGAGCAACCGTCAGCGTCGGCAGATCGTCGGCAAAGACCTGTCGATGGTTTTCCAGGATCCGATGACCGCGCTGAACCCCAGCTACACCGTCGGTTTCCAGATCGAAGAAGTGCTGCGCCTGCACCTGAAAATGTCCGGCAAGCAAGCGCGCAAGCGTGCCATCGAACTGCTGGAAAAAGTTGAAATCCCGGGCGCCGCCAGCCGTATGGATGCCTACCCGCACCAACTGTCCGGCGGCATGAGCCAGCGCGTCGCGATCGCCATGGCAATTGCCGGCGAGCCGAAACTGCTGATCGCCGACGAACCGACCACCGCGCTCGACGTGACGATTCAGGCGCAGATCATGGATCTGCTGCTGGCGTTGCAGAAAGAACAGAACATGGGCCTGGTACTGATCACTCACGACCTCGCGGTCGTCGCCGAAACCGCCCAGCGCGTCTGCGTGATGTATGCCGGCCAGGCCGTGGAAGTCGGTCAGGTGCCGCAACTGTTCGACATCCCCGCGCACCCGTATAGCGAAGCGCTGCTCAAGGCGATTCCCGAGCACAGCCTCGGCGCCTCACGCCTGTCGACCCTGCCGGGCATCGTTCCGGGCCGTTACGACCGTCCGCAAGGTTGCCTGCTGTCGCCGCGCTGCCCGTACGTGCAGGACAACTGCCGCGCCCAGCGTCCCGGCCTAGACCCGAAAAGCAACAGCCTCGCCCGCTGCTTCTACCCGCTGAACCAGGAGGTGGCGTAATGGCCGTCGTACTTACCGCCCGCGACCTGACCCGTCACTACGAAGTCTCCCGTGGCCTGTTCAAGGGCCATGCGACCGTGCGCGCACTCAACGGCGTGTCGTTCGAACTGGAAGCCGGCAAGACCCTCGCCGTGGTCGGCGAATCGGGCTGCGGCAAGTCCACACTCGCCCGCGCCCTGACGCTGATTGAAGAGCCATCGTCCGGCTCGCTGAAAATCGCCGGCCAGGAAGTTGCCGGTGCCGACAAGGCTCAGCGCAAGCAACTGCGCAAAGACGTGCAGATGGTTTTCCAGAGCCCGTACGCGTCGCTGAACCCACGGCAGAAAGTCGGCGACCAGCTCGGCGAACCGCTGCTGATCAACACCAACCTCTCCGCCGCCGAGCGTCGCGAGAAAGTCCAGGCGATGATGAAGCAGGTCGGCTTGCGTCCCGAGCACTACCAGCGCTATCCGCACATGTTCTCCGGCGGTCAGCGCCAGCGCATCGCCCTGGCCCGGGCGATGATGCTGCAACCGAAAGTGCTGGTCGCGGATGAACCGACTTCGGCGCTGGACGTGTCGATTCAGGCCCAGGTGCTGAACCTGTTCATGGACCTGCAGCAAGAGTTCAACACCGCGTACGTGTTCATCTCGCACAACCTCGCGGTGGTGCAGCACGTAGCCGATGACGTGATGGTGATGTACCTCGGTCGCCCGGTGGAACTGGGCCCGAAAAACGACATCTACGAGCGCCCGCTGCACCCTTACACCCAGGCGCTGCTGTCAGCAACCCCGACCATCCACCCGGACCCGAACAAGCCGAAAATCAAGATCGTCGGCGAACTGCCCAACCCGCTGAACCCGCCACCGGGCTGTGCTTTCCACAAGCGCTGCCCATACGCGACCGAGCGTTGCAGCACGGAAGAGCCGCTGTTGCGTGAACTGGATAACCGGCAGGTGGCTTGCCACTACGCCGAGCAATTCCTCAACGGCGCAGCGTAAAAAAAGCCCACGAAAACGTGGGCTTTTCCTGTTAGTCAATGGTCACTTTGTTCCAGACGAAGTCCGGGGCCAAGTGACTACTGCGGTCAGCTATAAGCGCGAGCGAGTCGCGACGATTAACAAAATCGAGACGCGCAACTTATCAATTGAGCGCCGATATCACCTCAATTCAAATTTAAATTTCCTTCCTTATCCAGCACGCTCTTATTATTTTGCACAATTCCCGAAAAGTCTCCTTCAGCAATTACATGTTTCTGGGCAGAATTATTGAACATGACAAAATCGGCAGAGATCTTCACCTTTTCTGATTCGATATCGAAATGCTCAAAATTTACTTCCCCCGTCCTCCCGTTATATGTAAGATTTTTATCATCTTTGAAAAGGGCCGCGGCAGTCCCTGTATCGCCATATTGTTCAATTGGGAAGCTTTTACCTGTTGTTATTTCCAAAGTGCGAATGAAAAACACCAGTCGCTCACCTGTAGTGCTAACGCCTTCGAACGTATAACCGTTATCGGACAAGTGACGCTGGGCGGAGACATCGTCAGTAGAAAACCCTGACACCGAAGTTCCCGCTGCCGTTAAGCGCCCTTCGGTCTTGCTTGGTTTATTGCTCATCATGCGATTCCCTTCTGTCATTTAACAAACATGGTTAATGAAGGGTATTTATAAAAGGCGCATGAGTATTCGTCTACTGTCAACTCTGACAGGTCCGAGAGACTTAATCGCGATAAAAAAGCAGCTGAGCTTAGGGAAAAATGTATAACAGGATATAAAGAAGGCCAACAAACAGCCGGGTGAAAAAGTACCTGCGCAAGGTAATCCTCCCCACTTCAAATACACAACCAGTAAGGAGGAATATGACCTTGGGTAAATTCAGGTCTGGCTATCGCCATCCTCCATATCATCAGTATCCGGCTCGTCGGTCGTCGAGTCGTCATCATCGTCGGTACCGCCCTGGCCCTGATCGCCGGGCTCCGACTCCGATTTGGCAATCATCAGCCCGCTGTGCCCGACCTGCCCATTGAACGCCTGCGAATCGTGATCCTCACACTCGGCCCACGCCGTCGCGGTGCCAAGAGACAGCATCACCATTACTTTCAACAACATCAAAACCCGTAGCAATCTGCTTTTCATGGCCGACTCCATCCTGTTGCGCTAAGACATGCTTGCCGGACTGGCTACGAATGAAATCTAGTTGCGATCCGTCCGACTCACCACTTAGGACGCGAGGGCATGGGTAGAAATGCCCTTGATAAACAGATTGCTTTCGAATAAACCCGATAACCGAAACAGCTAAGCAGCGCGCGTCGCCTGCCAGGTCAGCGGAATCGAGAGCAGCACCAGCAGCGCACTCATCAGCCAGACACTGTGCCCGCCATACTCGCCATAGAGCTGACCGCTAAACACCGGCGACACTAATGCGCTAGCGCTCCAGCTCATGAAGAACAGCCCAAAGTACTGACCGCTCCTGCCGCTCTGGGCAAAGTGCATCGCCAGTACATTCAGCGGCGGCATGAACAACGCCTCGCCCAGCGTCCAGATCAGCGTCGAAAAACAGACAAAAGCAAACCCGGAACCGAACGGCAAAATCCCCAGCCCACAGGCCAACAGCACACTGCCGACGAGCATCTGCCAACGCGCACCCCAGCGTTCGACCGAGTGCGACAGCGGAATCTGCAGCGCAATCACCAGCAATGCATTAAGGCCGAACTGCCAGCCGATCGCTTCGGTGCTCAGGTGGTAGTAATCCCGCAGATAATTGCCCAGCGTGCTGTAGACCGTATCGAAGGCAATACCGAGCACGGCGGTCGCGGCCAGCAGCCAGAGGAATGGTCTATCGCGATACGGCGAGCATGACGCCGTCTCCAGCGCTCTGTCCTGCGTGACGATCGGCCGCCGCCACGTCGTGCGCACAAACCACAACAAGGCCAGCATCGTCATCGCCGCACTGACAAAAAACACCCAGCGAAAATCCGCCTGCGCCAACACCCCACCCGCCACCCCGGCAGCCGCCATGCCCAGATTGCGCGCCACCCGGCTCAACGCCTGCGCCCGCGAACGCTGCGCAACTTCGCAATATTCCATGATCAGCCGCTGATGCAGCGTACGAATCGCTCCGTCAATCACACCGCTGAGCAACAACAAGCCGGCCAGCCACATTACCTGCGTCACCAGCCCCAACAGCACCAGCACCCACACTGAAACGAAAAACAGCACCGCCGTCAGCCGCGCCGTGCGCACATGATCACTGAGCCAACCGCCGAGCATCGAACCCACCAGCAAACCCGCGCCATAAGCCGAGAGCAGCCAGCCAACGGTTTCAATCGCAAAACCCAACTCCTGACGCAGGTACAACGCCATGAACAGCTTGACCATGGCGCTGAGGCGATTGATGAATAAAAGCGCGGCGAGGACCCAGGCCATTGAGGTGAAATAGCCGTTGGGGTGCAGGAGATGGGTCAGTCCTTTGAGCATGTAACGTCCGCTGAAGGCGAAAGATCTATGAACACTAAACCGGATCAACCGGAATGTCGCGAGGCGAAGGCCTGACGATGTAAAAGCAGAGTCGGGCTACGCTGCTGAAGAAAATTGCTTACAGAAAGTTCGGCATGCCTGACAGATCCTCATTTTCAAGCAGCAGCAAAAAAGCACCCTCACCCTAGCCCTCTCCCGGAGGGAGAGGGGACTGACCGTAGTGATTGGGAGAGCTAAGCCGACCTGAAATGCCGAGCCGAACTCAAATGCCAAATCCAACCGAAATCGGCTCCCTCTCCAGGGGGAGAGGGCTGGGGTGAGGGGTAAAGCCACCACAAATCCCCAGCCGAACGCCATGCTTTTCACCACTCAACAATGAGCGTTAGCTCGAGTGCTTTTGATCTTGATCTTGCCTAACCAGCGACATCGGAAGGCTGAGTGGAGGGATTGATCCGGGCGTGGGAGCGCAGCGACCGTCTGGCGCAGCCAGACACAGCGCAAGGAGGTGCAGCGAAGCAAACCGTAGCCGCTGCGCCCGGATCGATCCCGGAGCGAAGGGACCCGAGCCTGCGAGGGCCGAACGCAGGAGCAAAGCCTTTTGGTTCCTTTTTGGCGTCTGAAAAAGGGACTCGCCGTAAGGGCGAAACCGCCAGCCGCACCCCCCCAAAAAACGGATATGACCCTAAAACAACCAGAGCATGGTCGGCCCGGAGGCCGCCAATACCAAGCCGAAAAAAAGCCCCCAAGGCCTACACCTCAGGGGCTTCCGAACAACAACTCAAACCTTAATGATGCTCTCGCGTCGCGCGGAATTTCACATCCGGCCAACGCTCTTCCATCAACGCCAGATTCACCCGCGTCGGCGCCAGATAGGTCAAATGCCCACCGCCATCCAATGCCAAGTTCTCCACAGCCTTGTTGGAAAACTCCTCAAGCTTCTTCTTGTCGCTGCACTCGATCCAGCGCGCCGAATACACCGTGATCGGCTCATACGAGCACTCGACTTTGTATTCCTCTTTCAAACGACTCGCGACCACATCGAACTGCAGAACACCGACGGCGCCAAGAATGATGTCGTTGCTGCGCTCGGGGAAGAACACCTGCGTTGCGCCCTCTTCAGCCAACTGCTGCAAGCCCTGACGCAGTTGCTTGGATTTCAGCGGATCACGCAGACGCACGCGACGGAACAGTTCCGGGGCGAAGTGTGGAATACCGGTGAAGCCGAGGACTTCACCTTCGCTGAAGGTGTCGCCGATCTGGATCGTGCCGTGGTTGTGCAGACCAATGATGTCGCCGGCGTAGGCCTCCTCCAGCTGTTCACGCTCGGAGGAGAAGAACGTCAGGGCGTCGCCGATGCGCACGTCCTTGCCGGTGCGCACGTGGCGCATCTTCATGCCTTTTTCGTATTTGCCGGAGCAGATACGCATGAAAGCAATGCGGTCGCGGTGTTTCGGGTCCATGTTCGCCTGGATCTTGAAGATGAAGCCCGAAAACTTCTCTTCGACCGGCTCGACAGTGCGCTCGTTGGCCACCCGGGCCAGCGGACGCGGCGCCCAATCCACCACTGCGTCGAGCACGTGGTCGACACCGAAGTTGCCTAGCGCGGTACCGAAGAACACCGGCGTCAGTTGACCGTCGAGGAATTCCTGCTGGTTGAATTCGTGGCAGGCGCCCTGTACCAGTTCCAGTTGCTCGATGAAGCGCTCGTACTCGTCGCCCAGGTGCGCGCGGGCTTCGTCGGAGTCGAGTTTCTGGATGATCTTGGTTTCGGTGCGTTCGTGACCGTGGCCCGGGGTGTAAACGATGATGTAGTCATCGGCCAGGTGGTACACGCCCTTGAAGTCGCGGTAGCAGCCGATCGGCCAGGTGATCGGCGCGGCCTTGATCTTCAGAACGGCTTCGATCTCGTCGAGCAGTTCGATCGGGTCGCGGATGTCACGGTCGAGTTTGTTGATGAAGCTGACGATCGGCGTATCGCGCAGGCGGCAGACGTCCATCAGCGCAATGGTCCGTGGCTCGACACCTTTACCGCCGTCGAGAACCATCAGCGCCGAGTCCACCGCGGTCAGGGTGCGGTAGGTGTCTTCGGAGAAGTCTTCGTGGCCCGGGGTGTCGAGCAGGTTGATCATGTGTTCGCGATAGGGGAACTGCATGACCGACGTGGTAATGGAAATACCCCGCTGCTTCTCCATCTCCATCCAGTCGGAGGTCGCATGGCGATCGGATTTACGGGATTTCACCGTACCGGCCACCGCGATCGCCTTGCCCATCAACAGGAGCTTTTCGGTGATCGTGGTTTTACCGGCATCGGGGTGGGAAATAATGGCGAAAGTGCGGCGTTTCGCGACTTCGGCGGCCTGTTGGGTCATGGGAAATCGCCTGGCGGTGATTCAAAAAAGGGCCGCGATTATAGCCCAACTCAGGACAATAACCGAACCGTTGAGCACATTAAGGGTGGCCAAATGCTGCCTCAGATGGGAACCTTTTAAAGCAAGGAGACGTCCATCCCCTGTTACGAATCTTCGTCAGGGGCTGAAAAATCAGCAAGTTAGCCTGACGAGGCTGCGCTCATGGCTCGCTTTCACGCCGCTTTGCCGGTGCTGGAAAACGGCTACTTTTCGCGAACGCTGACTTCGGCAGCCAGGAATGGCTTGCCACGCGGGGCAGCGCTCGCCGACTACAAAAAAAGGAGTCCGCCTGTGGCTATCCGCTATGGCAAAGGGCTGATGGGAGGTGCGGTGGTGATCGCGCTCCTGGCCCTGCTGGTCCACTGGATCGGCATCAACACGATCGAACACTACCGCGACGATTTGTTGTTTTACCTGCAAGCTCATCTGGTTCTCGTCCTCGCTTCCATGCTGGCCGCCCTCGTCGTGGGCATCCCCGCCGGTATCTTCCTCTGCCGCCCGAACATGGTCGGCCGCGCCGAACGCTTCATGCAGATCTTCAATATCGGCAACACCGTGCCACCGCTGGCCGTGCTCGCGATCGCGCTGGGCATCCTCGGCATCGGCAGCGGCCCGGCGATCTTTGCACTCTTCCTCGCCTCGCTGTTACCGATCGTGCGCAACACCTACGAAGGCCTGAAAAATGTCCAGGGCTCGCTGAAAGAAGCGGCCGTCGGCATCGGCATGACGCCGCGACAGGTGCTGTGGAAAGTCGAGTTGCCCAACGCCGTGCCGATCATCGTCGGTGGCGTGCGCGTGGCGCTGGCGATCAACGTCGGTACCGCGCCGCTGGCCTTCCTGATCGGCGCCAACAGCCTTGGCAGCCTGATCTTCCCCGGCATCGCCCTGAACAATCAGCCGCAACTGCTGCTCGGCGCCGCGTGTACCGCGCTGCTGGCGTTGTTGCTCGATGGCGTGGTCACCCTTGCCAGCCGTCTCTGGCTGGAACGCGGTCTGCGCCCGTCTTAAGGCTTTGCAAGGAATATTTATGAAACGACTCAGCTTGATCCTAGGCTGCTTCCTGCTGTTCGCAGGAATCGCACAAGCCGCTGAAAAACCGGTGATCCGCCTCGGCGCCCGGGTCTTCACCGAGCAGACCCTGCTCGCCGAAATCACCGCGCAATACCTGCGCAGCAAAGGTTATGACGCGCAGATCACCGGTGGTCTGGGCAGCAACCTCGCCCGCAGCGCCCACGAAAGCGGACAACTGGACCTGCTCTGGGAATACACCGGCGTGTCGCTGGTGGCCTACAACCATGTCACCGAAAAACTCGACAGCGCGCAGTCCTACGCCCGGGTTAAAGAACTCGATGCGAAGAAAGGCCTGATCTGGCTGACGCCGTCGAAATTCAGCAACACCTACGCCCTCGCCCTGCCGAAAAAAATCGCCGAGCAATATCCGCAGATCGGCAACATCAGCCAGCTCAACGACGTGCTGCGCGCCGAAGCCAAGAGCAATCACCTGGTGGCGCTGGACACCGAGTTCGCCAACCGTTCCGACGGGCTCGACGGCATGGTCAAGCTCTACGACATGAACCTGACCCGCAAGAACATTCGCCAGATGGACGCCGGTCTGGTCTACACCGCGCTGCGCAACGGCCAGGTATTTGCCGGTCTGGTCTACACCACCGACGGCCGCCTCAACGCTTTCGGCCTGAAGTTGCTGGCCGACGACAAGCATTACTTCCCCGACTACACCGCCGCTCCCGTGGTGCGTCAGGCCACGCTGGACGCCAATCCGAAACTGGCCGAACAACTCAAGCCGCTGGCCGAGCTGTTCGACGACGAAACCATGCGCCAGCTCAACGCGCGGGTCGACGTCAATCATGAAAGTCCATCGTCCGTTGCCGCCGATTTCCTGCGCCAGCACCCACTGAATTAAGAGAGGAGAAGTCATGGAATTTCTGAACGCCTTTTCCCATCTCGACTGGCAGCAGGTGATGCACCTGACCTGGCAGCACATCACCCTGGTCGGCATCGCCGTGACCCTGGCGATCGTCATCGGTGTGCCGCTGGGCATTCTGATGACGCGCTTTCCGGCCCTCGCCGGCCCGTTGCAGGCCAGCGCCACGGTGCTGCTGACCGTGCCGTCGATCGCGCTGTTCGGCCTGTTGCTGCCGTTCTATTCGAAGTTCGGCCAGGGCCTCGGTCCGCTGCCGGCAATCACCGCAGTGTTCCTGTATTCACTGCTGCCGATCATGCGCAACACCTACCTCGCCCTCACCGGCGTCGAGCCGGGTATTCGTGAAGCCGCGCGCGGCATCGGCATGACCTTCGGCCAGCGCTTGCGCATGGTTGAACTGCCAATCGCCGTGCCGGTGATCCTTGCCGGCGTGCGCACCGCCGTGGTGATGAACATCGGCGTGATGACCATCGCCGCGACCATCGGCGCTGGCGGCCTCGGTGTGTTGATCCTCGCCTCCATCAGCCGCAGCGACATGTCGATGCTCATCGTCGGCGCGCTGCTGGTCAGTCTTCTGGCCATTTTCGCTGACCTGTTTCTCCAATGGCTGCAACGCTCGTTGACTCCAAAAGGACTCCTCAAATGATCGAACTTCAAAACCTCAGCAAGACCTTCCAAAGCAACGGCAAAGACGTCAAAGCCGTGGACTCGGTGAGCCTGACCGTCAATGAAGGCGAGATCTGCGTGTTCCTCGGGCCATCGGGTTGCGGCAAAAGCACCACGCTGAAAATGATCAACCGCCTGATCAAACCGACCTCGGGCAAGATCCTGATCAACGGCGAAGACACCACCGACCTCGACGAAGTGACCCTGCGCCGCAACATCGGCTACGTGATCCAGCAGATCGGTCTGTTCCCCAACATGACCATCGAAGAGAACATTGTCGTGGTGCCGAAACTGCTCGGCTGGGACAAGCAGAAATGCCACGACCGCGCCCGCGAACTGATGAGCATGATCAAGCTCGAGCCCAAGCAGTACCTGCATCGCTATCCGCGTGAATTGTCCGGCGGCCAGCAACAGCGTATCGGTGTGATCCGCGCGTTGGCCGCTGACGCGCCGCTGTTGCTGATGGACGAGCCGTTCGGTGCGGTCGACCCGATCAACCGCGAGATGATCCAGAACGAATTCTTCGAGATGCAGCGCGCGCTGAACAAGACCGTGATCATGGTCAGCCACGACATCGACGAAGCGATCAAACTGGGCGACAAGATCGCCATTTTCCGCGCTGGCAAACTGCTGCAGATCGACCACCCGGACACCCTGCTTGCGCACCCGGCGGACGATTTCGTCAGTAACTTCGTCGGTCAGGACAGCACGCTCAAGCGTCTGCTGTTGGTGAAAGCCGAAGACGCGGCAGACAACGCGCCGTCGGTGAGTCCGGAAACGCCGGTGGCCGATGCACTGGAATTGATGGACGAACACGACCGTCGCTACGTCGTGGTGACCTGCGCCGAGAACAAGGCGCTGGGCTATGTCCGCCGTCGCGACCTGCATCGCCAGACCGGCACCTGCGCGCAGTTCCTGCGTGAGTTCAACGCCACCGCGGCGTACGACGAGCACTTGCGCATCCTGCTGTCGCGCATGTACGAATTCAATCGCTCGTGGCTGCCGGTGATGGATGCCGAGCGGGTGTTCCTCGGTGAAGTGACGCAGGAGTCGATTGCGGCGTACCTGAGTTCGGGCCGTTCGCGGGGGATGAAGACCAACATCGTCTCGCCAGCTGAGGCCGTGGTCGCCTGATTAATCGGTAAAACACAAATCCCTGTGGGAGCGAGCCTGCTCGCGAAAGCGCAATGTCAGTCGCTGCTATGTCGATTGTGAAATTGCCTTCGCGAGCAGGCTCGCTCCCACAGGATTTGCGTAATTTTTTCTTCATTCACGAGCCGGAAAAGAATCTCAACACCCGCTCCTCTGAACGGCCCTCGAACCTACTGTCTGAAACACCTAAAATCCCCCTCCCGCCCCTCCCTCGCCGCTAACATCGCCGATGTTGCCGCCATCACACTTACCACTGACTTCGCCGCCAAAAGCCGCGAACGTGCAGGTATGTTTAACACTCGAAAAAACGCCGGGAACATCTTTCCGTCATCTCGGTCGGCTACAAGGAGTGATGAACGCGTCGCACGTCAGAAGCGTGCAAAAACGCGACATTTTTAGTTGATCTCAACCCCCTCACGCCCTAAAGTTCGCGCCGAACGTCCATGCTGGAAACGATCCATCCGGCTCAAGTACTGACGACGAGACAGCAAGGCCAAGGGATAGCTGCACATCCCTGGGCCTTTTTGCTTTCGGCGACATGCCTTGGGAAGTAGGCGAACCAAAGTGGGGATACGGAGGACGTTCATGCACCCATTGTTTAATGAAGTTTGCCGATAGGAGCTCTCCAGCATGTCGATCAAGGTCGAAGATTATTTCGCGCGCGCCACTTTTGACAAAATGAAGGCGTTCGCCGACAAACAGGAAACCCCGTTCGTGGTGATCGACACCGCGATGATCGCCCAGGCCTACGATGACCTGCGCGCCGGTTTCGAATTCGCCAAGGTCTACTACGCGGTCAAGGCCAACCCGGCGGTCGAGATCATCGACCTGCTCAAGGAAAAAGGTTCGAGTTTCGACATCGCCTCGATCTACGAGCTGGACAAGGTCATGGACCGCGGCGTCAGCGCCGACCGCATCAGCTACGGCAACACCATCAAGAAATCCAAGGACATCCGCTACTTCTACGAGAAGGGCGTGCGTCTGTTCTCCACCGACTCCGAAGCCGACCTGCGCAACATCGCCAAGGCTGCACCGGGCTCGAAAGTTTACGTGCGCATCCTGACCGAAGGCTCGACCACCGCTGACTGGCCGTTGTCGCGCAAGTTCGGCTGCCAGACCGACATGGCCATGGACCTGCTGATCCTCGCCCGTGACCTCGGACTGGTGCCTTACGGCATCTCGTTCCACGTCGGTTCGCAGCAGCGCGACATCAGCGTCTGGGACGCAGCGATCGCCAAGGTCAAAGTGATCTTCGAGCGCCTGAAAGAAGAAGACGGCATCCACCTCAAGCTGATCAACATGGGCGGCGGCTTCCCGGCCAACTACATCACCCGCACTAACAGCCTGGAAACCTACGCCGAAGAAATCATCCGTTTCCTCAAGGAAGACTTCGGTGATGACCTGCCGGAAATCATTCTGGAGCCGGGCCGTTCGTTGATCGCCAACGCCGGCATTCTGGTCAGCGAAGTGGTGCTGGTGGCGCGTAAATCCCGCACTGCGGTCGAGCGCTGGGTGTACACCGATGTGGGCAAGTTCTCCGGCCTGATCGAAACCATGGACGAAGCGATCAAATTCCCGATCTGGACCGAGAAGAAAGGCGAGATGGAAGAAGTGGTCATCGCCGGGCCGACGTGCGACAGCGCCGACATCATGTACGAGAACTATAAGTACGGCCTGCCGCTGAACCTGGCGATTGGTGATCGTTTGTACTGGTTGTCGACTGGGGCTTATACCACCAGTTACAGCGCGGTTGAGTTCAACGGGTTTCCGCCGTTGAAGTCGTATTACGTTTAAGAAGCAGCTGCAGGTTTTGAGCTGGTAGCTGCAAGTGAAAAAGCCCACGATGATGTGGGCTTTTTTTTGCGTGTTCGGCAGGGAATCTTCGTTGTACTTGAAACCGAGGCCCCTCACCCCAGCCCTCTCCCGAGGGAGAGGGAGCCGACCGCGGTGTAGGGCGTCATTCACCGACCGGAAATACCGCGTCGATTATGGATTCGCCATAGCATTCTCAGGTCGGCGTACCTCCCAAGCATCCCCCAATCGGTCCCCTCTCCCCTTGGGAGAGGGCTAGGGTGAGGGCTTGACGGTTTCAGCCGCGCTGCAATTCTGCGTTCCGAGCCGAGTACCGAGCCGCCATCGCCTGAACCCTCGGATCTGCCGCATCGGCCAGCGTCTGACTCGCCACCCGCAAGAAATTAAGATTGCCGCCAACCAAGGCTTTCTCCAGCCAAACGAGCGCCTCATCAATCCTGCCCTCCCCCGCCAACACCGCCGCAAAACTGAACTGCCCACGAAAATCACCAGCCATGGCCGAACGCCGATACCAGTCGCGAGCCGCCAGCGGATCCGCCGGGCAAACCTGCCCTTCTTCCAGATACCGCCCCAGCAGATTCATCGATTTCGCATGCCCCAGTTCAGCCGCGCGCCAATAAAGCGCCAGCGCCTGCAGATGATCAACCGTGGCACCGCGTCCGGTGGCGAGCAAATTGGCGAGGTTGTACATCGCCCAATCCAGCCCGGCCTCTGCGGCGATCCGATAATGCTGCGCCGCCACCGACGCATCCACCGCACAACCCCAGCCATGCTCATGACAGCGCCCGAGCATGTTGCGCGCCATCAGATGCCCGCGCCCGGCGGCAATGCCGAACCAGCGTAGCGCCAGCGGTTGATCCTGGGCGATGCCTCGACCATCGAGCAAAATCTGCCCGAGCAACGCCTGCGCTTCGACTTCGCCCTTACCTGCTGCCAGCAGAATCGCCTGTGCGGCACGGGCCGGGCTTTCTTTGAGCATCGCTGCCAGGCCTGCAGCGTCGAGCACTTCTTCGCGACGCAGCCGGAAGCTCATACCTCGACCCAACGCCGCAGCAGGTTGTGATAAGTGCCGGTGAGGCGGATCAGCGAAGGGTGGTCGGGAACATCATGCGTGAGTTGCTGAATCGCCCCGTCCATCTCGAACAGCAACGCACGCTGGCTGTCTTCGCGCACCAGACTTTGCGTCCAGAAAAACGAGGCATAACGCGCGCCGCGAGTGACGGCATTGACCTTGTGCAGACTGGTGCCGGGGTACAACACCATGTCGCCGGCCGGCAGTTTCACTTGTTGCGTGCCGTAGGTGTCCTGAATTTCCAGCTCGCCGCCGTCGTAATCCGCAGGCTCGCTGAAAAACAGCGTGGCCGACAAGTCGGTGCGTACGCGTTCGATGCTGCCCTTGGGCTGGCGCACGGCGTTGTCGATGTGGAAATCGAAACTGCCGCCGGCCGTGTAGCAATTGATCAACGGCGGAAAGACCTTGTGCGGCAGCGCGGCGGACATGAACAGTGGGTTTTTCCAAAGCCGTTCAAGCATCGCCGCACCGATTTCCTTGGCCAGCGGATGGCCTTCGGGCAGTTGCAGATTGTGCTTGGCCTTGGCCGATTGAAAGCCCGCAGTGATCTTGCCATCGGCCCAATCGGCCTGCTCCAGCGCCTGACGGATACGTTGCACCTCTTCTTTGGCGAACAGTCCGGGAATGTGCAGCAGCATGGCTATGTCACCTGATGGCAAAGAGGCGGCAATGGTATTGATTCTTATTGCCCGTGTAAAACGCCGGGGACGAACGAACTGGCAAAAACCGTAAGGTTAAATTGTAAAGAATGTAAATTTGTCGCGAATAGTAATTTTTCGCAATTGATACAAATACCTGTTTACCCTATATTCCGCCGCCTCAAATCCTTGGGGAGGGGAATAAAAATGGCACGTCAACACGCACAATTACCGGTCAGTTCACCACGTCTGCTCGCCTCGGCAATCGGCGTGGCAATCACCGCCGGCTCCGCAGGGCAGATGGTGTTCGCTGCGGAAAAGACCGAAAGCAAAGCCTCCGGTAATGCCATCGCCCTGGACGCCACCGCCATCACTGGCGAAGCTCAGGACTCGACGTCCTACCAAGTCGAGAAGGCTTCCTCACCCAAGTACACCGCGCCGCTGGTCGATACGCCGCGCTCGGTCACTGTCATTCCGCAACAGGTGCTCAAAGACACCGGCGCGCTGAACATGCAGGATGCATTGCGCACCGTGCCGGGCATCACTTTTGGCGCCGGAGAAGGCGGCAACCCGCAGGGCGACCGTCCGTTCATCCGTGGCTTCGACGCGCAGGGCGACACTTATCTGGACGGCGTGCGCGACACCGGTTCGCAGAGCCGCGAAATCTTTGCTGTCGAGAACATCGAAGTCAGCAAGGGCCCGAACTCCGCCATCGGCGGTCGTGGCGCGGCCGGCGGCAGCATCAACCTGGTGAGCAAGAAAGCCCATCTGGGCAATTCGTTCGATGGCGGTTTTACCTACGGTTCCGACCAGACCCAGCGCTACACCCTCGACGGCAACTATCAGTTTAGCGACAGCGCCGCTGGCCGTCTGAACCTGATGAGCCACGAGAGCAACGTCGCTGGTCGCGACAAGGTCGATTACGACCGCTGGGGTATCGCACCGTCGCTGGCGTTTGGCCTGGGCACCGACACCCGCGTCAACCTCGATTACTATCATCTGGAAAGCAACGACACGCCGGATTCGGGCATTCCGTACACCATCCCAACCGGTGGTTCGGCGGCGCGCACCAAGTCCAATCCGGACAAGCCGTACGCCGGTGGCGATCACGACAATTTCTATGGTCTGGACCGCGACTTCCGCAAGGGCCGCACCGACACCGCGACCTTCGCCATCGAGCATGACCTCAACGATTCGCTGACGCTCAAGAACACCCTGCGCCACGGCACCAGCATGCAGGATTACATCCTCACTCAGCCGGACGACAGCAAGGGCAACGTCAACAATGGCAGCGTCTGGCGCCGCGCCAATACACGGGTGAGCAACACCGAAACCACCACCAACCAGACCGACCTGTTCGGGACGTTCTACGTGGCCGGTTTCAAGAACAGCTTCTCTACCGGGGTCGAATACACCCGTGAGCAGAGCGAGAAATCCTCGTACAACGTCAACACCGACACCACGCCGCGCACCAGCGCCGTAACCACCAACTGCAACCCGGGGCTGATCGGCGCCGCCAGCGGTTACAACTGCACCTCGCTGTCGAACCCGAATCCGAACGATCCGTGGAACGGTGCGATCTCGCGCAACTACGCCGGTACCGACACCCAGGCCGATACTTACGCGCTGTACGTGTTCGACACCCTGGAGCTGTCCGAGCAATGGCTGGTGAATATGGGCCTGCGTTACGATCACTTCGACACTGATTACAAGACCTACAACGCGGCCGGTCGCACCACGTCCAAGGGCGATGACACCAGCGAGTTCGTTACCGGCCAGTTCGGTGTGGTTTACAAACCGGCGGAAAACGGCAGCATCTACGCGTCCTACGCCACCTCCGCCACGCCCCCGGGCAACACCCTGGGCGAAGGTCAGGAAGGCAACCCGCTCGGCGGCACGCCGGATCGCAACGGCAACCTGCTGAGCAGCGACATGGAGCCGGAAACCACCAAGAACTACGAGATCGGCACCAAGTGGGATCTGCTCAACGATCGCCTGTCGCTAACCGCTGACATCTTCCGCACCGAGAAAGAAAACGCCCGCGTGCAGGTCGATACCAGCTCGTACGAAAACGCCGGCAAGACCCGCGTACAAGGTTTCGAACTGTCGGCCAGCGGCAAGCTCACCGACAAGTGGCAGGTGTTCGCCGGTTACGCGTTCATGGACAGCGAACAGGTTGACGGCGGCCCGCTGGGTCGCGCCAACGACGGCAACGACTTGCCGAACACGCCGAAAAACAGCGCGAGCCTGTGGACCACTTATCAGGTCACGCCGAAGCTGACGATCGGCGGTGGCGCGTTCTATGTCGACGACGTCTACGGCAGTGTCGCCAACACCACGATGGTCGATTCCTATGTACGTTACGACGCGATGGCGGCCTACAAGCTGACCAAGAACGTCGACCTGCAACTCAACGTGCAGAACCTGACCGACGAAACCTATTACGACAAAGCCTTCTCGACCCACTTCGCCAACCAGGCGGCGGGCCGTACGGCGCTGTTGAGCACCAATTTCCACTTCTGACCGATGTGAAAACAGAGGCAAATGTGGGAGCGAGCCTGCTCGCGAAAGCGGTAACTCAGTCGGCATCATCGTCACTGACCCACCGCATTCGCGAGCGGGCTCGCTCCCACATGAGATATGCCGCAAGGCCTGGCCCCGTTCATTCAATTGAACGGGGCTTTTGCGTGTTACGAAAAACGCTTCACGACAACCCACGGCATAATGCGCGCCGTGATGACAACTTTCGAACGGACGGCGAGTGACGTGTTGAAGAAAACCCTGTTCCAGTTGCACTGGTTTTTTGGCATCACCGCGGGGCTGGTGCTGGCCCTGATGGGCATCACCGGGGCGGCCTATTCGTTTCAGGACGAGATCCTGCGGGCGCTGAATCCGTCCGTCCTGCAAGTGGAAAAACAGGTCGCCGGGGTGCTGCCGCCGGTCGAACTGGTGGAGCGCATCGAAGGCGCGTCCGGCAAGAAAGTCGCCATGCTCTGGGTCGAAACCGACAGTGGCAACGCGGCGCGGGTGTACTTCACGCCGCCCAAAGGCGAACGTCGCGGCGAGATGCGCTACTTCGACCCCTACACCGCCGAGTTCAAGGGTGATGCCGTCGGCCAGGATTTCTTCGGCCTGATGCTGCAACTGCACCGTTTCCTCGCGATGGGCGATACCGGGCGCAACATCACCGGCGCCTGCACCTTGATGCTGCTGTTTTTCTGCCTGTCCGGTTTGTACCTGCGCTGGCCACGGCAGTGGAACAGCTGGCGCGTGTGGCTGACCCTGGACTGGAAGAAAAAGGGTCGAGCGTTCAACTGGGATCTGCACTCGGTGGCGGGCACCTGGTGTTTGTTGGTGTACCTGCTGCTGGCGCTGACCGGGTTGTCGTGGTCCTACGAGTGGTACAACAAAGGCCTGACCCGCCTGCTGTCCGATGCGCCGCAAAACGAGCGTGTGCGCGGTGGCCGTGGCCCGGCACCCGAAGGCCCGGCACCGACCGCCGACTACGCAGCGATGTGGAGCAGCATTTACAGCGCCGCCGGCCCGGGCTTGTCCGCCTACAACATACGCATGCCGCCCGTGGCCGGCCAACCGGCGACGGTGTTCTACCTGCTCGACAGCTCGCCGCATGACCGTGCGCTGAACCAGATCACCCTCGACCCGGCCACCGGCCTGGTCAAACGCGTCGACCGCTACGCCGATAAAAGCTTCAAGGCGCAACTGCTGACCAGCATTTATGCGCTGCATGTCGGCAGCTATTTCGGCCTCGTCGGGCGCATCATCGTGACCGTTGCGGCGGTGTGCATGCCGCTGTTCTTTATCACGGGATGGCTGCTGTACCTCGACCGCCGACGCAAGAAAAAGCAGATCAAGGACGCGCGCAAAGGGCTAGAACAACCGGCCGGCGATGCCTCGGCGTGGCTGGTCGGCTTCGCCAGCCAGAGCGGTTTCGCCGAGCAACTGGCCTGGCAGACCGCCGGCCAATTGCAAGCTGCCGGACTGCCGGTCAACGTGCAGCCGCTGGCCAACGTCAGCGAGCAGGATCTCCGCGCGTCGAGCAATGCGCTGTTCGTCGTCAGTACCTTCGGCGACGGCGAAGCCCCGGACAACGCACGCGGTTTCGAGCGCAAAGTGCTGAGCCAGGCGGCGACCCTCGACAGCCTGAACTACGCGGTGCTGGGCCTCGGCGACCGCCAGTACGCACACTTCTGCGGCTTCGCCAAACGCCTGCACCAATGGCTGAGCGAGCACGGCGGCAAGACCTTGTTCGCGCCGGTAGAAGTCGACAGCGGCGACCCCTACGCCCTGCGTCACTGGCAAACCCAACTCGGCCAGCTCACCGGGCAGGCGCCCACCGAAACCTGGCAGGCGCCGAGCTACGCCAACTGGACGCTGCTGCGGCGTGAACTGATGAACCCCGACAGCAGCGGCGCGCCGGTCTATCTGCTCGGTCTCAAAGCCCCCGATACCAGCAGTTGGCTGGCCGGCGATCTGGTCGAAGTGCTGCCGCGCAACTGCCCGTGGGCGATTGAACATTTCCTCGACGGCCTCGGCATTCGTGGCGAAACCACGGTGAAAATCAACGGCCTCAGCGAGCCGCTGGAAGTGGCACTGGCCTCGCGCCAATTGCCGGAACACCGCGCGCATCTGGTCGGCCTGCATGCGCAATCGCTGGTCGACGCCATGGTGCCGCTGGCCATGCGCGAATACTCGATCGCCTCGATTGCCGCCGACGGCGTGCTGGAACTCATCGTGCGTCAGGAACAGCACGCCGACGGCACGCTCGGCATCGGTTCCGGCTGGCTGACCGAACACGCGCCAGTGGGCGGCAGCATCAGCCTGCGCGTGCGCCGCAACAGCGGTTTCCATTTGCCCAACGAGCCCGTGCCGATGATCCTGCTGGGCAACGGCACCGGTCTGGCCGGCTTGCGCAGTTTGCTCAAGGCACGGATTGCCGACGGCCAACAACGCCAGTGGCTGCTGTTTGGTGAGCGCAATCGTGAGCACGATTTCCTCTGCCGCGCCGAGCTGGAAGAGTGGCTGATCAACGGTGATCTGGCGCGCCTGGACCTGGCGTTTTCCCGCGATCAGGCCGAGAAGGTTTATGTGCAGGATCGCTTGCGTGAGTCGGCTGAAGAATTGAAGAAATGGTTGGCGGAGGGTGCGGTGATTTATGTCTGCGGCAGCCTTCAGGGGATGGCCTCAGGCGTGGATCAGGTGCTCACCGATATCCTCGGCAGCGCCGAAGTCGAACGCCTGATCGAACAGGGCCGCTACCGCCGGGATGTTTACTGATCCAACTCATATCCCTGTGGGAGCGAGCCTGCTCGCGAAGGCGTCGTGTCAGTCAGTACATTTATCAACTGACCCACCGCTTTCGCGAGCAGGCTCGCTCCCACAGGGGAATTGCAGTGTCGGTGAATTCACACCGGCTGCAACTTCTGCTCAAACACCGCCACCCCATCCAGATCCCGCAACACCACACTCATCTCGCCGCTCTGCCCTTCAATATTCACCTCGCCAAAAAACTGAAACCCGGCAAACGGCGAGGTGTTCTGCGCGGCAGGGGCTTTCTCGAAGACCACTTGCGGTCCAAATGTTTTATCCAGCGGATTGGGCCCAAAACTCCCGGCATTCAACGGCCCCGCGACAAATTCCCAGAACGGTTCGAAATCCTGAAACGCCGCCCGGTCCGGGTGATAGTGATGCGCGGCGCAGTAATGCACATCCGCCGTTAAAAACAGGAAATTGCGCACCTGCTGTGCGCGCAGGAAGCCGAGTAGCTCGGCGATCTCCAGCTCTCGCCCTTGCGCCGGGCCAGGGTCGCCGTTGGCCACGGCTTCCCAGCGCGCAACACCCGGGCTGACCTCGCCGTCCGGCACACCGAGCCCGATGGGCATGTCGGCAGCGATGACTTTCCACTGCGCCTTCGAATTCTTCAGTTCGCGCTTGAGCCAGTCGAGTTGCTCACGTCCGAGGAACGGTTTCGCCGCGCCGAGGTTGTCGTCGTTGGCCTCGCGGTAACTGCGCATATCCAGCACAAACACGTCGAGCATCGGCCCATAGCTCAGCTTGCGATAAATCCGCCCGCCGCCATCGGCGGCCTGCAAGCGCATCGGCGCATATTCCAGCCACGCCTGCCGCGCGCGCCCGACCAGGGTGTGGATATTTTTTTCCTGATAGCGCTCATCGAGTTGTTTGCCTGGCGACCAGTTGTTGACCACTTCGTGGTCGTCCCACTGCCAGATCTGCGGCACTTCGGCATTGAAGCGGCGGATGTTTTCGTCCATCAGGTTGTAGCGGTAGTTGCCGCGATAGTCGTCGAGGGTCTGCGCGACTTTGCTCTTGGCTTCAGTGGTGAGGTTGCGCCAGATGCGGCCGTTTTCGGTGGTCAGTTGCGCCGGCACCGGGCCGTCGGCGTAGATGGTGTCGCCGCTGTGGATAAAGAAGTCCGGCAGGCGCAGGCGCATGGCTTCGTAGATGCGCATGCCGCCAATGTCCGGGTTGATGCCGAAACCCTGGCCGACGGTGTCGCCGCTCCAGACAAAACGGATATCGCGTTTGGCCGTGGGGACGCTGCGCAGGTGGCCGAACCATGGTTCGCTGGCAACGCCAGTCTGGGCATCCTCGAAGTACACGCGATAGAAAATCGCCTGATCGGCGGGCAGCCCGGTCAGCTCGACACGGGCGGTGAAATCGCTGCGGGCATCGGCCAGTGGCGAGACGAATTTGCGCGGATTGCCGAACAGGCTGCGGGTGTCCCACTCGACCACCATGCGTGCCGGACGGTCGCTGCGGCTCCAGATCATCGCGCGGTCACCGAGCAGGTCGCCCGATTGCACGCCATCGGTGAGTTGCGGACGATCCTTGACCGAAGCAATCACCGCCGGCGCGAGCCCCGGCAGCAACAGCCCGGCGCCGACCGCTTGCATGACACGACGCCGGCCGAGATTGAAATCGCTCACGGTGTTCTCCCTGCAAAAGGGAAAACTTAAGCATGGGTTCATGAACCCGCCATGACAACACAGGTCCCGGTGGGAGCGAGCCTGCTCGCGAAGGCGTCCTGTCAGCTACAACCTCGTCATCTGACACTCCGCTTTCGCGAGCAGGCTCGCTCCCACAGGTTTTTCGTGTCAGCTAAGCCTTGGCCGGCTCCAGCGCCAGCTCAACCACCTCAGGCCGCTTGAGTAACGCATACACCACCGCCGTCACCAGACTCCCGGCGACAATCGCCAGCAGATACAGCAGCGCATGATTGATCGCATTCGGGATCGCCAGCACGAACAAGCCACCGTGCGGCGCCATCAACTTGCAGCCGAAATACATCGACAGCGCGCCGGTCAGAGCACCGCCGGCGATGGCCGCCGGAATCACCCGCAACGGGTCTTTCGCGGCAAACGGAATCGCCCCTTCGGAGATAAAGCACAGGCCCAGCACGAAGGCCGCTTTGCCCGCCTCGCGTTCGCTCTGCGCGAACTTGCGCCGGGCAATGAAGGTGGCGATGCCCAGACCGATCGGCGGCACCATGCCGGCGGCCATGGTCGCGGCCATCGGGGCGTAACTCTGCGAGGCCAGCAGCCCCACCGAAAACGCATACGCGGCTTTGTTGATCGGCCCGCCGAGGTCGACGCACATCATTGCGCCGAGCAGCACACCGAGCAGAATCGCGTTGGTGGTGCCCATGCTGTCGAGGAACTGCGTCAGTGCCGCGAGCATGCCGGCGACCGGTTTGCCGACCACGTAAATCATTACCAGGCCGGTGATCAGGCTGGCGAACAACGGAATGATCAGGATCGGTTTCAGCGCCTCCAGACTCTGCGGCAGCGCGACATAACGGCTGATCGCTTTCGCCGCATAACCGGCAATGAAACCGGCAATGATCCCGCCGATAAACCCGGCGCCCAACGTGCCCGCCAGCAAACCACCGATCATCCCCGGCGCCAAGCCCGGGCGGTCGGCGATCGAGTAGGCGATGTAGCCGGCCAGCAGCGGCACCATCAATTTGAACGCGGTCTCGCCGCCGATTTGCATCAGCGCCGCCGCCAGCGTGCCTTCTTCCTTGAACGCGGTAATGCCGAAGACAAACGACAACGCGATCAGCAAACCGCCGGCCACGACCATCGGCAGCATGTACGAGACACCGGTCAGCAAGTGTTTATAGACGCCGGTTTTCTCCGACTTGGCCGGGACGTTGCCCTCGCCCGCCGCGCTTTCGACGACCCCTTCGGTCAAGGCTTTTTTCAGAGTGGCTTCGGACTGCTTCAAGGCGATGCCGGTGCCGCAGCGATAGATCTTCTTGCCAGCGAAACGCTCGGTGGCGACTTCGATGTCCGCCGCCAGCAGCACCACATCGGCATCGGCAATCGCCGCTGGGCTCAGCGGGGTTTTCGCGCCCACCGAGCCCTGGGTTTCGACCTGCAATTCGTAGCCCAGGCGCTTGGCGGTCTGCTGCAACGCTTCGGCCGCCATGAAGGTGTGGGCGACGCCGGTCGGGCACGCGGTGATCGCCACAATGCGCGGTGCACGCGACGTTTCTGCCGCCGGCTCTGCTTCGCTGGCAACGTAGACCTCAGCCTCTTCGGCACCACGGCGCAGCACCGCTTCGACATCCTGCAACGCCTGCGCCGGGGCGATCTGGAACACCCGCTTACCGACGAAACGGTTCATGTCGACCGGGCCGGTAGTGACCAGCAAGACCCACTCCGCCGCTGCGATGGTCGCCGCCGACAACTCGCGCTCCGGGTGCGCCGGATCGACCACTTCGACGCTGGTGCTCCAGCCCTGACGTTGCGCTGCGGCATCGAGCAATCGTGCGCACAGCACACTGGTGACCATGCCGTTCGGGCAAGCCGTAACAATGGCTAACTTCATCACAAACCCTCTTATTGTTCTGTCAGGGGGCGCACGCGCACGCCCTGTTCGAGCTGCGCCAGCTGCGCGGCGTCGTTGATGCCGAAACCGATCTGGGTCACCGCCATCGCGGCAATCGCCGTGGCCGTGCGCAGGGTTTGTTCGGGCGTATCGGCGCTGAGCAAACCGTGCAGCATGCCGGCCAGCAACGAATCACCGGCACCGACCGTGCTGGCAACGCTGACCCTCGGCGGCGTCGCGTGCAGCGCCGAGCCAACGCTGAACCAGTTCACGCCGTCCGCGCCGTGGGAGATCACCACATGCTCGATACCTTGCGCATGCAACTGTGCCGCGGCTTGCGCTTCGGCGAGCGGGGAAACCACTTCACAGCCGAGCGCATGGGCCAGTTCTTCGGTGTTCGGCTTGATCAGCCAAGGCCCGGCTTGCAGCGCCGCGCGCAAGGCTTCGCCGCTGGAGTCGAGGGCGACTTTCAGGCCGAGCGCATTGAGCTTTTCGATCAGCTCACGCAGCCACTGCGCCGTGACTCCGCGCGGCAAACTGCCGGCGACCACCACCGCGTCATGCCCCGGTGCGATTTGCAGCAGACGGTCGAGCAACGCTTGCTGCGCCGCTGCATCGACCACCGGCCCGGGACCGTTGATGTCAGTGATGCGGCCATCCTGTTCGGCGACCTTGATGTTGCTGCGCGTCTCGCCCGGCACGCGGATGAACGCGTCGACAAAGCCGCGTTTGGCGAACAGGGTTTCGAACGCTTGCAGGTTGTCCTCGCCGAGAAAACCGCTGACCGTCAATTGATGGCCCAGATCAGCGAGCACCTGTGCGACGTTCACGCCTTTGCCGGCGGCGTGGGTGTGCATTTCGTCGCTGCGATTGACCTGACCGGCCTCCAGCTGCGGCAACTCGACGGTGAGGTCGAGCGCCGGGTTGAGGGTCAGGGTAAGAATCCTGGCCATTACAGGGCCTCCACTAATGTACGCACTTCGTTGGCGCTGCCCACGGCCAAGGCCTGTTGAGCAAGGGTTTGCGCCTGGGTCAGGCTGAGTTCGCGGATGCGCGCCTTGACTTCGGCAATGCTGCGGCCGGACACGCTCAGTTCGTCGACACCGAGGCCGACCAGCACCGGCACCGCCAGCGGATCGGCCGCCAGTTCGCCGCAGACGCCGACCCATTTGCCATGGGCATGGGCTGCGCGCACGGTAATGTCGATCAGTTGCAGCACCGCCGGGTGCAAGCCGTCCGCCTGCGCCGACAGGGTCGGGTGACCACGGTCGATGGCCAAGGTGTATTGCGTGAGGTCGTTGGTGCCGACGCTGAAGAAGTCGACTTCCTTGGCCAGCACCGGCGCGAGCAACGCGGCGGACGGCACTTCGATCATGATCCCCAGTTGCAGATCTGCAACCGGGATTTCCTTACGCAGGCGTTCGGTCATGTCGCGGGCCTGGCGCCATTCTTCGACGCTGCCGACCATCGGGAACATGATCCGCAGCGGCCGGTTGTCGGCCGAGCGCAGCAAAGCGCGCAGTTGCGCTTCCATGATCTGCGGACGCTGCAAGGTCAGGCGAATGCCGCGCACGCCGAGGAACGGATTCTCCTCTTTGGCGATCGGCCAATATGGCAGCGGTTTGTCGCCGCCGACATCCAGCGTGCGCACCACCAGCGGGCGCCCGGCGAGGCCGTCGAGGACGCGGCGGTATTCGGCTTCTTGCGTGGCCTCGTCCGGCGCTTGCGGGTGGGCCATGAAAATCAGTTCGGTGCGCAACAGGCCAATGCCTTCGGCGCCCTGCTCCACCGCGCTGGTCACACCGGCGCTTTCGCCAATGTTGGCGAACACTTCAACGGCGTGACCGTCGGTGGTGTGTGCCGGTTGATGGCGTTGTTCGGCAGCGATCTTCAGGCGTTGCTCGCGGGTGTCGCGTTCTTCAGCGGCACGTTTGAGGGTCGCAGCATCGGCGTCGACATGCAGGCGCCCGCGCTGACCGTCGAGCAGTAACGGCGTGCCCGGCTCCAGCAGCAACACCGCGGCACCTGCGCCAACCAATGCCGGAATGCCGAGGGCGCGGGCAACGATTGCGCTGTGTGCGGTGGCGCCGCCGCGAGCGGTGAGAATCCCGGCGACGCGCACCGGGTCCAGACGTGCGACGTCGGACGGGCCGACTTCGTCCATCACCAGAATGTACGGCTGCTCAGGCTCGCTCGCGGTCTGCACGCCACACAACTGCGCCAGCACACGGCGACCGATGTCACGCAGATCCGCCGCACGCTCGGCGAGCAAGGCGTCCTGCAACGCTTCCTGCTGTTTCGCCGCGGCTTCGATCACCGCCATCCACGCCGCTTCGGCGCTCTCGCCTTGCTTGAGGCGGGTGTCGACTTCGTCGGTGAGATCCGGGTCGTCGAGCATTTCCTGGTGGGTGATGAAAATCTCGCGAATGGCTTTGGCCTTGCTGCGTTCGATCAGACCCTGAATGTCTGTGCGCACGTCGCTCAGCGCTTGCGTCAGGCGCTCACGCTCGATCGCGGCGGACTCGCCGCGCAACGGGTAATCAATGTGCTGCTGAACCTGAACATGCGCCGGGCCGATGGCAATGCCCGGTGCTGCCGGGATCGCTTGCAGCAGGCTGCCTGAGGCCGGGGCGACCAGCACCTCGGCGATGTCGGCCATCACTTCACGCGGCTGACTGACGGCGGGCAGCGGCTCTACTTCTTCGCCGAGGCCTTCTTCGATAGCAGCGAGCAGCGCCGGCAGGGCATCGGCAGCGATGCTCGGCTCGGCGATCAGCTCCAGCACCTGACCACGCCGGGCGCCGAGGCTGAGCAGTTTGCTCAAGCTCTTCACCGACACGGCGCTGTCCTGGCTGTCGACGATGCGCACGCGAATCTCGCCGTCAAAACTCTTCGCCAGTTGCGCGAGGATTTTTGCCGGCCGCGCATGCAGACCGTGGGCGTTGGCCAGCGCAATGCGCGCGCTCGGCCAGTCGGCAGGCAACTCACCGCCGAGCACTTCGAGGACTTTGCGGCTGCTGGTGGCACGGCCCAATTCATGACCGCGACCTTCGATCAGCAACGCACACAAGCGCTCAAGCAACGCCTGATGCGCTTCGCCGAGGCTGGCCAGACAGAACAGGCCGCTGAGCGGCTGGCCGAGGTAGCGCATCGGTTTGTCCGGGGTGACGAACGCCAGGCCCGGGCGCTTCACGGTCTGTTCGCTGTGCAGCCACCACAGGCCATCGCCGAGCGGCAGCGCTTCGACCTGCTGCAACACGCCGGCAAAACCATTGCTGACGCAATCTGCCTGACGCAGCAGACGCGCGCCACGCCAGACCAGTTCTTCGAAATCGTCGGCAGAAACGCCGAGGCCGATCATCTGCGCATCCAGCGCCAGTTCCTGCGGCGCGCCTTGCAGCAACTTCAGCAGCGCTTGCGGCGAACTGGCGCGGCGCAGGGCCTGGCCCAGATCGGTTTCGCCGAGAGCGCGGGTGAGCAGTTGCAACAGGCGCAGGTGTTCGTCGGATTTGGCCGCGATGCCGATCGCCAGATAGACGATCTGCCCATCGCCCCAATCGACGCCCTCGGGAAACTGCATCAGGCGCACGCCAGTGGCGAACACCTGATCGCGGGTTTCCGGGGTGCCGTGGGGGATGGCAATACCTTGACCGAGAAAGGTCGAGCCCTGGGCTTCCCGGGCCTGCAAGCCGGCGAGATAGCCATCGGCGACCAGGCCATCGGCAACCAGATGATCGGCCAAAAGTTGCAGGGCGGCGGGTTTATCCACGGCCACTTGGCCCATGGATATCTGCTCTATAGTGAGCTCGAGCATGCAATCTCCTTTTTGGCCCGATACAGGCCAGGTATTGTTTTGATGGTCACAGCTTAGGCGCTCGACCGCGCTTTTTGAGCGGCCGTTTTGGCGGTTTTACGGCAGAACCGCGCAAAGGCGTCTAAAACGTAGAAAATACGCTTGCTGAAACGTTTAATCTAGATTGATCGGCACGTTACTCGATAATGTCTCATCGTTGAAGTCCAACTTGTCGGAAGTGGGTAGGCCATAAGTCGTCTGCCCGAATCGGGTAGGATTGGCGAAAATGTCGAGGCAAGCTCGAAAAAACAAGGAAATCCCGGGTTGAAACTCAGTGATATCGCGCGGTTGGCCGGCGTGTCCGTGACCACCGCCAGCTACGTCATCAACGGCAAGGCCGAACAGCAACGCATCAGCACAGCGACCGTCGAGCGCGTGCGCGCGGTGGTGGACTTGCACGGCTTTACCCCAAACCCGCAAGCGGCCGGCCTGCGCAGCCGGCATACGCGCACGCTGGGTTTTATTCTGCCGGATCTGGAAAACCCCAGTTACGCGCGAATCGCCAAGCTGCTGGAGCAAGGCGCGCGGGCTCGCGGTTATCAATTGCTGATCGCCAGCTCCGACGATGCACCTGAGAGCGAACGGCAGTTGCTGCAACTGTTCCGCGCGCGGCGCTGCGACGCGCTGATCGTCGCCAGTTGCCTGCCGGCCAGCGATGACAGCTATCGGCAGTTGCAGGCCAAAGGGCTGCCGATCATCGCCATCGACCGGGTCATGGAGCCGGAGCATTTCTGCTCGGTGATCAGTGACGACCGCGAAGCCAGCCTGCACCTGACCCAGAGCCTGCTCGACCCGCAGCCGAAGCAGATCGTGCTGCTCGGCGCGCGCCCGGAACTGAGCATCAGCCAGGAGCGTGCCGCCGGTTTCCGGCAGGCACTGAGCGACTTCCAAGGCGAAGTGCTGGTCGAGCACGCCGAGGCCTTCAGCCGTGAATGCGGCCAGCAACTGATGGAAGAACTCCTGCAGCGTCTGGGGCATTTGCCCGACGCGCTGATCACCACGTCCTACGTTTTGCTGCAGGGTGTATTCGATGCGCTGCACGACTTCCCGCTGAAATCGCGGCCGCTGCGTCTCGGCACCTTCGGCGACACGCAGCTGCTGGACTTCCTGCCGCTGCCGGTCAATGCCATGGCCCAGCAGCACCAGTTGATTGCCGACAAGGCGCTGGAACTGGCGCTCGCCGCCGTCGAACAATCGGAGTACGCCCCCGGCGTGCAAGCCATCGCGCGTACGTTCAAGCAGCGTATTCACCGGGACTGAACCGTGGAGCTGATCGACAGCCACACCCACCTGGATTTCCCCGACTTCGACGCCGATCGCTCGGCGTTGCTGGCCGAAAGCCGCGCCCTCGGTGTGCGGCGAATGGTGGTGCTCGGCGTGCATAGCGGTAACTGGCAACGGGTGTGGGATCTGGTGCAGAGCGATGCGGATCTATACGCGGCGTTTGGTCTGCACCCGGTGTTTCTCGATCAGCACCAGCCCGCAGACCTGCAGACACTGGGCGACTGGCTGACGCGCCTGCACGGTCATCGGCAGCTGTGCGCGGTGGGCGAAATCGGTCTGGACTACTTCATCGAAACCCTCGACCGCGAGCGGCAGCAGACGCTGTTCGAGGCGCAACTGCAATTGGCCGCAGACTTCCAACTGCCAGCGCTGATCCATGTGCGCCGCAGCCACGCGGCGGTGATCGCAACACTCAAACGTTTCAAGCTCAAACGCGCCGGGATCATCCACGCCTTCGCCGGCAGCCGCGAAGAAGCGCGCGAGTACCTCAAGCTCGGTTTCAAACTCGGCCTTGGCGGCGCGCCGACCTGGCCGCAGGCATTGCGCATGCACCGCGTGCTGCCGCAGTTGCCGCTGGAGTCGGTGGTGCTGGAAACCGACTCACCGGACATGGCACCCGCGATGTATCCCGGCCAGCGCAACAGCCCGGCGCACTTGCCGGCGATTTGTGCGGCGCTGGCTGAATTGATGCACGTCGCACCTGAACAACTGGCTGCCGCCAGCACCGCCAACTGCTGCGAAGTGTTCGACTGGTAACACCGCAGTCCCCTGTGGGAGCGAGCCTGCTCGCGAAAGCAATCTGTCAGTGACATCGACAGTGCCCGACCCGCCGCCTTCGCGAGCAGGCTCGCTCCCACATTTTTGATCCGATGCCGGCCTTTCAGACACGAAACGCGCTGATCAGCTGTTTAAGCTCCACCACCTGCGCCGACAGCGCGCGGCTGGCATCTTCGGTCTGGTGCGCGCCCTGCGCCGTGCGCTCGCCGGCGCGGTTGATTTCGACGATGTTCTGGTCGATGTCGTGGGCCACGGCGGTCTGCTGTTCAACCGCAGCGGCGATCTGCTGGTTCTGATCGACGATCATGCCCACCGCGCCGAGAATATTTTCCAGCGCCTGCTGCACCTTGGCCGACTGGTCGACGGTGCCGTTGGCCATCTGATGGCTGATGCCCATGGCTTTCACCGCCGCGCCGACGCCGCCGTGCAGCTTGGCGATCATCTGTTCGATTTCTTCGGTCGATTGCTGGGTGCGCTTGGCCAGCGTGCGCACTTCGTCGGCGACCACGGCAAAACCGCGTCCCTGCTCGCCGGCACGCGCGGCTTCGATCGCCGCGTTGAGCGCCAGCAGGTTGGTTTGTTCGGCGATGCTCTTGATCACTTCGAGTACGCGGCTGATCGACTGGCTGTCGCTGGCCAACTGATTGATGACCATTACCGACTGGTCGATTTCGCTGGCCAGCGCGGCAATGCTGCCCTGCTGCGACTCGACCAGACCGCGGCCGCTGACGGTCTCTTCATTGACGCTGTGGGCGCTGCTTACAGCGGCGGCGGCACTGCGCGCGACCTCCAGCGAGGTGGCCGACATCTGGTTCATCGCCGTCGCCACTTGCTCGATCTGCGTGCGTTGCCCGGCAACCGCCTGATTGCTTTGCGCCGAGACGTTTTCCACTTGCCCGGCCTGACGTTCGACTTCAGCGACGGTCTGACCGACCCGCTCGATCAAGTCGTGAATCTTCTTCACGGTGCCGTTGAACACCTCGCCCAATTCGCCAAGTTCGTCGCGGCTGCTGGCCTTGAAGTTGACGGTCATGTCGCCGGCCGCGACGTTGTCCATCATCGCGCCGAGGCGTTTGAGCGTGGTGCGAGTCGAGGCGTAGAAGCCGCCGTAGAGATAGAAAATCAGCACAAACACCAGCGACAGCGCCACGGCTTGCAGGACCATGTGCGTGCGGTTTTCGCTCAGGCGTTGCTGTAATTGCCGGTCGAGAAATTTCAGCGTGGCGTCATTGAGCTGGTAGGTCTTGTCGATCAGCCCGGTGACCTGGTCGTAAAACGCCTGCCACGGTGCATCGAGAGTATCGGCCATCACCACCTGCTCTTCGAACAGTTCGCTGGCCTGTTTCAACGACGCCTTGCTGCTTTCGGCCGGGGCGTTGAGGGACTCATGCGCAGCGCTGCTGGACGCGAGGGCGTCCTGTAGTTTCAAGGCATATTCGGCCTGGAGCTTTTCGATCTGCACCAGCAGTTCATCGAAGCGGGTGCTCGACGCGCTGTTGAGAAACCCTTGGCCCAGCGAGTAGGCACCCATCGCCCGGCCTTCGCCGAGGGTTTGCGTGACGCTGGGCGTGACGAGCGTCACCAGTTCGCTGAGTTGACGAATGTCGCTCTGGTTGTCGCGGCTCAACCCGGCCTGGCTGCTGATGATCTGGCTGAAGATTTGCGCGCTAGTGAGCAGTTTGCCGATCAGCGCGCTTTTGCTTTGCAGCGAGTTTTCCGCCTGCTGGGCCTTGAACGCGGCAATCATTTCATCGCGTTTGCCATCGAAGAGCTTGATCTGCTCGGGGTCGTCGGTCATCGCCGCCAGCCCTTGCAGACGCGTCAGCACGGTTTGTTCGAGCGTGGTGATCTGCGCTTCGACATTCCCGGCTTTGCCGGACTGGCCGAGGGTGACATTGATCTGCACCAGGTTGTTCAGGGTTTCCAGATCGCGGCGCAGGGCCAGGCTATTGCCCAGCAGGTCGAGGCTTTGCAGCTCGACCCGGGTGCCCTGGAATTCGCGATAGGAATCGCGTACCAGATAGAAATTGGTCACCAGCATCGGCACCAGGAACAGCACGCTGATCAGGCTGAACTTCATGCCGAAGCTCAAGCGGTTCATCAGCGAGACGGCGGGATAGAGCAAGCTCTTCACTGGAAGTCTCCCTTGGTTTTTCTTGTTTTTATTGGCAGGCGCGCAGCGACAGCAGATAGCCACTATCGGGCGCTATCTCTGTATAGCTCAAATCGAAGGGAGTTTTTGTAACTTAAGGTTAACGGCAGCGCTGCCGAGGGCGTTGCGCCCTCGGCACGTCGGGATCAGTGCACCAGCACGGTCCACAAAGCGAATCCGGCATACCACAGCACGGCTGCGCGCAGCAGCAGTTCCCACAGGCAGTCGAGGGTGTTGATGCCTTCTGGTCCGACCGCCGGTGGCGGGATCTCTCCGGCCGCCAGGCCGACCCGGTTGATCAACTGCGCCGCGCTGATGTTCCAGTTGAGCAATTCGTGCAGCATCACCCGACTGACCGCGACGAAGTTGCCGACCAGCGCCAGACTCGCCGCCAGCAGACGTACCGGCAACCAATCAAACGCATGGCGCAGTTGCGCGGCGCGCTCGACCAGCGCAGGGTTCTGCCCATTTTCCTGAGCCAGCGCCAGCAAGCGATACGCGAGTGCCGCCACCGGCCCGAGAACGAAGTACCAGAAAATCACCGCGAAGAAACTCTGGTAGGCCTGCCACAACAAATGCGCCTGCACGCGCTCGAGCAACTGTTCGCCGCTGTCGGCGCAGATATTCAGATCGCGTTTGGCGACGTGGGCCGCCGCTTGCAGATCCTCGCGGCGCCAGGCATCGCGAAACGGTCCGAGACCGCCGAGCAGATCACCACGCCCCAGGCTGTAAATCACCACCAGCAAATGCACCGGCAAGGCCAGCAAGCCATACGCCACCGGCTCCAGCACCAGCAGTAACAGCGCCAGCAGCGCCACCGGCAGCAGCACCAGAATCGTCAGCACCAGCCACGGCTTGCCCGCCATGCGCGGGCTGCTTTCGAGCTTGTGCAGTTCGCGGACCCATCCGCCATCGCGCTGAACCCGATGGCGCAAGGCCGAAAACTTCTCGATCCACAGCGCCAGCAGTAACACCAGAAAACTCATTGTCCTTCCTCTTGTGCCAGGGCCGCGCGGTAACGCGCCCAGTCGAACCCCGGGCCAGGATCAGTCTTGCGCCCTGGGGCAATATCACTGTGACCGCAGATGCGTGCGTCGGTGATCGCCGGAAATGCCGCTTGCAACTGCCGGGTCAACGCAATCAACGCTTGATACTGCGCATCGGTGAACGGCTGGTCATCAGTGCCTTCGAGCTCGATGCCCACGGAAAAATCGTTGCAGGTTTCCCGCCCATCGAAGACCGAGACGCCCGCATGCCACGCCCGCTCCAGACAGGAGACAAACTGGGTGACCGTGCCGTCACGTTCAATCAGAAAATGCGCCGAGACGCGCAAATCGGCAATCCCTGCAAAATAGGGATGTTCGGTGACATCCAGGCGATTCTGGAAAAACTCCTGGACCTTGCCGGTAGCGAACTGCGCTGGCGGCAGGCTGATGTTGTGGATGACCAGCAAGGAGATTTCGCCGCTCGGGCGTTCATTGAAGTTGGGCGATGGACAGACCTGCACCCCGTGACACCACCCGCTAGCGGGATCCAACTGCATACCGATTCCTTCAACGCCGACTGTGTTGGCGCCCAGTATGCCGTGATCGGCCACCGGCGCGCGATCACTTGCCGCGATTGAGTCGACGCAGATTGCCCAGCACCGACTCCAGCGCACGGTCAAACAGCAAAGTATTGTCCAGCGCACGTGCAACACCGCGACGCAACTCCAGGGCCAGCGCGGTCTTGCTACGCTCAAGCACTTTCATTCCGGTGCGATCGACGAAGACATATTTGCCAGTGGCGTCGATGATTGCCGCGAGTTTGCAGCGCAGCGTGTGCTCGTCGTCTTCGGTAAATACCACCCAACTGCCCACGCGCAATTGCTCGACCTGGCGCAGCCCGGGGTCATCATGGGGCAGGCGCACCGTTGGCAACGTGCTGTCGCCCTCGTCGGCAGCGGGCAGCACAATCTTTTGTGAGACTTCGATCATCGGCGCGGCCCGATCGGATTCGGCGGAACGCTCCAGCACGCTGACGTGCAGCGCTTCGAGCTCACTGAAAAACTCACTGGTGGCAAACGGATCGAATGCTGAGCTGTTCAAGCCATCACGCAACGACTTGAGCAACCCTGGCACCAGCGCCAGCAGGCGCAGGCTGGATTCGGCGTCTTCGTGGCGCTGCACGCTCCAGATCAGTTGTTCCATGGTCTGCACGTCGGCCTGCCATTCGGCGGACTGATCGCCATGTTTCAGGCAGGTCAGCAGCAGGACTTTGCTCCAGGCGTTCTCGACAAACGTGACCACCGATGGCGGCAGGGTTTTGCCCAGCAACGCCTGATTCAAAACCTGTTCGACCCGGCGCCGCGCCAGCTCGGTTCGGGCCCGGCCTTCTTCGGCATCGCGCAAACGCTGTTCCAGCAGTTCGCTGCGGCGGCGTTCGTCGCTGGTGAACGCGAGAAAGTCAGCCAGCAGCTCGGAAAAAATCGCCGGGTCATCGACGAAATCGGTGAGCAAGCGTTGCACCACTTGTTCGATGCGCAGATAAAGGCTGTCGCGCGCCTCGCCGTCGAAGTCGCCCCAGCCCATCGCCGCTTCGGCGATTTCGTTGAGCAGGCGCCGCGCCGGGTGCGTGCCGCGGCTGAAGAAACTCTTGTCGAGCACCGCTACCTTGAGCATCGGAATCTGCAAACGGGCGATCAGTGCCTTGAGCGAATCCGGCACATTGCGGTCTTCGAGAATGCAGTCGAAAACCATGGCGATGAGGTTGATCACGTCTTCGTCCGCATCGCCGACGATCCGCGATTTACCGCTCCTGACACTGACCCGGGTCAGCAATTGTTCGAGCTGATTGCGCAGATCGAAATCATCCTGAGTTGCCAGCGCCGGCACGTAGTGCTGCAAATGCGAGAGCAGACGCAGCAAGTCGCGGGTAGAGATCGGTTGCGCCGCAGCACTCGGCTCCAGAGTTGGCGCGACCGTGCCACGCACCTGCACGAGCAACTGCTGCAACGCAGCGAAGACTTGCTGCACATCGTCATCGGCGGGCGGCGACTCTTCATGCTCGTCGCGCTCGACATGGGCGGTCGCACGATCCAGCGCACGCCGCGCCGGCGCGGGTTTCAGTTCCGGCAGCACGCCGGTGGCGAGCAGCAGTTGATTGGCTTCGGCGTACAGTTGCTCGGTGTCGGCCAGGACATAGCGCTCGAACAGCTTGAGCAGTATCAGCTTGACCTTGATCTCCACGCCCAGATTACGTCCGGCCTGCAGGAAAAATTCGCAGAGCAGCGCCGGGCCGAGGGGGTTGTGCTGGTCGTCGAGGGTCTTGCCGAGCAACGCGTTGAGCCGCGCCGTCAACTGATCGAGGGCAAAGCCGTCACGCTTGAGCACGCGACGGACCATGGTTTCAATGGCCACGCTGCGCTCCATGTCGTCGGTGCGCGGCGCCGCCTCGTCGAACAGCAGCGTGCGCGGCAGAGCATTGTGAGTGGGGTCGTATTGGGTCAGGCCGACGAAGGCTTCGAAAAACTGCTCGAGAAAGCCGCGTTCGATGTGTTTGCGCTTGAGGCGCAGGTCACGCATCGCTTCGAAAAAGATGTTCTGCTCGACATCGTTGCGCGCCCGGTCGGCCATTTCGAACAAGGTGTCATCGGCGTTATCGAACAGTTCCTGCAAACCGTGGCGCAGTTGCTGCGCGGCCTTGTCGCGGACCTGAAGCAGAATTACCGGCAGGCGGGCGAGCGGCGAGTGATTCGCCTGATCGATAGCAACCTTGTGCAAAGGCACTACTTTTCCGTCGCTGTGCATCCAAGCCTCCTGAAACGGTGATTCGTTCGATCAAGCAACCCTCGATCCCCTGTGGGAGCGAGCCTGCTCGCGATAGCGGTGTGTCAGCCGCATCAATGTCACGGAAAAAGTGCATTAGCGAGCAGGCTCGCTCCCACAGGCTCGATCAGCACGTCAATGCTATGACGTCAAATGCAAGGCGGATTATCTTTCATAACGTGTCACACGCGCCATAGCCGTCAGGGTTTCCCCTAGCAACGCCCCTTCAATGACCACGCTATCGCCGGTTTGCTCAAAGAAAATCGACCGGCTGCAGGCTGGCACGTCTGTTCTCACCTTGGGTTGGCTCGCGCCCTGCCCCTATAATCGGGCCACTTTGTTTGTGGAGCCCGTTATGCCGAATCTACGTCTCGCCGATCTGACCGCCGAAATCGAAGCCAACGTGCGCCGTGCGTTGCTTGAAGACGTCGGCAGCGGCGACATCACCGCGCAACTGATTCCGGCCGAACGTCTGGCCAAAGCCACCATCATCACCCGTGACGATGCCGTCATCTGCGGAACGGCGTGGGTCGATGCGGTGTTCCGTCAGCTTGATCCGCGCGTTGCGGTGCATTGGCAAGTGATCGATGGCGAGCGGGTCAAACCCAATCAGCCGCTGTTCCATCTGGAAGGCCCGGCGCGTTCGCTGCTGACCGGTGAACGCAGCGCGCTGAATTTTCTCCAGTTGCTTTCCGGCGTGGCGACGCGCGCGCAGTACCTGGCCGATTTCGTCGGGCAAACCGAGGTCAAGCTGCTCGACACGCGCAAGACTTTGCCGGGCCTGCGTCTGGCGCAGAAATACGCCGTGACCTGTGGCGGCTGCCACAACCACCGCATCGGTCTGTACGACGCCTTTCTGATCAAGGAAAACCACATCGCTGCCAGCGGTGGCATCACCGAAGCCGTCGCCGCTGCACACAAGATCGCCCCGGGCAAACCGGTCGAGATCGAAGTGGAAAGTCTGCAGGAATTGAAAGAAGCACTGGACGCTGGCGCCGACATCATCATGCTCGATGAGCTGAGCCTGGACGACATGCGCGAAGCCGTGCGCCTGAACGGCGGCAAGGCCAAGCTGGAAGCCAGCGGCGGCATCAACGAGAGTACGCTGCTGCCGATCGCCGAAACCGGGGTGGATTACATCTCCATTGGTGCAATGACCAAGGATGTGAAAGCGGTGGACCTGTCGATGCGCCTCAGCCTTTAACAGCAGCTGCAGGTTTCAAGCTACAAGCCGCAAGCCAAAGCGCATCTGCTTTGACTTGCCGCCTGCAGCTTGAAGCTAGTAGCTAGTAGCTAGTAGCTAGTAGCTGCGGTTATACGACGAGATTGTTCATCTCGCAGTACTCATCCCATTCGACACCCAATACTTCAGCCGCCTCTTTGTGTAGCACTAGGCGTTGGGCCTCGAACTCCTCCGGCGAGCTGGTGTACTTGAGCGTCAACTCCCACGGCTGCAAACCCTGCGCCTCGGCTTCGTCTTCAAAGGCCCACTGAATCTGGTCTTTCTGATCATCGGGACTCAAGTCCTTGATCTCTTCCTTCAGATCGGGCACGTCCTGAAGATATTTTTCCAGCGCTTGTTCGTGACGCTGCTCTTGAGTTAATTCAGTCATGGCGTTCTCGTTGATCTGGGAATGGAGGGATGGATCTGGATCATCAAGGATCTCTCTGACGCGGACTGGCCGGCCTTCGGAACCATTCGGGATCATCTGAAAACTGCTAAGCGATGCTCATGCAGGCACCGAATATAGGACGTTTGCATGACGAATTACACGGCTCTTTACATCTCTCGCACAAAAAGCTGACTTGCGGAACATAAATGCCGATTTCAAGTCATAGCGATGTGCCACATCGGCACTCACTTACGCTGTTCACAAGGAAAACCAGTGATGCGCAGCTTCTCGAAAATTTCCGCTGTTGTCTCCACTACCACTTTGATTGCTGCCCTGGCCCTGCCGGCCAGCGCCATGGCCGTTGAGCTGAGTTCCAGCAGTCCGTCCTATGGCGACAAGGTTTCACTGATCCACAACGATTATGGCAAGACCGTCGTGATCAAAAGCGATATCAGCATCGATGAGCTGCAAAAGATGCGCGATACGCTCAATGATCAATCGCGCCAGATCGAAGAGCTCAAACGCAGCGGTGGTTCCAGCTCAAGCTCCAGCAGCAGGGAGATCGACGAACTGAAAAGCAAAGTGAAGGAACAGGACCGTGTACTTGAGTCCCTTGGCCGTCAGGTTGAAGAACTCAAGCGCAACAGCGGCTCCAGCTCCAACTCGAACAGCAGCGAGATTTCGAATTTGAAGCAGAAGGTCAACGACCAGGATCGGGACATGGATCAGCTCAAACGTACCGTCGAGGATCTGAGCCGCAAGGTGAAATAAGCGAGGGATGGTGCCCGAGACAGGAATCGAACCTGCGACCTTCGCGTTACGAGTGCGCTGCTCTACCGGCTGAGCTACACGGGCGGTGGGCTAAAACTAGCACCGCTGTTGTGGTCCGGCAACTTCGCAGAATGTCCGGGTGTTTCGCGGACAAAAAAATGCCCCGCCGTTTGCACGGCGGGGCATTTTCATTGCGCTACAGGCAGGGGGTGATTAAACGCCCGAAGCCTTGGCAGCTGCCACGTCTTTGATGGACAGCTTGATACGGCCGCGGTTGTCCACGTCCAGTACCAGCACTTCCACTTCCTGGCCTTCTTTCAGAATGTCGGTGACTTTCTCTACGCGAGCGTCGCTCAGCATCGAGATGTGCACCAGACCGTCCTTGCCCGGCAGAATGTTGACGAACGCGCCGAAGTCGACGATGCGCTCAACCTTGCCGACGTAGATCTTGCCGATCTCGGCTTCGGCGGTGATACCCAGAACGCGCTGACGAGCAGCTTCTGCAGCTTCCTTGGTTTCGCCGAAGATCTTGATCGAACCGTCGTCTTCGATGTCGATCGAAGCCTTGGTTTCTTCGCAGATCGCACGGATGGTCGCGCCACCTTTACCGATGACGTCACGGATCTTGTCGGTGTCGATCTTCATCGCGATCATGGTCGGTGCGTTGGCCGACAGTTCGGTACGCGACTGACCAATGATCTGGTTCATCTGACCGAGGATGTTCAGGCGCGCTTCCAGGGCCTGGCCCAGAGCGATCTCCATGATCTCTTCGGTGATGCCCTTGATCTTGATGTCCATCTGCAGCGCGGTCACGCCTTTGGCGGTACCGGCTACCTTGAAATCCATGTCGCCGAGGTGGTCTTCGTCACCGAGGATGTCGGTCAGAACGGCGAACTTCTCGCCTTCTTTAACCAGACCCATGGCGATACCGGCAACCGGTGCCTTCATCGGCACACCAGCGTCCATCAGGGCCAGGGAAGCGCCGCAGACGGAAGCCATCGAGCTCGAACCGTTGGATTCGGTGATTTCCGACACCACACGGATGGTGTACGGGAACACGTCAGCGGCTGGCAGCATGGCCGAAACCGAACGACGGGCCAGACGGCCGTGGCCGATTTCGCGACGACCGGCACCACCCATGCGACCACACTCGCCTACCGAGAACGGCGGGAAGTTGTAGTGCAGCATGAACGGGTCTTTTTTCTCGCCTTCCAGGGTGTCCAGCAGTTGCGCGTCACGGGCGGTGCCCAGTGTTGCAACAACCAGCGCCTGGGTTTCGCCACGGGTAAACAGTGCCGAACCGTGAGTCTTCGGCAGAACGCCGACTTCGATGTTCAGCGGACGTACGGTGCGGGTGTCGCGGCCGTCGATACGTGGCTTGCCGTTGACGATGTTTTCGCGAACGGTGCGGTATTCGATTTCGCCGAAAGCAGCTTTGACTTCAGCAGCGGAAGGCTGGCCTTCTTCGCCGGACAGCTTGGCAACTACCTGATCCTTCAGCTCGCCCAGGCGAGCGTAACGGTCGGCCTTGATGGTGATGGTGTAAGCCTGGGAGATCGCGTCGCCGAACTCGGCACGGATAGCGCCCAGCAGTTCGGTGGCTTCTGGTTGTGGTGCCCAGTTCCAGGTTGGCTTGGCAGCTTCAGCGGCCAATTCTTTAACGGCGTTGATCACGACCTGGAACTCGTCGTGGGCAAACAGTACCGCGCCCAGCATCTGGTCTTCGGTCAGCTCTTTGGCTTCCGATTCAACCATCAGCACGGCGTCGGAAGTACCGGCAACGACCATGTCCAGGCTCGAAGCGGCTTGCTGCTCGTAAGTCGGGTTCAGCAGGTAGCCGGTGCTTTCGTGGAAAGCTACACGCGCGGCGCCGATCGGGCCGTCGAACGGGATACCCGAGATAGCCAGGGCAGCCGAGGTACCGATCATCGCAGCGATGTCCGGATCGGTCTTCTTGCTGGTGGAAACGACGGTGCAGACAACCTGCACTTCGTTCATGAAGCCTTCAGGAAACAGCGGACGGATCGGACGGTCGATCAGTCGGGAAGTCAGGGTTTCTTTCTCGGAAGGACGGCCTTCACGCTTGAAGAAACCGCCAGGGATCTTACCGGCAGCGTAAGTCTTTTCCTGGTAGTGAACGGACAGAGGGAAAAAGCCCTTGCCCGGATCGGCTTGCTTGGCACCGACAACGGTCACCAATACGCTGACGTCGTCGTCAACGGTGACCAGCACTGCGCCGGAGGCCTGACGGGCAATACGGCCAGTCTCGAGGGTAACGGTCGACTGACCGAACTGGAATTTTTTGATTACCGGGTTCACGGTGTCCTACCTTCTTTGTGGCTCTTGGGGGAAACGGTTTCTTGCGAATTCTTGGGCAATCTCGGGAATCGGCCCGATATGTATTGTCCGGGTGCTACAGGTAAAGCCATGGTGCAGATAAAACTTGAGGCTGGGAGCCTGCAAGGCGCCAGCGGCGAACCGCTGACGTCTGGCAGACAACCAACCTCATAGCGCAATCGCTGATTAGCGACGCAGACCCAGGCGAGCGATCAGAGCGGCGTACCGGCTCACGTCCTTGCCTTTCAGGTAGTCCAGCAGCTTGCGACGCTGGTTTACCATGCGGATCAGACCACGACGGGAGTGGTGATCTTTACCGTTGGCCTTGAAGTGACCTTGCAGTTTGTTGATGTTGGCGGTCAGCAGTGCAACCTGCACTTCTGGCGAACCAGTGTCACCAACAGCTTGCTGGTAGTCAGCAACGATTTGAGCTTTTTCTTGAACGTCGAGAGCCATGAGGCAATCCTTCCTTATCAGGAAACTGTTTCAAAAAAACAGTTTCAACAGGCCAGGGACAAATCCCTGTATCTATAAATGAGTCGTGACCGTGCCTGTTGACAGCCACACTCGCCGACCTGCTGTGACACAGGCCGGTTCCGGTCATTCCGACCGAATCAAGCGACGTGGCGCGATGCGCCCGTCTTCGCTCACTTCACCGATGCCGATGAAGCGACCATTGTGATCCTGTACCCGTACCATGCCGAACTTCGGAGCATCCGGGGCACGTACCGGCTGGCCGTTGAGCCAATAGAACGCGCTCGCTTCCGAGAAATGCAGCAACGGCCAATCCTGCAGGCCGCTGTCCGATGGCATCAGGAAGCGATCGACCGCTTCGTTGCCGCCTTCGGCATGTACCGCTTCCAGCTCTTCGAGGGTCACCGTCTGCGCGAGGGTGAAAGGCCCGGCCTGGGTCCGGCGCAATTCTGCGACGTACGCACCACAACCGAGTTGCTCACCGATATCCTCCACCAGGGTGCGAATATAGGTGCCCTTGCTGCAGTCCACCGCAAGACGCGCAGTATCGCCTTCGAAGGCCAGCAATTCCAAGCGCGCAATAGTAACAGAACGCGGTTCGCGCTCCACTACTTCGCCTGCACGGGCCAGCTTGTACAACGGCTGGCCATCACGCTTGAGCGCTGAGTACATCGGCGGTATCTGACTGATTTGCCCGCGAAAATTCGGCAGAACCGCTTCGACATCGGCGCGACCAACGGTCACCGGGCGCTCCTGCAAAACTTCACCCTCGGCATCGGCCGTGGTGGTGGTCTTGCCCAGCTGCGCCAGGGTCTCGTAACCCTTGTCGGAATCGAGCAGGTACTGCGAGAACTTGGTCGCCTCGCCAAAGCACAACGGCAGCACGCCGGTGGCCAGCGGGTCGAGGCTGCCGGTATGACCGGCCTTCTCGGCATTGAGCAGCCAGCGCACCTTCTGCAACGCGGCGTTGGAGGTGAACCCCAGCGGCTTGTCGAGCAGGATGATGCCACTGACATTACGACGGATACGTTTGACCTGAGCCACCGAGTTACTCCTTGGTGTCTTCAGGTGCAGGCGCCGCCACGTGCTGATTGTCTTCAGCCACGGCGCGCTCGATCAGCGCCGACAAGTGCGCGCCACGCACGACGGATTCGTCGTAGTGGAAGTGCAATTGCGGCACGCTGCGCAGCTTCATTTCACGGGCCAGTTGCATGCGCAGGAAGCCTGCGGCGGCATTGAGCACCTTGATGCTTTGCGCGATGTCTTCGGCGTTGTCCTGGCCCATCACGGTGATGAAGATCTTCGCGTGACCGACGTCACGGGAGACTTCCACTGCGGTGATGGTGACCAGACCCACACGCGGGTCTTTGACTTCACGACGGATCAGTTGGGCCAGCTCGCGCTGCATCTGATCGCCGATACGTTGGGTACGGCTGTATTCTTTTGCCATGATTTGTTACCTGTTACTGCCCAGCGGTGAAACCCGCAAGGTCTGAAAGCGGCAAACGCCCGGCCTGACAAATGCCAGACCGGGCGTTGCGTTTAGAGTCCGGACGCTGCGCCGTGCATTGGCATGCTACGGCGCATCGTGGCCCTTGAAGTGCGCGAGTCAGAGGCTGCGAGCAACCTGGACCTTCTCGAAGACTTCGATCTTGTCGCCGACTTTGACGTCGTTGTAGCTCTTCACGCCGATACCGCATTCCATGCCGGCACGTACTTCGGAAGCGTCATCCTTGAAGCGGCGCAGGGATTCCAGCTCGCCTTCGAAGATAACGATGTCTTCACGCAGTACACGGATCGGACGGTTACGGTGCACAACACCTTCGATCACCATGCAACCGGCGATCGCGCCAAACTTCGGCGAACGGAACACGTCACGCACTTCGGCCACACCCAGGATGTTCTCGCGAACATCGCTGCCGAGCATGCCGGTCAGGGCTTTCTTGACGTCTTCGATGATGTCGTAGATCACGTTGTAGTAACGCATGTCCAGACCTTCCTGCTCGACGATCTTCCGTGCGCCAGCATCGGCACGCACGTTGAAGCCGAACAGTACAGCGTTGGAAGCCAGTGCCAGGTTGGCATCGGATTCGGTGATACCACCGACGCCGCCGCCCACTACGCGCACTTGAACTTCGTCGTTGCCCAGGCCATTCAAGGCACCGTTCAACGCTTCCAGCGAACCACGGACGTCGGATTTGAGGACGATGTTGAGCGTCTTCTTCTCGGCCTGACCCATGTTTTCGAAGATGTTTTCCAGCTTGCCGGCGTGAGCGCGAGCCAGTTTGACTTCGCGGAACTTGCCTTGACGGAACAGAGCCACTTCACGGGCTTTCTTCTCGTCGGCAACCACGCTCATCTCGTCGCCAGCGTCCGGGGTACCGTCCAGGCCGAGGATCTCGACAGGGATGGAAGGACCGGCTTCCTTGATCGGCTTGCCGTTCTCGTCGAGCATGGCACGCACACGGCCGTAGTTCGAACCGACCAGAACCATGTCGCCTTGACGCAGGGTACCGTCCTGAACCAGCACGGTGGCTACCGGGCCACGACCTTTGTCGAGACGCGATTCAACCACCACACCACGGCCAGGAGCCGATGGAGTCGCTTTCAGTTCGAGAACTTCGGCCTGCAGCAGAACGGCTTCAAGCAGCTCGTCTACGCCAGTACCCATTTTTGCCGACACTGGAACGAATGGAGTGTCGCCACCCCAATCTTCGGACGTCACGCCGTGAACCGACAGTTCGCTGCGGATGCGATCGAGATCGGCGCCCGGCTTGTCGATCTTGTTCACTGCAACCACCAGAGGCACGCCAGCTGCCTGAGCATGCTGGACCGCTTCGATGGTTTGCGGCATCACGCCGTCGTCGGCCGCAACCACGAGGATCACGATGTCGGTCGCCTTGGCACCACGGGCACGCATTGCGGTAAACGCAGCGTGACCCGGGGTGTCGAGGAAGGTGACCATGCCGCGATCAGTCTCAACGTGGTACGCACCGATGTGCTGGGTAATACCGCCGGCTTCGCCAGCAGCTACCTTGGCACGACGGATGTAGTCGAGCAGGGACGTTTTACCGTGGTCAACGTGGCCCATTACGGTCACAACTGGCGCACGAGAGAACGACTCACCTTCAAACTTCAGGGACTCGGCCAGGGAATCTTCCAGGGCGGTGTCGCTGACCAGGGTCACTTTGTGGCCCAGTTCTTCGGCTACCAGTTGAGCAGTTTCCTGATCAAGCACCTGGTTGATGGTCGCTGGGGTACCCAGTTTGAACATGAACTTGATGATTTCAGCCGCTTTGACCGACATCTGATTGGCGAGGTCGCCAACCGTGATGGTCTCGCCGATCTGCACATCACGCACGACAGGGCCGGTAGGGCTCTGGAAACCGTGGGCGTTGCGCTTCTTCAGCTTGGCCTTGCCGCGACCGCCGCGACGGAAGCCATCGCTTTCTTCGTCGGTAGTGCGTGGTGCCACGCGTGGAGCCGGGGCTTTTTCCTTGACCGATGCGCGATGCGGAGCGTTTTTACGCTCGCCATCACCACCGCCGCTGCGACGATTGTTGTCGTCGGCACGCGGTTTGTCCGGACGGCGCTGTTCGTTCTGCTTGTTGCGAACGTCAGCAGACGGCGCAGGAGCAGCAGCCACCGGCGCGCTTTCACGCACAGGTTCGGCCACGGCAGCCGGTGCCGCAACGGCGTCGCTGGCAGCGGCTTGCGCAGCAGCAGGCTGGCGACGCGCTTCTTCTTCGGCGCGCTGCTTGGCTTCTTCTTCAGCCTTCTGACGGGCAGCATTTTCTACTGCGCGACGCTCATCCAGTTCACGCTTGCGCTCGGCTTCGATTTCTTCCGGGCTGCGCTGTACGAAAACTTTCTTCTTGCGAACTTCTACGCTGATGCTCTTGCTACCAGCCACCCGCAGGGTGCTGGTGGTTTTACGCTGCAGCGTGATCTTGCGTGGTTCTTCCACTTTCGCCTTGTGGCTGCTTTTCAAGTGAGTCAGCAGGGACTGCTTCTCACTGTCAGTCACATTTTCGTCGGCGGCGGTGTGCGGCAGACCTGCCTCACGCATCTGCTGCAACAGGCGCTCTACCGGTGTTTTGACCTCATCGGCCAGTTGTTTCACCGTGACTTGCGTCATGCACTTCTCTCCTCAGGCCGCGCCTAATTACTCGAACCAGTGGGCTCGGGCGGCCATGATCAACTTGCCGGCACGATCATCGTCAATGCCGTCGATGTCGAGCAGGTCGTCAATAGACTGCTCGGCCAGGTCTTCGCGGGTAATTACGCCGCGCACCGCCAGTTCCATCGCCAAATCCTTGTCCATACCCTCAAGCGAGAGCAGGTCTTCGGCCGGATGGGCGTCTGCCAGCTTTTCCTCAGTAGCGATGGCTTTGGTCAACAAACGATCCTTGGCACGAGCGCGAAGCTCGTCGACGATATCCTCGTCGAAGCCGTCGATGTTGAGCATCTCCTCCACCGGTACGTAGGCAATCTCTTCCAGGCTGGTGAAGCCTTCGTCAACCAGCACCTGCGCCAGCTCTTCGTCGACTTCCAGCTCGTCGATGAAGTTGCGCAGGATGTCGCCGGTTTCCGCTTGCTGCTTGGCCTGGATGTCCGATTCGGTCATCACGTTCAGGGTCCAGCCAGTCAACTGGCTGGCCAGACGCACGTTCTGACCACCGCGACCAATGGCCTGAGCCAGGTTATCTGCGCCAACGGCGATGTCCATGGCATGGGCATCTTCGTCGACAATAATTGCCGCAACCTCGGCCGGGGACATGGCGTTGATCACGAACTGGGCCGGGTTATCGTCCCACAGCACGATGTCAACACGCTCGCCGCCCAACTCGCCCGACACTGCCTGGACGCGCGAACCGCGCATACCGATGCAAGCGCCCTGCGGGTCGATGCGTTTGTCCTTGGAGCGAACGGCGATCTTGGCGCGCGAACCCGGATCACGGGACGCGGCCATGACTTCGATCAGGCCTTCGGCAATTTCCGGCACTTCGATGCGGAACAGCTCGATCAGCATTTCCGGCGCGGTACGCGACAGGATCAGCTGCGGGCCGCGGTTCTCGGTGCGGATTTCCTTGAGCAGCGCACGCAGTCGCACGCCGACACGGAAGGTTTCGCGAGAAATGATGTCTTCGCGGGCCAGCAGCGCTTCAGCGTTGTTGCCCAGATCGACGATCACGTTATCGCGGGTGACTTTTTTCACGGTGCCGGAGATGATTTCTCCCAGGCGCTCGCGATAGGCGTCAACCACTTGAGCGCGCTCGGCTTCGCGAACTTTCTGCACGATGACCTGCTTGGCAGTCTGTGCAGCGATGCGGCCGAACTCGATGGATTCGATTTTTTCTTCGACGACGTCGCCGACCTTGGCACCCGGATGCGTTTCGGCAACCTTGCTTGGCCAGGTTTCGATGGCCGGATCGTCAAGATCATTCTCTTCAACGACCGTCCAGCGACGGAAAGTCTCGTAAGAACCGGTGTGGCGGTTGATTTCCACACGCAGGTCAACTTCGTCTTCAAAACGCTTTTTGGTAGCAGTGGCCAGAGCCAGCTCCAGCGCTTCAAAAATTACGCTTGCCGGTACGCCCTTTTCATTGGATACCGACTCAACAACCAGCAGTACTTCTTTGCTCATCGTACGCCTCGCCTTTCGCAAGCCATTGGATCCGCGGGATCCGCGTCTCAGTCAAAACTGGGAATAATGTTGGCCTTGTCGATCATATCGATCGGCAACAGGAATTCATGGTCATCTACCTGCACCACGACGTCCTGCTCTTCTACACCGCGCAGAAGGCCCTGAAAGTTGCGTCGACCTTCGAAAGGCGAGCGCAGCTTGATCTTCACTTGTTCACCAACGAACTGGGCGAACTGCTCAAGATTGAACAGTGGGCGCTCCATGCCTGGCGAGGAAACTTCAAGGGTGTATTCAACGGATATTGGATCTTCGACATCCAGTACACCGCTGATCTGACGGCTGACAATGGCGCAATCGTCCACCAGCACGCCGCCCTCTTTATCGATATAAACGCGCAACATCGAGTGCCGACCCTGAGCCGAAAACTCGATACCCCAGCATTCATAGCCCAGGGCCACGACCACCGGGGCCAGCAAGGCCTGCAACTCTTCTAGCTTGCTCGACACCTGAACCCCCTAGTGCATGATATGTGCATGCTTTGCAAAATAAAAAAATGGGCATAACGCCCATCCTTGAAACGCCGTCGAACAGCGGCGTTGAAAGTGTCCAGCTAACAAAAAGCCCCTGAAAAGGGGCTCCTTAAACTGGTTGCGGGGGCCGGATTTGAACCGACGACCTTCGGGTTATGAGCCCGACGAGCTACCAGACTGCTCCACCCCGCGACAAAGCTGGGGCGGAAGTATACGACCGATCCCTTATAGGGTCAATGTAACCTTCCACCTGCAAGAAAGCCCGCAACAGCGGGCTCTCCTGACTAATTGGTACCGAGAAGGGGACTCGAACCCCTACACCCTATGGGCACAACCACCTCAAGGTTGCGTGTCTACCAATTCCACCACCTCGGCAAAACTACATTTGAAACTCTTCTTACTTCTGCTCTTGAGCTGGAGGCACGTCAGTCGCTGGAGTAGCCGACTTTTGCTCTTGAAGCACCGGGACATCATCAGAAGCCGGTTGTTGTTGCTTAGGTACTTCCAACACTGCTGGATCTGGCAAACCTGCTTGAGTCAGCTGATGAGCCTTCTCTTTAGCAAAGTAACCTAACCCCAGGCTGGTTATGAAGAAACCGGCGGCAAGTATAGCAGTAAACTTACTAAGAAAGGTAGAGGAACCTTGGCTTCCGAACACAGTATTTGAAGCACCTGCTCCGAAAGACGCGCCAGCGTCCGCACCTTTACCCTGCTGCAGCAAAACCAGAGCAACTACGCCCAATGCACCCAGCAGATGAAAAACGACTACGACTGTTTCCAGCATTTTCTCAGTTTCCCGCGGCGCGACAGATCGCACCGAACTCATCTGCATTCAGGGAAGCCCCACCAATGAGCCCCCCATCGATATCCGGCATGCCGAACAGTTCGGCCGCATTGGCCGCCTTCACGCTGCCGCCGTATAGAAGCCGCACACCTCGTGCGACCTCAGAATTCTCTGCCGCCAGCTGCTCGCGAATGGCTTTATGCACATCCTGAGCCTGCTGCGGCGTTGCAGTCAGTCCGGTACCAATGGCCCAGACAGGCTCGTAAGCAATGACTGCCTTGGCAAAGGCACCGACACCCAGCTCCTCGATGATGCTGCCCAGCTGACGCCCGACAACCTCAAGAGTCTTACCGGCTTCGCGCTGCTCGAGGGTTTCCCCTACACACAACACCGGTATCAAGCCACATGCCTGTGCCGCTGCGAACTTGCGATTCAGCATCCCGTCGCGCTCGCCCATTATCTGGCGGCGTTCGGAGTGCCCGACAAGCACCAGGGAACAACCTGCATCCACCAACTGACTGGGAGCAATCTCACCGGTCAGTGCACCTTGCATGGCTTCCACCGCAGAATTCTGCGCGCCGACCGAAATCGACTTGCCTTTCAAGCCATCAATCACTTGATTGATATGCAAGCAAGGCGGGAATACCGCGACATCAACACCGCTTGGCAAGGCCAGATGACGAAGGCCGTTGATCAGCTCAGCGACGCTGGCGCGGGTACCGTGCATCTTCCAGTTACCAGCTACCATAGGGCGACGCATGCTGTACCTCGTCGGTCAAAGTGGGCGCAGATGTTACCCAAGAGAATGAAGGCTGGCAAGCCGAATCAGGCAGAAACTTCAGTTACCAGTTTTGCCAGTTCTTCGGCATAGCCGCGAACCTGAGTTTCGTCCTCGCCTTCGACCATTACGCGCACCAAAGGCTCTGTTCCCGACTTGCGCAAAAGCACTCGACCACGACCGGCCATTGCCTGGGTCACCCGCGCACTGGCCTCTTTGACAGCCGGGTGCTCCAGCGGGCTTTCGCCGCCACCGAAACGCACGTTGATCAAGACCTGAGGACACTTGCGCAACGCCTGACGGGTTTGCGCCAGACCTTCATTACGGGTCTTCAGCGCCATCAGCACCTGCAACGCCGCGATGATCGCATCACCGGTGGTGGTGTGATTGAAGCACACGACATGCCCGGAATTCTCGCCGCCCACCAGCCAGTTGCGTTCAAGCAGTTCGGCGATCACATAGCGATCACCGACGTTGGCTCGAACAAATGGAATCGAAAGATCGGCAAGCGCCAGCTCAAGACCCAGATTGCTCATCAGCGTGCCAACCACGCCGCCCTGCAACTTGCCGCGCTCATGCAGATCACGAGCAATGATGAACAGCAAATCGTCACCATCGACAATGGCGCCGGTGTGATCGACCATCAGAACGCGATCACCATCACCATCGAATGCGATACCAAGATCAGCGTGCTCGGCCAGCACCGCAGCCTGCAACGGCCCCATGTGGGTCGAGCCGCAGTTATCGTTGATGTTGAGCCCGTTAGGCTGCGCAGACAGCACGACCACCTCGGCACCCAGCTCGCGGAATACGCTGGGTGCAACTTTATAGGTCGCGCCATGGGCGCAATCGATGACGATCTTCATGCCGGAAAAACTGGTACCGGTTGGCACACTGCTTTTGCAGAATTCGATATAGCGGCCAGAGGCATCGTTGATTCGCGACACCTTGCCGATCTTGCTCGACTCCACCACAGTCATCGGCGTATCGAGCAATTCTTCGATCATCAGCTCCAGCTCATCTGGCAATTTCGTGCCTTTGCCGGAGAAGAACTTGATGCCGTTATCGTCGTGCGGATTGTGCGATGCACTGATCACAATTCCGGCCTCGGCCTGGAATGTGCGCGACAGATAGGCAATCGCCGGGGTCGGCATCGGGCCGAGCAGCATCACATCGGCGCCTGCCGATGTCAGGCCCGCCTCGAGCGCCGACTCGAACATGTATCCGGAGATACGCGTGTCCTTGCCGACCAGCACCTTGCAGGCGCCCATCTTGCGGAACGCCATGCCGGCGGCCCAGCCGAGCTTGAGCATGAAATCAGGAGTAATCGGGTATTCGCCGACCCGGCCACGAATGCCGTCGGTACCAAAGTATTTTTTGCTCATAAAGCGCTCCATCATTCTTATTCGGCTGATTCTACGGCCGCGATCATCCGCACGACGTCTACCGTTTCCGCCACATCATGGACGCGCAATATACACGCACCTTTTACCGATGCCAGCGCAGCAAGGGCCAGACCGCCATGGAGACGCTCGCCCACGGGGCGATTCAAGGCCTGCCCGATCATGCTCTTTCGCGAAACACCCACAAGCAATGGCCTGCCCAACGCATGCAGGGCCTCCATGTGCTTGAACAAGCTTAGATTGTGCTGCAGGGTTTTGGCGAAACCGAAACCAGGATCAAGAATGATGCGCTCGGCAGGAATGCCAGCGGCCGCACACTGTTTCATGCGCTCGGCGAGAAACTCGCCCACTTCCCGGGTGACATCCTGATACTGCGGATTGTCCTGCATGTTGCCAGGCTCGCCGAGCATGTGCATCAGACACACCGGCAAACCGGTAGCCGCCGCCGCATCCAGCGCACCATCGCGCTGCAAAGAACGAACATCATTGATCAGGCCGGCGCCGAGTCGCGCGGTTTCGCGCATGACCGCTGGCGTCGAGGTATCGACTGAGATGATCACATCGAGCTCGCGATTGATCAGCTCGACGATCGGCGCCACGCGCTCAAGCTCTTCCAGCGGTGACACCGCTCGTGCACCTGGGCGCGTGGATTCGCCACCGACATCGATCAGCGTCGCGCCGGCAGCCACCATCGCTTCAGCGTGACGCAATGCAGCGTCCAGCTGGCTGTATTGGCCACCGTCGGAGAAGGAATCAGGTGTGACGTTGAGAATGCCCATGACATGCGTCCGGGCCAAATCAAGAACCCGGTTGCCGCAAGGCAACCGGGTCAGGGACTGTACAGAAGTCATTTCAAGCCTTAAACGTCAGCAGCCGGACCGCCAATCGGTGTTTCCGGACGCTCGTCGCGGACTACCGGCGGTGGCGGAGTACCCGTGCCACCCGTCCAGTCGCGCGGCTCGCGAGGTGTACGCCCTGCCATGATGTCATCGATCTGCTCAGCGTCGATCGTTTCGTACTTCATCAGCGCATCGGCCATCGCATCGAGCTTGTCACGATTGTCGGTCAGGATCTGCTTGGCCGTGCCGTAGCAGTGATCGATGATGCTGCGCACTTCGGAGTCGATCAGCTTGGCTGTCTCACCCGAGAAGCTCGCTGCCTGACCACCGCCGCCGCGACCGAGGAACACTTCACCTTCTTCTTCCGCATACATCAGCGGACCGAGTTTTTCCGACAGGCCCCACTTCGTCACCATATTCCGCGCAATCTGGCTGGCACGCATGATGTCGTTGGAGGCACCAGTGGTGACACCGTCGAAGCCAAGGGTCATCTCTTCAGCAATACGACCGCCGTACAACGAGCAGATCTGACTGATCAACGCACGCTTTGACAGGCTGTAGCGATCCTCTTCCGGCAGGAACATGGTCACACCCAGCGCACGACCGCGCGGAATGATCGAGACCTTGTAAACCGGATCATGCTCAGGCACTACCCGACCAACAATGGCGTGGCCGGCTTCGTGATAAGCGGTGTTCTGTTTTTCTTTCTCGGACATGACCATCGATTTGCGCTCTGCGCCCATCATGATCTTGTCTTTGGCCAGTTCGAACTCTTTCATCTCGACGATGCGCTTGCCGCTGCGTGCAGCGAACAGGGACGCTTCGTTGACCAGGTTGGCCAAGTCGGCACCGGAGAAGCCTGGAGTACCACGCGCGATCACCGCTGGAGCAACATCGTCACCCATTGGCACTTTGCGCATGTGGACCTTGAGAATCTGCTCGCGACCACGGATGTCTGGCAAGCCAACCACTACCTGACGGTCGAAACGGCCCGGACGCAGCAGTGCCGGGTCAAGGACGTCCGGACGGTTGGTAGCAGCGATGACGATGATGCCATCGTTCATTTCGAAGCCGTCCATCTCTACCAGCAACTGGTTGAGAGTCTGCTCGCGCTCGTCGTGACCGCCGCCCATGCCGGCGCCACGGTGGCGACCGACAGCGTCGATTTCGTCGATGAAAATGATGCACGGAGCGTGCTTCTTGGCCTGTTCGAACATGTCACGCACACGGCTGGCACCGACGCCGACGAACATTTCGACGAAATCAGAACCGGAAATGGTGAAGAACGGCACCTTGGCTTCGCCGGCGATCGCCTTGGCCAGCAAGGTTTTACCGGTACCCGGAGGACCGACCATCAGCACACCGCGAGGAATGCGGCCACCCAGACGCTGGAATTTGCCCGGATCACGCAGGAACTCGACCAGCTCGCCGACTTCTTCCTTGGCCTCGTCGCAACCGGCGACGTCAGCCAGTGTGGTCTTGACCTGATCTTCGGAAAGCAGGCGGGCCTTGCTCTTGCCGAAGCTCATCGGCCCGCCCTTGCCACCGGCACCACCCTGCATCTGGCGCATGAAGAACATGAACACCGCGATGATCACCAGGATCGGGAAGCTGGCCACCAGCAGTTGAGTCCAGATGCTTTGCTGCTCAGGCTGCTTGCCTTCAACCACGACATGGTTGTCGACCAGATCGCCGATCAGGCCATTGTCCTGGATTGCCGGACGAATGGTCTTGAAGCTATCGCCATCGGTGCGCTTGCCGGTAATCACATAACCATCAACGGCGACGCGCTCGACCTTGCCATCCTTGACCTGCTGGATGAAGTCGGAATAGTTGAGGGTCTGCGGCTCGTTAGGGCTGGAGAAGTTGTTCATCACCGTCACCAGGACAGCCGCGATGATCAACCACAGGATCAGATTCTTTGCCATATCGTTCAATTAACTACCCTCTGAAGCAAGCTCCGCTACTGGCGCGCGCTTCGCATGATATTCACCGGCCTAACTTACTACATTACCTACAACTCTGGCAGGCGCCGTCTGTAACCCTTTGTGAAACACTTTCCACACAATATTCGTTTATGCGCGCGGGGCAAAATATGAAAAAGCTATCGCCCCGCTGAAAAACCACATTTTATTCGCCGTTGCCGCGGTAGCCCCAAGCCAGCATATATTGCTCGCGAGAGCTGCCACGCGAAGAATCCGGCTTGATCATCTGGATCTTGTCGAATTTGCGACGAGCATCCTTCAGATAAACATCAAACCCTTCGCCCTGAAAAATCTTGATGACGAAATTGCCACCCGGCTTGAGTATCCGCTCCGCCAGATCCAGCGCCAGCTCGCAGAGGAACATGGCCTTGGGCATATCCACTTCAGGCGTACCACTCATATTGGGGGCCATATCGGAAATCACAAGGTCCACTTGCGAATTACCGACGGCCTCAAGGATCCGGCCAAGCACTGAATCTTCGGTGAAGTCCCCGTGAATAAAGGTGACGTCTGGAATGCTGTCCATTTCCAGGATGTCCGAAGCGATCAAACGCCCCTGCCCACCGATCAGTCGACTGGTGACCTGCGACCAGCCACCAGGCGCGGCACCGAGGTCGACAACGCTCATGCCCGGACGGATCAGTTTGTATTTCTCCTGGATTTCCAGAAGTTTGTAACTCGCACGCGAGCGGTAGCCATCCTTCTGCGCCTGCTTCACATAGGGATCGTTGACATGTCTTTTCAGCCAACCAAGGCTTGTCTTGGAACGCGCCATTGGGCACCTCGATGATAAGGGTCGTGATTAGTTGGGCGGATCCACGAACCCTCGGGTAAAATGGCCGCCATTTTACAGAATCCAGACGAAAGGGTCAGATTATGCCGCTCACTCCAGAGCAGAAGAAACAGTACAAATCCATTGGCCACCATCTGAAACCAGTTCTGACTGTGGCTGACAACGGTCTGACTGAAGGTGTGCTAGCCGAACTCGAACGCGCCTTGGCGGATCACGAGCTGATCAAGATCAAGCTCAACATCCTCGATCGCGAGTCGCGCTTGGCGCACATTGCAGAACTGTGCAAGGTCGGCAAAGCGGACCTGGTACAGGTCATCGGCAAGATGGCACTGGTTTATCGCAAAAACTTCAGCGTCAACAAGCAGCTGTCGAACGTTCATCGCTTCAAGTGATGACAAGGGTCAAGGGTGTGCTTCGCGCACCCTGCCACTCCAGCCCGGCACCGGCTGCATGACCAGCACCAGCCCGGAAAATCCCAGCACCAGATAACTGAACACCTGCCAACGCTGCGCATCCGGCCAGCCGACACGCACGGCGACGTACATCGCACACGCATACAACGCCATCAACAGCACCTGCCCGCGAAAATCCCGCCATAGACTGCCAGGGCCCTCGGCCTGTACCAGCACCAAAGCCTGAAAGATCACGCAGACTGCAGCAAAACCCACGACCAGCACTTCAAAGGCACTGGCGACTTCGTCGACCAACAGCGGCGCCAGGCCGATCTGGCCCAACGCCGGCTGCAAACCGAGATGAATCAGCCATAGCCCGCCGACCCAAAGCATCTGGGCCAGTTGCCAAAGCATGGCGCCCGCATGCAGCGGGCGCCTTCTTTCAGATGTGACGAACTTCGACAATCTCGTACTCGATCACGCCGCTTGGCGTTTTGACGGCGACTACGTCACCCTCTTCCTTGCCAATCAAGGCACGGGCCAACGGCGAGCCGACCGAAATCTTGCCGAGTTTGAAGTCAGCTTCATCCTCACCCACGATCTGGTAAGTGACGCTTTCATCCGTCTCGACATTGGCGATTTCAACGGTAGTGCCGAAAATCACCTTGCCCGTATGCGGGATGGTCGTGACATCAATGACGACCTGATTCTGAATCCGGCCTTCGATGTCACGGATCCGCGCCTCAACCATACCCTGCTGCTCGCGGGCAGCATGGTATTCAGCGTTTTCCTTCAAGTCACCCAACTCGCGGGCCGTACCGATGTCCTGGCTGAGCTTCGGACGAACGACCTTGGTCAGGTGAGCGTGTTCTTCTTCCAGGGCGCGAGCGCCCTGAACAGTCATTGGGTACTTGGTTATGCTCATGCCTTCAATCCTGCGTGTAGATCCTGCAAGCGACGCACGGTCTTTTCCGGACCGAATTTCAGCGCTTCGCAGATCGCTTCGCCCGCAGCAATGGTGGTGGTGCAGTAGATCTTGTGCTGCAGCGCATTGCGACGAATGGAGTACGAATCGGCGATCGACTGACGCCCTTCGGTGGTGTTGATGATCAGCGTGACTTCGTCATTCTTGATCATGTCGACCACATGCGGACGACCCTCGGTCACCTTGTTCACGCGGCGCACTTTCAGGCCTGCGGCTTCGATCAGCTTGGCAGTGCCGGCAGTGGCAACCACTTCGAAACCCAAGTTGATCAGATCACGGGCCACGCCTGCAACCAGTGGCTTGTCGTCGTCACGTACGCTGATGAATGCGGTACCGCCGGTCGGCAGCACTTCGCTGGCACCCATCTGAGCCTTGGCGAACGCTTCACCGAAGGTGTCGCCGACGCCCATCACTTCACCGGTCGACTTCATCTCTGGGCCGAGGATCGGGTCAACGCCAGGGAATTTGGCGAACGGGAACACCGCCTCTTTCACGCTGTAGAAGTTCGGAATGATTTCCTTGGTGAAGCCGATTTCCTTCAGTGTCTTACCGGCCATCACGCGAGCAGCGATCATCGCCAGGGAAACGCCGATGCACTTGGACACGAACGGTACGGTACGCGAAGCGCGCGGGTTGACTTCGATGACGTAGATGTCTTCGCCTTGCAGCGCCAACTGCACGTTCATCAGGCCGACAACGCCCAGCTCCAGGGCCATTTTCTTGACCTGTTCGCGCATTTCGTCCTGGATGTGCGCCGGCAGCGAGTACGGCGGCAGCGAGCATGCGGAGTCACCGGAGTGAACGCCCGCCTGTTCGATGTGCTGCATGATCGCGCCGATCACCACATCTTTGCCGTCGCAGACCGCGTCCACGTCCATTTCGATGGCGCAGTTGAGGAAGTGGTCGAGCAGCACGGGGCTGTCGTTCGACACTTGCACCGCGTCACGCAGGTAGCGCTTGAGTTCGTCTTCCTTGTAAACGATTTCCATCGCACGGCCGCCCAGTACGTAGGACGGACGCACAACCAATGGGTAACCGATTTTCGCGGCAGCGCGAACAGCTTCGTCTTCGCTGCGCACGGTGGCGTTTGGCGGCTGACGCAGGTTCAGACGCTCAACCATTTGCTGGAAGCGCTCGCGGTCTTCGGCGCGGTCGATGGCGTCAGGGCTGGTGCCGATGATCGGCACGCCAGCAGCTTCCAGCGCGCGAGCCAGTTTCAGCGGGGTCTGGCCGCCGTACTGGACGATCACACCTTTCGGCTTCTCGACGCGGCAGATTTCCAGCACGTCTTCCAGGGTCACTGGTTCGAAGTACAGACGGTCGGAGGTGTCGTAGTCGGTTGAAACGGTCTCCGGGTTGCAGTTGACCATGATGGTTTCGTAGCCGTCTTCGCGCAGGGCGAGAGCGGCGTGAACACAGCAGTAGTCGAACTCGATGCCCTGGCCGATACGGTTCGGACCGCCACCCAGAATCATGATCTTGTCGCGGCCGGACGGCGCGGCTTCACACTCTTCCTCGTAGGTCGAATAGAGGTAAGCGGTGTCGGTGGCGAACTCGGCAGCGCAGGTGTCGACGCGCTTGTAGACCGGGAACACTTCCAGCTTCTGACGGTGCGTGCGCAGGTTTTTCTCGGTGACACCCAGCAGCTTGGCCAGACGCTGATCGGAGAAACCTTTGCGCTTGAGCTTGAACATCAGGTCGCGGTCGATCGAAGACAGACCGAGGGTCTTGACCTTCTCTTCGTCCTTGATCAGGTCTTCGATCTGCACCAGGAACCATGGATCGATCATGTTCATGCCGAAGATGTCTTCAACCGACAGACCGGCGCGGAACGCGTCAGCCACGTACCAGATACGCTCGGCGCCCGGCACGGTCAGCTCGCGCTTGAGCACGCTCATGCTTTCCGGGTTGCTCAGGTCGAGCTTCTCGTCCAGACCGCAAACGCCGACTTCCAGACCGCGCAGGGCTTTCTGCAGGGATTCCTGGAACGTCCGGCCGATGGCCATGACTTCACCCACCGACTTCATCTGAGTGGTCAGACGCGCGTCAGCCTTGGCGAACTTCTCAAAAGCGAAACGTGGCAGCTTGGTCACGACATAATCGATCGACGGTTCGAAGGACGCCGGGGTCTTGCCGCCGGTGATGTCGTTCGACAGTTCGTCGAGGGTGTAACCCACAGCCAGCTTGGCCGCGACTTTAGCAATCGGGAAACCGGTGGCTTTCGAAGCCAGCGCCGAGGAACGCGAAACACGCGGGTTCATTTCGATCACGACCATACGGCCGGTGTTCGGGCAGATGCCGAACTGAACGTTGGAACCGCCAGTCTCGACGCCGATCTCGCGCAGTACCGCCAGCGAGGCGTTACGCAGAATCTGGTATTCCTTGTCGGTCAGGGTCTGGGCTGGCGCCACGGTGATCGAGTCGCCGGTGTGCACGCCCATCGGGTCGAAGTTTTCGATCGAGCAGACGATGATGCAGTTGTCCTTTTTGTCGCGGACAACTTCCATTTCATATTCTTTCCAGCCGATCAGCGATTCGTCGATCAGCAGCTCTTTGGTCGGCGACAGGTCCAGACCACGGGCGCAGATTTCTTCGAACTCTTCACGGTTGTACGCGATACCGCCACCGGTGCCGCCCATGGTGAAGGACGGACGGATGATGCACGGGAAGCCCAGCGTCTCGAGGACGGCGTTGGCTTCTTCCATGCTGTGCGCGATACCGGAGCGCGGGCACGCCAGGCCGATGGATTTCATCGCCTTGTCGAAACGCGAACGATCTTCAGCCTTGTCGATGGTGTCGGCGTTGGCGCCGATCATTTCCACGCCGAACTTCTCCAGAACGCCTTCGCGCTCCAGGTCCAGGGCGCAGTTCAGAGCGGTCTGGCCGCCCATGGTTGGCAATACGGCGTCCGGACGTTCTTTCTCGATGATCTTGGCAACGGTCTGCCACTTGATCGGCTCGATGTAAGTGGCGTCGGCCATGTCCGGGTCGGTCATGATGGTCGCCGGGTTGGAGTTCACCAGGATGACGCGGTAACCCTCTTCGCGCAGGGCTTTGCAAGCCTGGGCGCCGGAGTAGTCGAATTCGCAGGCCTGGCCGATAACGATCGGGCCAGCGCCGAGAATCAGGATGCTTTTAATGTCTGTACGTTTTGGCATGGGTTGTCACTCAAATCCGCAGGTCAGTCGGCAAGCCGTCTTGATCGATTTCTGAAGTCCCGAAGGGGCCACCGGTGCCGGGGCCGCCCTCGAGGGCTTCTCTCTACAGTCTCAAGGCGAACGCTTAGCGTCGCTTGGCCATCTCGTTGATGAAGCGGTCGAACAGTGGCGCGACGTCGTTCGGGCCCGGGCTCGCTTCAGGGTGGCCCTGGAAGCTGAACGCGCTCTTGTCGGTGCGCTCGATGCCTTGCAGGGTGCCGTCGAACAGCGATTTGTGGATCGCGCGCACATTGCCCGGCAGGGTGGCTTCGTCGACCGCAAAACCGTGGTTCTGGCTGGTGATCATCACCACACCCGTGTCCAGATCTTGCACCGGGTGGTTGGCACCGTGGTGGCCGTGGCCCATTTTCACGGTCTTGGCGCCGGAGGCCAGAGCCAGCAACTGGTGGCCGAGGCAAATGCCGAATACCGGAATTTCGGTTTCCAGCACGTCCTTGATCGCCTGGATTGCGTAGTCGCATGGCTCCGGGTCACCCGGGCCGTTGGACAGGAACACGCCGTCCGGCTTCAGCGCCAGGACATCGGCCGCCGGGGTCTGGGCAGGCACCACGGTGACGCGGCAGCCGCGCTCGACCAGCATGCGCAGGATGTTGACCTTGACGCCGTAGTCAAAGGCCACCACGTGATACGGCAGCTCGGAAGCGTCGATGGTCGCGTGGCTGTCGGTTTTCAGGTCCCAGACGGTCGAGCGCCATTCGTATTGGGTCTTGGTGCTGACGACTTTCGCCAGGTCCATGCCCTTCAGGCCCGGGAAGCCTTGCGCAGCAGCGATGGCGGCTTCTTCGGAGATGTTGTCACCGGCCATGATGCAGCCGTTCTGCGCGCCCTTTTCACGCAGGATGCGGGTCAGACGACGGGTGTCGATACCGGCGATCGCCACAACATTATTGGCTTTCAGGTAATCGGACAGTGACATCGTGTTACGCCAGTTGCTCGCTACCAGCGGCAGGTCACGGATGACCAGGCCAGCGGACCAGACGCGGTCGGACTCGGCGTCTTCCGGCGTGGTGCCGGTGTTGCCGATGTGCGGGTAAGTCAGGGTAACGATCTGTTGGGCGTAGGAAGGATCGGTAAGGATTTCCTGATAGCCGGTCATTGCGGTGTTGAACACCACCTCACCAACGGTCTGACCGTCGGCTCCAATGGCTTCGCCGCGAAAAATGCTGCCATCAGCAAGGGCAAGTATGGCTGGCTTAGTCAAGAAGACCTCCCGTAAATAACGCATGAAAGGGCGATCGCAGGTTGTAAAAAAGCGGAGTGACGTATGGACACGTCACCCCGCTTCTTCACTGAATTATTCTGCGCGCTTTTAGTGGACACACTAAAGCTGTAGCTTACAGAAAAAGGCTTTTTTGGTCCACCGCTAAAGAGCCCTAAAGGCCGGAGAATGCGACAGGTCGTCGCCAAGCGGAGAAAAACCGGCGCAAACAGGGCGTTTGCACCGGGTTCAGCATTGCATCAACGCAGCTCGAGTACGTCCTGCATGTCGTAAAGACCCGGCTCACGACCGTCCAGCCACAGCGCAGCACGAACCGCACCTTTGGCGAAAGTCATGCGGCTCGAGGCCTTGTGCGTGATCTCCAGACGCTCGCCCTCGCAGGCGAACAACACGGTGTGATCACCCACCACGTCGCCACCGCGCACGGTGGCGAAACCGATGGTTTCACGCTCACGGGCACCGGTATGACCTTCGCGACCGTAGACCGCAACTTTCTGCAGATCACGATCCAGCGCACTGGCGATGACCTCACCCATGCGCAAGGCCGTACCCGACGGCGCATCGATCTTGTGCCGGTGATGCGCTTCGATGATTTCGATGTCCGCTTCATCACCAAGGACACGCGCCGCCATGTCGAGCAGCTTCAGCGACAGATTGACGCCGACGCTGAAGTTGGCCGCGAAGACGATCGGAATGTCCTTGCCCGCCTCGACCAGCAACTGCTTCTGCGCTGCATCCAGCCCGGTGGTGCCGATAACCATGGCCTTGCCCGCCTTGCGGCAGAACGCCAGATTTTTCAGCATCACTTCCGGCAGCGTGAAGTCGATCAGCACATCGAACTCTTCCGCCACGGCTTCGATATGCCCGGACAACGGCACACCGATGCGCCCCAGCGAAGCCAGCTCACCGGCGTCGACACCGATCAGCGTACTGCCGGGACGAACCACCGCGGCCGTCAGACCGGTCAGCGGCGCGCGCTGCTGCACGGCCTCGACCAGAATCTTGCCCATGCGCCCAGCAGCGCCCATCACAGCTATACGTCGCATGCCGACTCCTTACAGATCGCCGAAGAAACGCTTCACACCGTCGAACCAACCGGTGGTTTTCGGCGAATGACTGTTGTCGTCGGCCAGCGAGCTGCGGAATTCTTCCAGCAGCTCACGCTGACGACGGTTCAGGTTGACCGGCGTCTCGACCGCAACGCGGCACATCAAGTCGCCCGCACCACCGCCACGCACCGGCGCCACACCTTTGCCACGCACGCGGAACTGCTTGCCGGTCTGGGTGCCTTCAGGGATTTTCAGTTTGACCCGACCGTCGAGGGTCGGAATCTCCAGCTCGCCGCCCAGTGCTGCGTCGACGAAGCTGATTGGCACTTCGCAGAACAGGTGCTTGCCGTCACGCTGGAAGATGTCGTGTTCGCGAACATTGATGACCACGTACAGATCGCCCGTCGGACCACCCTGCGTCCCCGCCTCGCCTTCGCCGGACAGACGAATGCGATCGCCGGTATCGACGCCGGCCGGCACTTTGACCGACAGGGTTTTGTACTCTTCGACGCGACCGTCACCGTGGCACGAATCGCACGGATCGGAAATGATCTTGCCCTGGCCATGGCAGCGCGGGCAGGTTTGCTGCACCGAGAAGAAGCCCTGCTGCATGCGCACCTGACCGATACCGCCACAGGTCGGGCAGGTCGACGGCGACGAGCCTTTCTTCGCGCCCGAGCCATCGCACGGCTTGCAGTTGACCAGCGTCGGCACACGGATATTCACCGAGGTGCCGCGCACTGCTTCTTCCAGATTCAGCTCCAGGGTGTAGCGTAAATCGCTGCCACGCTGAGCGCCGCCACGGGAACCGCCGCGACCGCCGCCGAAGAAGTCACTGAAGACGTCGCCGAAAATATCGGAGAAGTTCTGCCCGCCGAAGCCGGCACCACCGCCACCCATGCTTGGGTCGACGCCGGCATGACCGTACTGGTCGTAGGCCGCGCGCTTGCTGGCGTCGGACAACACTTCATAGGCCTCGTTGGCCTCTTTGAACGCCTCTTCCGAAGCTTTGTCGCCCGGATTACGGTCAGGGTGGTGCTTCATTGCCAGGCGGCGATAGGCCTTCTTCAGGTCGGCTTCGCTCGTGCCTCGCTCGACACCCAATACTTCGTAATAGTCACGCTTTGCCATAAGTTCTTTGCACTCTTAAGGACGTTCGGCAAACCCCTCCTGAGCCTCGCCAAACTCGTTGAGCCCCCATGAAGGCCCGGACCCAACTCACGTCAATTCAACGATCCTGGTCTTGATTCATCGGTATTTGCGGCATGAAAAGCAGGAGCATCTTCAGCCATACCGACAGCATCCGAGCGTTGTCGCATGCTGTAAAAATTCGCGTATTCCAGATACGCCAACGCGGGAGCAAGCTCCCGCGCGGCGACATCCTACCAGTCACCGCCGCAAGGCAGTCAACCGGACGACCAACAACTTACTTGTGGTCTTTTACTTCTTCGAACTCTGCATCGACAACATCATCAGCCTTCTCGGCCGACTCGCCTTGCGGGGCTGCGCCATCAGCTGGCTGAGCCTGTTCGGCGTACATCTTCTGCGCAACCGGAGCGGAGACTTTCGACAGCTCTTCAACCTTGGCTTCGATGGCAGCCTTGTCGTCGCCTTTAACAGCGGCTTCGAGGGCAACTACAGCAGCTTCGATTGCAGTCTTCTCTTCGGCAGTCACTTTGTCACCGGCGTCAGCGACCATCTTGCGAGTCGAGTGAACCAGTGCGTCGCCCTGGTTACGGGCAGCAGCCAGCTCTTCGAACTTGCGGTCTTCCTCGGCATTCGCCTCGGCGTCACGCACCATGCGCTCGATTTCTTCGTCGGACAGACCGGAGTTGGCCTTGATCACGATCGACTGAGTCTTGCCGGTGGCCTTGTCTTTCGCACCTACGTGCAGGATGCCGTTAGCATCGATGTCGAAGGTCACTTCGATCTGCGGCACGCCACGTGGAGCAGGTGGAATGTCGGCCAGGTCGAACTTGCCCAGCGACTTGTTCTGTGCGGCTTGCTTGCGCTCGCCCTGCAGAACGTGAATGGTCACAGCGCCCTGGTTGTCGTCGGCAGTCGAGAACACTTGCGATTTCTTGGTAGGAATCGTGGTGTTTTTCTCGATCAGCGCGGTCATCACGCCACCCATGGTTTCGATACCCAGAGTCAGCGGGCTGACGTCGAGCAGCAGAACGTCTTTCACGTCACCGGCCAGAACGGCGCCCTGAATAGCAGCACCCATGGCAACAGCTTCGTCCGGGTTGACGTCTTTACGAGCTTCTTTACCGAAGAAATCGGTTACCAGCTTTTGCACCAGCGGCATACGGGTCTGACCGCCGACCAGAATCACGTCGTTGATCGCGCCAACGTCGATACCGGCGTCTTTCATAGCGATACGGCAAGGTTCGATGGTGCGCTGAACCAGGTCTTCAACCAGCGCTTCGAGCTTGGCACGCGAAATCTTCACGTTCAGGTGCTTAGGACCGGTGGCATCTGCAGTGATGTACGGCAGGTTGACGTCGGTCGACTGAGCGGACGACAGCTCGATCTTGGCTTTCTCAGCGGCTTCTTTCAGGCGCTGCATGGCCAGCGGGTCACCCTTGAGGTTCATGCCGCTTTCTTTCTTGAATTCGTCAACGAGGTAGTCGATCAGACGAATGTCGAAGTCTTCACCGCCCAGGAACGTGTCGCCGTTGGTGGCCAACACTTCGAACTGGTGCTCGCCGTCAACTTCAGCGATCTCGATCACGGATACGTCGAAAGTACCGCCACCCAAGTCATAAACGATCACGGTGTGATCGCCCTTGGCCTTGTCCATACCGTAAGCCAGAGCAGCTGCGGTTGGTTCGTTGATGATACGTTTTACGTCCAGACCCGCGATGCGGCCGGCGTCTTTGGTCGCCTGACGCTGACTGTCGTTGAAGTAGGCCGGAACGGTGATCACCGCTTCGATCACTGCTTCGCCGAGGTAGTCTTCGGCAGTCTTCTTCATCTTTTTCAGAATTTCAGCCGAGATTTGTGGCGGCGCCATTTTCTGGCCGTTCACTTCAACCCAGGCGTCATTGTTGTCAGCCTTGACGATCTTGTAAGGGACCATCTGGATGTCTTTCTGCACAACTTCTTCGTCGAAACGACGACCGATCAGACGCTTTACGGCGTACAGGGTGTTGTGCGGGTTGGTCACTGCCTGACGCTTGGCCGACTGACCTACCAGAATTTCGCCATCGTTGGCGTAAGCGATGATCGACGGCGTGGTGCGCGCGCCTTCAGCGTTTTCAATAACTTTGGCCTTGCCGTTTTCCAGCACGGAGACGCAGGAGTTGGTAGTCCCCAGGTCGATACCGATAATTTTGCCCATGTTCACTCTCCCGAAACTTTGGATTTTTTTGCCGCAACAGTGGTGGCTGACTGCGGTAATACTTAAACGCTTGACTTCTAAATGGGGGCCTTGCGGCTAATTTCAAGCCTGCTCGTCAATCGAAGGCGAAACTGGCGCAGGCGCCTTGCTGACCACAACCATGGCCGGGCGCAACAGGCGACCGTTGAGCTGGTAGCCTTTCTGGAACACCTTCAGCACGCTGTTCGGCTCGACGTCAGCGCTTTCCTGCATGGCCATGGCCTGATGCTGAACGGCGTTGAACGGTTCGCCATGCGGGTCGATCGCTTCCAGCTGATAACGCTTGAGGGTGTCGTGAAACATTTTCAGCGTCAGCTCGATGCCTTCGCGCATCGGGCGGATGCTTTCGTCGTCCGGGCTCGACAGCTCGAGGCCGCGCTCCAGGCTGTCAACGATAGGCAGCAGGTCGCCGGCGAATTTTTCCAGGGCAAACTTGTGCGCCTTCTCGACGTCCTGTTCGGCACGGCGACGGACGTTCTGCAGATCGGCAGCTACACGCAGAGACTGATCCTGCGCGGCGGCCAATTGCTCTTCGAGCACTTGTACACGGGTCGCCAGGTCGTCACCCGAACCTTCGGGCGCCTGATTGGCTTCTGGGTTTTGCGGATCTACTGTCGATTCGTCAGCCATAGAATTCTCCTTTCAATTACGTCCGCGAGCCTGACTCGCGCTTCTGCCCCGATATATGGGGCCGCAAAATCAGGCTTCAAGGGCTGGATTCGATTGTCCCTACAAAAAAGTGCTGATTAGTCATTCTCGAACGCGCTAAGAAAGTTTTTCGACCAAGCGAATCGACCTAAGCAGGGGCATTGTCAGGCTCGAACAAAACACTGTATAAATAACCAGACCTCAAGCCTGGGAGCGGCCTTTATGCTGGTGCACCTGTCCGTACACAACTACGCCATCGTTGAACATCTCGATCTCGAACTCGATCGCGGGATGAGCGTGATCACAGGGGAAACCGGCGCCGGCAAGTCGATCATGCTCGACGCGCTGGGCCTCACTCTCGGCGATCGCGCCGACAGCGGCGTGGTGCGCCCGGGCGCCGACAAGGCCGATATCCTGGCGACGTTCGATCTGGCCGACATCCCGGAAGCCAGCGCCTGGCTGGCCGAGCGCGATCTGGACATCGACGGCCCGTGCATTCTGCGCCGGGTCATCACCTCCGAAGGTCGTTCGCGCGGCTATATCAATGGCACGCCTTGCCCGCTTGGCGATCTCAAGTCGCTTGGCGAACTGCTGATCGATATCCACAGCCAGCATGAACATCAGTCGCTGCTGAAAACCGATACCCACCGGCGCTTGCTGGATGAGTATGCCGGCGCCACCGATCTCGCCCGTCAGGTGCAGCTTGCCGCCCAGCGCTGGCGCCAGACTCGTCAGGAACTGGAGCGTCTGTCCAACTCCGGCGACGAACAACGCGCCCGGCATCAGTTGCTCAGTTATCAACTTGAAGAGCTGGAAAACCTTGGCCTCGGCGAGAACGAACTGGAGCAACTGGAGCAGGAACACAAGAACCTGACCAACGCCGAAACCTTGCTGGGTATCTGCCGCCAAGTGGTCGAACAGTGCAGTGAAAGCGATTCGGGCAATGTGCTGAATGCGCTGACCGCCAGCCTCAACCGCCTGTCGAGCGTCAATCATTCCGCCGGCGCGCTGGGCGAAGCCAGCAGCCTGCTGACCAGTGCACAGATCCAGGTTGAAGAAGCCGTCGGCGAGCTCAACCGCTTTCTCGATAATTTCGATGCCGATCCGGCGCGCCTGCAATATCTGGAAGAACGACTCGACGCCATCTACACACTGGCGCGCAAGCACCGCATCCAGCCGACCGAGGTCGGTGAAATGCAGCAGAAACTGCTGGATGAAATCGAAACACTGAGTGCCAATGACGAATCCATCGAGCGCCTGGGTGAAGAGCTGGCCTCTTATGCCCGTCATTATCAAGAGAAAGCGCGTGAGCTGAGCGATCTGCGCCATCAGGCAGCCGGCAGTCTCGCCAGCGCGGTGGAACAGGAAATCCAGCGTCTGGGCATGCCCGGCGGTCGATTCACTATTGAATTGAAAGCCAACAATGGCGACGAATTGCAACCCAACGGCCTGGAGCAGGTTGAATTGCTGGTCAGCGCCAACCCTGGCCAACCGCTCAAAGCCTTGGCAAAAGTCGCTTCTGGCGGCGAGCTTTCACGGATCAGCCTGGCGATTCAGGTGATCACGGCACAGACGTCCCGCGTGCCGACGCTGGTGTTCGACGAAGTAGACGTCGGTATTGGCGGGCCAACGGCCGAGATTGTTGGCCAATTGTTGCGGCGCCTTGGCGAGCGCGGCCAGGTGCTGACCGTGACGCACTTGCCGCAAGTCGCCGCGCAGGGGCATCAGCACCTGTTCGTGCACAAGGTACGCGATGAAAAAGCCACTCACACCGCTGTCGCGAAGCTGAGCAAGAACGAACGTATCGAAGAAGTCGCGCGCATGCTCGGCGGCATCGATCTGACCAAGGAATCCTTGGCCCATGCGAAAAAAATGGTAGTGACGGCCAAGGCCTGACCGACAGCAGAAAGCACGAAGGCGACCCTTGGGTCGCCTTCGTTCGTTTCGCGAATGTGAAATTCGCGCGACATGCTTACTTTTTCTTGCGTACGTACAACACCAGGTTGTGATCAACCATTTCGAAGCCATGCTTCTCGACGATCGATTTCTGAAGTTTTTCGATTTCTTCGTCGAAGAACTCGATGACTTCACCCGATTCCACGTTGACCATATGGTCGTGGTGGCCACCGTCAGCCAGTTCGAAGACCGCGTGGCCGCCGTCGAAGTTGTGGCGGACCACGAGGCCGGCCGCTTCGAACTGGGTCAGGACACGGTAAACCGTGGCCAGACCGACGTCCTCGCCAGCTTCCATCAACGCCTTGTAGACGTCCTCGGCACTCATGTGGCGCTGCTCGGTGGAGTCGAGCATTTGCAGGATCTTGACCCGTGGCAGGGTCACTTTGAGGCCGGCTTTGCGTAGTTCGCTATTTTCAACCATGGTCAGCTTTCTCGCGATGCTGCTTCGCAGCTTCTCTTAATGCGGGTATGATCGGCGTTTACGTTGTCCCAGCCAAGATAGTGGAAGTCGCCCACCGATGCAAAACACCAAGCTCTTGCTAACCAGTTTCACCTTTGTGGGACTGCTCGCACTCGCCGGTTGTTCATTCCCCGGGGTTTACAAAATCGACATCCAGCAGGGCAATGTCGTCACGCAGGACATGATAGACCAGTTACGCCCGGGAATGACCCGGCCGCAAGTACGGTTTATCATGGGCAACCCTCTGCTTGCCGACACGTTCCATGCCGATCGCTGGGATTATCTGTACAGCCTGCAACCGGGTGGCGGTGAACGCCAACAGGAACGCGTCAGCGTTATTTTCAACTCAAACGACCAGCTTGTCAGCTTGTCCGGTGACTTCATGCCGGGTGTGAGCCGTGACGAAGCCATTCTCGGCAAGGACAGTGGCACCACCGTCACCGCGCCTGCTGAAAACGCCGAGAAGCCAGAAGCTGAAAAACCAGCCAAACCAGGCTCCTTGCTGGACCAGATTCAGAAGGATGTCGATGGCGTGGAAACCGTTCCGGTACCGACGCCAGAGCCGCTGGACACCTCGCCGCAATAATTTAGCGAGGCAATAAAAAACCCGGACATTCCGGGTTTTTTATTGCCTACGTTTTGTTGGCCTCAAAGATTTCGGGCCTTGGCCTCTGCCGCTTTGGCTGCTCGCAAACGTCGCACTTCCTTGGGATCGGCAAGCAGCGGCCGGTAGATCTCTATGCGATCTCCCGCCTGAACTACCTGCGTATCGGGCACCGCTTTGCCAAAAACGCCCAACGGGCACTCACCCAGCTTGAGCTCAGGAAAATCAGCAGCGATTCCCGACGCCTGCGCCGCCGCACGAACCGTCATGCCCTCCGGCACATTGATCGAACGCAGCACCTGGCGATCGACCGCGGCATACACCACTTCTATCTCAAGCACCGGGCTGACCATGCATCTGTTTGGCGCGCTGGCAGAAGGCGTCCACCAGCTGATTGGCCGCCTGATTGAAGAGCGGTCCCAACGTGGCACGCACCAGCGGCCCGGCATAATCGAACGAAAGGTCGAGACTGATCTTGCAGGCCTTCTCGTTCAGCGCTTTGAACACCCAGACGCCGTGCAGCTGATTGAAAGGCCCTTCTTCCAGGTTCATCTCGATCGACTGCCCCGGCACCAGGGTATTGCGCGTCACGAAATGCTGGCTGAGGCCGCCCTTGGCCACGCCGACACTGGCGCGCATATGTTCCGGCGAGCTTTCCAGCACCTCGGCAGCCGAACACCACGGCAGGAATTCCGGATACCGCGCCACGTCATTGACCAGGTCGTAGAGAAACTGCGCCGGGTAAGGCAAAAGCGCGGATCGTTGAATATGTGTCGTCATGTAAGCGTTACTTCCAGAGCTGAGCGGCAAATACTACAAGAATGCCGATAGGCGCCACGTAGCGCATCAAGAACAGGGACAGGGCAAACAGTGCCGGGTTACGGATCGACAACTCGTCGCGCACCGCCTCACGCCCCATCACCCATCCGGCGAACAACACGAAACACAAGCCACCGACGGGCAACATGATCCGCGAGGTGAAGAAATCGATCACGCCGAAGAAATCCAGACCGCTCTTCGCGCCCCATTGGTAGAGGCTGAACATTCCGCCTTCGTTCACGAAAAACTTGGCTTCCTTCCAGATATTGAAGGAAAACACCGTGCCCAATCCAACGAACCAGCAGGTAAAGGCCAGCCAGAACGTGACCCAGGCGCGACTGATTTTCGTGCGCTCGACCAGGTAGGCGACCATCGGCTCAAGCAGCGAAATCGCCGAACTCCACGCCGCCACCGCGACCAGCACAAAAAATACCACGCCCATCAATTGGCCGAAAACCACGTTACCAAAAGCGAATGGCAGGCTGACAAACATCAGCCCCGGCCCCTCACTCGGGTTCAGGCCGGCCGCAAACACAATCGGAAACAACGCCAGACCAGCGACCAGTGACACAAACGTATCGAGCAACGCGACACCGACCACGGTACGCGACAGCGAGGTGTTCTTCGGCATGTAGGCGCCGTAGATCATGATCGAGCCGACACCGACGCTCAGCGAGAAGAACGCGTGCCCCATCGCCGGCAGCAAACCATCAAGGACTTTCTCTGGATGGAAGTCGAACATGAAATGCACGCCTTCCATGAAATGCCCGGTGGTCATGCTGTAACCCAGCAGCACCAGAATCATCACAAACAACAGCGGCATCATGATGCGCAAGCTGCGTTCCAGCCCGGCAACCACGCCTTTGGCGATGACGAACGCCGACAGCAGCATGAAAATCGTGTGCCAAAGTGTCAGGCGCCATGGATCGGCGATGACATTGCCGAAATACGCGCCGACCTGATCGGGTGTCGCGCCCTGGAAATCGCCGCGACCCATGTCAACAATGTAGTCCAGCGACCAGCCGCCGACCACGCTATAGAACGACAGGATCAGCAACGCCGTGATCATCCCGGCGAAGGCGCCCCACGACCACTTGGGCGAGTGCCCGGCTTCCAGCGCCAGAACCTTTAAAGCGTTTGCCGGACTTTGCCGGGCGCGCCGGCCGATCAGGGTTTCAGCGAGCATCACCGGAACGCCGATCAGCGCGATGCAGGCCAGAAACATCAACACAAAGGCGCCGCCGCCGTAGACCCCGACCATGTAGGGGAACTTCCAGATACTACCCAGTCCCACGGCCGAACCGGTCGCGGCGAGTATGAATACCCAGCGGCTAGCCCAACTGCCGTGGACAGAAACCTTGTCTGTCGACATCGTTTATCACGCCCAAGCGTTAGAAAAAGAGGCCGCATTGTCCGGGATTCACTCAACCTGCTCAAGCACGCAGCATCACCGTAGCCGACAGCCGAACAACTCCATATAATGCCGCCCCTATGGCTAAACAGAAGAAACACCCAACAGGGACCATCGCGCAAAATAAAAAGGCGCGACACGATTACTTCATCGAGCACAAGTTCGAGGCTGGTCTGGTCCTGGCCGGCTGGGAAGTAAAAAGTCTGCGGGCGAGCAAGCTACAGCTGGTCGACAGCTACGTGCTGCTCAAGGATGGCGAAGCGTGGTTGCTCGGCAGCCACATCACGCCGCTGATGACCGCAAGCACCCACGTCATCGCCGACCCGGTGCGCACGCGCAAGCTGCTGCTCAACCGCCGCGAGCTGGACAAGCTCGCCGCCGCCGTGCAGCAAAAGGGTTACGCCTGCGTCTGCCTGTCCTGGTACTGGAGCAAGCACATGGTCAAGTGCGAGATTGCTCTGGGCAAGGGCAAGAAGGAATACGACAAGCGTGACACCGAGCGCGAACGCGATGCCGGTCGCGAATTGCAGCGCGCGGTGCGCAACAAGGGCAAGGAAGACTGACTTCCTCCTGCCTTCAGCGCGTATTCGCGAGCAGGCTCGCTCCCACCCTTGGAATGTATTTCCATGTGGGAGCGAGCCTGCTCGCGAAAGCTATTCCAGCATCAACACAAATACACCTGATCACATCCCCTTGCGCCGCTCCGCCCGTGCCATCCGCTGAACTTCCTGCCGAACCTCTTCCAGCACTTCCTGAACATACAGAATGTGGCGACTGGACACTTCCCGCGCCTGCTCCGCGCGCCCCTCGATAATCGCCAGATACAATTCCCGATGCTGAGTGATCAGCATGTCGCGGGTCTCCGTGCGCTGTTTGTACATGCCGCCGATGTTGGTCACGACGTTGCGCTTGAGCAGATCGAACAGCCCGCGAATGGTGTGCAGCAACACCGCGTTGTGGCTGGCCTCGGCAATTGCCAGATGGAATTTCGCATCAGCGGCGCCCTCCTCCGCCCGACTGACTTCGTCGTGGCGCGAATAGCAGTCCTGCAGCTCTTCGAACGCGGCCGTCAGGCGCTCGCGATCCACATCGGTCGCGCGCAATGCGGCGTAATAGGCGCACGAGGCTTCCAGAGTGTGTCGAAATTCCAACAGATCCCGCTGCGCCTCGGGGTTGCTTTCGAGCAACTGCAATAGCGGATCGCTGAACGTCGAACCCAGACTTTCGACCACATAATTGCCGCCGCCCTGACGGCTGACCAGCAAGCCCTTGGCCGCAAGTTTCTGGATCGCCTCGCGCAGCGACGGACGTGATACGCCGAATTGCTCAGCCAGCGTGCGCTCTGCCGGCAGTCGCTCACCGGACTTCAGCGTGCCTTCGAGAATCATCCCCTCGAGCCGCTCGACAATGTCGTCAGACAAACGGCGCGAACGTATCTGATCAAACCCCATAACTCATTTCTCCACGATCCCGACCGCTCGCCGGGCTCTCTATTCTGGCCCATCGGCGCCCTGCCGGCACCTGGCAGACGCCACCTGCCGAAAGCGCAGCAGATGCGATCTGCACCGCATGTTCGACAAAAGTTTTAGGGCGACAAATTGACACACCGATATCAAGGCTTTTACCCTAGCCAACAGCGATTGTAAATTGGTATTACCAATTAACCAAGAACGCTGACAGTGCCTGACCAACAACAATTAGGGGCCACCCCACTATGCAAACCTGGCAACAGCTCTACAGCCCGCTCGGCAGTCTCGGCGTCTCCGCACTCGCGGCCGTCATTCCCATCGTGTTCTTCTTTCTCGCCCTGGCGGTGTTTCGCCTCAAGGGCCATGTCGCGGGCAGCATCACGCTGGCACTGTCGATTGCCGTGGCGATCTTCGCCTTCCAGATGCCGGTCGACATGGCGTTCGCCGCGGCTGGATACGGCTTCGCCTACGGTCTTTGGCCGATTGCCTGGATCATCGTCGCGGCGGTGTTCCTCTACAAATTGACGGTCAAGAGTGGCCAGTTCGAGGTCATCCGCAGTTCGGTGCTGTCGATCACTGACGACCAGCGCCTGCAAGTGCTGCTGATCGGCTTCTGCTTCGGTGCCTTCCTCGAAGGCGCCGCCGGTTTCGGCGCACCCGTGGCGATCACCGCTGCGTTGTTAGTGGGCCTGGGTTTCAATCCGCTGTACGCCGCCGGCCTGTGCCTGATTGCCAACACTGCGCCGGTTGCCTTTGGTGCGCTGGGGATTCCGATTATCGTCGCCGGTCAAGTCACCGGCATCGACGCCTTCAAGATCGGCGCCATGACTGGTCGCCAACTGCCGCTGCTGTCGCTGTTCGTGCCGTTCTGGCTGGTGTTCATGATGGACGGCCTGCGCGGCGTGCGCGAAACCTGGCCGGCCGCGCTGGTCGCAGGCTTAAGCTTCGCCATCACCCAATACTTCACTTCAAACTTCATCGGCCCGGAACTGCCGGACATCACCTCGGCCTTGGCCAGCCTGATTTCCCTGACCCTGTTCCTGAAAATCTGGCAGCCAAAACGTGCCGCCGGGCAGCACATCGCCGGCGCTGTTTCCGCTTCGGTGGTGAGCGCCAGCGTCGGCGGTTTCGGCCAGAAGCGCACTACCGTGGCGTCGCCTTACAGCCTCGGGGAAATTTTCAAAGCGTGGTCGCCGTTCCTGATTCTCACCGTGCTGGTGACGATCTGGACGCTGAAGCCTTTCAAAGCGATGTTCGCCGCGGGCGGCTCGATGTACAGCTGGGTGTTCAACTTCGCGATTCCGCACCTTGATCAACTGGTAATCAAGACTGCGCCGATCGTGGCCAATCCAACGGCCATTCCAGCGGTATTCAAACTCGACCCGATTTCTGCGACCGGCACAGCGATTTTCTTCTCTGCGCTGATTTCTATGCTGGTGCTGAAGATCAATTTCAGAACTGGTCTGACCACTTTGAAAGAAACCTTCTACGAACTGCGCTGGCCGATTCTGTCGATCGGCATGGTGCTGGCGTTCGCCTTCGTCACCAACTACTCAGGCATGTCGTCGACCATGGCTCTGGTACTGGCCGGCACCGGCGCGGCGTTCCCGTTCTTCTCGCCGTTCCTTGGCTGGCTGGGCGTGTTCCTCACCGGCTCCGATACCTCGTCCAACGCGCTGTTCAGTTCGCTGCAAGCGACCACCGCGCACCAGATCGGCGTCAACGACACCTTGCTGGTGGCCGCCAATACCAGCGGCGGCGTGACCGGCAAAATGATCTCGCCGCAATCGATCGCCGTGGCCTGCGCCGCGACCGGGCTGGTGGGCAAGGAATCGGATCTGTTCCGCTTCACCCTCAAGCACAGCCTATTCTTTGCAACGATCGTCGGTTTGATCACCTTGGCTCAGGCCTACTGGTTCACCGGCATGCTGGTGCATTAAGCCTACAAGCAATACAGCAATAACCGACGCCGGCCCGTGATCCGGCGTCAGCCATTCACCACCGGGTCTGTAAGGCTGCTGAAAGCTATGCGCTCTATATTCAGCAGCCACAGCAGACGGATAACCGGGACCACCCGGAGACACGCCTGATGAGCGAGCTTTTTTACAACGCTGTGCCAAACGCGACCCGCGTGGCGCCGCCACTGCCCGAACCTCGGCAATACCCCAGCGAGAAACCGTCGCGGGTCTACCTGTTCGGCACGTGTGTGGTCGACCTGTTCTACCCGGAAGCCGGGATGGACGCGATTCATCTGCTGGAGCGCGAAGGCATTCGGGTCGAGTACCCGCAAGGGCAGAGCTGCTGCGGGCAACCGGCCTACACCTCGGGTTATACCGAGCAGGCGCGGACCGTGGCGCGCTCGCAACTGGCGCTGTTTGCCGGAGATTATCCGGTGGTGGTGCCGTCGGGTTCCTGCGCCGGCATGCTGCGTGAACATTACGCCGACTTGTTCAAGGATGAGCCGGAAACGTTGAAACAGGTGCAGGCCCTCGCGGCCCGCACCTATGAACTGGCCGAGTTTCTGCTGTTCGTCTGCAAGGTGCAGCTAAAGGACAACGGCAAACCGGTAAAAGTCGCGCTGCACACCTCGTGTTCGGCACGCCGCGAAATGAACACCCACCTGCATGGCCGCGAGCTGTTGGCGCAGTTGAGCAACGTGGAACGGGTCAACCACGACCACGAAAGCGAATGCTGTGGCTTCGGCGGAACATTCAGCGTCCGTATGCCAGACATTTCCGGGGCGATGGTGGCTGACAAGACCCGCGCGCTGAAGGAATCCGGCGCGCACCAGGTACTCAGTGCCGACTGTGGCTGCCTGATGAACATCAACGGCGCACTGGAGAAACAACGGGAAGCACTGCGCGGGCAACACCTGGCGAGCTTCCTGTGGCAACGAACCGGAGGTGCGCAATGAGCACCTCGACGATTATTCCTACGGTCGCCGTAGAAGAAGATTTCCGCACCCGGGCGCACAACGCCCTGGGTGACCAGCAGCTACGGAACAACTTCCGTACTGCCATGGATTCACTGATGACCAAGCGCGCCGCCGCTTTCAGTGATGCCCATGAACGAGAACATTTGCGTGCACTGGGCAATTCGATCAAGGCCCGCGCGCTGTCCAGATTGCCCGACCTGCTCGAGCAACTGGAACAGAACCTGACCCGCAACGGTGTGACAGTGCACTGGGCGGAAACGGTGGACGAAGCCAATGGCATCGTCCTCTCGATCATCCGCGCTCACGAGGCGCGGCAAGTGATCAAGGGCAAATCGATGGTCAGCGAAGAGATGGAGATGAACCATTTCCTCGAGGCTCGGGACATTGAATGTCTGGAGTCCGACATGGGGGAATACATCGTCCAGCTCGACCACGAGAAGCCTTCACACATCATTATGCCGGCGATCCACAAGAATGCCGGTCAGGTCGCGTCCTTGTTCCACGACAAACTTGGCGTGGAGTACACCAAGGACGTTGACCAACTCATTCAGATCGGTCGCAAAGTGCTGCGGCAGAAATTCTTTGAAGCCGACATCGGCGTCTCCGGCGTCAACTTCGCCGTGGCCGAAACCGGCACCCTGCTGCTGGTGGAAAACGAAGGCAACGGCCGCATGACCACAACTGTGCCGCCGGTGCACATCGCCGTCACCGGCATCGAAAAAGTCGTGGAAAACCTGCGCGACGTGGTGCCATTGCTGTCGCTGCTGACCCGCTCGGCACTGGGCATTCCGATCACCACTTACGTCAACATGATCTCCGGCCCGCGCAAGGAACACGAACTCGACGGCCCGCAGGAAGTGCATCTGGTGCTACTCGACAACGGCCGCAGCCAGGCCTTCGCCGACAGTGAGTTGCGCCAGACCCTCAACTGCATCCGCTGCGGCGCCTGCATGAATCATTGCCCGGTGTACACCCGCGTCGGCGGCCACACCTATGGCGAGGTCTACCCGGGGCCGATCGGCAAAATCATCACCCCGCACATGGTCGGCCTGGCGAAAGTGCCGGACCACCCGAGCGCGTCCTCGCTGTGCGGCGCCTGCGGTGAAGTGTGCCCGGTGAAAATTCCGATCCCGGCCATTCTGCGCCGCTTGCGCGAAGAGAACGTCAAAGCGCCGGATTCGCCGCATCAAGTGATGCGCGGTCAGGGCAGCAAGTATTCGCGCAAGGAACGTTTCATCTGGAACGCTTGGGCGAAACTCAACAGCTCGCCAACGCTGTATCGCCTGTTCGGCTTCTTCGCCACCCGACTGCGCGCGCTCACGCCGAAAAATGTCGGCCCGTGGACGCAAAACCACAGCGCACCAAAACCCGCCGCTCGCTCATTGCACGACATGGCCCGCGAGCATCTGGCCAAACAGGGAGATCGTTGATGAGCGCCAAGCACAATATCCTCGGCAAACTGAGGAAAAGTCTGACCGGCACCACGCCAATCGCCGACAACTTCGACGTCGATCTGGTGACGCAGCCTTACACCTACAGCGCCGAACAGCGCATCCCGCAACTGCGCAAATTGATGGAGGCGGTGCATACCGAAATCCATCTGACCTGCGCCGAAGCATGGCCGGCGCTGCTCGCGCAATTGCTGCGCGATCGCCAGTTGCCCAGTCTGCTGATCGCACCGACGACGCCGCACGGGCAACGCATCACACAACACTGGGCGAACAATCCGAACCTGCCTGCGCTGAAATCCTACGACCGGCCGGTAGAAGAATGGAAAGCCGAGCTGTTCAACGACACCCCGGCCAGCCTCACCGGCACCCTCGGTGCCATCGCTGCGACCGGCAGCCTGATTATCTGGCCTACCCGCGAAGAGCCGCGCTTGATGAGCCTGGTACCGCCGGTGCATTTCGCCCTGCTTAAGGCCAGCGAGATCCGCGATAACTTCTACCAGGTGCAAGCGGAATTCGAATGGGCGCAAGGCATGCCGACCAACGCCTTGCTGGTGTCCGGCCCGTCGAAAACCGCTGACATCGAGCAAGTGCTGGCCTACGGCGCGCATGGCCCGAAAGATTTGGTCGTGCTGATTCTGGAGGATCAATGAGTCTTCCTGCCGCTTTCCTGCGTGATGCCGAGCAACTGATCCCGGCCGAGCGCCGATTTGACGACCCGTTATCGACTCTGGCCTTCGGCACCGATGCCAGTTTCTATCGGTTGATTCCGCAGCTGGTGATCCGCGTCGAATCTGAAGACGAAGTCGTGACGTTGCTGAAACTGGCCCAGCGCGATCATGTTCCGGTGACCTTCCGCGCCGCCGGCACCAGTCTGTCCGGTCAAGCGATCAGCGATTCAGTGTTAATCGTGCTTGGGGATAACTGGAACGCCCGCGAGATTCGTGGCCAAGGCACGCAAATCCGCCTGCAACCGGGCGTTATCGGCGCGCAGGCCAACGCCTGGCTGGCGCCGTTCGGACGCAAGATCGGCCCGGACCCGGCGTCGATCAATGCGTGCAAAATCGGCGGCATCGTCGCCAACAACGCCAGCGGCATGTGCTGCGGCACCGCGCAAAACACCTATCACACCCTGGCCGGAATTCGTCTGGTGCTGGCCGACGGCACGCGCCTCGACACCGAAGACGCGGCCAGTGTCGCAGCGTTTCGCTCAAGCCACGGCGAGCTGCTCGAACGATTGGCGACGCTGGGCCGCGAGACCCGCGCCAATTCCGAACTGGCCGCACGAATTCGCCACAAATACCGTCTGAAAAATACCACCGGCCTGTCGCTCAACGCCTTGGTGGATTTCCACGAGCCTGTGGATATCTTGAGCCACTTGCTGGTCGGCTCCGAAGGCACCCTCGGCTTCATCAGTGCGGTGACTTACGACACCGTTGTCGACCATCCGAACAAAGCCTCGGCGCTAATCGTCTTCCCCGATGTGGAAACCTGCTGCAACGCCGTCACCGTGCTGAAAAGCCAACCGGTGTCCGCCGTCGAACTGCTCGACCGGCGTAGCCTGCGCTCGGTGCAGGACAAACCGGGCATGCCCGCTTTCGTACAACAGCTGTCGAACAATGCCTGCGCCTTGCTCATCGAATCCCGCGCCGCATCTTCCACATTACTGCACGAACAACTGGCGCAAATCATGGCGTCGCTCAGCGGATTCCCCGTCGAGAAGCAGGTCGACTTCACCGAGGATCCTGTGGAAAACGCCCGACTGTGGGCGATCCGCAAGGACACCTTCCCCGCCGTCGGCGCAGTGCGCAAAACCGGCACCACGGTGATCATCGAAGACGTGACCTTTCCGGTCGAGCAACTGGCCATCGGCGTCAATCGCCTGATCGAGCTGTTCGACAAACATGCCTACGACGAAGCGATTCTTTTCGGACACGCGCTGGAAGGCAATCTGCACTTCGTCTTCACTCAGGGCTTCAACAACCCGGAAGAAGTCGCACGCTATCAGGCGTTCATGGACGACGTCGCGCAACTGGTCGCGGTGGAATTCGGCGGCTCGCTGAAAGCCGAACACGGCACCGGGCGCAACATGGCGCCGTTCGTCGAGCTGGAATGGGGCAGCGACGCCTATCAGTTGATGTGGCAGCTCAAACGCCTGCTCGACCCCAACGGGATTCTCAACCCGGACGTGGTCCTCAGCGAAGACCCGCAGATCCACCTCAAACACCTGAAACCGCTGCCCGCCGCCGATGAGATTGTGGATAAGTGCATCGAATGCGGTTTCTGCGAACCGGTCTGCCCGTCGAAAGGCCTGACCCTGAGCCCGCGCCAGCGCATTGTCATCTTGCGCGATATTCAGGCGAAAAAACGCGCCGGCATCGACACCCGCGAACTGGAAGAAGCCTACGAGTACCAAGGCATCGAAACCTGCGCGGCGACCGGTCTGTGCGCACAACGCTGCCCGGTCGGCATCAATACCGGCGAGTTGGTGAAAAAGCTTCGCGGCCGACACGCAACCCATCACAAAACCGCCGACTGGATCGAAGGAAATTTCGCCAAGACCCTGCAAGGCGCGCGCTTCACCCTGCACGTCGCTAACGGCGCACGGATGCTGCTCGGCGCACCGCGTCTGGCGAAGCTGTCGGCAAGCCTGACTCGCTTATCCAAAGGCCAGGTGCCGCTGTGGACCAACGCGATGCCACAGCCGGAAAAAGCCATTCGCTTCAGCCCGAACGTCGCAGACGAGCGCCCGCGCGTGGTGTATCTGGCCGCGTGCGTGTCGCGGGTCATGGGCCCGGCGGCGGGCGATAAAGAGCAAATATCGCTCTACGACAAAACCCGCGGCCTGCTGGAAAAGGCCGGTTACCAGGTGGTGTTCCCGGACAATCTCGACAACCTCTGCTGCGGTCAGCCGTTTGCCTCCAAAGGCTACGCCGAACAGGCCGAACACAAGCGCCAGGAACTGATCAGCGCACTGCTGCACGCCAGCCGCGGCGGGCTCGACCCGATCTATTGCGACACCAGCCCGTGTACGTTGCGACTGGTGCAGGACGTCGGCGAATCGCGTCTGGATCTGTACGATCCGGTGCGTTTCATCCGCACTCATCTGGCAGATCGCCTGGACTTCACCCCGCAAGACGCACCGATTGCCGTACACGTGACCTGCAGCACCCAGCACCTGGGCGAAAGCCAGGCGCTGATCGAACTGGCGCGCAAATGCAGCAAAAACGTGGTCATCCCCGAAGGCATTCATTGCTGCGGGTTTGCCGGCGACAAAGGCTTCACCACGCCGGAGCTCAACAGCCACTCGCTGCGTACGCTCAAGGATGCGGTGCAGCAATGCGGCGAAGGTATTTCCACCAGCCGCACGTGCGAAATCGGCCTGACGCAACATGGCGGCATCGACTACCACGGCCTGGTCTATCTGGTGGACCGGGTGACCCGTGCAAAAGCCGTCTGAAGAAAAATAGAACCCTTGAGCGAGACGGCAGTCCACAGAACAAGCCCCGAACAATCGGGGCTTTTCCTCCATTCGGTGGCCCGTCCAATGGTCAGCGAAGCCTGGATCCCTCAGTTCAAGGAGATACACATGAAGCGTTCTGTACTGTTAGGTCTGTTCGTTACTGCCTCGATGATGGCCTCCACTTCGTTCGCCGCTGACAAGCCAGCCGATCTGTGTGAGGCCAATATTCAGACGATCAACAATTCCAAGGCGCAGTTGGCGTCTAAACCAGAGCTGGTGCAGCGCGCTGAAACCAGCGTGGCCAGAGCCCAGTCGCTGAAAGCCGAAGGCAAAATCGACGACTGCGTTGCGGAAACCTCGCAACTCATCGTGGAAATGCGCAAAGCCAGCGGCACCAACAATTGATCAACGCCGGGCCAACCTGCGGGTTGGCCTCGCGGGCTGATTGACGTACACTGTGCAGGCTTGTTGCTCAAACAGATTCACTGAGCAATGAGTTCGGGGCCGTTTAGGATTCGACGCCGGTTGCGAAACTCTAGGTGCATGCCGACTTGGTAACAGAAGTCGTAAATCCACTGTTGCAACTACTTATAGTTGCCAATGACGACCAATACGGTGTTGCTCTCGCTGCTTAATTGCAGCTGACAATGCTCCTGGTACCTTCGGGTCCAGCAATCATCAGGGGATGTCTGTAAACCCGAAATGATTGTCATATAGAACAGAATCGCCGTGCAGTACGTTGTGGACGAAGCGGCTAAAACTTACACAACTCGCCCAAAGCACCCTGCCCGTCGGGTCGCTGAGGGTTAACTTAATAGACACGGCTACGCATGTAGTACCGACAGCGGAGTACTGGCGGACGGGGGTTCAAATCCCCCCGGCTCCACCACTTCATCATCTAAAGACGTCCACGGACGTCTTTTTTTGTGCCTGAAATCCAGTAAAATCAAGGGTTTAAGCGCTACTGGGCGCTGGAGAGGTTTTTTGAGTTCCAGCCGTTTGGGTATTCCAAATGGTATTCCAAGCCATCCGGTGCTATTTTTTGGAATACCAAAACGGTGTCAGAGGTAGCTCTCATGCCTGCTCCAGCCCTTCGCCTTTCCGACCGCCAGCTCAAGGCAGTCAAGGCAAAAGACAAGGATTACGTCCTCAGCGATGGTGACGGCCTTCAGCTCCGAGTCAGGAGCAATGGCTCGATGCTGTGGAACTTCAACTACCGCGAGCCGGTAACCAAAAACCGTATCAATATGGGGCTGGGCACATACCCAGAGCTCTCGCTAGCGAACGCCAGGAAGAAAGTGGTGGAAGCACGCGAGCTGCTTGCACAAGGCATTGATCCCAAGGTGCAACGCAATGCACAGGACGAAGCCAAACGAGCGGAGACGGAACATACGTTCGAGAACGTGGCCACCGCCTGGTTCGAGCTGAAGAAGGACTCCGTCACGCCGGCGTACGCCGAAGACATTTGGCGATCGCTCACGCTGCATGTATTTCCAGACCTGAAAACAACGCCGCTCTCGAAAATTACCGCACCGATTGTCATCGAACTGCTTCGCCCAATCGAGGCCAAAGGCAGCCTCGAGACAGTGAAGCGATTGAGCCAACGGCTCAACGAGATCATGACCTACGGGGTGAACTCCGGGTTGATTTTCGCTAACCCCCTCAGTGGCATTCGGGCGGTATTCAAGAAACCCAAGAAAGAGAACATGGCCGCGCTGCGACCAGAAGAGCTTTCCGAGCTCATGATCGAAATCGCGAATGCAAGCATCAAGCGGACGACCCGTTGCCTGATCGAATGGCAACTGCACACCATGACCCGTCCTGCCGAAGCGGCTACCACCCGATGGGCAGATATCGACTTCGACAAACGCATCTGGACCATCCCGCCGGAGCGCATGAAAAAGCGTCGCCCACACACCATCCCGCTGACCGAACAGGCACTCGCGTTACTGGAGGCGCTCAAGCCCCACAGCGGCCACAGGGAATACGTGTTCCCGGCAGATAGAAATCCGCGCACCCACGCCAACAGCCAGACCGCCAACATGGCGTTGAAACGCATGGGCTTCCAGGACCGCTTGGTGAGCCACGGCATGCGCTCCATGGCCAGCACCATCCTGAACGAGCATGGATGGGACCCGGAGCTGATCGAAGTCGCGCTGGCGCATGTCGACAAGGACGAAGTCCGGAGCGCTTACAACCGAGCTGACTACATCGAACGCCGGCGCCCGATGATGGCTTGGTGGAGTGAGCACATCCAGAAAGCGGCCACTGGCAACCTCTCGGCATCTGCGATCAATCAAACCAGGGACCACAACGTCGTGCCGATACGGTGAGCGCTCACCGGACGCCGCCGGTAACCGAAAATGACTCCTTAGATGGAGTGATGGTTGATTTGGCGACAGCGGCGACACCGGCGACAACCCGTGCAATACCTGGCCTGCAGCATGGCGACAGCAGTGGCGACTGTCGCCGTTGCAAGCCTCACTCTTGGGCTTCTCGGCCAAGCCCACGCGAGCGGGAAGGCTCCGCATTCCCACTCGCATGGGCTCTGCGTAATTGCATCTCACTTGACCACCTAATTGCATTGCCACTGACCAGTTATTTGGATTCGCGCTGACCAGCTGTTTGCAGTTGATGGGTGTCAGCGGGTGCCACTCAGTGCGAGTGCGTCAGCCAAGTACTGAAGGGCTCAACCGGCCAGAAGCAGACGTTCAGAAGGTGAAAATGATCCGACTTAAGCTCTCTAACCGAACTCAAAAACATACGGTTACTGGCTTGGGATTTTGGCTCCCGTTTTGAGTATCTACTACCGGCCTCTATGCCTCTTTGTAATCATTCAGCCATCGAACTAATACATCATAATCCGCCAAAGTCACATCCCATTTGCTTGACGCTTCATGTTCGACAAATTTTTTGGCTCCAGATGTAAATGTAGAAGTTGTAACTAAAATTGTTTTATTCGGTCCATCTTTTGTATTTTTCACTCCTTGCAGCGCTCTTACCAATGCTACGCCAATTTTATTATCCTCTGCATAGCGCTTGCACTCAATGAAGTATTTGTTGCGAATGCCAAGTGAGTCCGTATGTATTGCAATTATATCTTTACCTCCATCGGCGGTTCTCTGAGTTAAATCGACCTCAAATCCCTTCGCTCTGAAAATTTCAGTTACGACCTCTTCGAAATCTCTCGCTGTGATTTCTCGCACCAGAACCGGACTCATTTTTAATGCGGTTACTAGTTCTTGTATTGACTCGTAAAATAGTAGCAGATCCTCCGCGCTGTATATTTCCCTAAGATGCTCGATGCAAGGCTCACCAAGTGTTTCTACACCTTTTGAGTTATTGGTGACGAAATTTAATAGACCTTCAGGATATTCTGAAACTTCAAAACTCAGGAAGATCGTATCTTCGCATTTTATGCAATCGAACTCATAAGAAACCTCATAAATATTTTCTTGACCCATGCCTCTTTCTGATCCGCCGACACATTCAACATCAAAGTCCTCAATTGATATCGAATCACTGTAACTACAGCAATCGCAGGCATATTGAACATTTCCAGAAAATTTCCACATTATCCCAACATTCCTTTTGTTTAAATATTCGCCCAGAGTGAGCGGTCCGGATGAGCTACCGAAGGGCTTCGAATCCCTATTCTAATGCGGTGGTAATGGACCAAAATCAGACGATTGCAGATGTAGGCGCTAGCGTACATCGGCTTCAAAAATAACGCCTTCTTATAGAAGGGCTCTCGGATTGCTTGAAAACCTCACTCGGCCTGATATATATGAATACTTAGCAACATCTTAACAAGTGTAGAGGCTGATTCTTGAACTGGTGTTGGGTTGATATACCACGGACTATCATTTTCATCAGGATTACTAAAATTGAAAAGCAAATATCCGGTCAAAAATTCGTCAAAGCCACCCTCGCCTTCCTCTCCATAGGTTTCCTCGTGATAGTAGCCCTCATCTCGAAATAGTATGTCATTCAAATCGAGGGCGGCAAGATATGCTCTTCGCAAATACTGAAGAGCGAATATTCTCGCAGAGTATAAAGAAAGAGTATTTAGCTGACTCAAACCTTCTTCATAAGTTATAGGATCTTCGGACTCTAGCTTCTTAAGTGTGCCGTGATAGGTTTGCGCGATTTTATGGGCCTCTTCGTAAAGCTTGATAAAACCTGAAACTCCATTAAGCGTAAATAAGCTGACTCTTGATGAACGGCCAATTTGGGAGATTTCATTATGGTTTAGCTGGCTGGTTAAGCTTTCACAACCTGAAATGGCTTTGGAGCAGGAGAGGCTTTCGCTAGCTTGGTAAATATTTTCGACTGCGACTTTAAGTCGGTTTATATCTAGACCATGAAGGTAAGGGTATTTATTGGTGAGGCTTTGTAGACCCCCCCACTTAAGTGAAAGCAGGGTGCTTTCTAGTAGGTAGTTTCTGATCTCGGTCCAACCAATTATGTGAAACCAAGGAAGACGGACAGCCGGCTCGACCGGAAACCGTTTATCTTCGTTTTCCTTCTCTGCTGTTTCACTGTTTTTTTCATCTACCCAAACTTGAAGTGAGGATTTCACTCTGTCATTCGAAATAAGAAAAAAATAATGAGATACAACTCCTTGATATTTTTTGAGTTTAGTAAGTTCTTGTTCTAAGTCGCTGGGATATAAGCCCTCAACAAGTTTGCATTGAGCTACGGCCAGGCTTGCCTTGCATTTGATGTCAAACCCATATTGCCTGTCTCCTTTCGTGCCTTTGTAAGTTACATAGCTAGGGCTTATTTTGTTATGTATCTTTACGCCATGATCTTTCAGTATGAATTTGAAAAGATCTAGACAGATATCCTCAAACTCAGGGTCGCTCTCCGGTGGTTTTACACTGTGAATGCTACTTTGAATTGAGCGCCTTAATGGTTTCATAACTGAATATTCCATTTCAAAATCTTTTGGCTGAAAAGCTGTACACGGATTTGAGGTGAAGAGTCGAAACGGGCCAGGTATTCTCCAAACCAATATATCAGGATGATGTCATTGAGCCTTCTATTTTCGGATGCCTCCGGGGAATCTGCTCATAGGGGCTACTGCAACCGCCAGCCAGCCAATAAGGCGGGGCGGCAATATAACCAATATTCCGGTCCAATTTCGACCCAAGCCGCTAACTGCGTAGCGTAGAGGTCGCACTGTATGGGTCGGAAACGGTCGTTCCTGAGCGTCCGCTATTAGCGAAGCTGCCGTTCGAGACCTGCTCCTTTTGGCCGTCAGAGTCCCTCAGCTCACCGCCCAGTGAGCCTCTAAGCTAGTCTCTCGCCGCGATGAAGCAATGCTCGCCCATGAACTTCAGCAAGAGCTCAGGGAGCGGTGCCAGTCCGGTTGGGCCACTGCACTGCCAGGCGCCAGCACCGTAGCTGACTCTCAACTCCTGAGAGCCTTGAAGCACAAGTGCGGGTTGGGTGTCGTCATAGGTCTCAGAGTAGTAGTAAGTCATTCCCGGCAATGCACCTTTCGAACGTTTCAGCGCAAGGAACAGAGCGTAACTACTTAGCTCCGCGTGGTACCCGGAAAGGCGCTTGCGTGACAACAAATAGATGTCACCTGATTCTTCACGGTGTATGAGACGCTCCCCGCAATAGTCAATAAGCTGCGGCTCCGCGACGACATACCTCCGCCAATCCGTGCAGACTGCAGTCTCGATGATTTGCTGCAGCGCAGCATTCGCATTGCCTTCGATGCGGTCGAGCAGATTCTGGAACTCGCGCCGACCGATCACCCTCAACCAATTCTCCGACCTGTCACGATAGGTACCAGCATCGGGTTGGCAGAAGGAGAACTTGGAGGATCCACGCCCAATCAGGTAGTCGTCCATGGACAACAAAGCACGCTCAAGAAGGTGGTCTGTGGAGGCGCGCACGCCCTCATCGAGGACGGCTCTAGCTCGCTCCGAGTAGCGGGCAAATGCGTCAAGGTCAAGTGGCCCGTCGGATGGAGTGCTGAAGTCAAGCAGAAACCCAATTTTTCCTTGCAAGTATGGATGTGCCTCCGCTTCAATAAACGAGGCTTCCCGTGTCGGATCTTCAACAATCAGTCCCACCTTGCGCACTTCTTCCTTTGCCTGCTCGCCACTGAAGCCGGCGGGAGGCTCGATCGCTTTGGATAGCGATTCGTACAGATTTCCGACGTGAGAAGCCAGGGCCTGCACCCCTTTGACAGCAAGGATGGCTATGTAGACATCGTCGACACGATGGTTAGCGAGAAGGTTTGAGGTGATGCGGTCCCATCTAGACCGCTCTCTCTCCAGTTCAGGCGAGCCTGACTTCGCCGCGGGACTATCCACCCAAGCAACCACGCAGAACAGCCTTATTAGATCGAGGTAATCGCTGTTAGGTGCCAGTGCTTTCTCCAGCGTTTTCAGATCTGACGCCGAGGCAGTGTCGCAGAAGTGGTCCAATACCACCGAGACGACTTGCGCACTCGAGGGATTGAATGCCCCTTGGGCCTCGAGTTCCCGCAGCGGGATGTAGCCGCGCGCATGGCGCAACTTCGTGATCCATTCTATTGTCGATCTTGATGCGCCATAAGCACGCTCGATTCGATTACAGGAGTCGAAGAATGCCATCACGTACATGAAGCGAAGGTAAAGCTCGTCAACCGCTTGCCCAATGGCTAAGCCCTTTTTCTTGGAGGCAAGGCGCCAGAAAAGGTCCATCCACTTCTGGTCCATTGCTAGATCGAATCTGCTGGCCCAAGGCTCTGACGCCAAACTCCTGACAAGCCATGCCTTAAAATGCTCGAAGGGCGTGAGCGGTTTGCCCCGGGCATTCATTTTAATGTACAGATCGTCGGTCAGGCCGAAGCGCTCCAAGTCGAGAAAGTGGAAAGTAATCTTGGGCTGCTGCTCATCCACGAGTCGCGCATACATGCCTTTAGTGACACCAAACTTCTGGGCAATGGAGTTGAGTGTGGTCAGACAAGCCGCGACAGTAGGATCGCTGCGCCACGACAGGAAGAACCAATTGCTGTCGACCAAGTGTGCCGAGAGTTTGCCGTTCCAATGCTTCCCGTCCGCTGGGGGCGCAATGACGGCGTTTGCGAGCGCATCGAAGAACTCAGCAGAACTAGGCCGCGTGGCATAGGTGAACCTAGAGCGTCCGCCTTTTGTCCAGCGCCCCCTGAAATCTTCCAGTTGCCCCTCGCACATTGCGATGTACCAGTGCAGGAGAAACAGAGTTGTTAGGCGCTGCTGGCCGTCAAGTAGCGAGAGCACCCTGCCTGCGCCGTCCTCAAATGTTCCATAGATGAAGTCGAGATCAAGTCCGTACTCGTGCTCACTGTTCAATGCGTCCCACAACGATATCAGAAAGCCATCCAAAACGTCGGTGGACTGCTTGCGGCCTTGGGCGTAGTCACGTTGGATGATAGGGATTTCAACGCCATCTACGCTTGAGAAGAGCGTCGCGAATGAATGCTGCCGTGCCTCGCTCATGCGCATGCTCCGTTATATGTGAAAAAGCGAACCAGCGAACTACTGAGTGCGTGCTGGTGCTCCTTCGCATCTACTCGACTCCAGACCAGCATTTCGTCGATCTTGGTGCTGTAGTACTTCAGGAAGGCATTTTTTGTACAAGGCGGAACGAAGCGCCCCGCCTTGTCCAGCGCGATGAGTTTGCGCCGCTTGTGAGGGAAGATAGCGTTCCCGTAGCTTCGGTTTGTACCAGCGTCAAGCAATGTCAAGTTACCAATGCTGTTGTCGACTTCAATATCTGAACCCGGATCGTAGCGATCTATGACGTCGTTGAACGCAACTTCAAATGCGGAAGCATCGAAGGGCTCCTTGTCACGCAGCGTCCGCAAGCGCTCAACCAGCTCCTGCTCGGATGTGGGGGGGACACGGCCTACCGCTGCCAACTCGGGCTCGGAGAAGTATTCGACAGCCTGTCCGAGCCAGGCTTTTTGGGCGTCAATACGCTGAGGCATGTCAGACTTTACCGAGCGAATATGTTCCAAGTCCCACTGATCTTTCTTAAAGTGGTCGAAAGGGAACCACGGCCCGCTATTGCCGAGTTCCAGTAACGAAGCGATGTTGAACAGCAGGAGCAGACGGCGGATGGACTCACGATGCGACTCATAGTCCAGCTGCGCGACGTGGTCTTCAACGAACCGGGCCAAATCGCTTTCACCCGCGTTGCTTCGAGATTTACCAAAGACCAGCTTGAACACTTCTGCCTTGAGCGCAGCTCGAAAGGCTGTCTTGGAACCAGAGCTTCGCGCGAGGTCGCGTATCTGTCCCACTTTGACGTCTTGGCTTAGGAGAAAGCCAACAATGTGATACAAGAACCGGTCCCTGAACCACTCGTCGAGTTGCAGAAACATTCGTTTTACTGCGTCCCACTCGCTTGTAACCGCGTCCTGCTTTTCAGTTAGATGCGTGTTGAATGCAAGGAACAGGCTGTTAGTATCCCAGCGATTCGCAACCTGCTGTAATTCGTCGGCCCGTAACCCAAGGACTAGGTCAATCCGATTCGCTTCTTGTTGTCGATTGGCCAAGAAGTACCAAAAAGCCTCTTCCTGCAGACGTCGCTCGATCTCATCCCAGTCCTGGGCAATCCTCAACTGCTGCAATTGCTTGGCGCGTATTCCTTCACCGTCGAAATTGCCACCTCGCAAGAACAGGGCCTTCACAAGCTCCGCGTTCGTGAGCGGGATTTTGCCAACATTCAGGCGCGTGAATACGTCAATCGGCTCGACGGACTGGTCAACCTCGTACCAGATGACTCTGACCTCATTCAGAAAGGCGGCCTCGATATAGTTCAGCCGGTTGCTCCTAGGCTTGAACCAATCGCGAACGGCTTGGTACGCCTGCCAGATATGGAAAAAATCGATGTTCTCCTCATGTAGCTCTTCGTCGAGGGTGCGCAGATAGCTCGCGCTGTTCTGACGAGTCTCGTAGTTGAGTGCGAACAGAGTCTTGCGCTCGTCAGCTACCAAGCGGTTGTTGAAATAGGAGAGGATCAGGAAGATCGTGGTAAGCCGTTGCTGCCCATCAATGAGTTCCCAGTGGCCGTTGCGTTGTGTAACGACGATTGGCTGCAGGCAGTAAAACTCTCCCTGAACCTGCCTTTTCCTTTCTGTGAAAGCGGCCACATCGTCAAGCAACTCAGTAACTTGCCGAGAGGTCCAGCGATAGCCACGCTGGTAAGCGGGGATGAAGAACGACTCGGTCATTAGCTGGCTGACCGAGCGCAGCTGAAGATCACCTGTGCTCATAGGACCTCGTTGGGTAGTTCCCGCATAGCGCAAACCGTGTGATTTGAGATGGCCGTCCGTTCCAGGCAGCTCTCCCTTAAATAGCTAAAGCTTGTTCGCTAGCAGACCGATTGAAACCGTGCTAACCCTGGGCCGCGAATTTCCCCAAGGCTGGGGGAAATCGGCAAAATGTTACCATCTGCCGCGCACCTTGAATCGCCCCTAGCATCGTCGACGGCGTGTTCTCTGAGCAGCTCAGGTGTAGAGCGTCCCGGAGTGACGAAGCTTGACGTATTGGGTCGTGACAAACCTGGAGATGGCGGCGACAAAATCCTGCACCAGCAGGTCGTTCAATAGGAAATCCCGCAAGGCGAAGCCGCTCTGGAGGACGTCGAAGCGCGGAAGCGGTGTATCGAGCGCCGCGCCCGACAGGTGCACTAGGTTGTTCCGGACCGCCTGCAGCACTTCGTCGAAATCCAGGGCGAGGTCTTCCGCCGTGACGCAGGCTAGCTGGTTCCGGGCGATCTCCAGCGCTACGCCGAGGCCGCCAACGGTTGGAACTCCGGCCGTTTCCACCGTCGCGGTTGTCCAGTGCTCGTGGAGTGGATTCGGCGCGACGATGTTGAGATCGACGCGCGTTCCGCTAATGTTCTTCAGCACGCGTTTCAGCTTTATCTCTACCGGTGCATCGGCAAACGAGTCGCTGAAATCGGTGACGCCTAATGGCATCGGGTCGTGGAACTTCACGATGTAGGTGCCCGTTGCGGTGTCCGCGGTGACCTGCGCGCGGCTGTAGGCGTAGACGTCCTTTGATACCGCACCGTGCGTGAAGGAATAGCCGTGGCTCGAAAGGACGTCGCGCAGCGTCGCCTCGGCCGCAATCGATAGCAGCGCCACGGCAGCGTCGTTGCGCTTCTGCCGTCGCGCCGTCGCAGCGCTTGAGAGGTAGTTGACGACGTAGGGCGGCACGACAGCGCCCCAGGGACGAGCGAACCACTCGCAGCTCATGCGCGTCTCCGGTCCGTCAGCCGGCAAGCGAACAGGCCATTCCACGATCCAACGCATGTCCGTGGAAAGCGAGATTGTTTCGTCGGGTTGTTCTGTCTCGATGCGCAGCCGATCCAGCAGATCTTGCGGCCGGTAGCCCGGAACGCCGCCTTGCTCGTCGACGTCGCGGTAGACCTCCTCAAACAGTTGAAGCGCTATCGCCAGGCCTCGCAGCATCATCGGCGATTGGAAGATCCTCGCGATCTCGTTTCTCTTCCTGCCGAATTCGGCGGGACCGGTCGGCGCGACGACGTGCGAAGGCGTGCCCACTGTCAACCGGTCCATGGCAGCGAACAGCAGGTGTTGCGAGCCGCCCAAGAGTTCGAGCACAGTATCAAGTGTCCGCTCTAGCACCCTGCCGCTCACATGAACGGGGTACTTCATACCGTCTCTCCAAGGTCGAGATCACGCACAAGGACCGAGAGCGCCTGCTCTTTCTGCTGGAGCGACCTTTCGACAACGTCGCGTTCCTCCTTGGCAAAGGCGACTCGACGGACAATCTCGGCCTGGATATTCTGAGGAGGCACGGGGATCAAAACCTGTTTCAAGGCCTCTAACCTCAGCATCGTCATTACGCTCCCGCCGGCGCGCGCAATTAAGGCCTCATGCACATAGCGACTGTTGATCGCGATCGCGAGGTACTCTGGCAGCACGAGTGCGTTGTACACGCGAATGCGGAAGATGTGCCGGTTGATGGGAAACCGGCCACTCTCGATGAGCGCAGCGGCACCTAAATAGGTGCTCAGACCGTTCATCACGATGTCGCCTTCGTTGGCGACCGCCTTGGGGTATTGCTGCACCTCGGCGTCGTCTGCTCGATCCATCGGGTCCAGCTGTATCTCCAACGGACGTATCGCGCCAGGCCCAATGAACACGACATCTCCAGCGTCCTTCGAGCGTCGGATGGCGCCGCCTTTGGTCACGAGAGCGAGGCTTTCCAGCGAATGATGCTTGAAGGAGGCGAGGGGAAGCTGCCGTTGCGCTTGGCGCGCAAGATACGGGCCGGCGCTCAGCACGCCTTGCGCAGGCGTCGCCGTCGCGGTCAGACCGAGGTCATCGTCCCCGACGTCATAATTCTGCATCCACGACCTAAATCGCTCCAAGACATGGGGCAGCCCGGGTAATGACGTGCAGTCGAAGCTGTCCTGCTTCTGGCGATTCTGGGCTTTTGCAAAGAAAAGGACGTCCCTTGAGGGCGCCGACTTGTCGAGCACGACGACGCTCGCTGCCACGCCCGAATCGGGCTGGAAGGTGCCTACGTCAAGCACGGCCTGCAGCCCATTACGCAGCAGGAGTTCCTGCAGCTGAGACCTGTCAGGATTGCCCAGTGGACCGTTCGGTAGCAACGCGACGATCCGGCCCGTGGGAGACAGCCGCGTTAGCGCATGGTGAATATAAGCCTCCGGGCTCGACAGCACGCCGCCTTGCCGGTCGCTGAATCTCTCATGACGGACGGTCAGCCCAAAGGGCGGCGCTACGAAGATGCGGTCGGATAGATCCTCCTGCCGGTACGGAGGTCGCGTGGACTTGAGTGGATCGCCGATCGAGATCGAGGGTAGGTCGGCACCGAACACCAACTGCTGCACGCAGGCCCACATGGCATCAGTCGCATGGCGAGCAAACAGGACCATGTGCGAGGGCGGTGTGGTTCCCGCTAGGCGCACAGCTGCTGATAAGTTGCCCAGGCCACAATGAAGATCGAGCACCCGGTCGCCGGGTTCGATGTCTGCGAGGCGCACAAGCAAATCCGCGGTCCAGCGCGGCAATCGGGTGGCTCCCGATGACTTGGGATAGCGGCTCAGGATCTCGTCGAGCAGCGGCAGCGCGTCGGCGGGCGCGAGCTTGTCCAGCGCCGAGGTATTGAGCAGGTCGAGTGCTTCTTCGTAGGCTCGCGGCGGAGTTAGGTCCTGTCTGGCGACGAAGGCAAGCGTCTCTTCGAAACCGGTGTCCGATGCACCCGGCCATTCCGACCGGGCCGCGGCAAGCGCCGCCTGCGAATGGGAACCGCCGACCAGCAAATCGCAGAACATCTCGCGGCCGCGTCGCCGCTGCAGGTGCGCATAAAAGATTAGGGCTAGGGCTTCGGGCGACCACCGTTGCTGGCGCGAGAGTTCCAGTATGTTGCGCAAAGTGCGTCTGACTCCCGCTATCCGACTGGCGCGGGACTGACTGTCGGAGCCTCCGTAGACCATGTCTCGATAGGTCTTCGGCGTCGCTAGCCGCAAGGGCCGGCCCGATTCGTCAGTCTCGAACCAGAGCATCTGCTGGCCATCGGACACAAGGAAGAAACGCGCCCCAACTTCGATCGCCGCGAATTGGATCTGGCGGATCAGGGCGTCGAACGGAAGTAGCCTGGAGTCCCGAGGCAGATTGTCGAGGCGCTTGGCTTCACAGACGATCCTAATGCGACCGTCCAGCATCACGACCAAGTCCAGGCGCGCGTTACGACTAGTCTGGTATTCTCGTTGAATCAGTTCGGTGGGGTATCCGAGCTCATGAGTCAGGTAGGCATGGATACGCTGCACTGCCTGGTTTTCATTCATCTTCCTTGCCCTTCCGTTGTCCGTCCTGGCGAGTGATCTACAACGATCGTCCGAGGCCTGGAGGCGGACTTTATCATGTGATCAAACGATATAGCAGTACACATCCAGTGGAATAACTGGGTCAGGATGCTAAGGGTGTGTCGGCATTGCCGGCAACCGATGTCTTGTGCACTCTGCCGCGTTAGAAAGCTCACGGAGCACGTGCGACATCATAAAGCTATGGCCTAGAGATTTAATTGCATGTTGGCAGGAGCACAATTACGCGATATGCATTTTGGCATCCCGTGGCTGTGTCGAGAGTAGTCCACTGGGCAGTTCAACTTCGGCTTGACCCTCGACGCCCATCTGCGCCCACCTATTGTTGTGTAGCAAGGCGAGCATCCGGGGTGATCTACGCCTGGTCACACGGCATCCAACACCGGTAACACGAGTCCGAAGCAGGCCTTGGTGAGTGTCAGCTCCTGGCCGATTCTGTTGAAAAAGTCGGCCATGGTTTCCACGGTAGAAAAGTACGCGCTTGAGATTGAAATCTTGACTTTGATCAGAGGATTCCGGGCTCGGATTTCGCGTAGCTGCGCGCAAAGAAGGCATTTTCAACAGTCAGTACGCGGGCAGTCTGGAAGGACCGACTTTTTCAACAGAATCGGCCGTTCTCCGCCGGTCGTCACTACGGCGTGTGCTGGTCAAATCGAATGCAAACGGTTGATCAGCACGAATGCAATTGACTGGTCAGTGACGATGCACATGGGTGGTCAAGTCCATGCAATCACGCAGGCTCACATTAAAAACCGATGAACGACCACCCGGCTATGGAAAGCCACCGGCCTCCAAGGTCTTCCAGCGCTACCGATTGGCGCAAGATTCGCCCCCAAAATCCGGTTGACCGCAAAGCAGAACGAGCGCTAAACCAGAGCCGTACCAGCGCTGTCCTCGACAGTACCCAGGTAGCCAGAACCTTTGAGGCTACGCCACATCGTGGTGGTTCTCCCCAAGTGCGATTAGCGTCCGGCGGCTCGCACGGTCACAGCGATGTGATGGATGCCACTTCTTCCAGAATGCCCACTGCGGCAACTCATGCCCCCTCCTGGCTGTTCTGCAGCAACTTATCCGCTTGGCCATTTTTTGCGCCAACCTTTTGCCCGTCTCTTTGCTCCCTAAAGAGACGGGCGCATCTCACATTGCTGCAGCCCCGCTCGCATGGGGCTTTGCGGCTTTCCCCCTCGTGACAATCGGCGTGACAAACACCGAATGCTCACTCGCCACAGCGATGCCGATGATGGTGCCGCAGCCCAAGGAATGGACTGCACCTGACTGACAGTCAGGCATGCCCCGGTCATCGCCTCACTGCCTTCAACTGACTCAGGATCTCGCGGCACCGGTCTCGTCAGCCAGTGCAGCCTCCACCCGCCCACCGCTATCGGTGTTCAGGAGGCCAGATCATGAGATGCCCAAGCTCCCGGCCGTAAGGAGCCGTCAGTCCTGCGTGAGTGGACAAACCTCACAGGTCGCAGGGGCCTTGATCCCTGAAAACACTCAACAACCGTGGCGGGATGAGTGAGGACGAAGTCGATAATCTCAGGAGAATGGCGATGCAACTGTGCGAAGCGTTCGTGCCACCACAACCATTGCTGGAATACCAGCAGGCGCCACTGCCCTACCCGGTCGAAGCACTCGGGGATCTGTTGGGCCCTGCGGTCGAACGACTGGCCGAGGTGATCGGCGTACCCTGCGCCATGGCTGCACAGTCGGTGCTGGCCAGCGCCGCTTTGGTGAGCCAGGGTCATGCCAATGTCCACCTCGACGGTCGAACCTATCCGCTGTCCCTCTACCTAGTAACGGTGGCGTCCTCGGGTGATCGCAAAAGCGCGGTGGATCATCTGGCACTGAAGGCCGCGCGCGACTGGGAACGACAGCAGTGGACCCTGTATGCGGAAAAGCTCAAAGCCTATCGCGCCGCTACCAGTATCATGGCCAAACCCAAAACCTCAAAGAACCACGCAGAGGCGGAAGGCAGCGAACTATCCGAGCCGGTACCGCCGAGACTGATCATTGCCGAGCCCACCATTGAGGCCCTGGTCAAAAGCCTGTGCCATGGCTTGCCCAGCATGGGCTTGTTCAATGATGAAGGTGGCCAGTTCTTGGGCAGCAGCACCATGAGCAAAGAGAACCTGCTCAAGGCGATCACCACCTTGTCGACATTGTGGGATGGCAGCCCGATCGACCGGGCCCGCTCTATGACAGGGGAAAGCCTGCGGGCCTATGATCGCCGCCTCAGCCTGCATCTGATGCTGCAGCCCTACCTGGCCAACCAACTGTTCAAAGACCCGGTGATCAATGGTCAAGGCATCCTCGGCCGTTGCCTGATCAGTTGGCCTGAACGCCTGGCCGGCCAGCGACTCTACAAGGCGATCGACCTGACCCGAGATGCCAAAGTCCAGCGCTACCAACAGCGGATCACCGCCCTGCTGCAAAAGCCCTGGTCACTTCACAAAGATGGCTCACTCAATCCCGCCACGTTGGAGCTGACTCCCCGCGCCCGTCGTGCCTGGATTGATATTCACGACACCATCGAATGTCAGTCTGGCGAGTTCGGCGAGCTGGCCGGTGTCCAGCCTGTCGCGGCCAAGGCGGCGGCGAATGTACTGCGTATCGCGGGCGTGCTGGCCATGGTTGAAGAGGCCAGTTCGTTGGACGAAGCACACATCCAGCGCGCTTCCACGTTGATGGATTACTACCTGGCCGAGATCCAGCGCCTGACCGAACAGGAGCCGGTCAATAGCCGATGCGAAGAGGCGGATCGATTGCTGCGCTGGCTGGTGCAGAAAGGCTGGACTCACTTCACCCTTCGCGATGTCAATCGCAACGGCCCGCGTTTTGCCCGCAAGAGCGCTGACCATACCGCCTCTCTATTGGTCGTGCTGATCACTCATCGCTGGCTGAGCAGCCGCGACGGAAAAACTTTCGAGGTCCGCCATGTTTCGCCTCAATGACGCGGTGCGCCGCTACCAAGCGCTACATCAACTACAACCTGAATCTCGGCGTGTCGCCGCCTCTGTCGCCAGCCTGTCGCCACGCGCCAGGCCAGAAACGACGCGGGTTGTCGCCACTGTCGCCACTGTCGCCACTGTCGCCGCTGTCGCCGCTGTCGCCACATCACCTCTTGAGCCTGCCCACATTGCCCTGCTGATCGAGCAACTGCGCGAGGAAGGGGCGCTGCTGCAACATCAGGAGAACACCCTCCTGGTCCGCCCGACACACTGGCAGCAGGTGGACAGGCTCAGCCCCCACTGGCAAGCCCTGCTACTTTTTCTGCAAACAAACGAAAACGGTGATGACGATGGCCTTGGTCGGTCGACGTGAGGGTCGCAACTTTGGCTATGGCCGCCAGCTGAGCTACGCCGGCCCGCAAGCGCTCAAGGATATGTTTGCCGGCGGCCACTTCGCCACGGTCAAAGCGCATAGCGATCGCTGGCAAGCGTTCGTGCGTTGGTGTCGATCAGAAGACGGCCCTAGTTACAACGATGCGCGCCAGATCGATCGACAGACGCTGCGCGACTACGCCGCGTACCTGCGCCAACAGATCCAGCAAGGTGAACTCTGCATCGCGACCGCGCAGAACCGCCTGAGCAGCGTCAACCGTACCCTCGAGGCGCTGCGCGGTGATCAGGACGTGAGGATCGCCAGTCCGAGCCAGGCGTTAGGCCTGCAGCGCTCGAGCGTACGCACCCGCGCACCGGATGGCCAAGACCGCCAACAGGTGCGGCGAGTACTCGAGGCGCTGGGCAAACAGCACCACGAGCGGGTGGCCGCGATTGTCCTGTTGGCCCGAACAACCGGTATGCGCCTGCGCGAAACGATACTGGCAGACCTGCCACGATTGCACCGCGAAGCCGAACACTTGGGCCGCATCAACATTCAGGACGGTACCAAAGGCGGCCGCTCAGGGGCTTCAGCACCGCGATGGATCGAGGCTAATGAAGCAGTGAAAGCGACGCTGCAGTTGGCTCGTCACGCATCGCCGCCCGGCAGCCGCAACTTGCTGGCCCGAGACGAAAGCTACGCCGCGCTCCTGCAACGGACAGTGCTTCCCGCCCGCGAAACGCTACATGAGCACGGGCTGAAGGGCTTTCATGAACTGCGCGCAGCCTACGCCTGCGAGCGTTACGAACAGCTCACTGGCCACGCCGCACCGATCAACGGCGGCCACTGCTATCGCATTGACCGCGACCTTGATCAACAGGCGCGCCAACAAATCAGCCTTGAGCTTGGGCATAGCCGGATTGATGTAGTGTCGGCCTACATTGGAGGCAGTGCATGACCAAACCCTTCAATATGGCGCTGTTCCTGAGTGGCGTACTGACCGGATCGAAGGCCACGCAGCAACGACACCTACGCCAAGCCAGAATCATGCAATCGGCCATTCAACAGCGATGGCAGCGAGATAATCCCTGGACCTGGCAGCTCAAGCATGTGCGCTGGTTTCTCACTCAGCACCTGAAAGACCATTCAGACGCCACCCGGTATTACTATCGACTCACCGCTGTATTGGTATGGAATCGATTAGGGAACAACAGAGAACTGCTGGCCTAACCCTCGTATCGGGAATATGCAGCCTTCCAGACTTCGTTGAAGCCCTGCTGCTCTGCGCGGTAGAGTTCGACCACTGGTCTAAAATCGTGCAGACCTACAGCTCAGTGCAAGGTACAGCGCCTTCCACGCACCATATGTGTGAATGTGGTCAAAGTAGGCTGTGGGGAAACCGCATAGACTAGGCGCGACTGCCAGGCCTTGCCTCATCGGCCACGACATCGATGACTGATGTGATCGTGCTGGGCAATACCTCCGTGCCTTTTCTGTAAATAAGCTAGGTGTTCCTGCACGGTCAATCCGCAGGCATACGGTGTAGGATATTTTCGCCGACGCCCGCCTACGGGTCTGGTGCTTCTCAATGATACGCAGGACGAACGCCGTCGTGATTCCGCCCCCCTCGATGGGCAGTTCGCCGAACTCGCCCTTGAGTCTCCTGGGCGCAAAGCCGTCGCGGGTAGCGCCACCTGGGTTGCTGACCGGCTGGAATACCGCGGACCAGGCGATTAGGCCGGTCCGCTACTCAGCGTTTGGTTGATCGTAACTATGTTAATATCTACCGATCGTTAAAAACAAATATGAAAATTTTTGATTAGATAGATAACTACAAAACAATTTCCAGACTAAAGAGAAAAATCTCAGCCGCCTTATAACTACGACTAGGCACTGCAATTTGAAAATCTATAGTCTCCACATCAAATAAACTTGTTACGGATACACATTGTGGCAAAGAAGACAGCGACAAGCAAAAAGCAAAAGTCATTAGAGGAAACTCTTTGGGATGCAGCAAACAAGTTGCGTGGAAGCGTTGAGTCCTCTGAATACAAACATATTGTACTTAGCCTAATTTTCCTCAAGTTCATTAGCGATATTTTTGAGAAGCGCAAGGAAGAACTTATTGATGCCGGACAGGAAAAATACGTCGATTTGGTGTTGGCCTACACCAAAGAAAATGTGTTTTATTTGCCCATAGAAAGTCGCTGGCGCTATATTCAGAAAAACTCAAAGCAAGAGGATGTAGCATTAAAAATTGATACTGCATTAAGCACAATTGAGAAAAACAATAAAGCGCTACAAGGCGCACTGCCGGACAATTATTTCTCACGGTTAGGGTTGGACGCCAGCAAGCTGGCAGCGCTCATTGACGTCATCAATAATATCGATACCTTAGCGAACCCACATGAAGATGTGGTGGGACGGGTATATGAATATTTCCTTGCGAAATTTGCTATCGCTGAGGGCAAAGGAAAAGGAGAATTTTACACACCAAAGAGTATCGTTAACCTGATCGCAGAACTCATCGAGCCTTACAAGGGCAAAATCTATGACCCATGCTGCGGCTCTGGCGGTATGTTTGTGCAATCGATCAAATTCATCCAAAACCACAAAGGCAACAAAAAAGATATTTCAGTTTATGGGCAAGAATATACAGGTGCCACCTACAAACTGGCAAAAATGAACTTGGCGATTCGCGGCATTTCAGCGAACCTTGGTGCAGCTGCCAAAGACACATTTGCCAATGACCAACATGAAACCCTAAAAGCGGATTTCATTATGGCGAACCCGCCATTCAACCAAAAGGATTGGCGTGCATCCGATGAGTTAGTTGACGACCATCGTTGGGACGGTTATGAAACACCACCCACCAGCAACGCCAACTATGGCTGGATCCTCCATATGGTATCTAAGCTCTCTGAGAATGGGGTTGCAGGATTTGTCCTCTCTAACGGCGCACTTTCCGACGAGGGTGTAGAGCATAAAATCAGAAAAAAACTGATTGAAGATGACCTGGTTGAGGCCATCATCCTACTTCCAAGGAAGCTTTTTTACACCACCGACATAGGTGTTACATTATGGATATTAAATAAAAACAAGAAAAAACATTCTGTAGAAGATGATGCGCACAAGCGTGACTATAGAGACCGAACAGGTGAAGTGCTATTCATCGACATGCGGAAATGCGGAATCCCCTTTGAGAAAAAGTTTATCGACCTAACAGATAAAGAACTCAGCACTACAATCGAAACATATCATAACTGGCAACAGGAAAACTGGACAAAAACTTACAACAACATTCCAGAATACTGCTATAGCTCAACATTCAAAGAAATCAAAGAAAACAACTTCAGTCTAGTACCAAACAAATACATAGAGTTTAAATTTTCAAACGAAAGTTTTGACTTTGATGGCCATCTCGCCAAACTACAAAACAAGGTAGATGTAATTCTTCAGCGTGAAAAACAAGAGAAATCAGAGCTATTCAGGAGTTTTAAGGAGTCCGGTTATGAATTACAAGCTTGAAAAACTCGGCAAGCATATTCGAGAAGTATCACTAAAAAATGAAGATCTAAGAATTGACAACCTCCTTGGCGTTAGTATGTACAAGGAGCTGATACCATCACAAGCAAACATAATTGGCACAGATCTATCCATATATAAAATTGCCAAAAAAGGGCAGTTTGCTTACGGCCCAGTGACAAGTCGAAATGGAGATAGAATCTCGATAGGTATTGTGGAAGATGATGAGTGTATCGTTTCTACTTCTTACACTGTGTTCGAAATCATCGACAAGTCCAAACTTTTGCCGCATTTCCTTATGCTCTGGTTCTCAAGACCAGAATTTGATCGCTATGCCAGATTTAAATCCCACGGAAGTGTACGGGAAATATTTGGCTGGGAAGAAATGTGTGATGTTGACGTTCCAATTCTCGACTTGAGCGTACAAAAAGCGATCTCATTGGGAGAATCCTTTGTTAAGAAAAATACTATGAACATTGGAAATTAAGCGACGATGAAATTTACAGAAGAAAAGCTTGAGCAAGCCATTATCGAATTACTAGGGAAGGAAGGCTATCCGCATACATGCGGAGAGGTGCTGGATCGTACTCCCGAGGATGTACTCATCAAGTCTGATCTTCGTAAGTTTCTAGCGAAACGTTATGTTAGTTTTGGAATAACTAACATCGAGATTGAACAAATTATACACAATCTAGAATATCTGCCTGCATCAGATCTCTACGACAGCAACAAAACCATTATGAAACTGATATCCGATGGCTTTTTATCAAAGCGTGAAGATGCCAACCAGAAAGATATTTATGTTCAGCTTATCGACTATGACAATGTAGAACAAAATATTTTTCGCATTGTCAACCAGATGGAGATCCAGGGCTACGAGCGGCGCATTCCGGACGGGATACTCTACGTAAATGGTTTGCCACTCATTGTGTTTGAGTTCAAAAGTGCCAGCCGAGAGAATACCACTCTGCTGAATGCTCACACCCAAATAACTACCCGCTACGAAAGAGATATTCCGGAGCTATTCAAATACAATGTATTGTGCGTGATTAGCGACGGCGCTAATACCAAGATGGGGTCGTTTTTTGCGCCATATGAATATTACTATTCATGGCGAAAAATCACTGGGGAGGAAAAACTCAACAAGGACGGCATCGACGCACTATTTACGATGGTAAGCGGCTTGTTCAACCAAGAGCGCTTGCTTAATGTAATACGTAATTTCATTTATATTCCGGACAAATCGAGCAAGCAAGAAAAAGTCGTTTGTCGCTACCCGCAATACTATGCTGCAACCAAACTATTCGCCAACATCAAAAAACAGATGAAGCATTTCGATGTAGACGGCAAGCTGAGCAGTGGAAATGGGAAAGGCGGCACTTACTTTGGCGCAACAGGATGTGGCAAGAGCTATACCATGTTATTCCTAAGTCGCTTGCTAATGAAGGATGTAGATCTTGGCAGCCCGACAATTATCCTAATTACTGACCGAACTGATCTTGACGACCAACTATCCGGGCAATTCACCAATGCCAAAGGCTATATCGGCGACCAAACAATTATTAGTGTCGAAAGCCGTACCGAGTTGCGCGAGTTATTAAAAGATCGAAAAAGCGGCGGAATTTTTCTCACAACTATTCATAAATTCACAGAAGACTTAGAAATACTTACCGACCGAGCAAATGTAATTTGTATCTCTGATGAGGCACATCGCAGTCAAACTAACCTAGAACAAAAAATCACTATCACAGAGGAGGGGATTAGAAAAAGTTTTGGCTTTGCTAAATACCTACATGACTCACTCCCAAATGCGACATACGTTGGTTTTACTGGCACTCCAATTGATGCCACATTAACTGTATTTGGCGACATTATAGATAGCTACACCATGATTGAGTCAGTTTACGATGAAATCACGGTTCGTATTGTGTATGAAGGCCGGGCTGCCAAGCTGCTATTGGACGGAAAGCAACTGGACGAAGTTGAAAAATATTACAAAACCTGTGAGGAGGCCGGCACTAACAAATATCAGATAGAAAAAAGTAAGCAAGCAATGGCCAGCATGTCTACCATCCTGGGGGATCCCAATAGGATTAAGACACTTGCTCAAGATTTTGTTCAGCATCATGAAAAACGGATTGAAGAAGGCACCACACAGAAAGGTAAGGCTATGTTCGTGTGTAGCAGCCGCGAAATTGCCTATCATTTCTACAAGGAGGTAGTCGCACTGCGGCCTGAGTGGAACAAGGTTAAAGTGTGCGAAGACGGCGCGACTTTAACTGAAAACGAGAAGAGTAAAATTAAGCCTATGGAGCGAGTCAAAATGATCATGACTCGAAACAAAGATGATGAAAAGCCGTTATGGAACAAACTTGGGAACAAGGAATACCGCAAGGAGTTAGACCGTCAATTCAAAAACGAAAAGTCAAACTTCAAAATCGCCATCGTGGTTGATATGTGGCTGACTGGATTTGACGTTCCTTTCCTTGACACAATCTACATTGACAAACCACTACAAAAACACAACCTTATTCAAACAATATCCCGTGTAAACCGTAAGTTTGAGAAAAAAGAAAGCGGTTTAGTAGTTGATTACATCGGCATCAAAAAGCAAATGAATCAGGCGCTCTCACAATATACCGGAGGGCAAGAAAAGAATCTAGAAGACATCAAGCAGTCTATCATTATAGTTAAGGACCACCTTTCACTGCTAAGCGCTCTACTCTACAAATTCGACTCAAGCCCTTATTTTAGTGGGTCTGCTTTAGAGCAATTACACTGTTTAAACTCCCTAGCAAACTTTGTACTGGCGACCAAAAAGCTGGAAACGACGTTTATGGATCTGACGAAGCGGATGAAGTCAGCATACGATATTTGTGTAGGGAGCGATGAGCTTACTCAAAATAACAAAAATCTAATCCACTACTACCTCGCCGCGAGAAGTATTGTGTTCAAAATAACTACCGGAGGCGCGCCGGACGTTGACCAAATGAATCGCAAAGTACGCGAGCTGGTAAGAGACTCATTGATAAGCAATGGAGTTGAGGAAATTTTCAAGTTGGGCGAAAACCAAGGGAGCGGGATCGATATATTTGATGACGACTACTTGGCAAAACTAGAGCTTATTAAGCAACCATATACTAAACTTCAACTACTACAGCAAATGCTGGCCAAAGCCATTGGAGAATTCAAAAAAACCAACAAAGTAAAAGGTACAGATTTCTCCAAGAAAATGAATTCTTTGATTGAGAAATACAACGAACGTAATGAGAAAGACATTCTCCGCTCTGACATCATCAAAGACTTTTCAGATGAAATCATCAAACTGTATAACGAGCTTCGTGATGAAATGGATTCATATGGGGAGATGGGTATCGACTTTGAGGAAAAGGCGTTCTACGACATCCTGATTACACTAGCTCACAAATATGATTTCACCTACCCTGAGAACAAGCTCGTCGACTTAGCCAAGGAAGTAAAAAAAGTCATTGACGACAAAGCCAAGTATACCGACTGGAACAAGCGTGATGATATCAGGGCAGCGCTGCATTTTGACCTAATTATCCTACTTGATGAATGGGGTTATCCGCCTATAGATAGAGATGAGGTTTACAAAGAAATCTTTGAACAAGCGGAAAACTTTAAACGCGGTAACGCTGATGGGTATTAGAGGGATGCGGTAACCATTTCCAGTGGCAGGATCGACGCTAAACGCGGATATTTCGTTCGAGCATCTGATCCTGTTAATGTGCAGCAGCGAACTACAGGACAAGGCTCACGGCGGCTGAATCAGATTCAAATACCTTTAGCTAGGGTGACCAAGGGACATCTGTGCCGTTGCTGACCCGGAGCTAAGAACAGAACACCGCCAAACATGATTACCCATCCTTTTTCAACTCTAAATTAGTCGGCGCCGCCAAGCGGAATGCGGTATTCCATCTGGTATTCCAACTGAAAAAATTCAAACAAATTATTAATATAAATCAATGACCTACAGAACAGATTCAGATTACCCCGGCTCTAAAGATATCCATGGACGTCTTTTTTGTGCCCGTAATCCAACGGCGATTGAGCTTCAAAGCGCTTCATGCAGATCCGTTTTGAAATGCATTACAAACCCCTGACCGGGAAAATTCTGACTTCAAACACAACGTTGGAATACCCAGGGGAGCCCAAATCACACGCCTTTCAGACATGAAAATTCAAATGGCTGACCTTGCAGTACCCCGTTGGCCATAGGGCCAGTGGCTTCAGAACTTTCACTGTAGCCTTCCAGAACAGCCGGACCCTTGACTTGCGGGGTCGCCAGCGTTAGCTGCCGCAAGCCCAAGGACCTGCTCCGCACGACGTCAGTCTCCAACCCGGATCATAATTGAGGTTTTGACAGCGGGGATTGGCTGATCTTCACTCAGCTTTCAACAACCCAATGGTTCAAGGAGCGACTATGACTTGGGAGCTGAGGCACGATCCAGAAGAGTACGTTTCAATCATCGCGGAAGTTTTCTATGACCCAGCCCGCCGCAAGAATGGTGTTCGACCAGCAAGCGGAGAGTCCTTTGCCCAGAGCATGAAGATCGAGTGTTCTAGAGAAATCCGGGGCTATCCGGTAGGCACAAAGTTGCGCCTAAGGGTTGTGAAGACCAAAAAGGAGGACAGTCGGCCATTCTTGTACAGCAGCTATAAGTGGGCGCATGAGCTCGTCTAGCTGGTAATCACTGGCCGGGCGGAATCCACTTCACGGTTTGGCTAGATTCGTTGCTGCCAACTCATAGCGAGACCATAGCTTCAGCGCCAACCTAGAAAGCTGAAAGCCCGCTTCGCTTCAGCCGGCAACCGTCAGCGCGGACGGCTAAAGCAAAAGAGAAGGAGCACGTATTCACGCTGACAACCACGCAGATTCTTAAACCTGGAAATTGACTTGATTGAATCGGGTTTCAGCTACCGACATCATTCGACTTTTCACTAGCGTGAACATGCTAACGTCTAACCCAAGCTCGCCCCAACACACTGATGGGTACTTGGGTCATGATTAACGAACAATTGCATGCAAAAGACCTCAGCTTCTCAGACATGATGAGAATTAAGCGCCTCTCACGAAACCGGCAGATCGATGCTGTCTACTCGGCTACCCCACAAGAGCTCGACGTAGCTGCTGACAGGGCGAAAGCCATCCTCCGCGGAAGCTCTGGCCCCGTCCGCCCAAAACGATTTTCTGCCCTGGACGAAAATTAAACCGTCCGGCGAGTCCCCGCTGAACGCCAAACAAGCGAAATAAAAACCGACCACCAATTTTCATCCGACCCGAGCAATCAGGCCGATCGCCATCGCCCCCCAACTAAAGCAAACCGCTCTGTTGCAGAAACGCCTTCGACACCCCCTCAATAGCCTCCCGCCCCACATCAACCCGAGAATTAAGCCCCGCAATCACCTCATCATCCAGCTTCGAAGCCAGACCATTCAACAATTCCGCAACCCTCGGATTCCCCTCCAAAACCTCAGTACGAATCACCGGCGTCAACGCATACCCAGGAAAGAACCCCTTATCATCCCTCAACACCAAAAACCCAAACGCCGGAATCCGTCCATCCGTCGATAGCACCAACGCCAGATCCACCTGACCATCCCTAAGCGCCTGATAAGTCAGCCCGCCATCCATCCGCACAATGTTCTTGCGCTCGAATTCAAACCCGTACTCCTCTTGGAGCGGACGCAGCCCATCCGGCCGTGAGAAGAACTCCGCATTCGACGCAAACTTGTAGGTTTTACCCGCTTCGATGTTCTTCGCGAGATCACTGATCGAGACGACGCCGTCCTTTTCCGCATCCACTTTGCGCATGGCGAGTGCATAGGTGTTATTGGCCTTGGAAGGGTTCAGCCAGGTGATGCCCTTTTGCGCATCGAGTTCGCTGATCTTTTTGTAGGTTTCCTCGGCGCTGAGTTTGTCGGTGATTTTGTTGTAGGTAATCAGGGACGTGCCGGTGTATTCCCAGTACACATCGACCTGTCCGTTCTCCTGTGCGGCTCGTAATACAGACGAACCCAGGTCCGCGCGTTTATCGACCTTGTAGCCATTGGCGCGGAGAAGTTGTGCGGTCATTTCGGCCACCAGTTGCTGTTCGGTAAATTTCTTGCCGCCGACTACGATTGTGCTGTTGGCTGAAGCGCTGCCGATTACGCCGCAAATGAGACTAAGGCTTATGACCAGACTGGCGAGCATTCGATAAATCATCGTGCACCTCATGTTGTTGGTTTAGTGAAGGGTGTTCGGATTCATCCGCGTCCGGCCATTCGCAAGCCTCGGGACACTGCGATGTGTTGAATCACGCCGCAGCCTAGGTCGACGGCGATGGCCAGGAGCGCGGTCGATACGGCGCCGGCGAGCATCATGCTGAAGTCGTTGAGGTCGATGCCGGTGAAGATCAGCTCGCCCAGTCCGCCGCCGCCGACCAGGAAGGCCAGTGGTGCGGTGCCGACGTTGATGGCCAGTGCGGTGCGGATGCCGGCGAAGATCACGTTCAGCGCATTTGGAATTTCGACTTTCCACAGCGTCTCCCGTGGCGTCATGCCCATGGCTTCGGCCGCTTCGACCAAGTGCTGCGGCACCGCGCGCAAGCCTTCGTAGGTGTTGACTGCGACGGGCAGCAAGGTCGCGACGAACAGGCCGATGATGGCCGCGCCGCTGCCAACGCCGATGAAGCTCATGGCCAGCGCCAGCAGTGCGAGTTTGGGGATTGCCTGACCGACGTTGAGCACTTGCATGCTGGCCATGGCGTAACGCTGGTTCGCCGGTCGGCTCATCCACACGCCCAAGGGAAGCGCAATGGCGATGGCCAGCACTCCGCTGACTGCGACGATTTGCAAGTGCTGGAGCGTCAGGTAGCTGATGTCGCCCCAGTAAAACTGCAGCCCCTGCCAGAATCCGATGAGCAAGTCAGGCATGATCAGTTCACCGCCGGGGTAATGTTTTCAACCAGTCGCGCCAAGATGTCAGCCTGGTGGACATAGCCGACAAAGCGGCCGTCGCTGTCGTTGCACGATGCCCAGTCCTGGCCGCGCCCCAGCAGTTGCGAGAGCACCTGGCGCAGGTCGTCTCCGGGCCGAACGATGAGGTGCGAGTGCGCAGCGATGCCGCTGGTGCTGCCGACGACCTGCATGTGTTCGCGCGGCGCGATCTTGCTGACGACATCCGCCGCATGCAGCAGGCGCAGGCGTTTCATGATCCGGTCGCCGCCCATGAAGTTCGCCACGAAGTCGCTGTTGGGCCGGGCGAGCAAATCATCCGAGCTGCCGAATTGCTGGATTTTGCCGTTGTGGAACAGGGCGACGCAGTCGGCCATCTTCACCGCTTCGTCGATGTCGTGGCTGACGAACAATACGGTCTTGTTGACGAGGCGCTGGATGCGCATGAATTCGTCCTGGATCACTTCGCGGTTGATCGGGTCGATGGCGCCGAAGGGTTCGTCCATCAGCATCACTGGCGGGTCCGCTGCCAGGGCCCGCGCCACGCCTATGCGCTGCTGTTGACCACCGGACAGCTCGCACGGGTAGCGCTTGAGGAATTTCGCCGGGTCCAGCGCGACCACTTCCAGCAACTCTGCCGCGCGCTTGCGGCTTTTGTTCTTGTCCCAGCCCAACAGGTTCGGAACGACGCAGATGTTCTCCTCAACGGTCATGTTCGGGAACAGGCCGACTTGCTGGATCACGTAGCCGATCGAGCGTTTGAGGGTGACGCTGTCCAGTTCGGAGGTGTCGCGCCCGTTGATTCTGATCGTGCCGGAAGTCGGCGTGATCAGTCGGTTGATCATTCTCAGCGTGGTGGTTTTGCCACAGCCGGACGGCCCGAGCAGTACGCAGATCTGTCCCTCTTCAACGTTGAAGGAGACATCCTCTACCGCCGTGATAGCGCCGAATTGCTTGTTCAGGTTTTCGATCTGGATCACGTCGTCGCTTCCTTCATTCGGCCGGTGGCCAGTTTGTTCTTGTTCAAGCCGTTCGGCGTCAGCAGGCGCTGCACGCCGTACAACGCATAGTCGGCGGCAATGGCGATGACGCTGATGACGATGGCGCCGGCCAACAACTGGCGGGTATCCGATTGGGCGATGCCGCGAATGATCAGGCTGCCCAGGCCGCCGGCGCCGATGTACGCCGCAATGGCAGCGATACCGATGTTGATGACGGTCGCCATCCGCACGCCCGCCATGATCAGCGGCACCGCAAGCGGCAGCTCAACCTTGCGCAATCGCTGCCCGGTCGACATGCCCATGCCGATCGCGGCTTCGCGCAGCGCCGGATCGATGTTGGCGATTGCCGTGGTGGTGTTACGGATGATCGGCAATTGGGCGTAGAGAAACAGCGCAATGACCGCCGGCACCACGCCGATCCCGTAGCCGATTTGCGACAGCGCCGGAATCATCAACCCGAACAGCGCCGCAGAAGGAATGGTCATCAGCACGGCGGCGAAGGCCAGGACCCAGCGGCGCGTCCTCGGGTGCTGGGAGATGGCGATGCCGACAGGCACGCCGGTCAGAATCGCCAGCCCCACCGCTATCGCCACAATGAGCAGGTGCTGGCCGAGCAGCAGACTGATCAGCCCGCCGTTTTCCAGAATGAAACGCAAGGTTTCCATGAGGGTTGTGCCTTCTGTACGTCATTGTTTTTTTTATCCGGCGCGCATCTGGATTGAACGCCGTGTCTGCAAAAGACCTTACCGCGCCGGTGCGGGCACTCTGAGCTGCGGGCTCGACGTTTTCTATCAAAAAATCGACGTTACGCTGAAAGCCAATCCGCTGTTCAGCGCGTTGGGTACAAGGCAACAGGCGGGTCGCTGGTGACAGACTTGTGCGGTAATCCGCTTGCCAGACAGTTCATTAGCCGGCTACGGAATTTACCGACTGGAGAGATTTGAAGGTTCTGCGCGGATACATTCTGTAAACGAAATCAGGAGTGAGCATCATCAAATTTCCGCCGTTCCTCTCCCGGCGTGCATCCCCAGACGCGACGGTAGGCAGAGCCCAGATGGGAGGCCGAAACGAACCCGCAACTGTAGGCAATGGACGCGATGGGCTGGGTGCTCTCACGCAGCAATCGGCGTGCTTCGTTCAACCTGAGTTCCAGATAGAATTTCTTCGGTGTCCTACCGAAGTGCTGATGCCATAGGCGCTCGAGTTGACGATGGGACAGATTGCAGCGGTCGGCGATTTCTTCGATGCCGACGACGTTCTCCAGATTGTTCTCCATGAAGGCTATCGCGGCGGTCAGCCGGCGATCGTGAATGCCGAACCGCCATTGGATCGACATGCGCTGATGCTCTTCCGGCGCGCGTATCCGCGCGTGGAGAAATTGTTCGGCGACACTCGCCGCAAGCGGGTTGCCGAAATCGAGCGCGATCTGCGCCAGCATGAGGTCGATGGCCGCCGTCCCGCCGGCGCACGTCCAGCGGTTGTCATGGTTGACGTACAGCTCACGGGTCACCTCGATCGTGGGAAATTCTTCGGAGAACTGACCGAAGGATTCCCAGTGCAACGTACAGCGCTTGCCCTCCAGCAATCCGGCGCGGGCGAGGATGAACGTACCGGTGCTCAGTGCGCCGACGGTGATCCCGCGGGATGCGGCACGTTGCAGGTAGCGCAGCATTTTCGGTGGTTTCTGATGCTCGGTGTCGAGGCTGGCCAGGACGAATACGCGATCCAGTTCGGGCGCCTGATCGACGGCCACGGTTTGGATTTCGATGCCGCTGCTGGAACTGACTGGTCCACCCGCCTCCGTGAGCAACGTCCATTGATAAAGCGTTTTGCCGAACAGCCGATTGGCCGCACGCAAGGGCTCGCTGGCACCCGCCAGGGCCATCATTGAGAACTGAGGAAGGATGAGCAGCCCGATTCGCTTGGTTGTACCGTTATTCACAGACGTCGCTGAATCATGGGGGGCTGTCATCGCCAGATCCTTTCATGGGGGCCGGCCGTTTGAGCGAACGGCTTTGACCCGCCATGTTAGGGGTTGGACACGCATCCAGCCAGATTGAAACTGCGTACTCCTTTTGCCGAAGTGCGCAGACAGATCAGAACGCTGCCCCGGATCAAGATCGCGTGCGGATGGCTTCGTCGATGCTCTTGATCATCAACTCAAACACCGGATTGCCGGCCTGATTCTGCTGACCATGTTGCATGTGCGAAATGATCAGCGCATTCGGGCCGGCATCGCCGGGATAGTTTTGATGAAGGCGCACGGACTCCGATGGCATGTGCAAGGTGTTGTCGGCGCCGTGGATGATCAGCGCCGGCGGGAAGCCTTTCGCACCTTCGATGGACCGCTCCGGGTCATATTGCACACAGGACTTGTAGGACTTTGCCGTCACGTAGGTACAACCTGGCCAACGGTCCGCGCCGCCCGCTTCGGTGTAGCCGCCCAGCTGCTGATCGACGTACGCCTGGGTTTCTGGGTCCAGCGGGTAGTAACCGAGTCGGGTCTCATCGGTGCCGGTGTCGAACGGCGGGATCGGAGCGTCATCAGCGAGTTGCTTGATGGTCGCATCAGCCGCCGCTTGATCGACGCGCAAGGACTGCAACTTGCGAAGGTTGGTGTAGCTCATCGGCACCCAGAAGCGGATCTGTTCAGCGCCGGCTGCGGCCAGTTCAGCAACAGCTCCGAGGCTCGCCACCGAACCCATCGCCCACGATGCGACCACCGGCATCTCACCGAAGTTTTCGCGCGCCCAGGCAACGGCGCCGAGCACTTCGTCTTTCTGGTCTTTGAGAATGACGTGGGTAATGACCTTGTCGCCCGACTCAATGGTGTTACGGATGTGCTTGTTGGAAAAGAAACCTGCTACGTCATAAGTCATGACGCGATAACCCAAAGCCGCGAGGGCGCGACCGAACAGTTGGCCATACATCGTGACCCCGCCGGTGAAGCCGGAGTTGAAGATTACCGGTGGCAGTTTTTGCGACGCGGCGTCGCGTTGTTCGGGCTGAAACAGCATGCCTTTGAGGCTAAGGGTTGCATCGTTGTACTTGACGCTGAAGTTGATGTTTCTTGTTGTAATGGTCGTCATTTGCGGGTGATCTCGAAGTGAGAATGTGGGCGTAGCTCAACTTACCAACCGGCCAAATGTTCCTCGCAGAAGTTGGCCAACAGGAATTCGGGTCGCTTGGGAAACATGCAGTGCAACGGCATCGACAAAGTTGAAAGCCCTGTGCGGATCAAACAGATCGGCATACGCAACGCCTTTGTTGTCGGTGCCAACATGCGGCGCATCCGTTGCTTCAAGAACGATCTTGTCCGCGCCGACGGCGCTGATGATTTGCGTCACGAAACGAGCTGTTTCCTCGGGCTGAATGCAGGTGCGATAGCCGGGTCCCTTGAACCACACATTGCCGCGGGCCCTGGCTTCGGCAAGTAGCGCGATGTAAGCCGGCTCGGTGATGTCACGCTCACGGTGACAAGTGCCCAGATGATCGATGACGACCTTCACGGCGGGAGGGATCTGACGTAATACCCGCAGATTTGTCTCGGCTTCTTTTGCATAGATGTGCAGATGCTGGTGCGGTTGCAAGCGGCCATAAAACGCCAACCACTGCTGATCGCTGAATTGCCTGTCGGAAACCGCTTCCGGTGGTGCATCGTGCAGAACGATCCGCGCGCCCACCACTTGTGGGTGCGAGAGGCGTTCGTGTGTGGCATAGGCAGGTTCGGCCTTGATCGTTCCCACTAACGTGACGCCCCCGTAGCGCTGAGGGTCGGCCGCCTGGAGATTCTTCAGTTCGGCAAATGAAGCGAATACGTTTTCCGAGTCCGGCAAGATACTTAAATTGACGTTGTTAAGAAGCGTCGGCGCAATGCCGGCATCGATCAACTTATCCAGATAAGCCGTGAGCGAGTGCGGTTCAGGTAATGCATAGGGCAGCGAACCCGAGACTCGACGCAGGTCTTGCGAAGTAAAAAAATGAACGTGACTGTCGGTTCTTCTGATCAACGGCAGCATGATTAGCGCTTCCTGCTTTTGTGCGAAAGACAATAATCGGCGGCAGTGCTTCGTCGCTCCCGTCAACTCGACGGGTACTATCAAAATTCCGCCATGCGCGTTTTTTTGGGCAGTAATGTCTCGCTCCCCTTTCCTACAAAAAAACCATCCTAGGACTTTTCCCTCAACACACGTCGACTCCCATGAACTAGCGCTCCTTCCCCCTCACCGCTACCCTCCTCCATTCCTGCCATCCAGCGGACGGTCTGGCAGTTGAATCGCTGTGAATGTTTACCCACGGAGCTCCATCATGAAGAAAATCACCCGGCTCACGCTGGTTGGCCCGGTCTCGGCCGATGCGCTGACTGCCAGTCCTGTCACCCACTCTACCGCCACCCCACGCCGCGAGATGCCAAGCCGCCGCCGGCGGGCGTTGCCGCTCAATCAGTTGATCAGGGTGCGTGACGATGTCGACACGCTGACGTTGCTCAACCATGCCAGCGAAATCCTCGATTCCCTCGTGGCCATCAGCGCCACGTTTGCCGATGAGTTCGACGGTTCGAAATATCATGTGGCGGTGGCGATCAAGCAGTTGAGTGCGATGGCGGAGATGCTGGTTTGCCGGGCGCGGGACAATTTTGATCCGTCGGCTGCCGGGCCGGAAACCCGCCACTGAGTCGCCAGACGCCTTGATTTGCAAGGGTTCGGGACAGCGCTGTCAGCCACCCATCGAGATGAATTTTTATTCACTGCTCCTGCGCGGCCAACCCTTGTACAGTCCTCTCGCTCATTCAAGAAACTACGGTTCGCCCGCGCTCCTGCGGGCTTTTTTTTGCCTGGAAGAAAGTCCCTTCCACGCTCCGACTTGCCGTCACCCGGTGATTGCGCGACTCTGCGAGCAGATTCCTCGCGCCGGAGCGTCCGATGCCGCTGTTGACCCTGCCCTGCGAGCGCCTGACGCTTGCGATTCTCGATCCGGATCAGGCTGAGCTTGAAAGTGCGTTTTATCAGCGCAATCAGCGTCATCTCGCGCCGTGGTCGCCGATTCGTACGACTGAGTATTTTTCCACCGAGCAGATTCGTCGACGCCTCGATATTCAGGCCAGTGCCTTCGAGGCTGGACTGGCGATGCATTTCGCATTGTTGACGCCAGATGGTCATCAGATGATCGGCGCGTGCAATTTCAGCGGTCTGATTCGCGGGGCTTTTCAGGCGTGTTATCTGGGTTATCACCTGGACGAAAAACATCAGGGTCAGGGTTTGATGGCCGAGGCGCTGGAGGCTGGTATCGGCTACATGTTCGATACGCAAAATCTGCACCGGATCATGGCCAACTACATTCCCGGCAATGAGCGCAGTGCGCGGCTGCTGGAGCGTTTGGGTTTTGAGCAAGAGGGGTACGCCAAGGCGTACCTGAACATTGCCGGGCGCTGGCAGGACCATGTGCTGACGGCGCTGGTCAATCCGCTGTTCGAAACGCCGGACAAGCGCTGGTCGCGGCGACTCGGCTGAGCGCTTGCTCACGCCGGCCCAGCACCGGCAACCCCAACCGTGCCCGCCCGTAGAAGGCCAGCGCTGTCAGTAAACAGGCGAGCCAGACGAAGATTCCCGCCCACAGCGTGTGGGACATGTAATGCCAGCCTTGCAGGACGCGGGTGGTGCCATAGATGAACCCCAGCAGCAGCGAGCCCCACAGAATGGCCTTGGAAAAACGCCATTGATAACGGCGCGCGACGAAGTACAGCGCCAGCATGGTGAAGCCGCCTGACGCATGGCCCCCCGGCCAGCACCGACCACTGCCCGCCTCATGAAATAGCTGAAAGTTTTCGTACCACTCGATGTGCGGCATTTTTCCACCGTAAAGCGTGGTTTCAATCGGGCAGTACACGCTGGTGTGGGATTTAAGGAAATGGATCACTCCCGTGCACACTGCAAAAGCGACCACGACAAAGAGAAAATCCCTACGGTGTTCTGCGCAGAATCGCAGCAGCGGCGCGACTTTGCTGCGTTGCAGCAATGCGCCGAGGCGTGGGCGCTTTTGCGGGTTGGCCAGCGGCCAGATCACCGAGAGCAGCGCGCCGATCAGGGCGATTTCTGCGGTCCAGTCGGGAATGATCCGTGCCCATTTATGCGTGAGCTTTTCGAAGAAGTGGATTTTGTCGATCGGGAACGTCTGGGTCTGCGGATCGAACAGCAGGTTGCTGATGGCAATGTCGATAGTGGTCATGTCGAACATCAGGAACACCAGCGCTGCGCAGAGCAATGGAACGCCAAAGTTGTAAGCATAGAAACGAGATTTCATCGAGTGGTCACCGTGCGCCAGTCGGAGGCTTCGATAAAGCCGAGCATTTTTGGCGCTGTGGTGCTGGCTGCGGAGATGAACAGCGACGCGCCGTAACCTGCGTTTGAGGTCGGTACTTTCAGGTCTTTTTCGATTTGCGCCATGCATTCGCTGTGCGTCACCAGGATCAGATTGCGGCCTGGCACTTTGTGCGCCAGCGCGTCCTGCAGCATCCGTCCGCGGCAGTTGATCAGCCAGTCATCACCGCTGGCGGCGTGGTTGAACATGTAGCCTGCAGTCTGCACGGTGCGCATCGACGGGCTGTTATAGACGTCGGCGTTGCTCAAGCCCAGTTGCTCGAAGCGGGCGCCGACGGCGACGGCGACACTGCGCGAGCGCTCGGTGATGCCGTCGTGGCCGCTCAGGCATTGCGCTCGGGAGTGATCGCAGCGCTCGACGTGGCGCACCAGGGCGATCACGTCGCCTTGGGCCCAGTCCTGCGCCAATGCCTGCGCGCCGGCGACATTGCCATGGGCCAGGTCCGGCACCGCTGTCGGCGCCAGCAACCACAAGGTCAGCGGGATGACCAAAATCGATGCCGCCAGCACGACCCACGTGTCGCGAAAGCGTGCCAGCACGCGCAGATCGATCGCGCGTTTGACGCCGAACAGGTTCAGTCTCAATTCCACAAAAAGCCGCCTCGCCGCAATGCATAAGCTGTCATTCGATGCGGCGAAGCTACAGAGCCCTGTGTGCGCAGCCAGTGAAACCCATGTGAAAAAAGTCTTGGCGGCGGGTGTCGCGTACCGCAGGACAAAAAACCTTTCAGCTCTCGGATTTGCGGCCGATACAGTCCTGCTTACACCCCTGCTGGCTCAAAAGAACAACAATCTTCCAGCTTAACTGACGACCAAGAAACCCAACGTTTCTGGAGGATTATTGATGAATAGCTGGTTCGGCAACATCAGCGTGAACATGAAACTGGGCCTGGGCTTCGGCCTGGTGCTGGCCCTGACGTGCGTTTTGGCCCTGACCGGCTGGACCAGCCTCGGCGGGCTGATCGACCGCAGCAACTGGATGAGCGATATCACTCAGCTCAATAGCGGCCTGACCAAACTGCGTGTGGTGCGCCTGCAATACATGCTGACCAATGGCGATGAAACCGCCGCGCAGAACGTGCAGACCACCCTCGACGGTTTCGCGGCTCAGCAGCAAGCGCTGATCAGCAAATTCAAAAGCCCGGAAAACCTCAAACTGCTCAAGCAGCAGGCCGCGACCATTGCCGAATACCAGACCTCGCTGAACAAAATGCGCAACGCCTATCGCACCGGCAACAGCGCCCGCGACAGCATGAGCGCCAGCGCCGCGACCGCGTATGACCTGATCGAGTCGATCAGCAAGCGTGTGCAGCAGATGGACATGAGCGAGCAGCGTTTCGAACAGTTCCAGGCGGTCACGGCGGCCAAGGAAGCGTTCATCCTCGCGCGCTACGAAGTGCGCGGCTACACCGCCACCAGCAATGCCGAAACCGAGCAGAAAGCCGTCGGCCAGATCGATGCGGCGCTTGCCAGCCTCAAGCCACTCAACACCTATTTCGCTTCGACCCAGCAAGACGCACTGCGTCAGCTGGAGACCGCGCTGGTCAACTACCGCAGTTCGCTGATGGCGTTCAAGAATGCCAACAGCGAAGCGGTGCAGGCGCGTAAGGAGATGACCGATCAGGGCAACACCATCGTGTCCCTGAGCGAACAGCTGTATCAGATTCAGCTCGACCGTCGTGACGTCGAAAGCGCCCAAGCGCGCACCTTCCAGTTGATCAGCACCCTGCTGGCGCTGCTGGTGGGCGTGATCGCTGCGGTGATCATCACCCGCCAGATCACCCGTCCGCTGCAAGAAACCCTGGCCGTGGTCGAGCGCATCGCCAGCGGCGATCTGACCCAGAACGTGACCGTCACGCGTCGCGACGAACTCGGCGTACTGCAACAAGGCATTGCGCGCATGGGCGTGACCCTGCGCGACTTGATCAGCGGCATCCGCGACGGCGTCACCCAGATCGCCAGCGCCGCCGAGGAACTGTCGGCCGTGACCGAGCAAACCAGTGCCGGCGTGAACAGTCAGAAAGTCGAGACCGATCAGGTTGCCACCGCCATGCACGAGATGACTGCCACCGTGCAGGAAGTCGCGCGCAACGCTGAAGAAGCCTCGCAAGCTGCTGCGGCGGCGGACGGTGAAGCCCGTGAAGGCGACAAGGTGGTGAACGAAGCCATCGCGCAGATCGAGCGTCTGGCCAGCGAAGTGGTGCGTTCGACCGAAGCAATGAGCGTGCTGCAACAGGAAAGCGACAAGATCGGCAGCGTCATGGACGTGATCAAAGCCGTGGCCGAACAGACCAATCTGCTGGCGTTGAATGCCGCCATCGAAGCCGCCCGCGCCGGTGAGGCCGGTCGTGGTTTTGCTGTGGTTGCCGATGAAGTTCGTGGCCTGGCCCAGCGTACGCAGAAGTCCACCGAGGAAATCGAAGGTCTGGTTGCTGGTTTGCAGAACGGCACTCAGCAAGTCTCCGCGGTGATGAACAACAGCCGCGCGCTGACCGACAGCAGCGTCGCCCTGACCCGCAAGGCCGGTGCATCGCTGGAAAACATCACCCGCACGGTGTCGAACATCCAGTCGATGAACCAGCAAATCGCCGCCGCTGCCGAACAGCAAAGCGCCGTGGCCGAAGAGATCAGCCGCAGCATCATCAACGTGCGCGATGTGTCTGAGCAGACCGCCGCAGCGAGTGATGAAACGGCCGCGTCGAGCGTTGAACTGGCGCGTCTGGGTGGTCAGTTGCAGCAGATGGTCAGCCACTTCCGCGTTTGATGCGCATTTTGCGCTGAAGCCAAAACCCAATCGCGGGCAAGCCCGCTCCCACAGGTTTTCGAGTCGTTCACAGATGATGTGTTCGCCTCGATACCTGTGGGAGCGAGCTTGCCCGCGATGTCATTTCGAATGGTTAAAAGCGCCTAATGCTTCCCACGGGTTGATCACTTCGATTCCGGAAAATTCGAAATCCCTGATATTTCGCGTCGCTATTGCAGCACCGCAGCTTCGGCAGATTGCAGCGATTTGCGCGTCAGCCATCGCGACTCCCCTTCCCTTCGCCTCCGCACTAGCTACGAGCGTTGCGTATTCAACGGCTGAATGAGCATCGAACGGCAGGATTCGTCCGGCAAAGTCCTCTTCGAACATTGCCATAGCATGGGCTTCAAGTTTCTGTTTGCGCTTGCCAGACGGCAGCCTTGCTATGCCATGAAGTATTTCTGCCACCGTAACTGCACTGACTGCCAACTCCATTGCGGGCTGAGCATCAACCCAAGCCAGTACACGGGATTCAGGCTCAACTCGCATAAACTCCGAAAGAACATTGGTATCAAGCACTATCATTCAGAAAAATCCACCGCAGTGGCTTTTTCGGAACGTTCGGGCAGCTTGAGATCGACTCCGCCGACAGCGCTGAACCTGCCGCGGATCCGACTGCCAAGTCCTCCGGCTCGATCAACGGCTGCCAATGCTCTACCCAATATCAGGCGAGCCTCTTCTTCCATAGAGTGTCCATTGTGCGCAGCAGTAATTCTCAACTGCTCCTTTAGCTTCTCATCCAGATTTCTAATTGTGATACTGGCCATACCCGCCCCCTGCAATCAATGAAATCACTGATTGCAGGCTAGCATAGTTCGAGTTTCCTACATAACTGTGGGAGCGGGCTTGCCCGCGATGGCGTTGTGTCAGGCAATCCGATGCTGGCTGACACATCGCAATCGCGAGCAGGCTCGCTCCCACAGTTTTTGAGTCGTCCACATTCAGCGGCTTCACGCCGGATACCCAGTAATCTCCCGAATGCTCTGATACAGCGGTTTAAGCTGCCGATACATGCGCAGATACACCTCTGCATACAGTCGCTGATACACCTGCTGCGCCTCGGGTTGCGGGGTGAACACTGCGCCCACGCGGGTCATCGCGGCGATGGCGCTGGGGAAGTCGGCGTGCAGGCCCAGACCGACTGCGCAGCAGATCGCGGCGCCAAGCCCGGAGGCTTCGTAGACGTGCGGGCGCTCGGCCGGCAGGCCGAAGATATTGGCGGTGAGCTGCATCGCCGCATCGCTTTGCGAACCGCCACCGGCCACGCGCAGGCGTTTGATCGAGACCTTCGAGCGCTTTTCGATGTTCTCCATGCCCTGGCGCAGCGCATAGGCCAACCCTTCCAGAATCGCCCGGTAGATATGCGCGCGGGTGTGCACATCGCCAAAGCCGATCATCGCGCCTTTGGCTTCCACGCCCGGTTCGCGAATGCCCGGTGACCAGTAGGGTTGCAGCATCAAACCCATCGACCCCGGCGGCACCGCATTGACCAGGGCGTCGAACAGTTGCTCGGGCTCGATGCCCTGCTCTTGCGCCTGCTGCATTTCGCGCAGGCCGAACTCGTTCTTGAACCAGCTGACCATCCAGTAGCCGCGGTAGATCATCACTTCGCAGTTGTACTGATCGGGTACCGCCGCAGGGTACGGCGGGATCAGCGGGACGATTTCCAGGTAGCGTGAACGGGTGCTGGTGATGGTCGCCGTGGTGCCGTAGGACAGGCACACGGTGCTCGTATCGACCACCCCGGCACCGAGCACTTCGCAGGCCTTGTCGGCACCGGCGGCAATCAGCGGCAAGCCTTCGGGAATCCCGGTGTGACGGCTGGCCTCGGCGCTGATGTGGCCGAGGGTTTCGCCAGGTTTGTGCAGGGTCGGCAGTTGCTCGGGACGCACCGCCAGCGCCTGCCATTTCCAGTCTCGCGGCGCCGCCCATTTCAGCCGTTTGAAATCGAACGGCAGATAGCCGACGCAGCAGCCCACCGAGTCGACAAACCGTCCGCAGAGTCGATAGCTGAGAAACCCCGACAGCAGCAGAAACTTGTCGGTAGCCGCCCACACTTGCGGCTGATGGCGGGCAATCCAGTTGGCCTCGGCCTGGGCGCGAAAATAGTCGACGGTGGCTTTCGCGCCGACCAGTTTCAACAGCCAGCCCCACGGTCCTTTGATACCGCCAGCAACTTCGCTCTGACGCTGATCAAGCCAGACAATCGCCGGGCGCAATGGCTTGCCGTCGGCATCGAGATTGATCACCGTCCCTCGCTGGGTGGTCAGGGAAACGCCAGCGATCTGCGCACGATCAATCCCGCTCTGCTGCCAGACTTGCTGACAGGCCTCACCTAGTTTCGCCCAGTAATATTCCGGATCCTGCTCGGCCCAGCCCGGTTGCGTCGAGTAATACGCCTGCAACTCGACTTTGCCTTTGCCAAGCAGATTGCCTTGAAGATCGAACAGCAGCGCGCGCACGCTCTGGGTGCCGTTGTCGATCGCCAGCAGGTATTTTTTAGCCGTCATGGCGTGATCTCCGGCAAGCCATGATCGCGTTGCCACAGCAAACGATAACGCTGAATTTCCGCCTGCCAGCGCCCATCGCTCCAGGCCAGGCGCGGTTGGCAGAGTGTGCGGATCGCCGCGAAATGCTCCTCACCACCGCGCGCCAGCAACAGCCCCAGACGAGTGCGACGCAGCAGCAGATCATCCAGATGCAGGACCATTTCCGCCTCGCAGGCAAACGCCAGTTCTGCCCACAACGTATCGGTAATACCGACGGTTTCCTGCCCGACTTCGGCAATCAGTTGCGCCAGCTTCGGCAGATCCCGGCCATGGCGCCCGGCCAGGCGTCGCCATTGCTGCGGGCTGAGGCCGGGTATCAGCGATGGCTGCACTGCGGCGAACACCGGCGCGGCGTCATCCTCGAACGCACGGCCGAGCATGTCCGCGCAGGCCTTGAGTACTTCAATCGCTTGCGGGCGAAACGTGGTCAGTTTGCCGCCGGCCAGCGTCACGCAACCTGGCTCCTGCCACAGCACATGTTCCCGGGTTTCGTTTGACGGTTTGTCCTGATGCGCACCGGCAGCGCCGACCACCGGACGTACGCCGGACCAGGTCGACAGCGCATCCATCGCCGTCACTTCGGCAGCGGGAAAGGCTTGCGTGCAAGCGGCCAGCAGATAGTCGAGTTCTTCGCCGCTTATGCTCGCGCTGTGATCGAGATCTTCACGATGATCAAGGTCAGTGGTGCCGACCACCGTTGCGCCTTCCCACGGAAAAACGAACACCGGCCGCCGATCGCGCGCATGCAGGAAGGTCAGCGCCTGCGCCACCGGCAAACGCCAACCCGGCAACACTAAATGACTGCCGCGCAGCGGGCGCAATTGCCGTGGCGAATCGCTCGGGCGCAGGCGTTCGGCCCATGCCCCTGTGGCCACCGCGAGCACGCCGCAACGCAAATGCAATGTCTCGCCCGACTCACAATCTTCGACCGCAACGCCAGATACCCGCCCTTCTTCACGCAGCAACTGCGCCACGCGCAAACCGTTGAGCACCACGGCGCCATCGGCACGCGCCTCGCTCAACACGCGCATCACCAGCCGGGCATCGTCGGTCAGCGCGTCGACGAAACTGGTGCCGCCGATAAGATCATTCTCCTTTAACCCCGGCGCGATAAACCGCAACTGCTGCGCGTCATGGAAACGATGGCTGCGGCGCCCGGCCAAGGCGTCATAGACACTCAGCAATCCGCCCAACACCCGTGGGCCGGGAAAGCCGCCGCGATAATGCGGCATCAGGAAACTCATCGGCTCGACCAGCCCCGGCGCCTCGTCGAGCAGGCGCTGACGTTCGCGCACCGAATCGCGGGTCAGGCGCCACTGGCCCTTGGCGATATACCGCAAACCGCCATGGACCATTTTCGAAGAACGGCTGGACGTGCCCCAGGCGAAATCCCGCTGTTCCAGCAGCAGACAGCGCCAGCCACGCCGCGCCGCCTCGCGCACAATTCCCGCGCCGCTGATGCCACCGCCGATCACGATCAGGTCCCAGTTTTCGTCCGCCAGGGTTGGCAGCATTTGCTCGCGCCACGCGGCGTTCCACTCCTGATTCATGGCGCTCACTCCGCCAGCAACGTGCCGGGATTGAGGCGCCCGGCCGGATCGAAATGGTTGCTCAACGCCTGCAAGGTTTCTATCGCCAGCGCGCCCTTCTCGCGCAGCAGGTACGGCGCGTGATCTTTGCCGACGCCGTGCTGGTGGCTGATGGTGCCGTGATTGGCGACGATGGTCTGGCTGGCCGCGTGCTTGAGTGCCTGCCAGCGCGCCAGTGTCGCCGGGTAATCCGCCGCCGGGCGAAACACGTAAGTGGTGTAGATGCTCGAGCCCTCGCCGTAGACGTGGGACAGGTGGGTGAACACATGCACGCGTTCACCTTCAGCGGCCAAGGCGTCGCGCAGGCTGTTTTCGATGAGGTTGAGCAAGTGGTCGACGTTGCTCCAGTCGGTCGCGGTTTCGAGGGTGTCGACCACGTAACCGGCGTTCCACAGGTTCTCGCGCAGGTAGGGAAAACGGAAGCGGTTCTGCGCCCATTTCTTGCCAAGCAAGGTGCCGGTGAACACCCCGCCGAAGGCCTTCAGATGCTGGCGTGCCTGGCGCAACGACAGCGCGTTTTGCTGACGATTGCCGGTCACACCGAAGGTCAGCAGACATTTGCCAACCCCCGCACCGCGCAGGCTCAGGTACTTTTCCAGCCAAGCGATCTGCTGCGGATGACCGGCCAGGGCCAGTTGTGTTTCGGTTTCCACCGCGTTGGACAGGCGCAGCATCGACAGCGGCACGCGCGCCTGGGCCAACTGGCGAATGGCGCCGAGCGCCTGCGCCCAGTCCGGCAGAAACACGCCATAGAAACGCTCATCGGCGGGCAGCGCACTGACGCGCACCTTGACCTCGGAAATGATCCCGAACCGGCCCTCGCAACCGAGTACGATTTCACGCAGATCCGGGCCGGCCGCCGAAGCGGGGAACGTGGGAATTTGTAGCGGCCCGGCGAAGGTTTCCAGGGTTCCGCCGGCAAACAATTGCTCGATGCGCCCATAGCGCAACGACTGCTGACCGCTGGAACGACTGGCGACCCAACCGCCCAGCGTCGACAGCTCCCACGACTGCGGAAAATGCCCCAGGGTATAGCCGCGCGCGCGCAACTGACTCTCCACTTGCGGCCCGCTCGCGCCGGGGCCGAAGGTCGCCAGCAGGCTCTGTTCGTCGAGGTCGGTCAGGCGGTTCATTCGCGCCAGCGACAACGTAAGCACCGGCCGCGCCGAATTTGGTGGATTGATGTGCCCGGCCACCGACGTGCCGCCGCCGTAAGGGATCAGGCACACATCCTGTTCTTCGGCCAGTCTCAGCAATTGGCGTATGGCAGCGGCGCTCTCTGGGAAGGCCACGGCGTCGGGATAAATGCCAAGCATGCCTTCGCGCAGCGCCAGCCAGTCCGGCAGACTTTGGCCGCGCGCATGCAGCAAACGGTCATGGACGTCGATGCTGTACAGGGCGTGCGCCGGCAACCGCGACGCGGGCAACCGCGCCAGCGCGGTGTCCAGCGAGGCGTCGGGCAGCGCGCGGCCCTCGCCCACCCGCTGCGCAAGAAAACTTGCGCCCTGCGCCGGCAACTCGACCACAGTAGTTGCGTCTCCCCAGCCATTCCAGCGTCGCATGCGTGTGTCCTTGTGGGCCGTCGAATCAGTGCGGCTTCAAGTCCTCATACTAGCCAGCGGCGCCAGAGTGTCACGGTCGTATCCGGCCAATCCGGGTAGCCAATTGAGTCAACCGGCGCGCCAGATACGGTCATTTACTTTCGCCGGGGTTTCACCGTACCTTTCGGCATCACTTCGCTCAGGCGTTGCTCAAGGAACGCGATCATGCAATCGCTCGGTTTCACTTCGGTTCCGCCGCTGCTCAAATACCTGCGCCATGCCGAGCAACTGGGCATGGCCATCGAGCCGGCGCTGGCGGCGGCCGGGTTGCAGGCGCAGCAATTGAGCGACAACAGCTTGCGCTTGCCGGGCGAGGCGCATGAGCGTTTGCTCGACTATTTCTGCGAGCATTCCGGCGATCCGCTGTTTGGTCTCAACGCGGCGAATTTCGTCCTGCCCAATTCCTGGAGCGTGCTCGGTTACATCACCATGAACTGCGCGACGCTGGGCGATGCGATGAGCCGGATCATGCCGTTCGAAAAACTGGTCGGCGACATGGGCGTCAGCCGCGCCGAAGTGCGGGACGAACAGGTGCATCTGATCTGGGATTGCCGCTATCAGCGCCCGCGCATTCGTCGGCATCTGGTGGAAAACGTGCTCGGTTCGTGGCTGCACTATGCGCGCTGGATTGCCGACACACAGGTGTCGCCGGCCTGCGTTTGGCTGGAGCATTCGCGACCGGATGAAGCGGCGTTGGCGCAGTACGAGCAGTTTTTTGGTTGCCCGGTGTTGTTCGATCAGCCGTATTCGGCGCTGCTTGTGCCGCTGGCCTATTTGCAATTGCCGTTACGTCAGGCCGATGCGCAGTTATTGCGCACGCTGGAGGAACACGCGCTGGGCTTGCTGGCGACATTGGAAGAAGCGCCGCTGGAACAGCAGGTGAAAAACATTCTGCGTGGTTTGCTCAAGCAGGGCTTGCCGCGCAAGGAGCAAGTGGCCGAGCAGCTGAATGTGTCGCTGCGCACCTTGCAGCGGCAATTGCAGCAGGCAGGAACGTCGTATCAACAGGTGCTCGATGAGTTGCGTCAGGAACTGGCGGAGCATTATCTGCTCAACAGTGATTTGCCGATTCAGGAGATTGCGCAGTATCTCGGATTTACCGAACCTCGCTCGTTTCACCGGGCGTTCAAGAACCGACGGGGGATGCCGCCGGGGGAGTTTCGGCAGGTGCATCGGCGGTGATGGGTCGGGCCTCTTCGCGAGCGGGCTCGCTCCCACAGTTGAAATGGGTTGTTCGCGCGTCTGAATCCACAATCGACTCGATTTTTCAGCTCGGTGTATCGCGCAAGACACCTCGGTCAGTCCCCTCTCCCCCTGGGCGGTCCGACGTTTCCGGAGGGCTAGGGTGAGGGGCTTTTTTCCCGCGTCAAAGACTGATCGCATTGGTAAACACCAGCCGATTGCCGAACGGATCGGCAATCGTCATGTCCTGGCTGCCCCATGGCATCGCCTGAATCTGCGGGTGTGAAAACGTGTAGTCCTTGGCGATCAATTGCTGCTGAAAAACCTCCAGCTCATCGGTCTCGATGCGCAGCGCCGAACCCGGGCACGCGTCGCCATGATGCTCGGACAAATGCAGCACGCAGTCGCCCCGCGACACCTGCAGATACAGCGGATAATTCGCTTCGAAGCGATGCTGCCAGTCGATCTTGAAACCGAGAAAATCGACGTAGAACTCAACAGCTTTGGCTTCATCGAAGATCCGCAGGATCGGGGTGGTTTTGCCGAAGCTCATGGGGTGCTCCCTGACTGATTGGCCCCACAGTGTAGACGGGGTGAATGTCAGCAAGTCGGCCTGTTGCTGACTTTCTTTAGTCGCAATGTGCCATCACTGTGACACAGGCCACGAATCATCAGCGAAAGTTGTCGCGCAGATCACCCTGCCGCGCGAGAAACCGCCCTGCCCGACTGCCATTTGCCTGGCCCTCTCGATAGCTCAACACGCCGTTGATCCACACCCCGTCAATGCCCTGCGCTGGCCGTTGCGGGTTGTTGAAGTCAGCGACGTCGCGCACTGTCGCCGGGTCGAACAACACCAGGTCCGCCCAATGGCCTTCGCGGATTTCGCCCCGCTCTTTCAAGCCAAAGCGCGCCGCCGACAGGCCGGTCATCTTGTGCACGGCGGTGTGCAGCGCAAACAGGCCGACGTCGCGACTGAAATGTCCGAGCACCCGTGGGAAAGCGCCCCACAGGCGCGGGTGCGGGAACGGGTCTTCGGGCAGTCCGTCAGAACCGACCATCGAAAGCGGATGGGCGAGGATTCTTCTGACGTCGGCCTCATCCATGCCGTAGTACACCGCCCCGGCCGGTTGCAGACGTTTCGCGGTTTCTTCCAGCGACAGTTTCCATTCGCCAGCGATGTCGATCAGGTCGCGCCCGCTGACTTGCGGGTGCGGTGTCGACCAGGTGATGGTGATGCGGTGGGCGTCGGTGACTTGCTTGAGATCCAACGTCGAAGAACTCGCCGCGTAGGGATAACAATCGCAACCGACCGGGTGATTTTTTGCTGCCTCCTCCAGCGCTGCCAATAACTGTGGACTGCGCCCCCAATTGCCGACGCCGGCGCATTTGAGGTGGGAAATGATCACCGGTGATTGCGCGTGACGGCCGATCTGAAACGCCTCGTCCATGGCTTCGAGCACCGGGGCAAATTCGCTGCGCAAATGGGTGGTGTACACCGCACCGAACGCCGTCAGTTCTTCAGTCAGTTGCATCACTTCATCGGTGGAAGCGTTGTAGGCGCTGGCGTAGGCCAGGCCTGTGGATAAACCCAAGGCACCGGCTTCCAGGCTTTCGCGCAACTGCTCGCGCATCGCCGCAATTTCATCCGCCGTTGCGGTGCGAAACAGGTCGTCGAGGTGATTGCTGCGCAGCGCCGTGTGGCCGACCAGTGCGGCGACGTTCAGCGTGGTGTTGGCCGCTTCCACCGCCGCGCGGTAATCGCTGAACCGCGGGTAAACAAATGCGGCCTGGGTGCCGAGCAGATTCATCGGGTCCGGCGGATTGCCCCTCAACGTGACCGGCGCAGCGCTGATGCCGCAGTTGCCGACAATCACCGTGGTCACGCCCTGGCTGAGCTTGGGCAGCATCTGCGGTTGGCGAATCGCGACCGTGTCGTCGTGGGTGTGCACATCGATGAAACCCGGCGCCAGCACGCGGCCGGCGGCGTTGATTTCTTCGCGGGCGCTGGCGTCGTGCAGGTCGCCGATGCGCTCGATGCGGCCGTTGAGAATCGCCACGTCGGCTTCATAGCCTGGGGTGTTGCTGCCGTCGACGACCAGAGCGTTGCGAATCAGCGTGTCGTACTGCATGTCAGTCTCCCAGCGGCAGGTGATCGTCGCCGCCACGGTATTCGTCGAGGGCGAGTTTGATTCGCCGCAAACGTTCTTGATTGTCTTCAGGATTGGCCAGCGCCAGCTCGGTGGCGAGCACGTCGATGGCCAGCAGCATGCCGTAGCGCGCCGCCGTCGGTTTGTAGATGAACGAGGTTTCCGCGCCTTGCAGCGGCAGGACGATATCGGCCAGTTCGGCCAGCGGCGAATCGGCGCGGGTAATGGCAAGGACGCGCGCGCCATAGTTGCGCGCCAGTTCGACCGTTTCCAGCAACTCCGGGGTGATGCCGGTCAACGAGCAGACGATGAGCACTTGCTCGGCGTTCAGGCTGGCCGCGGTGACGCGCATCATCACTGCGTCATGACACACCGCAATCGGGTAGCCGAGGCGCACCAGGCGCACCTGCAATTCATCGCTGCACAGGGTCGAGCATCCGCCCATGCCGAAGGCGTGAATCATCCGCGCCTGGCCGAGCATTTTCACCGCATCGGCGAAACGCGACTCGTCGAAACCGGCCAGATGCTGGCGCAGCGTGGTTTCGATATCGCCGACGATCTGCCCGTAAAATGCCGACTGTTCAGGCGTGCCCGCCGGGTCGAGAAAACGGCTGCCGACGCCGCTGGCCTGGGCCAGTTGCAGGCGCAGATCACGCAGGTCGCGGCAGCCGACCGTGCGGGCAAACCGCGACAGCGTGGCGGTGCTGACTTCGGCGCGTTGCGCGAGGTCTTCGAGGCTGGCGCTGGCGGCGAAACCGACATCGTCGAGCATCAGCCGGGCGATCCGCCCTTCGCCGGCGCTGAAGGAATCCTGGCGGGCGCGGATCTGGTAGAGGATGTCCATGGGCGGCGGGCTCCGGTTACAGCAGGTAAGAAAGGCCGACGGTCAGGCCGAAAGCGACCAGCGAGATCAGCGTCTCGAGCACGGTCCAGGTCTTGAACGTCTGCGCGACGGTCATGTTGAAGTATTCCTTGATCAACCAGAAGCCGCCGTCGTTGACGTGGGAAAAGATAACCGACCCGGCGCCGGTCGCGAGCACCAGCAACTCCGGGTGTGGATAACCCAGACCAATGGCCACCGGCGCGACCACCCCGGATGCGGTGGTCATCGCAACGGTTGCGGAGCCGGTGGCGATGCGCATCAACGCGGCGAATAGCCAGCCCATGAGCAGCGGCGACAGGTGAAATTCATGGGCGAGGCCGACGATCTGATCAGTCACACCAGCGTCCACCAGAATCCGGTTCAAGCCCCCGCCGGCGCCGACCAGCAGGGTGATGCTGGCGGTGGGCGCGAGGCATTCGTTGGTGAACTTGAGGATCGATTCGCGGTTGAAGCCTTGGGCGATGCCGAGTGTCCAGAAGCTCAGCAAGGTCGCCAGCAACAGCGCGATAACCGAATTACCGATAAACAGCAGGAACTGGTTGAAACCGCTGCCCGGCGTGGAAATCAGATTGGCCCAGCCGCCGATCAGCATCAGCACCACCGGCAACAGAATGGTCGCCATGGTGATGCCGAAACCGGGCAGTTTGTCGCGAGGCTCGCGGTCGAGGAATTGTTTTTCCAGCGGGTTATCCACCGGTAACTGAATGCGCGGCACAATGAATCTGGCGTACAGCGGGCCGGCGATGATCGCGGTCGGAATGCCGATGGCGATCGCGTAGAGCAAGGTCTGCCCGACCGAGGCCTGATACGCCTGCACCGCGAGCATCGCCGCCGGATGCGGCGGTACCAGCGCGTGCACCACCGAGAGACCGGCGACCATCGGCAGGCCGACCATCAGAATCGAAACGCCGACTCGCCGCGCCACGGTAAAGGCAATCGGCACCAGCAAGACGAAACCGACTTCGAAGAACAACGGCAGCCCCACCAGAAAGGCGATGCAGACCATCGCCCAGTGCGCGTTCTTCTCGCCGAACTTGTCGATCAAGGTTCGCGCCATCTGCTCCGCACCGCCGGACTCGGCCATCATCTTGCCGAGCATCGTCCCCAGCGCGACCACCAGCGCAATGTGCCCCAGCGTCTTGCCGACCCCGGCCTCATAAGCCCCGACCACGCCCGACGGCGGCATGCCGGCGACCAAGGCCAGACCAATGGAGATCAGGGTGATGACAATGAACGGATTGAGCCGGTAACGGGCGATCAACACGATCAGCGCGATGATGGCCACAGCGGCATAGACCAGCAGCCAGTAGCCGAAAGAAGGCGTCATGCGGTACTCCTCGAAAGGGTCACGTTCGAATGGGTTGTGAAACTCATAAATCATTTCGAGATCGAGATTTCAAACCGCATGAAAATAATTTTCGTGGAGAGGCAAGGCGTGTCGCTGATGGGTATGAGTTGTCGCGATCAATGAAAATCGTGGGGGGGGATTTACATGCTTCGAGCCAACAAAAAAACATGTGGGAGCGAGCCTGCTCGCGAAGACGGCCTCACATTCAACATCCCTGCCAACTGACCCACCGCTTTCGCGAGCAGGCTAGCTCCCACAGTTTGACTGCATTCCTTCAGTCAGAACGCGGACTCATTGTGGGAGCGAGCCTGCTCGCGAAGACGGCCTCACATTCAACATCCCTGCCGACTGACCCACCGCTTTCGCGAGCAGGCTCGCTCCCACAGTTTGATTGCATTCCTTCAGTCAGAACGCGGACTCATTGTGGGAGCGAGCC
>NZ_JBIEIL010000010.1:0-293754 GCF_043496865.1 Pseudomonas retamae
TCCCAGAAGAAACTGGCGCCGCCGGCCAGTTGCCGCTGCAAAATCACATGAGCGTCGTCGTAGTCGTAACGCTCGCTGTCGCCGACCGCGTTGGTGGCTTCGATCAGATTTTGATAAGCGTCAAAGCGGTAGCTAACCAGCGTCTGTTCGGTGTACCAGGCACCCTCACGAAACACCTGATAATCCACGCCAACCAGTTGTGCGCGGTCATAACGCAGCGACAAAGCCCGACCGGCGCCGTTATCCAGTCGCTGCACCCGATCAGCCCGATCACGCTGCACCGAAAGCCGATTGCCATACGCATCACTGACAACCGTCAGCCGCCCGGCGCGAAAGTGATAAAACCGCGCCGCCTCGCCGGCCAGCGCGAGAATCAGCTCCTCCGGTTCATCCCCCAGAAAAACCGCCGCCCGCGACAAACTGTTGTGAATCGCCGGCCGGGTCGCATTCGGCAAAGGAAACCGCGTACGCCGGTTTTCATGGTCGACCCAGACCACTTCATCAGCGGAAAACTCCAGCCGATGCGCCAGCGAATGGCTCCAGCCAAACCCCATCCCCACATCGATTTCAGCCGCACTGCTGCGATACAAACGGCTGAACTCGAACGGCAGCACACCATCAAGCACCGCATCCGTCAGTGTCAGCAGCTCTTCACCGGTAACCATCGACACCGGGCAACCATTGGTGCAGGTCAGCGGCACGCAATCGGCGCTGTCGCCGTTGGGGTTTTTCGCTTGGTCGGGCGAGTCGTCGTGAGGTTCGTGGCGCTCCATCCGCGTCGAGCCGCCAGTCTTGCCCCGCGCCAGCGGCGCCGGATTCGGCACCGTCAGCACCACCGAATCGGCCTGACGAATGTTCAGCGGGATGGAGGGTGTGGGTTTCAGCGCCACGTCACGCGCATGCAGCATCAACGGTTTCAACGCACTGGCATGCTTGTTCAGTTCCGGCGTCGTCGACGTCAGCTCCGTCAGACGCAGCGCCGAGGCGGCCAGCCATTGCCGCGCCCGTGGCGACTTGATTTTGTCCAAGACCTTGCTGCTCAAACGCAGCGACACACCGGCACCGCCCGCCACGCGCATCAACAAAAAACTGACCAGCAGTTCGACCCGCACCTCGGCCACCACTTCGGCCAGGTACTGCGGCGGCAACATCTTCAGCCAACTGGTAAACGCGGCCAGATGAATGAACAGCAGCGGCTCGTCGCTGAGCATCAACAGCGCGTTGGCGATGGCCTCGCTGGAGGCCGCGAGCAGTGCGTCGAGTTCGACATCGCTCAAAAAATCGAGAAGTTTTTCGCTGTTGAGCTGCAAGTCGGCGAGGAGGGCAAAGACCTGTTTAACGTCGTCCCAAACGCCGTTGAGCGCGTTCTCGAAACCGCGCCAGTCGGCCTGTTGCAACTGCCCGTAACGGTCAAGAAATCCGGCGCTGGAAAACTCCGTCCACTGCGGCTGAAACCCCGCCCACTCGCCGCGCAGCCAGCCTTCGAGTTCCGCGATAAGCCCTTCATAAGAGGCATACAGCGCCCGCACCTGCGCAGTGGAAACATCGGGAAAGAAGGTGATGCGATAACGCTGGCCCCGCTCGCAGTCGGTGACTTGCAGAATGCCGCTGGGGCCGATGGTGTAGCGCAGCGGTTCGCCGAAGGACGGGACGCCGTCGACTTCGCCGAGCAGCGGTTCAAGCATCACCGGTGTATTGCCGATCGGTACAAAACGCGCGGCTTCGAACAGGTGCACCAGGGTCAAAGACCCGCTGGCCGAACACATGACCACCGATGAGCTCAGCGGCTCACGCGAGGTGATCGGCGCACTGAGGCGCACGTCGTTGCCGACGGTAAACACCTGCTCGATGTCGAGCGCGGTGCCGGTCCAGAACTGCTCGGCCCAGGCGTCGTAATTGTTCAGGCAGAGGCGGAATTCGCCGATCAGGGCTTCGAAATCCGGTTGCTTTGGATTCAGCGCGGCCACCACCAGCAAACCGATGCTGTTGTTCAGGGCCAGGAGCCGATCAGGTTCAAACATTCGCAGTCGCTCGCGCACTTCAAAAAGGTGCGGCGACTTTGCGGGGGATCAACAGAGAAAGAAGTCGGGGAAGTAGGCAGTGTCTGTAGGATGTTTCGTTAATTTTTCGCGAGTGTTTCAGCGCCCCGCGGACATTGGCCGTTGCTCAGTGTCTGTCGGGCTCGCTATGCTGCTGAACCCTTTAATCCGATCCGGGCAGCGGCCATTTTGCCGCCTGGGATGTCATTGATAACGGATCCACGATGAATGCACCGCTGAAGGCGTTTGGCCCGATCAAGGCCGTGATTTTTGATATGGACGGTTTGCTGCTGGATACCGAGGGCATCTACACCGAAGTTACTTCGCTGATTGTCGGGCGCTACGGGCGCACCTTCGACTGGAGCATCAAACAGAACATCATTGGCCGTGGCGCCAACGACCTGGCGAACTACGTGGTGCAGGCGCTGGAGCTGCCGATCACCGCTGAAGAGTTCCTGCAGATCCGCGAGCCGTTGATGCGCGAACGTTTCCCCAAGGCGCAAGCGATGCCGGGCGCAGAGGAATTGGTCCGCCATCTCAAGGCGCACAATGTTCCGATCGCCGTGGGCACCAGTTCCTCGCGTCAGTCGTTCGGCCAGAAAACCACGCTGCACCGCGACTGGTTCGCGCTGTTCGATTTCATCGTTACGGCGGACGATCCGGAAGTCGGCGCAGCGAAGCCTGCACCGGATATCTTCCTCACCGCCGCACGGCGTCTGGGCGTCGCGCCGCAGGATTGTCTGGTGTTCGAGGATTCGCCGTTCGGCGTGACCGCCGCGAAAGCAGCCGGAATGACCGCCATCGCGATCCCCGATGCCGCGATGCCCGACGAAAAGTACGCACACGCCGACGGCATTCTTCGTACGTTGAAAGGCTTTACGCCAAGCGCCTTCGGTTTGCCGATGCTGGAATGGGCCTGAACATCTGAAATAAAAAAACGCCGCCGCTCTATAAATGGAGCGGCGGCGTTTTTACTTTCAGGCAACTCAGTACGATCAGGCGCCGAAACCACCGTCGATGGTCAGGCTGGCACCGGTGATGTACCCGGCTTCCGGTCCTGCCAGATAAGCGACGAAACCGGCGATTTCCGCGGCGGTGCCGTAACGCCCGACGGCCATCAGCGGGATCAGGCTGTCGGCGAAGTCACCGTGTGCCGGGTTCATGTCGGTGTCGACCGGGCCGGGTTGCACGTTGTTGATGGTGATTCCGCGCGGGCCGAGATCGCGGGCCAGGCCTTTGGTCAGACCGACCAGCGCCGACTTGCTCATGGCGTACACACCGCCACCGCCGAAGGGCATGCGGTCGGCGTTGGTGCTACCGATGTTGATGATTCGCGCGCCTTCGCTCATGTGCTTCGCTGCTTCCTGCGAGGCGATGAATACGCTGCGCACGTTGATGGCCAGCGTCCGATCGAAATCTTCCAGACTGAAGTCTTCCAGTGGCGCGATGGCCAGCACGCCGGCGTTGTTGACCAGAATGTCGAGGCGGCCAAAGGCTTCGACCGTGGCGCTGACGGCGTGGCGGATGGCTTCGGCGTCGGCGCTGTCAGCCTTGATCGCCAAGGCTTTGCCGCCGTTGGCGGTGATGCTGTTTTGCAATTCTTCAGCCTTGGCGGCGGAGCTGACGTAGGTGAAGGCGACGGCCGCGCCTTCAGCGGCCAGACGGTTGACGATAGCAGCGCCGATGCCGCGCGAACCGCCTTGGATCAGAGCGACTTTGCCGCTGAGGTGTTGAGTGGTCATGTTCGATCTCCAAATGTTCAAGGCGGAATGCCTTGCTGTTGGTGCCGAGTATCGGCGTGGTATCGACAACCGTGTAGACCCTGATTGCTATAGTCTGTGTAAACCAGAAGTTTATAGTGGTAATCATGGAAACGTTCAGCAGTATCGAATGCTTCGTGCGCAGTGCCGAGGTTGGCAGCTTTGCCGAGGCCGCGCGCCGCTTGAGTCTGACCCCCGCGGCAGTCGGCAAGAGTGTGGCGAAACTGGAGGCGCGGCTCGGCGTGCGGCTGTTCCAGCGTAGTACACGCAGCCTGACGCTGACCGAGGCCGGGCAATTGTTTTTGAGCGAAGTCAGCGCCAGCCTGACCACGATCCAGAATGCCGTAGCCAATCTGGCCAGCGCCGGAGGCCAGCCCGCCGGCACGTTGAAAGTCAGCATGGGCACGGTGTTCGGGCGTCTGTATATCGTGCCGCTGCTCGGTGATTTTTTGCGGCGCTACCCGGCGATCAACCCGGACTGGCATTTCGATAATCGTCAGGTCGATCTGATCGGCCAGGGTTTCGATGCAGCAATTGGCGGTGGTTTCGAACTGCCTCAGGGCGTGGTCGCACGCAAACTGACCCCGGCTCATCGGGTGCTCGTCGCGTCGCAGGACTATCTGTCGGCGCACCCGGCGATCACTCAGCCGGACGACCTCAAGCAGCACGACGGCATCCTGATTCGCTCGCCGCAAACCGGGCGCGTGCGTTCCTGGCAACTGACCCACCGGGACCGGCAACACAGTCCGTTGACGCTGCAGGCGCGGATGACCATGAGCGATTCCGAAGCGGCGTGTGCGACGGCGATGCAAGGGTTGGGCATTGCGCTGGTGAGCATGCCGTTTGCGGTCGGGTATCTGCAGGCGGGGACATTGCAGCGGGTGCTGCCGGACTGGTTTGTCGACGATGGCAATATTTCGATTTACTACGCCGAGCATAAATTGTTGCCGGGCAAGACCCGGGCGTTTGTCGACTTTGTGATTGAGCAGTTTGCGGAGCGGGGGTTGGCGCGGCGGTTCAGTGCCATCTGAGCAGGGCTTTTGACCGAGTTGTTCCTTTCGCGAGCAGGCTCGCTCCCACAGGGAATGCATTGCTAATGTGGGAGCGAGCCTGCTCGCGAATGGGGCGACGGGGTTTTCGATGATGACCTCAGCGAGCAAACCGCCCCGGCCAGCCCACAATATTCTTCGGCCGCGGCGTCGCGTAAGTGCGCACTTTCGACGTCGACAGACGCAAGCGCACCAGCGATTCGGCAATCGTCACCGCCGCCGTCACGCCATCGACCACCGGCACCCCGGTCCGCCGACGAATCTGCTCATCGAGCCCGGCCATGCCGCCGCAACCCAGACAGATCACCTCGGCCTTATCCTGAGTCACCGCCAATTCAGCCTGATGCACAATCGCTTCCAGCGCCCGCTGCGGCTCGTGTTCCAGCTCGAGCACGGCCAGCCCACTGGCGCGTACCGACGCGCAACGGTCCCACAGACCGGACAGTTTCAGCCGATCCTCGATCAGCGGCACGGTACGATCGAGCGTGGTTACCACCGAATAGGCGTGGCCGAGAAACATCGCCGTACTCGCCGCCGCATCGGTGATGTCCACCACTGGCACGTTGAGCAGTTCCTGCAGACCTTCGCGGCCGTGTTCGCCGTAGCCGGCCTGAATGACCGCGTCGAACGGCTGGTCGTAAGACATCACCCGGTCCATCACGGCGATAGCGGCGAGGTAGCTTTCGAAGTTGCCTTCGATCGAGTCGGCGCCGAAGTACGGGGTCAGGCCGACGATTTCGGTGCCTGGTGACGCGACCGCCTGCGCCGAACGGGCGATGGCTTCGGTGATGGATTCGGTGGTGTTGACGTTGACCACGAGAATACGCATGGGGACATCCTTATTGCGGGCAGTAGTGCGGCCCGAAAACCGGGCCGCGAAGGGATTAATGGCAGACGTTATCGACCGCGATGGACTCGCCGCTGACGTCGGCGTAGTGCGGCTGGCGTTTGGCGATGATCAGATAAAGCATCCCGGCGATCCCGGCGCCGATCAGCCAGGAAAAAGGTGAGACGCTGTGGAAACCCGGCACCAGCGCCAGGACGATGGCGATCAGCGCCGCAGGAATGAACGCCGCCACGGCGCGGAAATTGACGCCACCGCTGTAGTAATAAGCGCCATCGGCGGCTTCGCTGTAGAGCTGCGGCACGTTGATCCGGCCTTTGCGGATCAGCCAATAGTCGACCATGATCACCCCGTACAGCGGGCCGAGCAGGGCGCCGAGACCGGAGAGGAAATACACGATCACCAGCGGGCTGTTGTAAAGATTCCACGGCAGGATCAGCACCGCGATGGTCGCGCTGATCAACCCGGCTCGACGGAAGGTCAGGTACTTCGGCGCCAGGTTGCTCAAAACGAATGCCGGCGCGACGAAGTTGGCCATGATGTTCACCGCCACGGTGACGATCAGAAACGCCAGGCAGCCGAGTACCAGAAAGAACGTGTTGGGAATCGAGGCGATGATCTCGGTCGGGCTTTCGATGATTCGCCCGTTGATTTGAAATTGCGCGCCGCAGAGCAGGACAGTAATCGCAGCGAATACCAGAATGTTTACCGGCAGGCCCCAGAAGTTTCCCACCTTGATAGTCTTGCGGCACGGCGAAGAGCGGGCGAAATCGCAGAAATTCAGAATCAACGTGCCATAGATCGCCAACCACAATGCGCCGCCGGCAAAAATGTTGCGCCACATCTCGGCACCGCTCAGCGGTTCGCGGATCGACCAGGCGATGGTTGCGTTGGCCTGGAAGTACATCCACGCGGCGAGGGCAGCGACGGTCAGCAGAATCACCGGACCGGCAAACGCTTCGTATCGACGCACCATCTCCATGCCATAAGCAAGAATCGCCAGTTGCACGAGCCAGATCGCCACGAAACACACCCAGCCCAGGCTCGACAAACCAAGGATCGAGTTGTGATCGTATTCGGCGAAGCCGGGATGCACGGCAGTCAGCAAAACGCGGAATACCACCGAGGCGAGATACGTCTGGATACCGAACCAGGCAATGGCGATAACTGCCCTGATCAATGCAGGAATTTGCGCCCCGTGAATGCCGAAACTGATCCGGCTGATCACCGGAAACGGCACCCCGGTTTTCTGCCCCATGTAACCGGACAGGTTCATGAAAAAATACACCAGCGCCGCACCGATCCCCAGCGACAGCAGAATCTGCCAACCGCCCAGACCCAACGCATACAAGCCGATGGCGAACGAATAGTTGGCAATGTTGTGCACATCATTCGTCCACAGCGCGAAGATGCTGTATTTGCCCCAGCGCCGGCCTTCGACCTTGGTCGGCGCCAGGTCGCTGTTATGCAGACGTGGGCTCAGTTGCAGCGGCTCGCTCGGTCCGGCGTCGGGCAACGGCTGATCAAGCGTGGAGGAGGGCAGATTCAGCGCGATGTTATTGGAGAGACTTGTACGCATTCCGGCAGGCTCCTGATGTTCAGGCCGCGATGACTGTGCATGAGCCGGCGGGCTCGACATATCTTCGTCGCGACAATGACAACATCACTGGTTACGGGGCATCTGCAGCCTGTACGGGATAGGGCGCTTCAGGCTTGCGGATCGAAAGTGGATTCATGTTCTGCAGTTTTGTATACAAAACATGTATGCACTAAAGCGAGATCTGTGCCAATTGCGGGTCTATGCGCAGCGTGACTGATTTCGAAAGGTTATTGACAGACGATAAGTGGCTGAAAACCGGGCGGTAAAAACTGACCGATTGCACAGGTAATTATTTTCGGCGGAAGATTCTGCTCGAGGGCGCGAAGGAGGGGGGTTGAGCGGGGATGTAACTTTTCAGGGCGCAGAAATGAAAAGTGCACACATAAATGGCACCGATGGTGACATTTGTGTGTACACATTTGTTGGCGGCCGGCACATATCAGTGTGGGAGCGAGCCTGCTCGCGAATGCGGTGGAACAGGCAAACAATATGTTGACTGAAACTACGCTTTCGCGAGCAGGCTCGCTCCCACAGGGGACCTCATTTCAACAGGCGATCACGCCTTGCTCTTGCTGATGATATTCCCCGCATGCAACCCACACTCTTTCTGCGTCGCTTCTTCCCACCACCAGCGGCCTTCGCGCTCGTGCTGGTTGGGCAGGACAGGGCGGGTGCAGGGTTCGCAGCCGATGCTGATAAATCCGCGTTCATGCAGGCTGTTGTAAGGCAGCTCGAGCATGCGGATGTAGCCCCAGATTTCTTCGCTGGTCATCTGCGCCAACGGGTTGAACTTGTACAAGGTGCGCTCCGGGGTGGAGAACGCCGTGTCGATTTCCAGTACCGCGACGGCACTGCGTGTGCCCGGGCTTTGATCGCGGCGCTGGCCGGTGGCCCAGGCCTTGACGCCAGCGAGCTTGCGCCGCAGCGGTTCGATCTTGCGGATGCCGCAGCATTCGCCGTGGCCGTCGCGGTAGAAACTGAACAGGCCTTTTTCCTTCACGAACGGCTCGAGTTTCGCGTGGTCCGGCGAGACGATTTCAATGTCGATCTTGTAGTGCTCGCGCACCTGTTCGATGAAACGGTAGGTCTCCGGGTGCAGGCGACCGGTATCGAGGCTGAACACTTTGACGTTCTTGTTGAGCTTCCAGGCCATGTCCACCAGCACCACATCCTCGGCACCGCTGAAAGATATCCACAGCTCATCACCGAACTCGGCGAAGGCGAGTTTGAGGATGTCTTGTGCGGATTTGTTGGCATAGGTCGTGGCGAGTTCCACGACGTCGAACGTTGGGCTCATCAGGGCGGCTTCCTACAGGTCGGTGGCGCTGGGCGCTCTATATGGCGCCGATGGTAACAAAAAGCAGCAAGGCTCGGGGGCGCGCCGTGCGTTGCGCGTCGGCAGTCGAGTCGCTAGAGTTCGGCCTCGCTCGACTCAATAATCACTACAAACGGGAGTGTCTTGTGGAAATTGCTTGCCTGGATCTTGAAGGGGTACTGGTACCGGAAATCTGGATCGCGTTCGCTGAGAAAACCGGCATCGACTCGCTCAAGGCCACCACCCGGGACATTCCCGACTACGACGTGCTGATGAAGCAACGTCTGCGCATCCTCGATGAGCACGGCTTGAAACTGTCGGACATCCAGGAAGTGATCGCCACGCTCAAGCCGCTGGACGGCGCGGTGGAGTTCGTCGACTGGCTGCGTGAGCGCTTTCAGGTGGTGATTCTGTCGGACACGTTCTATGAGTTTTCCCAGCCGCTGATGCGCCAGCTGGGTTTCCCGACGCTGCTTTGCCATCGTCTGATTACTGACGAAACCGGGCGCGTGACCAGCTATCAGTTGCGCCAGAAAGACCCCAAGCGCCAATCGGTGCTGGCGTTCAAGAGCTTGTATTACCGGGTGATTGCGGCAGGGGATTCGTACAACGACACAAGCATGCTGGGTGAAGCGGATGCCGGGATTCTGTTTCATGCGCCGGACAATGTGATCCGCGAGTTTCCGCAGTTTCCGGCGGTGCATACTTTTGAGGAACTGAAGCAGGAATTCCTGAAAGCCTCGAATAGAGAGTTGAGTTTGTAGTTGTCTGAAAGGGCGCCTTCGCGAGCAGGCTCGCTCCTACACGGTGATCGTTCCCACGCGCAGCAAAGGAATGCCTCAACGGACGTTCCGCGTTCGGCTTTGGATGGGAACGCGGAGCGTCCCGGGCTGCGTTCCCACGCGGAGCGTGGGAACGATCATCAACATGCTCCGGGCGGCGTTCCGACGAAGCTTTTAGAGGTTTTGCAGGGTGTCGAGGAGGATGCGGACCTTGGTGATCGACTCCTGATACTCCGCCTGCCAGTCCGAATCGGCGACGATCCCGCCGCCGCCCCAGCAGCACACCTGCCCATTCTTGACCAACAGACTGCGAATGGCGATGGAGCTGTCCATCTCGCCGCGCACGTCCAGATACAGCAACGACCCGCAATACAGGCCGCGCCGGGTCGGCTCCAGTTCGTCGATAATCTGCATCGCACGAATCTTCGGGGCGCCGGTGATCGAGCCGCCGGGGAAGCTGCCGGCGATCAGGTCCAGTGCATCGCGATCCTCTGCCAGTTCCCCGGTCACGCTGCTGACCAGATGATGCACATTCGGATAGCTTTCCAGGCTGAACAACTCCGGTACCTGCACCGAGCCGATGCGACAGGTACGGCCAAGATCGTTGCGCAACAGGTCGACGATCATCAGGTTTTCCGCACGATCCTTGGGGCTGGCCAGCAGTTCCGCGGCGTTGGCGGCGTCTTCGGTTGGCGTCAGACCGCGGGGGCGGGTACCTTTGATCGGGCGGGTTTCGACCTGACGCTGGCTGACTTTGACGAAACGTTCCGGCGACAGGCTCAGCACCGCGCCGCCGTCGGGCAGGCTCTGGAAACCGGAGAACGGCGTCGGGCAGGCTTCGCGCAATTTGCAGTAAGCCAGCCATGGATCGCCCTGGCACTCAGCGCGGAAGCGTTGCGCAAAGTTGACCTGATAGCAGTCGCCGGCCTGGATGTACTGCTGAATGCGCTCGAACGCCTGACGGTAATCGTCGGCCGAGAGGTCGGCGGTCATTGGTTGATTGAGTTTGAACGGAATCAACGCATCAACCGCCGGCTGCGTGAACAGAGCGATCAGTCGCTGCTGTTCATTGTTTGCAAGCGATGGGTGAAAGACCAATTGGCTGGTTTGCGCGTGGTGATCGCTGATCAGTGCCCAGTCGTATAACCCAAAACGCGCGTCCGGCAGTTGCAGATCATCCTGGGCCTGGCTCGGCAGATTCTCCAGATGTCGGCCGAAGTCATAGCTCAGGTAGCCGATCAGGCCGCCGGCGAATGGCAGCTCGCAGCCCGTTGGCAGATCAGCCTCGCCCAAGCGGTCGAGGTTATCGCGCAGGCGCTGCAGAAAATGCGCACCGCTTTCATCCGGCAACACCGCCAATTGCTCCAGCGGCCAGGCGCTGAGCAGGTCGAAGCGACCCCGCTCGGCACTCGGCCGACCACTGTCGAGCAGCACGGCGCCGGGCGCGTTGCGGATGACCGCGAAGTAGTCGGCGGGATTGGCGCGATAGGGCAGCGGGTGTACGGAGCAGGTCAACATGGGCGGGGCAGATCGGCCGTGGAGGCGGGGTGGGGATTGTAGTCCTCTGCGCTGCCAGAGCAAAGTCAAAAGCCACCCCCTCACCCCAGCCCTCTCCCCCAGGGGGGCGAGGGGGAAGGGGAGCCGATCTCCATGCTATTCAAGGCCTGAGTTCGACTGGACTTCCCAGGTCAGCGTATCGCTCGCATCCACCACGGTCAGTCCCCTCTCCCTCCGGGAGAGGGCTAGGGTGAGGGGCTTTTGCCCTTGGCTTTTTGATCGTTCCCACGCAGAGCGTGGGAACGATCATTGTGGCGGATCAGCCCTCGACCGCCGGAATATGCCCAAACATCTCCTGAGTAAACGCCACCCGCTCTTCAACCGATTCCGTCACGCCGCGCGCCTTCAGCTCTTCCAGCCGTGCTTCCACCGCATGGGTACGCAAGGTCAGTCCGCAGTCATTGGCGATCTGGATGTTCAGCCCCGGCCGCGCATTCAGCTCGAGAATCAGCGGGCCTTTCTCCTGATCAAGCACCATGTCCACGCCGATATAACCCAGCCCGCACAACTCATAGCAGCCGGCGGCGAGTTTCATGAAACCGTCCCAGTAGGGCAGTTGCACGCCGTCCACCGCGTTGGTGGTGTCGGGGTGTTTGGTGATGATGTTGTTCAGCCAGGTGCCGCGCAGCGTCAGGCCGGTTGCCAGATCGACACCGACGCCGATCGCGCCCTGGTGCAGGTTGGCCTTGCCGCCGGACTGGCGGGTTGGCAGGCGCAGCATGGCCATCACCGGGTAGCCCATCAGCACGATGATGCGGATGTCCGGCACACCTTCGTAGCTGATGCTTTTGAAGATCTGGTCCGGCGTAACGCGGTATTCGATCAGCGCGCGGTCACGGTGACCGCCCAGCGAATACAGGCCGGTGAGGATGCTCGAGATGTGGTGCTCGAGCTCTTCGTGGGCGAGGATCTTGCCCGACACCGTGCGATAACGACCCTCGAAGCGGTCGGCGATGACAATGATGCCGTCGCCGCCCGCGCCCTGGGCCGGTTTGATCACGAAGTCGCTGCGCCCGCCGATGATCTCGTCGAGCTTGTCAATTTCCTTCTCGGTGGAGATCACCCCGTACAGCTCCGGCACATGAATGCCGGCGGCGATGGCGCGCTCCTTGGTGAGGATCTTGTCGTCGACGATCGGGTAGAGGCTGCGCTTGTTGTACTTGAGCACGTAGTCGGCATTACGCCGATTGATGCCCATGATGCCGCGCGCCTCCAGGGCCTTCCAGGTCTTCCAGAAACCGAACATCAGGCGTCAGCCTTCTTCAGGAAAGCCTTGAAACGCACCAGCTCGGTCAGGCGGTAGCCGCGATAGCGACCCATCGCCAGCATGAAGCCGACCAGAATCAGCAGGATCGCCGGGAAGGTAAACACGAAGTACACCAGCTCCGGCACGGTCATGATCAGGTGCGCCAGCGAGGCGGCAAACAGCGTGCCGATCGCCACTTTCAGCGCATGGTTGGCACCGCGTTCTTCCCAGGTGATCGACAGCCGTTCAATGGTCATGGTCAGAATCACCATCGGGAACAGCGCCACCGACAGACCGCGTTCCAGACCCAGTTTATGGCTGAACAAACTGATCGCCGCGATCAGCACCACGACAAACGTCAGCACCACCGACAGGCGCGGCAGCATTTGCAGTTTCAGGTGTTCCAGATACGAACGCAGCGACAGCCCCAGCGCGGTAATCACCGTGAACAGCAAGATACCGAAGCCCAGTTGCGTTTCGCGGAAGGCGAGGGCGATCAGTACAGGGGTGAAGGTACCGAGGGTCTGCAGGCCGATCAGGTTGCGCAGGATCAGAATCACCAGCACGCCGATCGGGATCATCACCATGATCATGAACGTCTGTTGGGTCTGCAGCGGCAGGCCGTACAGCGAGTATTCGAGGAAGTTGGCGTCGGTGTTTTCGTCGGTCAGCTTGGCCAGACGAATCGCGTTCATCTCGCTGTTGTTGAGGCTGAAGGTCACGTTGGCTTTCTTGCCGCCGTCGACGGTGATCAGGTTTTCGTCGCCGGTCCACCACAGCAGGCGGTCGGTCGGCAGGCCTTGCTCACCGGTTTCCGGGTTGAAGTACAGCCAGTCGTTGCCGTTGAAGCTGCGCAGCCACAATTCAGGCATTTGCGGCTGGTCGGCGACGAGGCGGATGGTGTGGACTTTTTCCACCGGTACGTGGGCGATGGACAGCAGCAGTTCGACGATCTTGGCTTTGTGCGCGGTCGACGGGTCGCCGGCCAGCAGCAGTTTCACGTTGTCGTCATTGAGATTGTTGACGCGCTTGATCGCCTCGCCAATAAACGTTTCGACGTCCGCCGAGTGCTGGCGGATCGGTGCGAGCAGGGCTTCGGCAGCGATCTTTTCCGGGCCTTCGATGACCATGCTGTCGCGGAACGTCGGGCCTTTGACCTTGGATTTCTCCGCGGTGTAGCGCTTGGTCAGGACCAGACGGTAATACAGGGTCTGGTTGCCCTTGGCACGCCGGGCCGACCAGGTCACCTTGCGGTTGCCATCGACGCGGTTCACCGCGACCCCGTAATTATTGGAGATGAAGCTCTCGTTGAGACTGACGTAATCGCGGCTCAGCGGCGGCACGAACATCTGGATCTTCACCGGATCCTTGGTGCTGGCGACGAACTCGACCTTGGCGTCGATGTTCCACAAGTCGTCGGTGGCGTCTTCGGTCACCGGGATGCCGAGCACGAAAATCTGATAGGCCGTAACCGAAACGCCCAGCAGCACCAGAACGGCGATCAGGATTTTCAGGTGGAAGGTTAGAGAACGCATGGAAATTACTCGGCGGTATGAGCGGCGATGGTGCAGGCAGGTTTGCCGGCAGCGTATTTAAGACTGGGGTCGACCAGCGCGTCGAAGCGTTTCAGCGCCTCGGAGCCGATCAAAAGCGGATATTGGAACGCACTTCGGTCGGTCAGGTTCACTTCGATGCTGCGCAGCGCCGAACCCATGCAGATATCCAGCTCGATCACCGGACGGGCGGTGTACTTCTTGCCTTCTTCCGGGTCGTAGTCGCCGGCGCGGCGCTTGATCTTGCTGACCCGTGCCAGCGGCCGTTCGATCGGGTGCGAATGCGCGGCATCGATCGCCAGATAGAAACGTACCCAGGACTCACCGTTGCGTTTGAAGCGTTTGATGTCGCGGGCACTCAGCGAGGCGGTTTTCGCGCCGGTGTCGAGTTTGGCCGCGACTTCGAGGTTGATGCCGTCAAGCGAAGCGTATTCGTTGAGGCCGTACACGGTTTTTTCCCCCGCGGCGGCGAGGCCGGGCAGGCAGAAAAGGGCAAAAAAGGCGGGATAAGGCTTGAGTCTCATAAATCCTGGTGCGCAGCGTTCCGTGGTCGGTTCAGGCCTTTGGCAGTAGTTGCCCAAGACCTTTCGTGTGCCTGGCAGCTTTTTATGACAAGCCGTACAAATGGCCAGCAAATGCGGGCGGCATTCTAGCACGGTGGTTTTATGGCGCCAGCGCCACAGCCGGTCTATAACCCCTGACGGGTTCCCCTTGTGGGAGCGAGCCTGCTCGCGAAAGCGGTGGGTCATTCGAAACATCTTTGATTGACACACCGCATTCGCGAGCAGGCTCGCTCCGACAGGTATCAAAGCGTTCTATTAATCTGGTTATTAGACGATTGTCGACAATCCGTATTTATCCTTTGACGTATGGCGTTCAATTGGCTAGTTTTTGCCGCATTGGATTTAAAGGTGTCGACAATCATGCTGGATCAACTCGATCCCCCGGTCATCAGCGGCGACGATACGGAAACGCTCTCGGAGAACGTCTTCCGGCGCATTCAGGCGGCCATCGTCAAAGGCGAGATCGCGCCGGGCAGCAAGATCTCCGAACCGGAGCTGGCGCGCACCTACGGCATCAGTCGCGGGCCGTTGCGCGAGGCGATCCATCGTCTGGAAGGCCAGCGCCTGCTGGTGCGGGTGCCGCATGTCGGCGCGCGGGTGGTGTCGCTCAGCCACGCCGAACTGCTCGAACTCTATGAAATCCGCGAATCCCTTGAAGGCATGGCCTGCCGGCTCGCCGCCGAGCGCATGAGCGTCGAAGAAATCGACGAATTGCGCCGGGTGCTGGAAACCCACGAGCGCGACGCGGCGTTCCAGGCCGGCGTCGGTTATTACCAGCAGGAAGGCGATTTCGATTTCCACTACCGGATCATTCAGGGCAGCGGCAACCGCACGCTGACGCAAATGCTCTGCGGCGAGCTGTACCAACTGGTGCGCATGTACCGCATCCAGTTTTCCACCACGCCGAACCGCCCGCGCCAGGCCTTTGCCGAACACCACCGGATTCTCGATGCCATCGCCGACCGTGACGGTGAGCTCGCCGAATTGTTGATGCGCCGCCACATCGGCGCCTCGAAACGCAACATTGCCCGTCATTACCAGGACGGCGCCCATAACCAGACAGCCACTGAACGAGGTGAGTCATGAGTTCCAACCCGAACACTCCAGGCCAGCGTTTCCGCGATGCGGTCGCCAGCGAGCACCCTTTGCAAGTGGTCGGCGCGATCAACGCCAATCACGCGCTGCTGGCCAAGCGCGCCGGTTTCAAGGCGATCTACCTGTCCGGTGGCGGGGTGGCCGCAGGTTCGCTCGGCGTGCCGGATCTGGGCATCACCGGTCTGGATGACGTGCTCACCGATGTGCGGCGCATTACTGACGTCTGCGATCTGCCGTTGCTGGTGGATGTGGATACCGGTTTCGGTTCCTCGGCGTTCAACGTCGCGCGTACCGTCAAGTCGATGAGCAAGTTCGGCGCGGCGGCCATTCACATCGAGGATCAGGTCGGCGCCAAGCGCTGCGGCCATCGTCCCAATAAAGAAATCGTCAGCCAGCAGGAAATGGTCGACCGCATCAAAGCCGCCGTCGATGCGCGCACCGACGACAGCTTCGTGATCATGGCGCGCACCGATGCGCTGGCGGTGGAAGGGCTGGAATCGGCACTTGATCGTGCCGCCGCATGCATCGAGGCCGGTGCCGACATGATTTTCCCGGAAGCCATCACCGAACTGGACATGTACAAGCTGTTCGCCAGCCGCGTGAAAGCGCCGATCCTGGCCAACATCACCGAATTCGGCGCGACGCCGTTGTACACCACCGAGCAACTGGCCGGCGCCGACGTGTCGCTGGTGCTTTACCCACTGTCGGCGTTCCGCGCGATGAACAAGGCGGCGGAAAACGTCTACACCGCGATCCGCCGCGACGGCACGCAACAGAATGTCATCGACACCATGCAGACTCGCATGGAGCTTTACGATCGCATTGACTACCACACCTTCGAACAGAAGCTCGATGCGCTGTTTGCACAGAAGAAAGGCTGATCAAAACCCTGTGGGGGGCTGCTCCCACCTGTTTCCCCTACAAATTCAAGAAAACTGGAGACAACAATGGCCGAAGCAAAAGTACTCAGTGGCGCCGGGCTCCGTGGCCAGGTGGCCGGGCAAACCGCGCTGTCCACCGTGGGCCAGGCCGGTGCCGGGCTGACCTATCGCGGCTACGACGTGCGTGAACTGGCCGCCGACGCGCAATTCGAGGAAGTCGCCTACCTGCTGCTGTACGGCGAACTGCCGACCCAGGCGCAACTCGCCGATTACCAGCAAAAGCTCGGCAAACTGCGCGACCTGCCACAAGCCTTGAAGGAAGTGCTCGAACGCATCCCGGCCGACGCCCATCCGATGGATGTGATGCGCACCGGTTGCTCGTTCCTTGGCAACATCGAGCCGGAGAAAGACTTCTCCGAGCAGCGCGACAAGACTGACCGCCTGCTTGCCGCGTTCCCGGCGATCATGTGCTACTGGTATCGCTTCAGCCATGACGGCAAACGCATCGATTGCGTCAGTGACGAGCCGACCATTGGCGGCCACTTCCTGCACCTGCTGCACGGCAAGAAACCGAGCGAGTTGCACGTCAAAGTGATGAACGTGTCGCTGATCCTCTACGCCGAGCACGAATTCAACGCCTCGACCTTCACCGCCCGCGTGTGCGCCTCGACCCTGTCCGATCTGTATTCCTGCGTCACCGCGGCGATCGGTTCGCTGCGCGGCCCGTTGCACGGCGGCGCCAACGAAGCAGCGATGGAAATGATCGAGCGCTTCTCGTCACCGGAAGAGGCGATCAAAGGCACCCTCGGCATGCTCGAGCGCAAGGACAAGATCATGGGCTTCGGCCACGCGATCTATAAGGACAGCGACCCGCGCAACGAGGTGATCAAGGGCTGGTCGAAAAAACTCGCGGACGAAGTCGGCGACAAGGTGCTGTTCCCGGTTTCCGAAGCCATCGACAAGACCATGTGGGAGCAGAAGAAGCTGTTCCCGAACGCCGATTTCTACCATGCCTCGGCGTACCACTTCATGGGCATCCCGACCAAGCTGTTCACGCCGATCTTCGTCTGCTCGCGCCTGACCGGCTGGGCCGCGCACGTGTTCGAACAGCGCGCCAACAACCGCATCATCCGTCCAAGCGCCGAGTACACCGGCGTCGAACAGCGCAAGTTCGTGCCAATCGAACGTCGCTGAATGGTGAGCTGACGGGAACCTGAGTACACCCCATGACCCTGTGGGAGCGAGCCTGCTCGCGAAGACGGACTGACATTCACTATGGATGTCGACTGATCTACCGCTTTCGCGAGCAGGCTCGCTCCCACAGGGGGCAGGTGGAATTCAAGGCCTGTGTCAGACGTCACTTTTTGCATTTACCGTGACCCGAGTCCTGACCCGATGAACACACAATTTCGTAAAACCCTGCCCGGCAGTCCTCTGGATTACTTCGACGCCCGTGCGGCAGTCGAGGCAATCCAGCCCGGCAGCTACGACACCCTGCCGTACACCTCGCGCGTACTCGCGGAAAACCTCGTGCGGCGCTGCGACCCGGCCACGCTCACTGATTCCCTCAAGCAATTGATCGAGCGTAAACGCGACCTCGATTTCCCGTGGTTTCCGGCGCGGGTGGTCTGCCACGACATTCTCGGCCAGACCGCACTGGTCGATCTTGCCGGTCTGCGCGACGCGATCGCCTTGCAGGGCGGCGACCCGGCGCAGGTCAACCCGGTGGTGCCGACGCAACTGATCGTCGACCACTCGCTGGCCGTCGAGGCGGGTGGTTTCGATGCTCAGGCGTTCGAAAAGAACCGCGCGATTGAAGACCGTCGCAACGAGGATCGTTTTCACTTCATCAACTGGACCAAGAAGGCCTTCAAGAACGTTGATGTGATCCCGCCGGGCAACGGCATCATGCACCAGATCAACCTGGAGAAAATGTCTCCGGTGATTCAGGTGCGTGAAGGCGTGGCGTTCCCTGACACCTGCGTCGGCACCGACAGCCACACCCCGCACGTCGATGCCTTGGGCGTAATCGCCATCGGCGTCGGCGGCCTCGAAGCCGAAAGCGTGATGCTCGGTCGCGCCTCGTGGATGCGTTTGCCGGAGAGTGTTGGCGTCGAGCTGACCGGCAAGCTGCAGCCGGGCATCACCGCCACCGACATGGTCCTGGCGCTGACCGAATACCTGCGCAAACAGAAAGTTGTTGGCGCGTGGCTGGAATTCTTCGGTGAAGGCGCCGCAGCCCTGACCCTCGGCGACCGCGCGACCATCTCCAACATGGCCCCGGAATACGGTGCCACCGCAGCGATGTTCTACATCGACCAGCAGACCATCGATTACCTGAAACTCACTGGTCGCGAAGACCAGCAGGTACAACTGGTCGAGCAGTACGCCAAGCTCACCGGCCTGTGGGCCGACAGCCTGAAAGGCGCGCAATACGAGCGTGGTCTGACCTTCGATCTGTCGTCGGTGGTGCGCAACATGGCCGGGCCGAGCAACCCGCACGCCCGCGTCGCGGTGTCCGATCTGGCCGCCAAAGGCATCTCCGGGCAGTGGGATGACGTGCCGGGCCAGATGCCCGACGGCGCGGTAATCATCGCCGCCATCACCAGTTGCACCAACACCAGCAACCCGCGCAACGTCATCGCCGCAGGCCTTTTGGCGCGCAATGCCAATCGGCTCGGCCTGACCCGCAAGCCGTGGGTGAAATCGTCGCTGGCGCCGGGTTCGAAAACCGTGGCGCTGTACCTCGACGAAGCGGGGCTGACCACTGAGCTGGAGCAGCTCGGTTTCGGCGTGGTCGCCTTCGCCTGCACCACCTGCAACGGCATGTCCGGCGCGCTCGATCCGGTGATCCAGCAAGAAATCATCGACCGTGATCTGTATGCGACCGCCGTGCTTTCCGGCAACCGCAACTTCGACGGGCGCATTCACCCGTATGCCAAGCAGGCATTCCTCGCTTCGCCGCCGCTGGTGGTCGCTTACGCCATCGCCGGGACCATCCGCTTCGACATCGAAAAGGATGTGCTGGGCGTGGTCGATGGCAAGGAAATCCGCCTCAAAGACATCTGGCCGAGCGACGAAGAAATCGATGCGGTGGTGAAATCTTCGGTCAAGCCTGAGCAGTTCCGTCAGGTCTACATTCCGATGTTCGCCGTTCACGAAGACACCGGCCCGAAAGTCGCGCCGCTGTACGAGTGGCGCAAGATGAGCACCTACATCCGCCGTCCGCCGTACTGGGAAGGCGCGCTGGCCGGCGCGCGACCGCTCAAGGGCATGCGCCCGCTGGCGGTGCTGCCGGACAACATCACCACCGATCACCTGTCGCCCTCCAACGCGATCATGCTCGACAGCGCCGCTGGCGAATACCTGGCAAAAATGGGCCTGCCGGAAGAGGACTTCAACTCTTACGCCACCCACCGTGGCGACCACTTGACCGCGCAGCGCGCAACGTTTGCCAACCCGAAACTGTTCAACGAAATGGTCGTGGAAAACGGCCAGGTCAAGCAGGGTTCGCTGGCCCGTGTCGAGCCGGAAGGCAAAGTGATGCGCATGTGGGAAGCCATCGAAACCTATATGGAACGCAAGCAGCCGCTGATCATCATCGCCGGCGCCGATTACGGTCAGGGCTCGTCCCGTGACTGGGCAGCCAAAGGCGTGCGCCTGGCCGGTGTCGAGGCGATTGCCGCCGAAGGCTTCGAGCGCATCCACCGCACCAATCTGGTGGGCATGGGCGTGCTGCCGCTGGAGTTCAAACCGGGCACCAACCGTCACACGCTGGCAATTGATGGCAGCGAAACCTACGACGTGATCGGCGAGCGCAAACCGCGCGCGGACTTGACGCTGGTGATCCATCGTAAAAATGGCGAGCGGGTGGAAGTGCCGGTGACCTGCCGTCTGGATACCGCTGAAGAAGTGTCGATCTACGAGGCCGGCGGCGTGTTGCAGCGCTTCGCTCAGGACTTCCTTGAAGAGTCGGCGGTTGCCGTTTAAATCAACTGATGTGGGCATGGGATCTTAAGTCCCATGCTTTCGGTAAGGAGCAATATGGCTCACGCACCACAAATCAAGATCCCCGCCACTTACATGCGCGGCGGCACCAGCAAAGGCGTGTTCTTCAGCCTCAAGGATCTGCCCAAGGCCGCGCAGGTTCCCGGCCCGGCTCGCGATGCTCTCTTGCTGCGGGTAATTGGCAGCCCCGACCCGTACGACAAGCAGATCGACGGCATGGGCGGCGCGACGTCGAGCACCAGCAAAACCGTGATCCTGTCGAAGAGCACCCGCGCCGATCACGACGTCGACTACCTGTTCGGTCAGGTCTCCATCGACAAACCGTTCGTGGACTGGAGCGGCAACTGCGGCAACCTCTCGGCGGCGGTCGGTTCGTTTGCCATCAGCAACGGTCTGGTCGACGCCAGCCGCATCCCGCACGACGGTATCGCGGTGGTGCGCGTGTGGCAGGCCAACATCGGCAAAACGATTATTGCCCACGTGCCGATCACCGATGGCGAAGTGCAGGAAACCGGTGACTTCGAACTTGATGGCGTGACCTTTCCCGCTGCTGAAGTGCAGGTGGAGTTCATGGACCCGGCGGCGGAAGAAGAGGGCGGCGGCGGTTCGATGTTCCCCACCGGCAATCTGGTCGACGAACTGGAAGTGCCGGGTGTCGGCACGTTCAAGGCAACGCTGATCAACGCAGGCATTCCGACCATTTTCGTCAACGCTGAAGACATCGGCTACACCGGCACCGAACTGCAAGGCGCGATCAACAGCGATCCGAAAGCGCTGCTGCTGTTCGAGACGATTCGCGCGTACGGCGCACTACGCATGGGCCTGATCGCGAACATTGAGGAAGCAGCGAAGCGTCAGCACACGCCGAAAGTCGCGTTTGTCGCCAGGCCAGCGGATTACCTGGCGTCCAGCGGCAAGGCTGTTAACGCTGGCGACGTCGATCTGCTGGTGCGCGCGCTGTCGATGGGCAAGCTGCACCACGCGATGATGGGCACCGCGGCGGTGGCCATCGGCACGGCCGCGGCGATTCCTGGCACGCTGGTCAACCTTGCCGCTGGCGGAGTCGAGCGCAATGCCGTGCGCTTTGGCCATCCGTCCGGGACGTTGCGCGTCGGTGCCGAGGCTAGTCTGGAAAACGGCGAGTGGGTGGTGAAGAAAGCCATCATGAGTCGCAGTGCGCGGGTTCTGATGGAAGGCTACGTGCGCGTGCCCGGGGATTCTTTCTGACCCGGCATTTTTTACCCTCACCCCAGCCCTCTCCCAAAGGGAGAGGGGGCCGACCAAGGTGTCTTGCGTCATACATCGACCTGAGAGATCGAGTCGATTATGGATTGAGCGAAGCGTTCGACTCCTGTGATTCGGGGTTCAGCGACGTGCTTTCAGGTCGGTGAACCTCAACAGCATCCCCCGATCGGTCCCCTCTCCCTCGGGAGAGGGCTAGGGTGAGGGGCTACCCTCTGACACGACACACAATAACCAGACACCACTCGACCATAACCCGCCAGGCCTTTGAGGAAGACCCCACCACTCACATTCAGAACAGGAAAACAGCCATGAGCGCCAACGTCGACCTGAACAACCGCCCCGACTACGACGATGTCCTGCAGACGATCGCCGACTACGTCCTGACCTTCAAAACCCCCTCCGCCGAAGCCCTCGACACCGCCCGCAACTGCCTGATGGACACGTTGGGCTGCGGCCTGCTGGCGCTGCGGTTTCCCGAATGCACCAAACACCTCGGCCCGATCGTCGAGGGTACGGTTGTGCCTTTTGGTGCGCGAGTGCCCGGCACCAGCTTCCGCCTCGATCCGGTGAAAGCCGCGTGGGACATCGGCTGCATCGTCCGCTGGCTGGATTACAACGACACCTGGCTCGCCGCCGAGTGGGGGCATCCGTCGGACAACCTCGGCGCCATTCTCGCGGTCGCCGATCACTTGTCGCAAAAACGTATCGCCAACGGCGAAGCAGCGCTGACGATTCGCGATGTGCTGGAAGCGATGATCATGGCCCACGAGATTCAGGGTGTGATCGCTTTGGAAAACTCTTTCAATCGCGTCGGCCTCGACCACGTGATGCTGGTCAAAGTCGCCTCGACCGCCGTCAGCGCCCGACTCATGGGTGCTCATCGAGAGCAATTGCTGTCAGCGCTGTCGCATGCCTTTGCCGATGGTCAGGCATTGCGCACCTACCGTCACGCGCCGAACGCCGGTTCGCGCAAATCCTGGGCAGCGGGCGATGCGGCGAGTCGTGGTGTGCGTCTGGCCGATATCGCCATGCGCGGCGAGATGGGCATTCCCGGTGTCCTGAGTGCGAAACAGTGGGGCTTTTACGACGTGTCGTTCAGCCACACCAACAATGATCTGGCGCTGAAGCCAGAGGACAAACGCGCTTTCAGTTTTTCCCGACCGTTCGGCAGTTATGTGATGGAAAACGTGCTGTTCAAGATCAGCTTTCCTGCCGAGTTTCACGCGCAAACGGCCTGCGAAGCGGCGGTGACCTTGCACCCGCAGGTGCGCAATCGTCTGCATGAAATCGACCGGATCGTCATCACCACCCATGAATCGGCGATCCGTATCATTTCCAAGGTCGGGCCACTGGCCAATGCTGCCGACCGCGATCATTGCCTGCAGTACATGACCGCCGTGCCGCTGGCGTTCGGCACTTTGATCGCCGAGCAGTACGAAGACGATTTCCACAAGGCGCACCCGATCATCGACGTGCTGCGCGAAAAAATGGTCATCGTTGAAGATCCGCAATTCAGTCGCGAATACCTCGAGCCCGACAAGCGCTCGATTGCCAATGCGGTACAGGTGTTTTTCAAGGACGGCAGCAGCACCGACAACGTGCTCGTGGAATACCCGCTCGGCCATCGCCGCCGCCGGGCTGAGGGCATTCCGTTGCTGGAGGACAAGTTCAAGGCCAACCTGGCGACGCGTTATGTCGGGCAGCGTTGCGCAGAGATTTTTGCGCTGTGCGAGGATCAGGCGCGGCTGGAAGCGACACCGGTGAATCGATTCATCGACCTGTTCGTGATCTGACAGACCGCGTTATCGTTCTTCGCGGGCAAGCCCGCTCCCACAGGGATTTGTGATGGACACAGCAATTGTGAACGCCTTCAGAACCTGTGGGAGCGGGCTTGCCCGCGATAGCGTCAGATGAGGCACCGCAAAACTACTTGAACCGCCGCTCAACCCCTTTCTCCACCAGAATCTTCGCGGAAATCTCTTCCACGGAAAAATGCGTGGAGTTGATGTGCGGGATGTTCTCGCGGCGGAACAGGTTTTCCACTTCGCGCACTTCGAACTCGCACTGGGCGTAGCTCGAATAGCGGCTGTTGGGCTTGCGCTCGTTGCGGATGGCGGTGAGGCGGTCCGGGTCGATGGTCAGGCCGAACAGCTTGTGCTGATGGGCGCGCAGGGCGGTCGGCAGGGTCAGGCGTTCCATGTCGTCTTCGGTCAGCGGATAGTTGGCCGCACGGATGCCGAACTGCATCGCCATATACAGACACGTCGGCGTTTTGCCGCATCGCGACACGCCGACTAGTATCAGATCGGCTTTGTCGTAATAGTGGGTGCGGGCGCCGTCATCGTTGTCGAGGGCAAAGTTCACCGCCTCGATGCGCTCCATGTAATTGGAGTTGTGCCCGATCGAATGCGACTTGCCGACGGTGTACGACGAATGCTCGGTCAGTTCCTGTTCGAGCGGGGCGAGGAAGGTCGAGAAAATGTCGATCATGAAACCATTGGACGTTGCGAGAATCTCACGGATGTCCTGATTGACGATGGTGTCGAAGATGATCGGCCGAAAGCCGTCGGTTTCAGCGGCTTTGTTGATTTGTTGTACCATGGCCCGCGCTTTTTCAACGCTGTCGATGTACGGCCGCGTGAACTTGCTGAAGGTAATGTTTTCGAACTGCGCCAACAGGCTTTGACCCAGGGTTTCGGCAGTGATGCCGGTGCCATCGGAGATGAAGAAAGCGGATCGTTTCATTTGCACCTTGGGCCTTAAGTTAATTGACGCTCTTGGATATGATAGGCGCGATTTGTCGGCCGCGATTGGCCCGCATTCTCACTTATTTTCCAGGTCCAGGCCATACAGCCGGCCAAGGCTCCCCCGGGCCGCCGGCTTCTGAGCTTTTCCAACACAGTTAGTGGAGAGATCACCTTGGTAGAGTACGTAGTTTCCCTCGATAAGCTCGGCAAACACGATGTTGAGCATGTGGGGGGCAAGAACGCATCCCTGGGCGAGATGATCAGTAACCTGGCAGGCGCCGGTGTTTCGGTCCCCGGCGGCTTCGCCACGACGGCTCAGGCCTATCGTGACTTCCTCGAACTGAGCGGCCTGAACGAGCAGATCCACAAGGCCCTCGACGCGCTCGACGTCGACGACGTCAATGCCCTGGCCAAGACCGGCGCGCAGATCCGCCAGTGGATCATGGACGCCGAATTCCCTGAAAAACTCAACACCGAGATCCGTACCGCGTTCGCCGCGTTGTCGGCCGGTAATCCTGATGTCGCTGTGGCCGTGCGTTCCTCTGCCACCGCCGAAGACCTGCCGGACGCGTCGTTCGCCGGTCAACAGGAAACCTTCCTGAACATCCGTGGCGTGGAAAACGTTATCCGCGCCGCCAAAGAGGTGTTCGCTTCGCTGTTCAACGACCGTGCGATTTCCTACCGCGTGCACCAGGGCTTCGACCACAAGCTGGTCGCCCTGTCGGCCGGCGTGCAGCGCATGGTGCGTTCGGAAACCGGCACCGCCGGCGTGATGTTCACCCTCGATACCGAATCGGGCTTCCGCGACGTGGTATTCATCACCGGCGCCTACGGCCTGGGCGAAACCGTCGTACAAGGCGCGGTCAACCCGGATGAGTTCTATGTGCACAAGGGCACGCTGAAAGCCGGTCGTCCGGCGATCCTGCGTCGCAACCTGGGCAGCAAAGCCATCAAGATGATCTACGGCGACGAGGCCAAGGCCGGTCGTTCGGTCAAGACGGTCGATGTCGACAAGGCCGAACGCGCACGTTTCTGCCTGACCGACGCTGAAGTCAGCGAACTGGCCAAGCAGGCGATGATCATCGAGAAGCACTACGGCTGCCCGATGGACATCGAGTGGGCCAAGGACGGTGACGACGGCAAGCTGTACATCGTGCAGGCGCGTCCGGAAACCGTGAAAAGCCGCACCCAGGCCAACGTCATGGAACGTTACCTGCTCAAGGAAACCGGCACCGTGCTGGTGGAAGGTCGCGCCATCGGCCAGCGCATCGGCGCCGGCAAAGTGCGGATCATCAAAGACGTTTCCGAGATGGACAAGGTCCAGCCGGGCGACGTGCTGGTGTCCGACATGACCGACCCGGACTGGGAACCGGTGATGAAACGCGCCAGCGCCATCGTCACCAACCGTGGCGGGCGTACCTGCCACGCGGCGATCATCGCGCGCGAGCTGGGCATTCCGGCGGTGGTCGGTTGCGGCAACGCCACCCAACTGCTGAAGGATGGCCAGGGCGTGACCGTGTCCTGCGCCGAAGGCGACACCGGTTACATCTTCGAAGGCGAACTGGGCTTCGACATCAAGAAAAATTCCGTTGACGCCATGCCGGAGCTGCCGTTCAAGATCATGATGAACGTCGGCAACCCGGACCGCGCCTTCGACTTCGCGCAACTGCCGAACGCCGGTGTGGGCCTGGCCCGTCTGGAATTCATCATCAACCGCATGATTGGCGTGCACCCGAAAGCGCTGTTGAACTACGACGGTCTGCCGCAGGAAATCAAGGAAAGCGTCGACAAGCGCATCGCCGGTTACGATGATCCGGTCGGTTTCTATGTCGAGAAACTGGTCGAAGGCATCAGCACCCTGGCGGCCGCGTTCGCACCGAAGAAAGTCATCGTGCGTCTGTCGGACTTCAAGTCCAACGAATACGCCAACCTGATCGGCGGCAAGCTCTACGAGCCGGAAGAAGAAAACCCGATGCTGGGCTTCCGTGGCGCTTCGCGTTACATCAGCGAATCGTTCCGCGACTGCTTCGAACTCGAATGCCGCGCGCTTAAGCGTGTGCGCAACGAGATGGGCCTGACCAACGTCGAAATCATGGTGCCGTTCGTCCGTACGCTTGGTGAAGCCAGCCAGGTAGTGGACCTGCTCGCCGAAAACGGCCTGGCCCGTGGCGACAACGGTCTGCGCGTGATCATGATGTGCGAACTGCCATCCAATGCGATTCTGGCCGATGAATTCCTTGAGTTCTTCGATGGTTTCTCGATCGGTTCCAACGACCTGACCCAGTTGACCCTGGGTCTGGACCGCGATTCCGGTATCATCGCGCACCTGTTCGACGAGCGTAATCCAGCGGTCAAGAAGCTGCTGGCCAACGCGATTCAGGCCTGCAACAAGGCCGGCAAGTACATCGGTATCTGCGGTCAGGGCCCTTCGGACCACCCGGACCTGGCCAAATGGCTGATGGAGCAGGGCATCGAAAGCGTGTCGCTGAACCCGGACACCGTGCTGGAAACCTGGTTCTTCCTCGCCGAAGGTCAGGCGCAGGCTTGATCAACATGTGAATGATGGCCTGACCCTGTGGGAGCGAGCCTGCTCGCGAAGACGGAGCAACATCCGCCATGGATGTTCGCTGACACACCGCTTTCGCGAGCTGGCTCGCTCCCACATGGGCCGGGCCTTGAGATTGAAGTAGGGCGGGCTCTAGTAGATGCCGCCCTTTTTTGTGCAAGAGCATTATGCAAAGCAGCAGCAACCTGTTTCCTGTCGCCCTGATCAGCGCCGAACGGCGCGACGATCTGAGCGAAGATGTGTATCGACTCAAACCCGGCAACAGCCCCGACTGGTCCGTGGAAATCGCCGTGACCCGCCTGGGCATGGCCGATGACTCGGCGCCGCGTGGTGTGCCGGTGATCTTGCTGCACGGCAGTTTTTCCAATCGACGTTTCTGGTTTTCCCCCAAAGGTCTGGGCCTGGGCGCGTACCTGACGCGGCTGGGCTTCGACGTGTGGATTCCGGAGATGCGCGGCCACGGTCTGTCGCAGCGCAACGAGGACTATCGGCGCAACCGGGTCGCCGATTATGCGCGTTACGATCTGCCGGCGATTGCCGCGTTCGTCCGTGAGCAGAGCGGTCAGATTCCGCACTGGATCGGCCACTCGCTGGGCGGCATCACCCTGGCGGCGGCGTTGGGTGGCGAATATCTCGGCGAACCGGCGGTGGCGTCGGCGGCGTTTTTCGGCACGCAGGTCAGCCGCACGTACTGGCCGCTGAAGATTCCGCCGCTGGAGTGGGGCAGTCGCTTCATTCTCAAGCGTTTCGCGCAGTTGTCCGGTTCACGTTTGCGGCGGGGCCCGGAAGACGAGCCGATCGGCCTGGCCATCGAAAGCATGCGCTGGTACGGCTTGTTCGGCCGCTTTGGCGACAAGGACAAGGATTGGTGGGCCGGGCTCGCCGATGTTCAGGTGCCGGTGTTGGCGGTGACGGCGGCGGGCGATCATCAGGACCCGGCGTGGGCCTGTCGCAAGCTGTTCGAGCAGATCGGCTCCGAGCACAAGCAGTTCGTGAATCTGGGGCGCGAGCAAGGTTTCGGCGACAATTTTGGCCATGTCGAAATGCTGGTGAGCAAAGCGGCGCAGACCGAAGTGTGGCCGCTGGTGGCGCGCTGGCTGAATGATCAGCAGACGCCATTGCTGGCGCAAGCGGCGGATCTGGCCACGGCGGTGTAAGGGGCGTTCCGTTAAGCCTGGCTTGCGGCTAAGATATGACGCGTTGTGCGGTTCTGGTCATATTTTGTGGCTGTTTAGCGATTACGTTTCAGGCTGTGTTCAGGTTCGCTCAGCGACCATGGCGTGGGCTAAGGTAAACAGCGACTGGCCGGACTCGTCTCATCAGAATGCGGCATCTTTGATCGTCTTGCTTTTTACAGGAGTTTTTCGATGAACCATTACCTTACGCCTGACCTGTGCGACGCCTACCCGGAGCTGGTGCAGGTGCTGGAACCGATGTTCAGCAATTTCGGCGGCCGTGATTCCTTCGGCGGCGAAATCGTGACCATCAAATGCTTCGAAGATAACTCGCTGGTCAAGGAGCAGGCCGAACTCGACGGCACCGGCAAAGTGCTGGTGGTCGATGGCGGTGGCTCGCTGCGCCGTGCACTATTGGGCGACATGATTGCCGAAAAGGCTGCGAAAAATGGTTGGGAAGGCATGGTGATCTACGGTTGCATCCGTGACGTCGATGTTCTGGCCCAGACCGATCTCGGCGTGCAGGCATTGGCCAGCCACCCGATGAAGACCGAAAAGCGCGGCATCGGCGACCTCAACGTCGCGGTGACCTTCGCCGGCGTGACTTTCCATCCGGGCCACTATATCTATGCGGACAACAACGGCGTGATCGTTTCGCCGAGTCCGCTGCAGATGCCTGAATAAGCTGTTCGACAAAGGGATGCAGATGTTCGAGGAAGAAAACGCGCAGTGGGGGCTGGTGCATGCCCTGGTGCTGGACGGCAAGGGTGGTGCGCGTTCGATAGCCCGGACGGAGCTTGACGATCTGCAGCTGCAGGCTCACGAAAGCCTGTGGCTGCATTGGGATCGCAGCCATCCGCAGACCCAGACCTGGCTGCGCAAATCCAGCGGACTCAACGAGTTCACCTGCGACCTGCTGCTGGAAGAGAACACCCGCCCGCGTCTGTTGCCGCTGCCCGACTCCGAATTGCTGCTGTTTTTGCGCGGGGTCAATCTCAATCCGGGTGCCGAGCCGGAAGACATGGTGTCGGTGCGGATCTTTGCTTCTGCTCAGCGGGTGATCTCCCTGCGTTTGCGGCCACTGCGGGCCACCGATGAATTGCTTGGGCAATTGGCTGACGGCAGAGGCCCGAAGACATCATCAGAACTCATCCTCTATCTGGCGCAGTTCCTCACCAATAAAGTGCAGGATCTGGTCACTTGCCTCTCGGAAATCGCCGATGAGGAAGAAGAAAAAATGGATGCCGACGAACGGTATACCCCCGAGCATGGCTCGGTTTTGCACATCCGTCGGCGGGCGGCCGGGCTCAAGCGTTTTCTCGCTCCACAGCGGGATATTTTTGGCCAGCTGACGCGCATAAAGCTGCCGTGGTTCGTTGAAGACGATGCCGATTACTGGAACGAACTGAACAACAGCCTGACCCGCTATCTGGAAGAGCTGGAATTGACCCGAGAGCGCGTGGGGCTTGTGCTGGAGGCTGAGGACCGGCGTCTGAACGTGCACATGAATCGCACCATGTACCGCTTCGGCATCATCACCTGCATCTTCCTGCCGATGAGTTTTATCACCGGTCTTCTGGGCATCAACGTTGGCGGAATTCCGTTCGCCAGCAGCCCGTACGGTTTCCTCATCGCATGCTCGACGGTGCTTGCCCTGGCCTTCGGTCAGTGGTGGTTGTTCCGACGTTTGCGCTGGGTTTGAAGAGGCCGCATGTGACCCGACCAAATTTGCCCGCGTCTTTCACAGACATCACGAGAGGTGCGTATGCACGATCCGTTTGAACAGTCTTTGCGCGACATGCTCAACGCCTCGCCGTCCAGCCGCGACGACGACGCTTGCCTGGGCCGCGTACTCAAAACCGCCAACCGCCAGGTCGGCGCCGGTGATCTGTTCAGCCTGCTGGGCCGCTGGCTGCCCGCGCTGATGATCGCCCTGAACAATGGCTCGGCGCATGTCTCGCCGGTTTCCCGTCTTCGTAAACCTGCTGTTCGCACTGCTGATAAGGCTGATTGAATATGGAACTTGATCTCTGGACTCAGAGCCTCGTCACTGCAATGACTGCGTTGTGGACCAAAGTCGCTAATTTCATACCGAACCTGTTCGGCGCACTGGTGGTGCTGCTGCTGGGTTTCGTCGTGGCCAAGCTGCTCGACACCTTGCTCTCCAAGCTGCTGGCCAAATTGGGCCTCGATCGCCTGATGGGCGGCACCGGTCTGACCAAGCTGTTGTCGCGTGCCGGGCTGCAGGTGCCGATCTCGACCCTGATCGGTAAAATCGTTTACTGGTTCGTTCTGCTGATTTTCCTGGTGTCTGCAGCAGAATCCCTTGGCCTTGAGCGAGTTTCAGCTACGCTGGACATGCTGGCGCTGTATCTGCCGAAAGTCTTCGGCGCCGCGCTGGTGTTGCTGGTCGGTGTGTTGCTCGCGCAATTGGCCAATGGCCTGGTGCGCGGGGCGGCGGAAGGCGTAGGCCTGGACTACGCTTCGGGGCTGGGGCGTATCGCGCAGGGGCTGGTGATCATCATCAGTATCTCGGTGGCGATCAGTCAGCTCGAGGTCAAGACCGACCTGCTGAACCACGTGATTGTGATCGTATTGATTACCGTTGGTCTGGCCGTTGCGCTGGCCATGGGTTTGGGAAGCCGGGAAATTGCCGGTCAGATTCTTGCGGGAATCTATGTGCGTGAGTTGTACGAGGTTGGGCAACAAGTGCGTGTTGGCGAGGTCGAAGGCCAGATCGAAGAGATCGGCACGGTTAAAACCACATTGCTGACCGATGAGGGTGAGCTAGTCTCTCTCTCCAATCGGATCCTGCTGGAACAGCATGTGAGTAGCCGCTAAACCGGCAAACCCTGCTAATGTATGCCGCCGCAAAATGCCAGCCGAGGCTGGCTGCGGTGGACATTGACCTGACTGTCGGCACGACTTGTTTTGAATAAAGCCCAAACGCTATCCACGCGCTACGACCCCCGCGAGCTCTCTGATGAGGAGTTGGTCGCGCGCTCGCACACCGAGCTTTTTCACGTAACGCGCGCCTACGAAGAGTTGATGCGGCGTTACCAGCGAACATTATTTAATGTCTGTGCGAGATATCTTGGGAACGATCGCGACGCAGACGATGTCTGTCAGGAAGTGATGCTGAAGGTGCTGTATGGCCTGAAGAACTTCGAGGGGAAATCGAAGTTCAAAACCTGGCTTTACAGCATCACTTACAACGAATGCATCACGCAGTATCGGAAGGAACGGCGTAAGCGTCGCTTGATGGACGCTCTCAGCCTCGACCCTCTTGAAGAAGCGTCTGAAGAAAAGGCGCCGAAACCGGAGGAGAAGGGTGGGCTTGATCGCTGGCTGGTGTATGTGAATCCGATTGACCGCGAAATTCTGGTGCTACGATTTGTCGCAGAGCTGGAGTTTCAGGAGATCGCAGACATCATGCACATGGGTTTGAGTGCGACAAAAATGCGTTACAAACGCGCTCTAGATAAATTGCGTGAGAAATTTGCAGGCATTGCTGAAACTTAGTTCAGCGCAAATATCTCTTACGTGTAGGCAAGTTCTGATAGACTTGCCGCCGAGTTGTCCCCCGGTTTGCGGGACTGCTTCACAATCACCAGATGGGGATTTAACGGATGAAACTGAAAAACACCTTGGGCTTGGCCATTGGTTCTCTGATTGCCGCCACTTCGTTCGGCGCTCTGGCACAAGGCCAAGGCGCAGTTGAAATCGAAGGCTTCGCTAAGAAAGAACAATTCGACAGCGCTCGTAACTTCAAGAACAACGGCAACCTGTTCGGCGGTTCGATCGGTTACTTCCTGACCGACGACGTAGAACTGCGTCTGGGCTACGACGAAGTGCACAACGTACGTGCCGACGATGGCAAGAACGTCAAAGGCGCTAACACCGCTCTGGACGCTCTGTACCACTTCAACAACCCAGGCGACATGATTCGTCCATACGTTTCGGCCGGTTTCTCTGACCAGAGCATCGACCAGAACGGTTCGAACGGTCGTAACCGTTCCACCTTCGCCAACGTTGGCGGCGGTGCCAAGCTGTACTTCACCGAGAACTTCTACGCCCGTGCTGGCGTTGAAGCTCAATACAACATCGACCAGGGCGACACCGAGTGGGCTCCTAGCGTCGGTATCGGTGTGAACTTCGGTGGCGGCTCCAAGCCTGCTGCTGCTCCAGTTCCAGCACCAGCTGAAGTCTGCTCCGACAGCGACAACGATGGCGTTTGCGACAACGTTGACAAGTGCCCGGACACCCCAGCCAACGTAACTGTTGACGCTGATGGCTGCCCAGCAGTTGCTGAAGTTGTTCGTGTTGAGCTGGACGTGAAATTCGACTTCGACAAGTCGGTCGTCAAGCCAAACAGCTACGGCGACATCAAGAACCTGGCTGACTTCATGAAGCAGTACCCATCCACCACCACTACTGTTGAAGGTCACACTGACTCCGTCGGTCCTGACGCTTACAACCAGAAACTGTCCGAGCGTCGTGCAAACGCCGTTAAGCAAGTTCTGACCAACCAGTACGGTGTTGAATCGTCCCGCGTTCAGTCTGTTGGCTACGGCGAATCCCGCCCAGTTGCTGACAACAAAACTGACGCTGGCCGTGCTGTTAACCGTCGCGTAGAAGCGCAGGTTGAAGCTCAAGCTAAGTAATTAGCTGCCGCTCTGAGAAAAGCCCGGCTTAGGCCGGGCTTTTCTTTGTCTGCGATTTGCCGAGGCGGGGATTGCTCAGGCCGTCACCATCGAAGGCAGATCGTACTGCGCGGACTGAGTCGCGGCGACTGCCCCGATCACCAGAATCGCAGGGCTTTTGAGTTCGAACAGCCGGGCATCCTCACTCATGGCGCTCAGGTCACTGCGGCATTCGCGCTGCTGCGGCAGTGAAGCATTCTCGATCATCGCCACCGGCGTCTCCGCCGCCATCCCTCCGGCCAGCAGTTGCTCGCGAATCTCGCCGAGTTTGGCCACACCCATATAGATCACCAGCGTCGTCCCGCTCTGTGCCAGTGCCTGCCAGTTCAGTTGGCTGTCGTCCTGAGTGTGCGCGGTCACCAGCGTTACGCCCCTGGCGACGCCGCGCAAGGTCAGGGAAATATCGCATTGCGTGGCGCCGGCCAGGCCAGCGGTGATGCCGTTGACCAGTTCCACCTCGACGCCGCGCTCGCGCAGCCACTGTGCTTCTTCACCGCCACGGCCGAAAATGCACGGATCACCACCCTTGAGCCGCACCACGCATTTGCCGTGGCGTGCGTAACGCAGCATTAGCCGGTGGATGAACGCTTGCGGGGTCGAGCGACAGCCGCCACGTTTGCCTACGCTGATGATCCGCGCGTCGGGGCAGTGTTCCAGCACCGCTTCGTTGACCAAGTCATCGATCAGCACCACATCGGCCGCGCGCAACGCGCGTACCGCTTTGAGGGTCAGCAATTCCGGATCACCAGGACCTGCACCCACCAGCCAGACTTTTGCATTCATGGTGTTTTCCTCATCATATGGCGGCGGCCGGCTGCACATCGGCGGCCAGCAGGCGTTTGATTTCCGGGACGCACGAGCCGCATTGCGTGCCGCAGCCCAATTGATTTTTCAGACCCTGCAGATCCAGACCCTGGCGAATGCCAGCGCAGACGGCGTTGAGGCTGACGTTTTTGCAGTTGCACAAAGTCTTGTTTGCTGCCACCTGCATCCCGGCATTGCCCGGCGGCGCACTCATCGGCGCCAGCAACCAGCGGCGCAGTTGTTCGTCGGCACGACCCTCCAGCCACAAACCTTGCAGCCAATGTTGCGCGAGGGTTTCGCCGGCCAGACGAATCGCGGTAATCCGGCCGTTCTCGATGCGCACGCGCTTGCCAATCGCGCGGCGTGGATCGTCGTAGGCGAGGACCGGGCCGTCGATCAATGCCAGGCATTGATCGATTTGCGCGAGCAATGGCGCATCCGGCGCCTCGTGGCTGGCAGCGCGTATCAGCAGCGCCGGACGTTCGCGTCCGACAAGGCTGAGGCTGACGTAGGAAAACGCCTCGCAGAGCGTCCGTAGCGTCTCGAAATGCCGCTGCACATCGCCCTCGATCAAAGCGAACAGCTGCCATGGCAGATGGACCGGCTCCAGGCGTACGCCACTGTGTTTCAGTTCCGGTTGTTTCGATAACGGATCGAAGGCCGGCTGGGTGAGGCTGTTCACACCGCCCTTGAGAAAACGATCGCCCCAGTGCATCGGCAAAAACGCCTGACCGGGACGCACGCTGTCATCACTGCTGACGGCGACAATCACCGCGCCGCGACGGCTTTTCAGATTGACCAGATCGCCTGGTTGCAGACGGTGCCGGCGCATCTCGTCGGGATGCAGACTGAGCACGGCTTCGCTGACATGGCCGAACAGTTGCGCAGCGGTGCCGGTGCGGCTCATGCCGTGCCACTGATCGCGCAGGCGCCCGGTGAGCAGGGTCAGCGGGAAGCGCGCGTCGCGTTGCTCCTTGGCGGCACGGTACGGCTCGGCGATGAATTGCGCGCGACCGCTGGCGGTCGGAAAAACCCCGTCGGTGTACAAGCGTGACGTGCCTTGCCGGGCACCGATCGGGAACGGCCACTGTTGCGGGCCGATCTGGTCAATCAGCGCATGGCTGATGCCGGACAGATCGAGATCGCGGCCACGGGTCAGGCATTTGAATTCATCGAACAATTGCGCCGGCTCAGCGAAGGCAAACAGGCTCGGTTGCTGCGCACGCAGACGTTGCTCCAGACGCTGGGCGAAATCCACGGTGATCGCCCAGTCCGGCCGTGCTTCGCCTGGAGGGAGAATCGCCTGGCGAACGTGGGAAATGCGCCGCTCGGAGTTGGTCACCGAGCCTTCCTTCTCGCCCCAACTGGCGGCGGGCAGCAACAGGTCAGCGAAGGCGGCGGTTTCGGTGGTGCGAAACGCTTCCTGTAGTACCACAAACGGGCAGGCCTCAAGGGCCGCGCGCACCGCGCTCTGGTCCGGCATCGATTGCGCCGGGTTGGTACAGGCAATCCACAGCGCCTTGACCTTGCCGCTGCGCAGGTTCTCGAACAGTTCGATGGCGCTGAGACCGGGCGTTTCCGGCAAATTTTCTACGCCCCAGTATTCCGCCACTTCAGCGCGATGCGCCGGGTTGGCCGCGTCGCGGTGGCCGGGCAGCAGATTCGACAGACTGCCGGTTTCGCGCCCGCCCATGGCATTCGGCTGACCGGTCAGGGAGAAAGGTCCTGCGCCCGGCCGGCCGATTTGCCCGGTGGCCAGGTGCAGATTGATCAACGCGCTGTTTTTCGCGCTGCCGGCGGTGGACTGATTCAGGCCCATGCACCACAGCGACAGAAAGCTCGGGGACGTGCCGACCCATTCGGCGCACTGCTGCAATTGCTCGACACTGATGCCGCACAGTTGCGAGACCATTTGCGGAGTGTAGTCGCGGACCAGATTTTTCAGTTCGGCCAAACCCTCGGTGTGTGCCTTGATGAAATCGCGGTCGACCCAGTCTTCCCACAGCAGCAGGTGCAAAATCCCATGAAACAGCGCGACATCGGTGCCCGGCAGAATCGCCAGGTGCAGGTCGGCCAGATCACAGGTGTCAGTACGCCGCGGATCGATGACGATGACTTTCATCTGCGGGCGCCGCGCTTTGGCTTCTTCCAGCCGGCGGAAAAGTACCGGATGGGCGTAGGCCATGTTACTGCCGACGATCATCACGCAATCGCTCAGCTCCAGATCTTCATAACTGCACGGCGGCGCGTCGGCACCAAGGCTGCGTTTGTAGCCGACCACGGCCGAAGACATGCACAGCCGTGAATTACTGTCGATGTTGTTGGTGCCGACCAGCGCCCGCGCCAGTTTGTTGAAGGCGTAATAATCCTCGGTGAGCAACTGCCCGGAGATATAGAACGCCACGCTGTCCGGTCCGTGCTCGGCGATGGTGTCGGCGAAAACATTGGCCGCGTGTTCCAGCGCGGTGTCCCAGTCTGTGCGGCTGCGCGCCAGGCCTTTGCCCAGACGCAGCTCCGGGTAGAGCGCGCGGGCGGCGAGGTCGCCGGTCAGGTGCAGGGTCGAGCCTTTGCTGCACAGTTTGCCGAAGTTGGCCGGGTGCGCCGGATCGCCGCTGACGCCGAGGATGCGCTCGCCGTCATGCTCGATCAGTACGCCGCAGCCGACCCCGCAATAGCAGCAGGTCGAGGCGGTCGTCTGGCGGTTCATCAGATGGCGTCCCGCAGGGCCAGTTGCACCCGACCATTCTCGACCCGCGCCGGATGGTGATGGGCACAGCCGATATCCGGCGCTTGGGCTTCGCCGGTTTCGAGGTCGATCTGCCAGTTGTGCAGCGGGCAGGCTACGCGTTTGCCGTAGATCAGGCCTTGCGACAACGGCCCGCCCTTGTGCGGGCAGCGGTCGTCGAGGGCGAAAACCTCATCGTCGCTGGTACGAAAAATCGCTATGTCACCTTTCGGCCCGGCAATGATTCGCGAACCGAGGGCATTGATCTCGTCGAGGCCACAGATATCGAGCCAGTTCATGCCGGCACCTCCAGGTTTTTCACGGGGATCACATCGAATTCTTTCTTCAGTTGCGGCTGCGCCAGACGCTCTTTCCACGGGTCCTGTTCGAACGACAGGGAGAATTGCAGGCGCTCGTTCAAGGCTTTGCGCCGCTCGGCGTCTTCGAGCACGTTCTTCTTGATGTGCTCCATGCCGACCCGTTGCAGGTAATGCACGGTGCGTTCGAGGTAAAAGGCTTCTTCGCGGTACAGCTGCAAGAAGGCGCCGTTGTATTCGCGTACTTCATCGGCGGTTTTCAGTTTGACGAAGAACTCGGCAACTTCGGTTTTGATCCCGCCGTTGCCGCCGATGTACATCTCCCAGCCGGAGTCGACGCCGATGATTCCTACGTCTTTGATGCCCGCTTCCGAGCAGTTGCGTGGGCAACCGGACACTGCCAGCTTCACCTTGTGCGGCGACCACATGTTGAACAGGTCGTGCTCGAGGTCGATGCCCAGTTGCGTCGAATTCTGCGTGCCGAAGCGGCAGAACTCGCTACCCACGCAGGTCTTCACCGTACGGATGGATTTGCCATAAGCGTGGCCGGACGGCATGTCGAGGTCTTTCCACACGCCGGGCAGGTCCTGCTTTTTGATGCCGAGCAAGTCGATGCGCTGACCGCCGGTGACCTTGACCATCGGCACGTTGTACTTGTCAGCCACATCGGCAATACGCCGCAGCTCTGAAGGATTGGTCACGCCGCCCCACATCCGTGGCACCACCGAATAGGTGCCGTCCTTTTGAATGTTGGCGTGGGCGCGTTCGTTGATCAGGCGCGATTGCGGATCGTCCTTGGCTTCGCCCGGCCAGGTGGAAATCAGGTAGTAGTTGAGCGCCGGGCGGCAGGTCGCGCAGCCGTTGGGCGTGCGCCAGTTCAGGTAGCTCATGGTCTCGGCGATGGTCAGCAGATGCTCCTGGCGAATCGCCTGGCGGATCTGGCCGTGGTTGAGATCGCTGCAACCGCAAATGGCTTTTTCGCTTTTCGGTTTGACGTCCGCCGCACCTCCGACCGTGTTGATCAGGATCTGCTCGACCAGGCCGGCGCAGGAACCGCAGGAGCTGGCAGCCTTGGTGTGTTTCTTCACTTCGTCGACGCTGAACAGGCCGTGTTCCTGAATTGCCTTGACGATGGTGCCTTTGCACACGCCGTTGCAACCGCAGACCTCGGCGCTGTCGGCCATGACCATGGCTTTGTCCTGGCCTTGATGTCCTACGTCGCCCAAAGCGTTTTCGCCGAACATCAAGTGATCGCGGATCTCGCCGATGGCGTGATTCTCACGAATCTGCCGGAAATACCAACCGCCATCTGCCGTATCACCGTACAGACAGGCGCCGACCAGCACGTCATCCTTGATCACCAGTTTTTTGTACACGCCGCCGATCGGGTCGGAGAGGGTAATGGTTTCGGTGCCTTCGCCGCCCATGAAGTCGCCGGCGGAGAACAGGTCGATGCCGGTGACTTTGAGTTTGGTCGAGGTCACCGAGCCCTGATAACGGGCGAAACCCAATTGCGCGAGGTGGTTGGCGCAGACCTTGGCCTGTTCGAACAGCGGCGCGACCAGGCCGTAGGCGATGCCGCGGTGGCTTGCGCATTCGCCGATCGCATAGATACGCGGGTCGTAGGTTTGCAGGGTGTCGTTGACCAGAATCCCGCGGTTGCACGGGATGCCGGCCTTTTCCGCCAGTTCGGTGTTAGGGCGGATGCCTGCGGCCATGACCACCAGATCGGCGGGGATGATGTCGCCGTTCTTGAACTGCACAGAACCGACCCGGCCATTGCCGGCGTCATGCAGGGCCTGGGTCTGTTCGCACAGGCGGAAATGCAGCCCGCGCGATTCCAGCGCCGATTGCAGAAGCTGGCCGCTGGTCTTGTCCAGTTGTCGCTCCAGCAGCCATTCACCGAGATGCACCACGGTGACGTGCATGCCGCGCAGCATCAGGCCGTTGGCCGCTTCGAGGCCGAGCAGGCCGCCGCCGATGACCACGGCGTGCTTATGGGTTTTGGCGGTGTCGATCATCGCCTGGGTGTCGGCGATGTCGCGGTAACCGATCACGCCCTGCAGGGTGTTGCCGGGGATCGGCAGGATGAACGGCGTCGAGCCGGTGGCGATCAGCAGGCGATCGTATTCGGCTTCGCTGCCGTCCTCGGCAATCACCCGGCGCTTGACCCGGTCGATCTCCACCACTTTGCGGTTGAGCAGCAGTTTGATGTTGTTTTCCAGGTACCAGTCGAGGTCGTTGAGTACGATCTCTTCGAAGGTCTGCTCACCGGCCAGCACTGGCGACAGCAGGATGCGGTTGTAGTTGGTGTACGGTTCGGCGCCGAAGACCGTGATGTCGTACAGCTCGTTGCTCAGTTTCAGCAGCTCTTCGAGGGTGCGAACCCCGGCCATGCCATTGCCGATCATCACCAGTTTGAGTTTTTTCATCAGGTTCTCCGGGGAGCTGCGGCGGGCCTCTGTTGGGCCGTCGGGCCGTGCTCGACAAATTTTGCGCAAACAAAAAAAGGCGTCCCGCTAGTTGCCTAGCGAGGACGCCTTTGTCCTGGTCCCGTTCTCTCGGGGAACCCAGCCTTCGTCGTTGAAGGTTGGGCTTTATGTGTGTGTTGAATGGGGTAATGCAGTGGTTGTGCCAACTTGGGGAATGGCGGGTTTATTGGGGATTGGCTGAAAATGGAGGGCGTTTTCTGCACCGATTGGAGGCGTGTTGCTCGTTCGTGGCGCATTCAAGCGGAGAGATTTGCAGTGTCGGATCTGGCGTCATCGCGAGCAGGCTCGCTCCCACATGGGTTGTGTATCGTTCACAAAACCCCTGTGGGAGCGAGCCTGCTCGCGAATAGCGCGCCACGGTTTCAACCATGAAACAACAACACAAGCAGCACCACATTCCCCAACAAGGCCACCAGCGCCATGGTCCGCCAGACCTTCAACGGCTCGCGCTCCAGCAATGGTCTGGGCCGCACGCTTAAACTGCGCCGCTCGCCCTGTTCCAGCAGCAGCAACCATTCTTCCGCCGTTTCAAAGCGCTGCTGTGGATCGGCCGCGACGCCGCGCTCGAGGCTCTGCGCCAGCCATTCCGGCAGGTCCGGGCGGAAACGACTGGCGCTGACCGGCACGCCAAATCGCGGCCGCTGAAAGGCTTCGATCTCGCCATACGGAAAATGCCCGCTGAGCAGGTAATACAGGGTCACGCCGACGGAATACAGATCCTGCTGCACGTTTGGCAAATCCCCGCGAAAGGCTTCCGGGGCAATGAAGCTGGGGGTTCCCGGCAACGTCGACGGCGCGTCCTGCGACAGACCGGGGCAGTAGGCGAGGCCAAAATCCAGCAGACGCAATTCGCCGTCATCGCCCCAATGCAGGTTCTCCGGTTTGATGTCGCGGTGCAGAATCTGCCGCCGATGCAGCAGGCCAACCGCGCGCAGCAAGCGCTCGGCAATGTCCTGCCACTGCGCCAGCGGCAGCGGGCCGCGTTGTTGAAACAATTGGGCGAGGGTCGTTCCGGGGTATTCGCGCATCACGTAATACAAATGCTGGCGCTGCGGGCAGGCATGTACTTCGGGGAAGTGCCGACCGGCGACGCGCCTGAGAAACCACTCCTCGGACAGCAGCGCTTGCCCGGCCTGCGGATCGTCCGCCAAGCGCGCCGGCAAGGTTTTCAACAGCCACGACTGGCCCTGGCCATCGGCGACCCGATACAGCAGCGATTGCTGGCTCTGCGCAACAATGCCTTGCACCTGCCAGCCTTCGAATGACTGACCGGGTTTCAGCGGCGGCGGCAAGGGCCATTGCTGCAGATGAATCAAGGCATCGCCAATGCTCGACTCACCGAGCGCATCGACGCGCACCAGCAAGGCACTGGCGTTGTCCTGACTGCCGGCCAGATGCGCGGCGTTGATCAGCGTTTGTGCGGCGTTCGTCAGATCCGGTTGATCACGCAAAATCGCCGCGATTGCGGTATCGCCCAGCGTCGACCAGACGCCATCGCTGAGCAGCACGAAACTTTCGCCTTCCTGCAGTTCACCGTCGAGAAAATCCAGTACCAGGTGCTGATCCAGCCCCAGCGCGCGCTTGAGCACATGCTGCATGCCCGGTTGGTCCCAGACATGATCCTCGGAGATGCGCTGCAACGTCTCGGCGTGCCAGCGATACACCCGGCAATCGCCGACGTGGGCGAGGGTGAAGCGCCGGCCGCGCAGCACCAGCGCACTGATCGTGGTCAGCAGCGGTTGCCCGCCGCCATTGGCCTGCAACCAGCGGTTTTGCGCAAGCAACAGACGATCCAGTGCCTGCGCCACACTCCAGGTTTCCGGCGTGGCGTAGTAGTCCAGCGCCAGCGCCTGCAAGGTCGAACGCGCGGCGAGGCCGCCATCGGCGCATTGGCTGACGCCGTCGGCAATGGCGAACAGATAACCTTTGCTTGCGGCCAGCGCTGGCGCCGGCGTCACCGAACGCAGCGCGTCCTGATTCTCCGCGCGCGGGCCGGTGGCGCTGGCTTCGGCAAAGCTCAGTTGCAGAGCCATCGACGCCTCAGACTCGCGCCGCCGTTACCGCTGCCGAGCCCCAGGTGGTCCTCCAGCGACGCTTGACGCCGTGCAGGCCAAACCATGCCAGTACGCCGAGGCTGGCGAACAACCACAGCGCCAGTTGATAGCTGCCGGTGCTCTGTTTGATCGCGCCCATGCCGGCCGCCAGAGCGAAACCGCCGATGCCACCGGCCATGCCGATCAACCCGGTCATCACACCGATTTCCAGACGAAAACGCTGCGGCACCAGTTGAAACACCGCACCGTTGCCGGCGCCCAGACCGAGCATGGTGCAGACGAAAAGCGCCAGAGCGGCGTAGGAACTTGGCAGGTTGAAGCCGACGGCGGCGATGCAGATGGCGGCGACGGTGTACATCGCCAGCAAGGTGCGGATGCCACCGAAGCGATCAGCCAGCGCGCCGCCCAATGGGCGCATCAGGCTGCCGCCGAATACGCAGGCGGCGGTGTAGTAACCGGCGGTGACCGGGCTCAGGCCGTATTGATCGTTGAAATAGCCGGGCAGGGCGCTGGCCAGGCCGATGAAGCCGCCGAAGGTCACGCTGTAGAAAAACATGAACCACCAGCTGTCACGGTCGCCGAGGGCTTTGAAGTAATCGGCCATGGCTTTTGGTTTCGGCCGCTGCGGGGCGTTTTTCGCCAGCAGGGCGAACAGCACCAACGTCAGAATCAGCGGGATCAGGGCGAAACCAAAGACATTGCTCCAGCCAAATGCAGCGGCAATCACCGGCGCGAGCAGCGCGGCGAACACCGTGCCGGAGTTGCCCGCACCGGCAATGCCCATGGCTTTGCCCTGATGCTCTGGCGGATACCATTGCGAGGCCAGCGGCAGGGCCACGGCAAACGACGCGCCGGCCATGCCGAGGAACAGGCCGAGGATCAACGCCTGCTCGTAACTGTGAATACCGAGTTTCCACGCACCGAACAGCGCGCAGATAACGATGACCTGACCGATCAGCCCGGCGGTTTTCGGCGACAGCCGATCGGCCAGCATGCCCATGATGAAGCGCAGCACCGCGCCGGCGAGAATCGGCGTGGCGACGACCAGGCCGCGTTGTTGGGTGGTCAGTTGCAGGTCGGTGGCAATCTGCACCGCCAGCGGGCCGAGCAGGTACCAGACCATGAAGCTCAGGTCGAAATACAGAAAGGCCGCGAACAATGTCGGGGTGTGGCCGGATTTCCAGAAGCTTGAATTCATCGCGCACCTCAGCTGATAAGAGTCTCGGGAGTCATGCACAGCAGGTGGAGCGCCTGCACGGCCGCACCACCGGCCCCGGTCTGTGGGGCCAAAACGCAAAAACGCCGCTACCGGATTCGCGCAAGGGCGAATGGGGTGAGCGACGTCTTTGTCGAGGGTGGGGCAACCGCCGTTGGTTACCTGTGCGTTTTACAAAGCGAGATTTGTGCCAACAGGGGAAAGATCAAAAGCCCCTCACCCTAGCCCTCTCCCAGAGGGAGAGGGGACTGATCGAGGTGTATGACGTCAAACATCGCCCTGAGAGACCGCGTCGATTATGGATTCACAGCAGAAATCACAGGATGGCGCACTCCCAGAGCATCCCCCAATCAGTCCCCTCTCCCTCCGGGAGAGGGCTAGGGTGAGGGGCTTTTGATTTTTCAGATCGTTCCCACGCAGAGCGTGGGAACGATCAGTCAGCCGAGCAACTCGCTCATCGCAATAATCTGCTCCGCCACCTGTATCAGCTTCTGCTGCCGGCTCATGGCCTGGCGTCGCATCAGCGTGTAGGCTTCTTCTTCATTGCAATCCTTCATTTTCATCAACAAGCCCTTGGCCAGCTCGATGCGCTTGCGCTCTGCCAGTTGCTGATCCCGTGCCTGCAACTGCGCACGCAAGGCCTGGTCGCTTTCGAAGCGCGCCATCGCCACGTCGAGAATCGGCTGCAGGCGCTGGGCGTGAATGCCTTCGACGATGTAGGCGCTGACCCCGGACTTGATCGCCTGGCGCATCACCGTCGGGTCATGTTCATCGGTAAACATCACGATCGGCCGTGGCTGGTCGCGGCTGACCAGCACCACTTGCTCCATGACATCGCGCCCCGGTGACTCGGTATCGATCAGGATCACGTCCGGGCGCACCGTTTCGACGCGTGCGGGCAGGTCGATGGTCAGGCCGGACTCGTCGATCACCTCGAAACCGGCCTCGGTCAATGCGGCCTTGAGACGGCCGACTTTTTTCGCGGTGTCGTTGATCAGCAGAATGCGCAACATGTTCGCGGCCTCCGGTCAGCGCTGGGCAAGCAGGGGAGCGTCGTCGCTCAGCGCGTGCAGCTTGAAGCTGCGCGCGTAGCCGGCCGGATCGCTGCCGTCCCAGACCTTGCCGTCGAGCAACTGGCTGCTGCGCATGTCGGAGCCCCAGGCGGCCACGCCGACAGCGGTTGCGGCGTCGCGATACAACTGCAGTTGCTGAACCTGACGTGCGACGGCGAGGTAGTCCGGGTCGCTGCGCAACAAGCCCCAGCGGCGGAACTGGGTCATGAACCACATGCCATCGCAGAGGTACGGCACGTTGACCTCGCCGTTGCCGTGGAAGCGCAGCGCGTGCGGGTCTTGCCAGCGATTGCCGAGGCCGTCGGCATAGTCGCCGAGAAAACGCGGTTCGATGCATGCCACCGGCGCATCGAGGTATTCCGCCGCGCTGAGCAGGTGTGCGGTGCTGCGACGATTTTCCGGGCTGGCTTCTATGAAGCGGCTGGCCTCGAGAATCGCCATCACCAGCGCCCGCGCGGTATTCGGGTATTGCTCGACGAATTCACGTGTGCAACCGAGGACTTTTTCCGGGTGATCGGGCCAGATGGTCTGGCTGGTGGCGAGGGTGAAACCCAGGTCCTGCTGCACCGCGCTGGCGGCCCACGGCTCGCCGACGCAAAAACCGTCGATGCGCCCGGCTTGCAGGTGCGCGACCATTTGCGGCGGCGGCACCACCACACTGTCGACATCCTGCAACGGATGAATGCCCTGGCTCGCCAGCCAGTAATACAGCCACATCGCATGGGTGCCGGTGGGGAAAGTCTGGGCGAAGGTCAGTTTTGCGCGGCTTTGGTGCACGTGGCGGTCGAGCGCTTCAGGACTGTTCACGCCGAGGTTTTGCAGGTTGCGTGAAAGGTTGAGGCTTTGGCCGTTCTGGTTGAGGCCCATCAGCACCGCCATGTCGGTGGGCGCGACACCGCCGATGCCCAGGTGCACGGCATAGATCAGCCCGTAAAGGCTGTGCGCGGCGTCGAGTTCGCCGCTGACCAGGTTGTCGCGCAGATTGGCCCACGAGGCCTGACGCTTGAGGTTCAGCGTCAGGCCGTAAGGCTGGGCAAAGCCCTGCGTGGCCGCGACGACGACCGAGGCGCAATCGCTCAGGGCCATGAAGCCGAGGTTGATCGCGCTCTTTTCTGGCGCATCGCTGCCATTGACCCAGGCCAGTGGCCCGACCGTCAGTTCATTCATACATCGCCACCTCGAAAAAAAAGCGCCGCCGCGGACTTTGCCCAGGCAAACTTGTCGACGACGCCATTGTCCGTGCTCGTCTGCCGTCATTGGCCGGCGAGTTGATAACCGGGAAAGTGCAAGGCATATGCCACCGGCGCGATTTGTGGCGTGCGCCTCGCGCCGCAGGGTGATGCCCGGCTATAATCGCCGCCTCTTTTCGCCGCCCGAGTCATCGCCGCCCATGTACACCCTGGCCCGTCAGCTGTTGTTCAAACTTTCCCCGGAAACCTCCCACGATCTGTCGCTGGATCTGATCGGCGCGGGTGGACGTTTGGGCCTCAACGGCTTGCTGTGCAAGGCGCCGGCGCAGGTGCCGGTGACCGTCATGGGCCTGGAGTTCCCAAACCCCGTCGGGCTGGCGGCCGGTCTGGACAAGAACGGCGCGGCCATCGATGGTTTCGCACAACTGGGTTTTGGCTTTGTGGAAATCGGCACCGTGACCCCGCGTCCGCAGCCGGGCAACCCGAAACCACGGATTTTTCGCCTGCCGGAAGCCGAGGCGATCATCAACCGCATGGGCTTCAACAACCTCGGCGTCGACAACCTGCTGGCGCGCGTCGCCGCAGCGAAATACCAGGGCGTGCTGGGCATCAACATCGGCAAGAACTTCGACACCCCGGTCGAGCGTGCGGTCGACGATTACCTGATCTGCCTCGACAAGGTCTATGCCCACGCCAGCTATGTGACGGTTAACGTCAGCTCGCCGAACACCCCGGGGCTGCGCAGCCTGCAGTTCGGTGATTCGCTCAAGCAGTTGCTTGCGGACCTGGCCACGCGCCGCGCCGAACTGGCGCTGCGCCACGGCAAGCATGTGCCGCTGGCAATCAAGATCGCCCCGGACATGACCGACGAAGAAACCGTGCAAGTGGCGCAGGCGTTGATCGAAACCGGCATGGACGCGGTGATCGCGACCAACACCACCCTCAGCCGGGTCGGCGTTGAAGGCATGGAGCATGGCGACGAGGCGGGCGGTCTGTCCGGCGCACCGGTGCGCGAGAAGAGCACCCACACCGTGAAGGTGTTGGCGGGTGAGTTGGCCGGGCGTTTGCCGATCATTGCCGCCGGCGGGATCACCGAAGGCAAGCACGCGGCCGAGAAGATCGAGGCGGGTGCCAGCCTGGTGCAGATTTATTCGGGCTTCATCTATAAAGGCCCGGCACTGATTCGCGAAGCGGTCGACGCCATCGCCGCGCTGCGCTGAGCCATCTGACACCACGGTGATCTACTGTGGGAGCGAGCCTGCTCGCGAAAGCGGTTTGTCAGTCACATTATCAGGGTCTGATACACCGCCTTCGCGAGCAGGCTCGCTCCCACAGGTTAGGTGTTCAGCTCAGTGTTTTCGCAGGCAATAAAAAGGGCTCCTCGAAGGAGCCCCTGGGCCGTAGCCCGCCGTCCGGGAGGGACGTGCGTGGTTAATTCGTTACATATTCAGATTGTCGTGTCGGAATAAATGCCCTGTGTCAGCCGACGGCGTGAAGTTCGTTGAGTCTGTGGATTCCCGCAGTGCCGGTCATACCGTCCCAGTTGTCGCCGCGTCCTTCTCGCCAGCCGTTGATCCAGGCTTGACGTACCGACGGTAGAGTAAATGGGCAAAGCTCACGGGATTTGCCACCAACGCCATATTGATATCCGCGCAAAAACGCTCTTTCCAACGGATCACGCTTAAGTCTTCTCATAGGGTGTTTCCCTCACTTGTTGACTGTAGTGTCGCGTTGACCTCAATTGAGGTCTGGCAGAAAAAACCTGCCATGGTGCGGCTCGCTGCCGGCGTGGCGAGCCAAGGTGTTGACGCCGTTGCGACGTCAACCTGTATGCAGTTCTAACCAATGAGTCACAGCGAGGGAATGACCGTTTTGTCATAAGCACGTAACGGAAAGGATGCTATGGCAATAAGTAACCGCGTATTAATTGAACGTTTGTTGAGCAAACCCCGGTATGATCGGCGCCGCGCTGGATGATGGGGTTAATTCTTTAGTGAGAATGACCCACGTTTGCGCTCAGGTAATAAGCGACGAAGGGTCACTTCAAGACATTTTGTTGCTTCAACTTTTTTATCTGTCCCGGCATCTAAGCTCTTTTAACCCGAGCAGCGGGGATGGAACGGCACACCTTCGTGCCACGCGGGCGCTCTTTCAGAAAAGCGCCTGATTGAAAACCGGATCGGCAATGCGTTGCCGATCCACTAGCCAAAGGCTCTGGAAATCACCATGTCCGACCGTTTCGAACTCTTCCTCACTTGCCCCAAAGGCCTTGAAGGCCTGCTCATCGAGGAAGCCGTCGGGCTTGGCCTTGAAGAAGCGCGCGAGCACACCTCCGCCGTGCGCGGCATGGCGACCATGGAAACCGCCTATCGCCTGTGCCTCTGGTCGCGTCTGGCCAACCGTGTGTTGCTGGTGCTCAAGCGCTTCCCGATGAAAGACGCCGAAGACCTGTACCACGGCGTGCTCGACATCGACTGGCAGGACCACATGCTCAGCGACGGCACCCTCGCCGTTGAATTCAGCGGCCACGGTTCGGGCATCGACAACACCCACTTCGGCGCCTTGAAAGTCAAAGATGCCATCGTCGACAAACTGCGCACGCCTCAGGGCGACCGCCCGTCGATCGACAAGCTCAATCCGGACCTGCGCATTCACCTGCGTCTGGATCGCGGCGAAGCGATCCTCTCCCTCGACCTTTCCGGCCACAGCCTGCACCAGCGCGGCTATCGCTTGCAGCAGGGCGCGGCGCCGCTGAAGGAAAACCTCGCCGCCGCCATTCTGATCCGTTCCGGCTGGCCGCGTATTGCTGCCGAAGGTGGCGCACTGGCTGACCCGATGTGTGGTGTCGGTACGTTCCTCGTCGAAGCGGCGATGATCGCCGCCGACATGGCACCGAACCTGCGCCGTGAGCAGTGGGGCTTCACCGCCTGGCTGGGTCACGTCCCGGCGTTGTGGAAAAAACTTCACGAAGAAGCCGTCGAGCGCGCCGCGACCGGTCTGGCCAAGCCACCGCTGTGGATTCGTGGTTACGAAGCCGATCCGCGCTTGATCCAGCCGGGCCGCAACAACGTTGAACGCGCCGGCCTGAGCGAGTGGATCAAGATCTATCAGGGCGAAGTCGCGACGTTCGAGCCGCGCCCGGACCAGAACCAGAAAGGCCTGGTTATTTGCAACCCGCCGTACGGCGAGCGTCTGGGTGACGAAGCCAGCCTGTTGTATCTCTACCAGAACCTCGGCGAGCGTCTGCGTCAGGCCTGCCTGAACTGGGAAGCGGCGGTGTTCACCGGAGCCCCGGACCTGGGCAAGCGCATGGGCATTCGCAGCCACAAACAGTATTCGTTCTGGAACGGCGCGCTGCCGTGCAAGCTGCTGTTGATCAAGGTCCTGCCGGACCAGTTTGTCACTGGCGAGCGGCGGACCCCGGAACAGCGTCAGGCCGAGCGTGAGCAAGCGGCCTACGATCAGACCCCGGACGAGCCGCAGGAACGCAAGTTCAACAAAAACGGCAACCCGATCAAGCCGACCCCAGCCCCGGCGCCGGTGATCGAGCAGCCGCGCTTGAGCGAAGGCGGGCAGATGTTCGCCAACCGCCTGCAGAAAAACCTCAAGGCCATGGGCAAGTGGGTCAAGCGCGAAGGCATCGATTGCTACCGTGTCTACGATGCCGACATGCCTGAGTATGCGATGGCGATCGATCTGTACCACGACTGGGTGCACGTTCAGGAATACGCCGCGCCGAAATCCATCGACCCGGAAAAAGCCTCGGCGCGCATGTTCGACGCGCTGGCAGCGCTTCCGCAGGCGCTGAATGTCGACAAGAGCCGCGTGGTGGTCAAGCGTCGCGAGCGTCAGAGCGGCACCAAGCAGTACGAGCGTCAGGCGGCGCAGGGCAAGTTCGTCGAGGTCAATGAAGGCGGGGTGAAGCTGCTGGTCAACCTCACCGACTACCTCGACACCGGCCTGTTCCTTGATCACCGGCCGATGCGCATGCGCATTCAGAAAGAGGCCGCCGGCAAGCGCTTCCTCAATCTGTTCTGCTACACGGCGACCGCCAGCGTGCACGCGGCCAAGGGCGGCGCGCGCAGCACCACCAGCGTCGACCTGTCGAAAACCTACCTGGACTGGGCGCGCCGCAACCTGTCGCTGAACGGTTTCTCGGACAAGAACCGTCTGGAGCAGGGCGACGTGATGGCCTGGCTGGAAAGCAGTCGTGACGAGTACGACCTGATTTTCATCGACCCGCCGACCTTCTCCAACTCCAAACGCATGGAAGGCATCTTCGACGTGCAGCGTGATCAGGTGCAGTTGATCGATCTGGCGATGGCGCGTCTGGCGCCGGGCGGGGTGCTGTATTTCTCCAACAACTTCCGCAAGTTCCAGTTGGAAGAAAACCTCGCCGAGCGTTATGCAGTCGAGGAAATCAGCGCGCAGACCATTGATCCGGATTTCGCTCGCAATACCAAGATCCATCGCGCCTGGAAAATCACGGCTCGTTGACGCCTGCCGGGATTGGATCCTCAGAGCCTTGATTTTAAAAGGCTCCGCGGATTCGCCCGCGCTAGCTAAATTAGTGGCTAATAGCTATAACTCACACACGGTCAATGGGGTTTTCCCGTAATGCTCGCGCAGTGAGTGGTCTTTATGTCGTTGCACCCCGTGCGCCCGAAGATACTGGGCTTTATCAGTGAAGACGTCTCGGCCTGGCTGGTCGCGATGCTGGTATTGCTCGCCGGCGGGATCCTCACGGGGCTGCTCGCCTGGGCCAGTTACAACCAGTTTCAGCAGCAACTGCGTCAGCGCTTCCAGCTGCTGGCCAACGAGCGCTACAGCCGCATCGAAGAACGTTTTCAGGATCAGGAACAACGCCTTGATGGCCTGCGCCGCTTCTTCGCCAATTCCGAATCAGTCTCCCGCGCCGAATTCGACGGTTACTCCCGACCGTTATTGCTGCGCACCCAAGCCTATACCTATGCCCCCAGAATCAGCGGCGCCGAACGTGCGCTGTTCGAGCAACGCGTGCGTGACGAAGGCCTGAGCACGTTCACCCTCCGTGAGCTGGACGCAAACGGCGAACTGCAACTGGCGGCACCGCGCGATGAATACGTGCCGGTGCTGTACACCCAGACGCAGAGCCGGCTGCCGGCGCCGCTGGGCTATGACTTGCTCGCTCAGCCATTGCGCCGCGAAACCTTGCAGCGCGCTGACCGGTTGCGCAGCCTGGTGGTGTCGCAACCGATGCATCTGGTCGGCATAGAGCCGTCGTATGCGCGTGGGGTATTGCTGCTGGCACCGGTGATTCGTCCAGGCGAGACACAGCCGTTCGGCTATGTGATGGCGGTGATCAGCATGCGCCAGTTGCTGGCCGACGGCTTGCCGGATGCGCTGCATGATTATCTCTCGGTGCGCATTCTCGATCTGTCGACCCATGACCAGCATGAGGTGTTGTTCGAGTCGAGCAATCAAGCGGCGCCGAGCGATCTGGCGGCTACGCGGCTGGTGCGCATGGCTGATCACGACTATCAGGTCGATATCCTGCCGAGCGAAGGATTCATGCAGGCCAACCACTCGTCGTTCAGCAGCGTGGTTGTGCTGGGCGGCTTGCTCAGTCTGTTGCTCAGCGCGCTGCTTTATGTGCTGGTCAGCCAGCGCCAGCGCGCCTTGCGCCTGGTTGAACTGCGCACCCAGGAACTGCATGCCAGCGAACAGGAACTGCGCGGTACCCACGGCCAACTGCGCGGGGTGCTCAACGCGGCGACCCAGGTGGCAATCATCGCCACGGACCTGCGCGGTGTGATCAATACGTTCAACCCCGGCGCCGAGCAGATGCTCGGCTACAGCAGCGCCGAAGTCGTCGGCCGCATGACTCTGGAAAACCTGCACCTGCCCCGCGAACTGGCCGCCCGCGCGGCGGAGCTGAGCGCGCGCTACGGCAAGAGCATCCCGACCTGCCATGCCATGCTCGTCGAGGGCGGCGAAGTCGGCGGTCACGAGGCCCGCGAATGGACGTTGGTGCGCAGCGACGGCAGTCACCTGCCAGTGAACATGCTCGCCACCCCGGTGCTCGATGAGCAGGGTTTGTGGGTCGGACATCTGGCGATCTGCATCGACATCACCGAGCGCAAGCGCGTGCATGAGGTGCTAGCGGCGCGCGATGTACTGCTGAAGAAGCTCAGCGCCCATGTGCCCGGGGGCATCTACCAGTTCAAGATGGAATTCGACGGGCGCTTCAGCGTGATCTATGCCAGCGACGGTATCCGCGAGATCTACGAGCTGGAACCGGATGTGCTGCTGTTCAACGCTGAGGCGATCTTCACTCGCATCCATCCGCAGGACGTGACCCGTGTGCGCTCCTCGATCCGCGCCTCGGCCGAAAGCCTCAGTCCGTGGCGCGAGGAGTATCGCGTGCAACTGCCCGAGCGCGGCCTGCGCTGGGTGCGCGGTGAAGCAACGCCGGAGGAGCAGCCGGGCGGCGGCGTGTTGTGGCACGGCTACATCTCGGACATTTCCGACCTCAAACGCGTGGAAGAAGAACTGCGCGCGTTGTCGATCACCGACTCGCTGACCGGCATTCACAACCGCCGCTACTTCCAGGAGCGCCTGACCACCGAAATGGCCCGGGTCGAGCGCGGCGGTGGCGAACTGTCAGTGATCATGCTCGACATCGACCACTTCAAACGCATCAACGACCACTACGGCCATGCCGTGGGCGACCGGGTGTTGCAAGCGGTGTGCGAGCGGATCGGCCATCGCCTGCGCCGCACCGATGTGTTCTGCCGTCTGGGCGGCGAGGAGTTCATGGTGCTGTGCCCGGACATCGATGGCGAGCACGCTTACATGCTGGCGATGGAGCTGTGGGAAGGCCTGCGCAGTGCGCCGGTGGATGTGGTGGGCGTGGTCACGGCGAGTTTCGGCATCGCCAGTTGGCGGCCGGGGGAGGGCGCAGATGCGTTGTTGCTGCGCGCTGACTCGGGTGTTTACGCAGCGAAGCAGAATGGCCGGGATCGGGTTGAGCGGCAGATGAACTGATTCAAACCAGATGCTTGCTTCTGTGGGAGCGAGCCTGCTCGCGAAAGCGGTCGTTCAGTCGGTATTGATGTCGACTGACATTCCGCATTCGCGAGCAGGCTCGCTCCCACAGGGGCTTATGGTGTTTGCAGAATCCGGTTACAGGACCGACGCGGTCTGCGGCAGCTTCGGCTGTTTGTACAGATCCAGCAGCACCTGATCGAGCACTGACGATGCACCGAATGGTGCCTTGTCATTCAGAATCGCCACCACCGCCCAGGTGTTGCCGTTCACATCGCGGCTGAACCCGGCAATCGCCCGCACGGTGTTCAACGTACCGGTCTTGATGTGCGCTTCACCGCGCATGGCGGTGGTCTTCAGGCGTTTGCGCATGGTGCCGTCGGTGCCGGCGATGGGCATCGAGCTGATGTATTCGGCAGCATACGGGCTGTGCCACGCGGCCTGCAGCATGCTCGCCATTTCACGGGCGCTGACACGTTCAGCGCGGGACAGGCCGGAGCCGTTCTCCATCACCAGATGCGGCGCGGTAATGCCCTTCTTCGCCAGCCACTGACGTACTACGCGTTGCGCGGCCTTGGCGTCGTCACCGTCGGCTTCGTTGCGAAAGCGCTGACCAAGGCTGAGGAACAACTGCTGGGCCATGGTGTTGTTACTGTATTTGTTGATGTCGCGGATGATCTCGGCGAGGTCCGGCGAGTAGGCGCGTGCCAACAGCTTGGCATTGCTCGGCGTCGAGGCCAGACGATCCTGGCCCTGGATGCTGCCACCCAGTTCTTTCCAGATCGCGCGCACGGCACCTGCTGTATAGGTCGCGTGGTCGAGCAGCGACAGGTAGGTCTGCGAGCTGCAACCTTCGCCCAACTGCCCGGCAACCGTCACGTTGACGCTGCCGTCAGCCTGCGGCACCGGGTTGTAGCGCACGCCGCCGGTGCACTGCTTGGACGGCAGCGCCTTGACGGTGTTCTGGATATGGATGCTGGCGATCGGTGGCTCAACGGAAATCAGCACACGGCCACCGTCGTTGCGCGCGACGAAGCGCAGCGCCTTGAGGTTGACCAGCAGCGAGTCGGGTTTGACCAGAAACGGCTTGTTGTCGTCGTTGCCGTCGTCGTTGAATTCCGGCAGTTGCGGCTGAATGAAGAAGTTGCGGTCGAGCACCAGATCTCCGGTGATCTGGGTCACGCCGTTGGCGCGCAGGTCGCGCATCAGCAGCCAGAGCTTTTCCATGTTCAGCTTCGGATCGCCGCCGCCCTTGAGGTAAAGGTTGCCGTTGAGAATGCCGCCGCTCAGATCGCCATCGGTGTAGAACTCGGTTTTCCACTGGTGGTTGGGGCCGAGCATTTCCAGCGCCGCGTAAGTGGTCACCAGTTTCATCGTCGAGGCCGGGTTCACCGACACGTCGGCGTTGAACACGGTCGGCGTGCCCGGACCTTCCAGTGGCACCATCACCAGCGACAGGGCGCTGGGCTGCAGCTTGCTGGCCTTGAGAGCTTTTTCGACGTTGGGGGTGAGGGCGGTGTTGATGGTGGCAGCGGAGACAGGCAGGGCCAGCGGCAGAAGAAGGCCGGCGAGAAGCAATGGACGCAACGATTTGATCATATGAAATAAAACCCTACAGCCGAGGGGAAAATAACGAGGGCATGGATGAAAAAGCCCTCAGTGGTCATGAAAGTGTCGGCATTATGCCCCAAGCTGTAACAGCTTGTGCCGTGTCGGGGCGTTGCAAATCGTTATTTTTTACAGGCGGTCGGCCACAGAGGCCAGAGAGTCGGGCAATCGCCGGCTTAAACTGGTAAAGTGCCGGCCGTTATTACTTAAGAGGATTGTTCCAATGGCGACTAACCGTTCCCAGCGTCTGCGCAAAAAACTGTGCGTTGATGAATTTCAAGAGCTGGGTTTCGAACTGAACCTGGACTTCAAAGAAGACTTGTCCGAAGAAGCCATTGACGCTTTCCTCGAAGCATTCATCAAAGAAGCCATGGAAGCCAACGGTCTGGGTTATGTCGGCGGCGATGACTTCGGTCTGGTGTGCCTGCAGAAGCGTGGCTCGGTCAACGAAGAGCAGCGCGCTGCCGTTGAAGCCTGGCTGAAAAACCGCTCCGAGCTGACCAAGTACGAAGTCAGCCCGTTGCTGGACGTGTGGTATCCGGAAAAGCCGATCAACGCGGCCAAGTGATACTGAAAAGAACGGCGACCTGAGGGTCGCCGTTTTTTTTCGTCTGGGGTTTTATGGTCGGCTTGGGTTTGGTGGTGGATTCGCCCCTCACCCCAGCCCTCTCCCGGAGGGAGAGGGAGCCGATCTGTGGGCTTTTCAAGATGTGAGTTCGACTCGGTATCCCATGTCGGCGCACCTTTTCCAGACACCCAGGTCAGTTCCCTCTCCCCCCGGGAGAGGGTTAGGCGGGCGGCGTTCCGATGAGGGGCTTTTGATCTCAGGCTTTGCGCCAATTGAGGATCACCAGCGTCAGCACCCCCGCGACAATCCCCCAAAACGCCGACCCAATCGAAAACAACGTCAGCCCCGACGCCGTAACCATAAAGGTAATCAGCGCCGCCTCACGTTCTTTCACCTCAGTCATGGCAATGCTCAAGCCATTGATGATCGAACCAAACAGCGCCAATGCCGCAATCGACAGCACCAGCTCTTTCGGCAACGCGGCAAACAGTGCCGCCAACGTCGCGCCGAACACCCCGGCAAGCCCGTAGAAAATTCCGCACCAGACGGCAGCGGTGTAACGCTTGTTGCGGTCTTCGTGGGCGTGCGGGCCGGTGCAGATCGCGGCGCTGATGGCGGCGAGGTTGATGCCATGAGAGCCGAACGGCGCCAGCAGCAGCGAGGCGATGCCGGTGGTGGTGATCAGCGGCGAGGCCGGGACGTTGTAGCCGTCGGCGCGCAGGACCGCGACGCCGGGCATGTTCTGTGAGGTCATGGCCACCACGAACAGCGGGATGCCAATGCTGATGGTCGCGGCCAGTGAAAAGTGCGGTGTGGTCCAGACCGGCGTGGCCACTTCCAAATGGAAGCCGCTGAAGTCGAGCAGGCCCATGGCGCCCGACAGCGCGGTGCCGACCAACAAGGCGGCAAGTACCGCGTAGCGTGGCGACAGCCGTTTGATCAGCAGATAAGTAAAGAACATCCCCAGCACCAGCCCGGTACGGTGCTGCGCAGCGACGAAGATTTCGCTGCCGATCTTGAACAGGATCCCGGCCAGCAATGCTGCGGCCAGCGAGGCGGGGATCTTTTTTACCAGCCGCTCAAAGCTGCCGGTCAGGCCGCAAATGGTCACCAGCGCTGCGCAGGTGATGTAGGCGCCGATTGCCTCGCCGTAGCTCACACCGCCGAGGCTGGTGATCAACAGTGCGGCGCCGGGCGTCGACCAGGCGATGGTGATCGGCGTGCGATAGCGCAGCGACAGGCCGATCGAACACACCGCCATGCCGATCGAAATCGCCCAGATCCACGAGGAAATCTGCCCGCTGGTCAGGCCCGCCGCTTGCCCGGCCTGAAACATCAGCACCAGCGAACTGGTGTAACCGGTCATCATCGCAATGAAACCGGCGACGATGGCGGACGGTGTGGTGTCAGCGAGGGGGCGCAGGCGGGCGTGAGTGGCGTCGGTCATGACGGTGGTGTTCCTTATACCAATGAAGATCCCCGCCTCAACACAGCACCTGTAGAAGTCAGCCTGCTCGCGATAGCGGTGGGTCAGTCAGCATTCATAGTGAATGTGAAATGGCTTTCGCGAGCAGGCTCGCTCCTACAGGGGGCGTGGGCGAAGGCGGATTCTACGATCAAGCCTAAACTCAAACCTGACACATCGTTGCAATACAGCCGAACTCACAAACAGCCGTACAGTCGTGTTGCCACCATTCATTGTGTACAATCGCGCTGTTTTTTACGCGATACTTGCCAGCGACCTACTGTGCCGTATTACAGTCACGGTCTATTCGCCGCAGTTCTTCCGACCCGAGTGCCCATGAACGAACAGTTGCAACCCCTCAAGAAACAACCGCGAGCAGGCAAAGCCGGGCGCAGCGGAACCCAGGACGATATTGTCTACGCGCATATCTTCGAGGCAATCCTCGAGCAGCGTCTGGCGCCCGGCACCAAGTTGAGCGAAGAAGCGCTGGGGGAAATCTTCGGGGTCAGCCGCACCATCATTCGCCGCGCGCTGTCGCGTCTGGCCCATGAAGGCGTGGTGTTGTTGCGGCCCAACCGTGGCGCGGTGGTCGCCAGCCCGAGCGTTGAAGAGGCGCGTCAGGTGTTTCTCGCACGCCGTCTGGTCGAGCGTGCGATCACTGAACTGGCGGTGCAGCACGCCACGGCCGAGCAGATCGCCGAATTGCGGCAGATGGTCAATGATGAACGCGACAGCTTCTCGCGCGGTGATCGCGGCGCCGGTATTCGTCTCTCGGGCGAATTTCACCTGAAGCTGGCGGAAGCGGCGATGAACGCGCCATTGATCAGCTTTCAGCGCAGCCTGGTCTCGCAGACTTCGCTGATCATTGCCCAGTATGAAAGCGGCAACCGTTCGCACTGTTCGTACGATGAACACACCCAGTTGATCGACGCGATCGAAAAACGCGACGGCGAACTGGCGGTGAACCTGATGATGCATCACATGGATCACATCGACAGCAAGCTCAACCTCGACGAGGAAGGCGCGTCGGATGACCTGCATGCGGTGTTCTCGCATTTGTTGCAGACCAAGAAGCCGGGGCGTTCGAGCGCCAAGCTCTGAGCTGAAACCGAGTCGCGGCTTTCGCGAGCAGGCTCGCTCCCACAGGGGAATGCATTTCAAAGGTGGGAGCGAGCCTGCTCGCGAAGGCGATCCGACCTGCAATAAAAATCCCCCGAGGTGAACACTCTCGGGGGATTTTTTATGCGCGTGGGAACGATCAGTGCGGAGGCTTAGCGCTGATGCACCAACGCCCCCGCCGCATAGGTCTGCGCCACGGTGCGGTCGTCGCCCAAAGTCATCAGCACAAACAACGTTTCGGCAATGTTATTGGACTGCTTCAACCGGTAACTGAGCAGCGGCGTAGCGTTGTAATCCAGCACCAGGAAGTCCGCATCGGAACCCGGTTGCAGGTTGCCGATTTTATCCTCCAGACGCAGCGCCCGCGCACCGCCCAGCGTCGCCAGATACAGCGACTTGAACGGGCTCAGCCGCGCGCCTTGCAGTTGCATCACCTTGTACGCTTCGTTCAGCGTCTGCAGCAGCGAGAAACTGGTGCCGCCGCCGACATCCGTGCCCAGGCCGACATTGAGCTTGTGCTTCTCGGCCATCGGCAGGTTGAACAGGCCGCTGCCGAGGAACAGGTTGGAGGTCGGGCAGAACGAGATCGCCGAACCGGTCTCGGCCAGCCGCGCGCATTCTTCATCGCACAGGTGCACGCCGTGAGCAAACACCGAGCGCTCGCCGAGCAGCTGATAGTGATCGTAAACGTCGAGGTAGCCTTTGCGTTCCGGGAACAGCTCCTTGACCCACTCGATTTCCTTGAGGTTCTCGCTGATGTGGGTCTGCATGTACAAGTCCGGGTATTCGGTCAGCAGTTGCCCGGCGAGGGTCAGTTGTTCCGGGGTGCTGGTTGGGGCGAAGCGCGGGGTCACCGCATAGTGCAGGCGGCCCTTGCCGTGCCAGCGCTCGATCAACGCCTTGCTTTCGACGTAGCTGGATTCAGCGGTGTCGACCAGGTAGTCCGGGGCGTTGCGGTCCATCATCACTTTGCCGGCGATCATTCGCAGGTCGAGCTTTTCCGCCGCTTCGAAGAACGAGTTCACCGATTGCGGGTGCACGCTGCCGAACACCAGCGCGGTGGTGGTGCCGTTGCGCAGCAGTTCCTTGATGAAAATGTCCGCGACTTCGTCGGCGTGGGCCTTGTCGCCGAACTGGCTTTCGCAGGGGAAGGTGTAGGTGTTGAGCCAGTCGAGCAGTTGCTCGCCATAGGAACCGACCATGCCGGTTTGCGGCAGGTGGATGTGGGTGTCGATGAAGCCCGGGGTGATCAACGCGTCCTGATGATGCTCGATTTCGATGTCCGCCGGCAGGGTCGGCAGCAGGTCGCTGGCGTGGCCGAGGGCGCTGATCTTGCCGCCATCAACCACCAGCAGGCCATCCTCGAAATATTCGTAGGAGGCTTCGATGCCGACTTCGGCGGGGTCGGCAATGCTGTGCAGGATGGCGGCGCGGTAGGCTTTGCGAGTCAGAGGCATGAGGGTTCTCTAATCAGTTTGAGGCTTTGAGTTTTGCGGACTGGCTGCGGCGCGAGGCCGGCAGCAATCGGGCAATCGGTTCGGCGCTGGCGCTGTGCTGGCCGAAGTTGGCGTTGTAGGTGGCGATGATTTCCCCGGCGATGGAAATGGCGATCTCCACCGGCAGTTTGCCTTTGACTTCGCTGATGCCCATCGGGCAACGCATGCGTTGCACCACGTTGGGGTCGAAGCCGCGATCACGCAGGCGATGTTCGAACTTGGCGCGCTTGGTTTTCGAGCCGATCAGGCCGAACCAGGCGAAGTCGTTGCGTTTGAGAATGGCGGCGGTGAGTTCCAGATCGAGCTGATGGTTGTGGGTCATGACGATGCAATAGCTGCCGGCGGGCAGGTCATCGATTTCATCCACAGGCTCTTCGCTGACGATTTTACGCACGCCGTGGGGGATGTGCTCAGGGAATTCCGCCTCGCGCGAATCGATCCAGCGCACCCGGCAGGGCAGGCTGGCGAGCAGCGGCACCAGGGCGCGACCGACATGGCCGGCGCCGAATACAGCGATTTGCGCCTGCACCTGGCCCATCGGTTCGAACAGCAGCACCGTGGCGCCACCGCAGCACTGGCCGAGGCTGGCACCGAGACTGAAGCGCTCCAGATGGGTGTCCTGCTTGCCGCTGGCGAGCATGTCGCGGGCGATCTGCATGGCCTTGTATTCCAGATGCCCGCCACCGATGGTGTCAAACATCCGGTGGGCGCTGACGACCATTTTCGAGCCGGCATTGCGTGGCGTCGAGCCGAGTTCTTCGATGATCGTCACCAGCACACAGGGCTCGCCCTGGTTCTGCAGGTCGGCGAGGGCGTCGATCCAGTTGTACATGTTCACCTCGACATCTTCGTTGTCTGTGCCGGCCTCTTCGCGAGCAGGCTCGCTCCCACATTGGCAATGCATTCCAAATGTGGGAGCGAGCCTGCTCGCGAAAGCCGCGCCTCGGTTCTAGAGCGGAGCCAGCTCGGTTTCAGCTTCGACAGCTTTCACCGCTTGGAGCTGGCGCATCTGCTCGCAGCCCCACAGCACCCGCTCCGGGGTCGCCGGCGCGTCGATTTTCGGCTGATGCTTGTAGTCACCGAGGCTCGCCACCGCATCCTTGATCGCGCACCAGGCGGCAATCCCGAGCATGAATGGCGGTTCACCGACAGCCTTGGAATGGAACACCGTGTCTTCCGGGTTCTTGCGGTTTTCCACCAGTTTCACCCGCAGGTCCAGCGGCATGTCCGCCACGGCCGGGATCTTGTAACTGGCCGGGCCGTTGGTCATCAGCTTGCCCTTGTTGTTCCAGACCAACTCTTCCATGGTCAGCCAGCCCATGCCCTGGACGAATCCGCCCTCGACCTGACCGATGTCGATCGACGGGTTCAGCGAGGCGCCGACGTCGTGAAGAATGTCGGTGCGCAGCATCTTGTACTCGCCGGTCAGGGTGTCGACGATCACTTCGCAGCACGCCGCGCCAAAGGCGAAATAGTAGAACGGACGACCACGGGCCTGACTGCGGTCGTAGTAGATTTTCGGGGTCTTGTAGAAGCCGGTGCTCGACAGCGACACCTGATTGAAATACGCCTGCTGGATCAGCGCTTCGAAGGTCAGAATGTGTTCACGCACGCGCACATGGCCGTTGCGGAATTCGACGTCTTCTTCGCTGACCTTGAAATGCCGCGCGGCGAATTCGACCAGACGTTGCTTGATGGTTTCTGCCGCGTTCTGCGCCGCTTTACCGTTGAGGTCGGCACCGCTGGAAGCGGCGGTCGGCGAGGTGTTCGGCACCTTGTCGGTGTTGGTCGCGGTGATCTGCACGCGGTCGATTTCGACCTGGAACACTTCAGCCACGACCTGCGCGACTTTGGTGTTCAGACCCTGGCCCATTTCCGTGCCACCGTGGTTCAGATGGATGCTGCCGTCGGTGTAGATGTGGATCAGCGCACCGGCCTGGTTCAAGAAGCTCGCGGTAAAAGAAATACCGAATTTCACCGGGGTCAGCGCCAGACCCTTTTTCAGGATCGGGCTGTTGGCGTTGTAGCGACGGATCGCTTCGCGGCGCTCGGCGTATTGGCTGCTTGCTTCCAGTTCGGCGGTCATCTCTTCGAGCATGTTGTGCTCGACGGTCTGGTAGTAGTGGGTGACGTTGCGTTCGGTCTTGCCGTAATAGTTGGCCTTGCGCACTGCCAGCGGATCGAGGTTGAGGTGGCGGGCGATCGCGTCCATCACTTCTTCGATGGCGACCATGCCTTGCGGGCCGCCGAAGCCGCGATAGGCGGTGTTCGACGCGGTGTTGGTCTTGCAGCGGTGACCGTTGATGGTCGCATCGCCGAGGTAATAGGAGTTGTCCGAGTGGAACATCGCGCGGTCAACGATCGACGCCGACAGGTCCGGCGAGCAGCCGCAGTTGCCGGCCAGGTCCATGTTGATCCCGTGCAGGCGACCGGTGCTGTCGAAACCGACGTCGTACTCGACGTAGAACGGGTGGCGCTTGCCGGTCATCAGCATGTCTTCGACGCGCGGCAGGCGCATCTTGGTCGGCTGGCCGGTGAGGTGCGCGACCACCGCGCACAGGCACGCCGGGCTCGCAGCCTGGGTTTCCTTGCCACCGAAACCACCGCCCATGCGGCGCATGTCGACGACGATCTTGTTCATCGACACATCCAGCACTTCGGCGACCAGTTTCTGCACTTCGGTGGGGTTCTGCGTCGAGCAGTAGACGATCATGCCGCCGTCTTCGGTGGGCATCACTGAGGAGATCTGCGTCTCCAGATAGAAGTGTTCCTGGCCGCCGATGTGCAGCGTGCCCTGAATGCGGTGTTCGGCGCTGGCCAGTGCCGAAACGGAATCGCCGCGCTGGTGGGTGTGGCTGTCCAGTACGAAGTGGCGCTTGCGCAGGGCTTCGACCACGTCGAGCACCGGTTCCAGGTCTTCGTATTCGATGATCGCGGCCATCGCCGCTTTGCGCGCGGTTTCCAGATCCTTCGCCGCGACGGCGAGCACCGGTTGCCCGACGAATTGCACATCGTCGATCGCCAGCAAAGGATCGCCGGGTAGCAACGGGCCGATGTCTTTCAGGCCCGGCACGTCTTCGTGGGTGATGACGATGCGCACGCCGTCGAAGGCGTAGCAGGGCTGGGTGTCGATGCTGAGGATTTTTGCGTGGGCACGGTCCGACAGACGCGCGTACAGGTGCAATTGATTGGGGAATTCCAGCCGATCATCGATGTACTGCGCTTCACCGGACACATGCTTGGCGGCGCTGTCGTGCTTGACGCTGCGGCCGACGCCGGTGGTCAGGTCTTTGGCGAACAGTTCAGCCAGTTCAGCTTGAGTTTTCTCTACGCCGTGATGGTTAGACATAAGCGGTCACCCGAGTCTCGATGTGCGGTGTTTGCAGTTCGATGAAGTATTTGCGCAGCAGATTCTGCGCGCTGAGCAGGCGATATTCCTTGCTCGCGCGGAAGTCGCTCAGCGGCGTGAAGTCCTCGGCCAGTGCGGCGCAGGCGCGTTCGATCACGGCGTTATTGAACGGCTGGCCGAGCAGCACGGCTTCGCAATGCGCGGCGCGTTTCGGAATGGCTGCCATGCCGCCGAAGGCGACACGGGCGTCGGCGATCACGCCGTTTTCCACGCGCAGATTGAACGCGGCGCAGACGGCGGAAATGTCGTCATCCAGACGCTTCGACACTTTATAGGCACGGAACAGCTGCTCGGCGCGGGCACGCGGAACGATGATTTTTTCTATGAACTCGCTTTCCTGACGGGCCGTGACGCGGTAATCGATGAAGTAATCTTCCAGGTTCAGGGTGCGGCGGGTCTCGCCTTTGCACAGCACGATCTGCGCGCCGAGGGCGATCAGCAGCGGTGGCGAATCACCGATCGGCGAGGCGTTGCCGATGTTGCCGCCGAGCGTGCCCTGATTGCGGATCTGCAGGGAGGCGAAGCGCTGCAGCAGTTCGCCGAAGTCCGGGTACTCGGCTTTCAACGCTTCGTAGCAGTCGGAGAGGGCGGTGGCGGCGCCGATTTCGAGGCGGTCTGCGAAGGTTTCGATGCGCTTCATTTCCGCGACGTTGCCGACGTAGATCATCACCGGCAAGGTGCGGTGAAATTGCGTCACCTCCAAGGCCAGGTCGGTGCCGCCGGCAAGCAGGCGCGCTTGTGGATAAGCGTCGTAGAGGTCGGCCAGATCGGCCACGGTCAGCGGCACCAGGCAGCGTTTGTCGCCGCTGTTGAGCTCGCCGATATCGGTCGGGGCGATGGCTTTGAGGCGGGCGATGGTTTCGGCTTCGCGAGCGTCGAACTGGTCTGGCTGTTTAGCGCAGCACGATTGCTCGGCCGCCGCCAGAATCGGCCGATAGCCAGTGCAGCGGCAGAGGTTGCCGGCCAGCGCTTCGTGGGCCTTGGCGTGATCCGGGGCATCGCTGTTCTTTTGCAGGGCAAACAGCGACATGACGAAACCGGGGGTGCAGAAGCCGCACTGCGAGCCGTGGCACTCGACCATGGCTTGCTGGACGCTATGCAGTTCGCCTTTATGTTTGAGGTCTTCGACGCTGATCAGTTGTTTGCCGTGCAGTGACGAGACGAAGGTCAGGCACGAATTGAGGCTGCGATAACGAATGTGCTCACGCCCGGCGTCATCCGTCTGCAACTCGCCGACCACCACGGTGCACGCGCCGCAGTCACCGCTGGCGCAACCTTCTTTGGTGCCAGGCTTGCCGACATGGTCGCGCAGGTAATTGAGCACAGTCAGATTCGGGTCCAGGGCGTGCTCGCTACGGAGTTCCTGGTTAAGTAAAAACTGGATCACGGAAGGCCTCGCAGACTCATTATTGTTGTTAACCGACGTGAACCGAATTTAGCAGGTCTGACTTTTCGGTCAATGGTTTTCTGACTTAAAGGTCAGGAAAATCGGTTTCGCCGATCAACAACGTGTCTATTCAGTATTGACCCTCATCGGTCACTGCGCTTTTTTGCGGGAATCGTGCCAAAAACCGCTGAGTGGGCACTCCGCCATGACCGTGCATTTGCGCTACACTGCGCCGCTTGTGCAGATCGATAGAGTTTGAAGGACAACCATGACGTTCAAGGCGCCGGACAGCCTCGCCGAGCAAATCGCTCACCACCTCGCCGAGCGCATCATTCGTGGCGAAATGAAGCCGGGAGAGCGCATCCAGGAACAGAAGGTCACGCTGGCGCTCAATGTCAGCCGCGGCTCGGTCCGCGAAGCCTTGCTCATCCTCGAACGCCGCCACCTGATTGCGATCCTGCCGCGGCGTGGCGCCCACGTCACCGAACTCACTGCGCACAAGGTGCAGAGCCTGTGCACGCTGATGAGCGAGCTGTACATCCTGCTCGGCAATTCGGTAGCCAACGGCTGGCAAGTGCAGTCGGACATGGCGCCGTTCGTGCAGATCCAGCAGCGCCTGACCGGGCATTACGAACGCGGCGATATCCGCAGCTTTGTCGATGACAGCTTCGCGGTGATGCGCGCCGCCTATCCGTTCGCCAACAACCCGTATCTGCAGGAAACCGTCGAGAACCTGCAACCGGCGATGAGCCGTGCGTACTTTCTCGCCCTCGAACAGCGCAAGGCAGAAATGAGCGAATTCCTCGAGCTGTTCGAACGCCTGCTCGCTGCCGTGCTCGCCCGTGATTTGCCGCAGATCCGCATCGTGCTGACGGCGTACGCCCAGCGCAGTTGTGATCTGGTGGTGTCTGCGCTGACGGTCGCTTAAGCGTGCGGCTCAAGTGCATCAAACTGGCGGGATTCAAATCCTTCGTCGATCCGACCACGGTGAACTTCCCCAGTAACATGGCGGCAGTGGTCGGGCCGAACGGTTGCGGCAAGTCGAACATCATCGACGCCGTACGCTGGGTGATGGGCGAAAGTTCGGCGAAAAACCTTCGCGGCGAGTCGATGACCGACGTCATCTTCAACGGCTCGACCAGCCGCAAACCGGTGAGCCAGGCGAGCATCGAGCTGGTGTTCGACAACTCCGACGGCACACTGCTCGGCGAATACGCGGCGTACGCGGAAATCTCCATTCGCCGCAAAGTCACCCGCGACAGCCAGACCACTTATTACCTCAACGGCACCAAATGCCGTCGGCGCGACATCACCGATATCTTTCTCGGCACCGGCCTCGGCCCGCGCAGCTATTCGATCATCGAGCAGGGGATGATCTCCAAGCTGATCGAATCCAAGCCCGAGGATCTGCGCAACTTTATCGAAGAAGCCGCTGGCATCTCCAAGTACAAGGAGCGCCGCCGCGAGACCGAAAACCGCATTCGCCGCACCCACGAAAACCTCGCGCGCCTGACCGACCTGCGCGAAGAGCTGGAGCGCCAGCTCGAACGCCTGCACCGGCAGGCCGAAGCAGCGAAGAAGTATCAGGAATTCAAGGCCGAGGAGCGTCAGCTCAAGGCGCAACTGTCGGCCCTGCGCTGGCAGGATCTCAACGAGCAGGTCGGCCAGCGCGAGTCGATCATCGGCACCCAGGAAATCAGTTTCGAAGCGTTGGTCGCCGAGCAGCGTAACGCTGACGCGGCCATCGAGCGCCTGCGCGACGGCCACCACGATCTGTCCGAGCGCTTCAATCTGGTGCAGGGGCGTTTCTATTCGGTCGGCGGCGACATCGCCCGGGTCGAGCAGAGCATCCAGCATGGGCAGCAACGCTTGCGCCAATTGCAGGACGATCTGAAAGAAGCCGAACGCGCGCGTCTGGAAACCGAATCGCACTTGGGCCACGACCGCACCTTGTTGCTGACCCTCGGCGAAGAGCTCGACATGCTCGTCCCCGAGCAGGAAGTCACCAGCGCCGCTGCCGAAGAAGCCGCCGCTGCACTGGAAGATTCCGAAAGCGTGATGCACGGCTGGCAGGAGCAGTGGGACGCGTTCAACCTGACCTCGGCCGAACCGCGGCGTCAGGCCGAAGTGCAGCAGTCGCGCATTCAGCAACTCGAGTCGAGCATGGAGCGTCTGGCCGACCGGCAGAAACGCCTCGGCGAAGAACGCGCGCTGCTGTCCGCCGACCCGGAAGACGCGGCGATCATGGCGCTCAACGAGCAACTTGCCGAGTCCGAAGCGACGCTGGAAGATTTGCAGACCAGCGAAGAAGCGCAGGTCGAAAAACTCGAACAGCTGCGCCAGGAACTGCAGCAAGCGCTGACCGCGCAGCAACAGGCACAGGGTGATCTGCAGCGGCTCAACGGTCGCCTCGCATCCCTTGAAGCCTTGCAACAGGCGGCGCTCGACCCGGGCACCGGCACCGCTGAATGGTTGAAGGAACACAACCTCACCGAGCGCCCGCGTCTGGCCGAAGGCCTCAAGGTCGAGGCCGGTTGGGAGCTGGCGGTGGAAACCGTGCTCGGCGCCGATCTGCAAGCGGTGCTGGTCGACGACTTCAGCGGCTTCGATTTGTCCGGCTTCAGCCAAGGCGATCTGCGTCTGCTCAGCCCGGCCAGCGATGGCGTGCGCGTGGCCGGCAGTCTGCTGGATAAAGTCGAGGCGCAGATCGATTTGTCGCCGTGGCTCGCTCAGGTCAAACCGGTGGACAGCCTCGAGCAGGCCTTGGCCATGCGCGGGCAGCTCGGCGCTGGCGAAAGCCTGATCAGTCGCGATGGCTATTGGGTCGGTCGGCACTTTTTGCGCGTGCGCCGGGCCAGCGAAGCGGAAAGCGGCATGCTCGCCCGTGGTCAGGAAATCGAAGCGCTGCACCTCGAACGCGAAGAGAAAGAAGCCACGGTCGAAGCCATGGAAGCGCGCCTGCAAACCCTGCGTGCGCAGCAGCGTCAGCAGGAAAACGGTCGCGAACATCTGCGCCGTTTGCTGCAGGACGAAGCCCGTCAGCAAGGCGAATTGAAAGCGCAGCTGTCCGCCGGCAAAGCCAAGGCTGAGCAACTGACCCTGCGCCGCACGCGTCTCGATGAAGAACTGGTAGAACTCGCCGAACAACGCGAGCTGGAACACGAACAGGTCGGCGAAGCGCGCATGCAATTGCAGGAAGCGCTGGACGCCATGGCGCTCGATACCGAGCAGCGCGAGTTGCTGCTGGCCCAGCGCGACAGCCTGCGCGAACGCCTCGATCGGGTGCGTCAGGAAGCCCGCCAGCACAAGGATCACGCCCATCAGCTGGCCGTGCGTCTCGGCTCGTTGCGCGCGCAGCACGACTCCACGCGCCAGGCGCTTGAGCGTCTGGAAATGCAGGCCGAGCGCCTCACCGAAAAACGCGAACAGTTGAGTCTGAATCTGGAGGAGGGCGAGGCGCCGCTGGAAGAGCTGCGCCTGAAACTCGAAGAGCTGCTCGACAAACGCATGACCGTCGACGAAGAACTCAAGACCGCACAAATCGCCCTGGAAGACGCCGACCGCGAACTGCGCGACGCGGAAAAACGCCGCACCCAGGCCGAGCAGCAATCGCAGCTGATTCGCGGCCAGCTCGAACAGCAACGCATGGAATGGCAAGCCCTGACCGTGCGGCGCAAGGCCTTGCAGGATCAGTTGCTCGAAGACGGCTACGATCTCAACGGTGTGCTCGCGACATTGACCGCACAGGCCAGTGAACGCGAAGCCGAAGAAGAACTCGAACGCATCAACGCGCGGATTCAGCGCCTGGGCGCGATCAACCTCGCGGCCATCGACGAATACACGCAACAATCGGAGCGTAAACGTTATCTGGATGCGCAGGATGCCGATCTGGTCGAAGCGCTCGAGACTCTGGAAAACGTCATTCGCAAGATCGACAAGGAGACCCGTAACCGTTTCAAGGATACCTTTGATCAGATCAACGGCGGTTTACAGGCGCTTTTCCCAAAAGTTTTCGGCGGCGGGCGCGCGTATTTGGAACTGACGGGCGAAGATCTACTCGATACAGGGGTGACGATCATGGCGCAGCCGCCCGGAAAGAAGAACAGCACCATCCATTTGCTCTCTGGCGGCGAAAAAGCCCTGACGGCACTGGCCCTGGTTTTTGCCATCTTCAAGTTGAATCCGGCACCGTTCTGCATGCTCGATGAAGTTGACGCGCCACTGGATGACGCTAACGTTGGACGCTATGCACGCCTGGTCAAAGAGATGTCGCAGACCGTGCAGTTCATCTATATCACCCACAACAAGATCGCCATGGAAATGGCCGAACAGTTGATGGGCGTGACGATGCACGAGCCGGGCTGTTCGCGGCTGGTGGCGGTGGATGTCGAGGAGGCGATGGCGATGGTGGACGCCTGATGCGGCGTGCGTCGGAAAGGTAATCGAGGTCTGTAGGACTTTTTTACCGAGGCGAATGAGCTGGCGATTCGACATATTCGCGCAAGCCATTGAGACAGACGGTGTAAAGTTGCCTTTGGTCGTGCTAGTTTAATGTCAATTTTTCGTATACGTGGGCAAAACGCCTGTCAGAACATAGAGTTGGCGCCACGTTTTAAAGCGGTTTACGCAGTGTAAACCCCTTATTTTTCAGCATTTTTTATAGAGGCACGGGATTACATGGAAATCGGTCTGCGCGAGTGGCTGATCGTCATCGGCATCATTGTGATAGCCGGTATTCTTTTCGATGGCTGGCGCCGTATGCGCGGCGGCAAGGGAAAACTGAAATTCCGTCTTGACCGAAGTCTGTCCAACCTGCCGGACGAGGACAGCAGCGCCGAGCTGCTGGGCCCGGCCCGCGTACTGGACACGCACAAGGAACCGCAACTGGACGAGCACGATCTGCCGTCGGTGAGCATGCCGGCCCGTGAAGCCCGCGAGCCGCGCGAATCCGGTTCGAAACGTGGCAAGCGGGGCAGCAACGGTCCGGCACAGGGCGACCTGAACCTTGACCTTGATCTGGACGGTGGCCCGAGCTTCAACAGCCGTGACGACGACTTCGCTGAAGACAGCAAGCCTTCGCCGGCGGTGGCCGACAAGGATCAGCCGCAGGCCGAAGAAGTCCTGGTGATCAGCGTGATCTGCCGCGATCCAGCCGGCTTCAAAGGCCCGGCGCTGTTGCAGAACATCCTCGAAAGCGGTCTGCGTTTCGGCGAAATGGATATTTTCCATCGTCACGAAAGCATGGCTGGCAACGGTGAAGTGCTGTTCTCCATGGCCAATGCGGTCAAACCGGGCATTTTCGATCTGGACGACATCGACCATTTCAGCACCCCGGCGGTGAGCTTCTTCCTCGGCCTGCCAGGCCCGCGTCATCCGAAGCAAGCCTTCGACGTGATGGTGGCCGCAGCCCGCAAGCTGTCTCAGGAACTCAATGGCGAACTGAAAGATGACCAGCGCAGCGTTCTGACCGCGCAGACCATCGAGCACTACCGCCAGCGCATCGTCGAATTCGAGCGCCGTGCCCTGACCCAGAAGCGTTGATACAAAAGGTTGTTCCTGTTTAACGGGACGATCGGCAGAATGATTGAGCAGCCTCGGCTGCTCTTTTGCTTTATGAGAGACCACCATGACCGCCGCGAAAAACCGCATCCTCGAGCTGCGCGCTGAACTCGACCAGCACAACTACCGCTACCACGTTCTCGACGAGCCGAGCATTCCGGACGCCGAGTACGACCGGTTGTTCCACGAGCTCAAGGCGCTGGAAGCGGCCAACCCGGAACTGATTACCAGCGACTCGCCGACCCAGCGCGTCGGCAGCGTGGCGCTCACCGCGTTCACTCAGGTGCGGCATGAAGTGCCGATGCTTAGCCTCGGCAACGCCTTCGAAGAAACCGACATGCGCGAGTTTGATCGCCGCGTCACCGAAGGCCTCGACCTGCCCGCGGGCGATCTGTTCGGCAGCGGGGCGGCCGTGGAGTACAGCTGCGAGCCAAAACTCGATGGCCTCGCGGTCAGCCTGCTGTATCAGGATGGTGTGCTGGTGCGTGGCGCCACCCGTGGCGACGGCACCACGGGTGAAGACATCAGCGTCAACGTGCGCACCGTGCGCAACATCCCGCTCAAGCTGCACGGCGAAGGCTGGCCGGCGACGCTGGAAGTGCGCGGCGAAGTGTTCATGTCCAAGGCCGGGTTCGAGCGCCTCAATGCCTCGCAACTGGAAATCGGCGGCAAGACCTTCGCCAACCCGCGCAACGCCGCGGCTGGCAGCCTGCGCCAGCTCGACTCGAAGATCACCGCCAACCGGCCGCTGGAATTCTGCTGCTACGGCATCGGCCAGGTCTCGCACGACATTTCCGACACCCACATCGGCAACCTCAAGCAATTGCAGAAGTGGGGTATGCCGATCAGCCACGAACTGAAACTGGCCAAGGGCATCGACGAATGCCTGGATTACTACCGCGACATCGGCGCGCGGCGTGACTCGCTGGCCTATGAAATCGACGGCGTGGTGTTCAAGGTCAACAGCATTGCCGACCAGCGCGAACTGGGCTTTCGCGCCCGCGAGCCGCGCTGGGCGATCGCGCACAAATTCCCGGCCATGGAAGAGCTCACCGAACTGCTCGACGTGGAATTCCAGGTCGGCCGCACCGGTGCAGTAACGCCAGTGGCGCGCTTGAAGCCGGTGAAAGTCGCCGGCGTTACCGTCGCCAATGCCACGCTGCACAACATGGACGAAGTCGCGCGACTGGGGCTGATGATCGGCGACACGGTGATCATTCGCCGCGCCGGTGATGTGATTCCGCAAGTGGTGCAAGTGGTCACCGAGCGTCGCCCGGAACACGCGCGAGCAGTGGCCATTCCAGAGAATTGCCCGGTCTGTGGTTCTCATGTCGAGCGCACGCAACTGATCAAGCGCAGCAAGGGCAAGGAAACCGTCAGCGAAGGTGCGGTGTATCGCTGCGTCGGCCGTCTGGCCTGTGGCGCGCAACTCAAACAGGCGATCATTCATTTCGTCTCGCGCCGGGCCATGGATATCGAAGGGCTGGGTGACAAGAGCGTCGAACAATTGGTCGACGAAGGTCTGGTCAATTCCCCGGCTGATCTGTACGCGCTGAAGTTCGACGACATCGTCGATCTGGAAGGCTTTGCCGAGGTGTCCAGCAACAAGCTGTTGAAGGCCATCGAGGACAGCAAACAGCCGGGCCTGGCGCGTTTCATCTACGCCCTCGGCATCCCTGATGTTGGCGAGGAGACGGCGAAGGTGCTGGCGCGCTCGCTGGGGTCGCTGGAGCGGGTACAACAGGCCCTGCCGCAAGTGCTGACCTACCTGCCGGACGTCGGTCTGGAAGTGGCTCACGAGATTCACAGTTTCTTTGAAGATGCGCATAACCAGCAGGTCATCAGCGAGTTGCTTGGCCACGGTTTGCAGATTCAGGATCAGGGCGAACTGGGCGCCGAGTTCGCCGCGAGCACCACGCTGGGTGGGTTTCTCGACAAGCTGCATATTCCTTCGGTGGGCCCGGGTGGCGCGCAGAAACTTGCCGACAAGTTCGGCTCGCTTGAAGCCGTGATGATGGCCGACTGGCTGGACATGCGCCAGGCCTTGCCGGAGAAGCAGGCGAATTCGGTGCGCGAGTTTTTCGCGGTTCCCGAGCATCGGCAACTGGCTGAAGCATCGGAAAAACAGCTGCGTGATTTCGGCATGCACTGGCAGAGCGAGAAGAAAGTCGTCGAAGGCCTGCCGTTGTCCGGCGAGACCTGGGTGCTGACCGGCAAGGTCGAATTGATGAGCCGCGATGTCGCCAAGGAGCATCTGGAGAGCCTCGGCGCGAAAGTCGCGGGCTCGGTGTCGGCCAAGACCCATTGCGTGGTCGCCGGCCCCGGTGCCGGCTCGAAACTGACCAAGGCTAATGAGCTGGGCGTGAAGGTCATGGATGAAGAGGCGTTTATCGCTTTTCTCAAAACCCACGGTATTTCCGTATGAGCTCGACCTGATCGTTCCCACGCCCCCCCCCCCAACTGATCGTTCCCACGCTCCGCGTGGTAACGCATCCCGTGACGCTCTGCGTCACAGCGGACGCGGAGCGTCCGGGGCGGCATTCCCACGCGGAGCGTGGGAACGATCAGTCGAGAAGGCGTGGGAACAATCTTCGCGCCAGGATGATCTAGTCTTGGCCAGTCCCAGGGAGAGATCGCCATGCACCGCTTCTTCGAGCAGCTCAGTTCCCGCATCATCGCGCCGTTCATGGCCGGGTCTTCACGCAACAGCAAAATCTGGCCGTGCCGCTGCGGGCAGTCGCTGTTCTTTCGCAACAGCCAGTGCCTGGCGTGCAACGCCTTGCTTGGCTATCAACCCGAAGAAAGCCGCCTGACCTCCCTGCAACCGGGGCCGCAGGCCGGTACCTGGACCCTGGATGCCGATCCCGACGCCGGATTGTTTCGCCGCTGCGCCAACCTCGATACAGCCGCTGCGTGCAACTGGCTGCTGCCGGCAAACGAGCACGACAACCTGTGCATCGCCTGCAGTCTCAATCGCACCATTCCCGATCTCTCCGTCCCGGAGAATCCGGAGCGCTGGCGCAAAGTCGAAATCGCCAAACGCCGCCTCGTCGCGCAACTGATCACCCTCGGCCTGCCGGTCATCCCGAAAAGCGTCGACGAAGAAACCGGGCTGGCCTTCGACTTCATCGGCATTGACCTCGAAGGCAACGCGCCGATGACTGGCCATGCCAACGGCCTGATCACCCTCGACATCAAGGAAGCCGACGACGCCCATCGCGAGCAGGTGCGGGCGCAGATGCATGAACCCTATCGCACGCTGCTCGGGCATTTTCGCCACGAAGTCGGCCACTATTACTGGGATCGCCTGATCGCCAACGGCCCTTGGCTCGGCGCGTTCCGCAGCCTGTTCGGCGACGAGCGCGCCAGTTACGCCGAAGCGCTCGACCGGCATTACCAGCAGGGCGCCCCGCTGGACTGGCCGCAGCAGTACGTCAGCGCTTACGCGACCATGCACCCGTGGGAAGACTGGGCGGAAACCTGGGCGCATTACCTGCACATGATGGACGCCGTGGATACTGCGCTGGGCTTTGGCATGAGCGCGCGGGAAATGGACTTCGACTACCAACCGTTTCCATCCAGCACGCTGTACGACCCGGAGCATCCCGGTGGCGCGGCGTTTCTGTCATTCGTCAACGCGTGGATCGAACTGGCCGGGATGCTCAACGAATTGTCGCGCAGCATGGGGCAGCCGGATTTCTACCCGTTCGTGCTGCCAGCGCCGGCGATTGCCAAGCTGCACTTCATCCATCTGGTCATCCAGCAGGCGGGAGGGCGGGCGGACGAGGTGCTCCAGGCGCAATAGCAAGTGCTTGAGCCCCTTGATATTTTTAATCTGCAACCAGGGTTGTAACTTCGTCTCAGACAGGTACAATGGCGCGGCTCGCCGACAGGCAAGCGTCGTTATGGTGACCCCATCGGTCCCCCCGCAACGATTACCCGTGAACCTGGTCAGAGCCGGAAGGCAGCAGCCACAGCGGGAACATTGTGTGCCGGGGTGTGGCTGGTGGGGTTGCCACCTTAACGAACAATCTAACGCTTCAACCAGAACTGCATGGGTTTCGCCCACTGCGGTTTTTTTGTGTCTGCGATTTGGCCAGCACCCTGGATCAACTGTGGGAGCGAGCCTGCTCGCGAAGGCGTCAGACCTGCCAGAGATGAGTTGACTGTGAGACCGCTTTCGCGAGCAGGCTCGCTCCCACAGTGTTATCGGTTGTTTTCGGGGTTACCGGTGTACAGCCGGATAATCTCCTCAATCTCCCCCGACATCTTCATCCGCAGCAACGTGCGTAATATCCGCTGCACCGGCACGCTCGGATCATTCCTCACGTAACACCCCACCTCCTGCTCCTGCAGCACGGCCACCGCTCGCAGTTGCTGGACCGGCAGCAGGCGCTGATTGAACCAGTCCAGCGTCCATTGATTGCTCACGGCATAGCGGTAGCGCCCGGCCAGCAGTTTTTCCAGCACTTGTTCCTGATTGCGCGCGTCTTCGCGTTGCAGTTGATCGGCTTCGAACAGCGGTTGCAGGGTCGGGTAGCTGTAACCGCGCACCGTGCCGATGGCCTGGCGGGGCAGGCGAGCGGGATCGGTGGCCGCAGGCTGGTCCTTGCGGCTGATGAGCAGGTCGCGCTGGAACAGCAGCGGCACGCTCCAGAGGTAATCGCCGGACTGATTCGGCAGCCACGACTGGGCGGCATAGCAGCGCACATCAATCTCGCCATTTTCCATGGCGTTTTGCACGCGGGCGCGGGGCAGCACGATGAATTCAGCCGGCACGCCGACCTGCGTCGACAGGCTGAGCATCAGGTCGTAGAGGATGCCCTGGGTCGGACGATTGCGTTCGAGTTGCACCATCGGCATCGCCCAGCTGTCGGACACCGCGAAGCGCAGCGGCGGTTCGACCGCCGTCGCGCTCAGGCTGATACCCAGCAATGCCCCCATGGCCCACCGCATAAACGCTCCGGTAATTCCCGATCCCGAGCCGATAAAAGCCTCTGCTTGTGCAGCTTAGCCATTTTAGGCGCGGACACCGGATGCAATTTTGCCCTTGCTCCGCTAGCATTAGCCGCTTCAGCTTCCTTCGTTGCGACGGTTTTCGATGAGTTATCAGGTTCTTGCACGTAAATGGCGTCCGCGCTCGTTCCGCGAAATGGTCGGCCAGACCCATGTGCTCAAGGCTCTGATCAATGCCTTGGACAGCCAGCGGCTGCACCATGCGTACCTGTTTACCGGCACGCGTGGGGTCGGCAAGACCACCATCGCGCGGATCATTGCCAAATGCCTGAACTGTGAAACAGGTATCACCTCCAGCCCGTGCGGCGAGTGCTCGGTGTGCCGGGAAATCGATGAGGGCCGTTTTGTCGACCTGATTGAGATCGACGCCGCCAGCCGGACCAAGGTCGAAGATACCCGCGAGCTGCTCGATAACGTGCAGTACGCGCCGAGCCGTGGGCGCTTCAAGGTCTACCTGATCGACGAAGTGCACATGCTCTCCAGCCATTCCTTCAATGCGCTGTTGAAAACCCTCGAAGAGCCGCCGCCGTACGTCAAGTTCATCCTGGCGACCACCGATCCGCAGAAACTTCCGGCAACGATTCTCTCGCGCTGCCTGCAGTTTTCCCTTAAGAACATGACGCCGGAGCGGGTGGTCGAGCATTTGACCCACGTGCTGACGGCGGAAAACGTGCCGTTCGAAGACGATGCATTGTGGCTGCTCGGTCGCGCCGCTGACGGTTCGATGCGTGATGCCATGAGCCTGACCGATCAGGCCATCGCCTTCGGTGAAGGCAAGGTCCTTGCCACCGACGTGCGGGCGATGCTCGGCACGCTGGATCATGGGCAGGTCTATGACGTCCTGCATTCATTGATCGAAGGCGACGCCAAAGCGTTGCTCGAAGCCGTGCGGCATCTGGCCGAGCAGGGCCCTGACTGGAACGGCGTGCTCTCGGAAATTCTCAACGTATTGCACCGTGTGGCGATCGCCCAGGCATTGCCGGAAGGCGTCGACAATGGCCACGGCGACCGTGATCGCGTGCTGGCGCTGGCCCACGCGTTGCCGGCCGAAGACGTCCAGTTTTATTACCAGATGGGCTTGATCGGTCGTCGCGACTTGCCGCTGGCGCCAGACCCGCGCGGTGGTTTCGAGATGGTCTTGCTGCGGATGCTGGCGTTCCGACCGGCCGACACGGCGGACGCCCCGAGGCAGCCGCTAAAGCCAGTGGGGATCAGCCAGGCCACAGTTGATTCCGCAAACGCCGTGGCTGCCGCGCCCAAGCCTGCGCCGGTGGTCGTCGCGCCCATTGCGCCAGCCCCGACGCCAGTGGCCGCACCTGTGCCGGCCGCTGCGCCCGCGCCAGTTGCAGCCGCTGAACCGGAACCCGTGGCAGAGCCTGAGCCCGTGGCCGTCGAAGCGGTGGTTGATCTGCCGTGGAACGACCCGGTAGAAGCCGAGGCCGAGCCTGCGCCGGCGCAGCAACCCGCCGTCGAGCCGGTGCTGGAAACCGCCGCCGAGCAACCCGAGTTGCCGCCGATGCCGCTGCCGACGCCGGACAGCGTCGTACCGGATGCGCCGGAGTGGGCCGCTGCACCGATTCCCGAGCCGTCGGTTGCTGATGTCGATGCCGCCACGCCGGGCATTGATCTGGATGACGAGCCGCCGCTGGACGAGGACTACATCGAGCCGGACATCGATTCGGCCTATAGCTACCTCGACGAACTGGCCAGCGAACACGCCGCCGACCCCGAACCGGAACCCGAGCCTGAACCGGCTGCGGCCCCGGCCACCGGTCTGGCAGCGCAATGGCTGGAGCTGTTTCCGAAACTGCCGATTTCCGGCATGACCGGCAGCATCGCCGCCAACTGCACGCTGATCGCGGTGTATGGCGATCACTGGCTGATGCACCTTGATCCGGCGCACAGTGCGCTGTTCAACGCCACCCAGCAGCGCCGTCTCAATGACGCGCTGAACCAGTTCCACGGGCGTACGCTGAGCCTGACCATCGAGCTGATCAAGCCCGAGCAGGAAACTCCGGCCCAGGCGGCCTCACGGCGCCGTGCCAACCGTCAGCGCGAGGCGGAGGAGTCGATCCACGGCGATCCGTTCATCCAGCAGATGGTTCAGCAGTTCGGCGCGGTGGTGCGACACGATACTATTGAACCTGTCGACGCCTTGGTCACCCAAGGCTAATAACTGAAGGTGCCCGGCCGACTTCGCCGGGCGCTGTTTTGATCCAAGTACATTTGAGGTGATTACCATGATGAAAGGTGGCATGGCCGGCCTGATGAAGCAGGCGCAGCAGATGCAGGAAAAAATGGCCAAGATGCAGGAAGAACTGGCCAACGCCGAAGTCATCGGCAAGGCCGGCGGCGATATGGTCACCGTGGTGATGACCGGCCGTCATGACGTCAAGAGCGTGACCATCGACCCGAGCCTGGTCGAAGGCATGAGCGAAGACGACAAGGAAATGCTCGAAGCCGTGGTCGCCTCCGCCGTCAACGACGCGGTGCGCAAGATCGAAGCCAACAGCCAGGAAAAAATGGGCAGCATGACCGCCGGCATGAACCTGCCAGCGGGGATGAAACTGCCATTCTGATTCGCCAACCGGCGGCAGATGAGCTACACAAAATGCCAGGCATCGTGCCTGGCATTTTTGTTTCTGCCTGGTGGACATGTGCCGGCTGGACTGACGCCTTCGCGAGCAGGCTCGCTCCCACATTTGGAATGCATTCCCTTGTGGGAGCGAGCCTGCTCGCGAATGAACTAACCTCGGCACAACTGAAGAAACATCGAACACACCAAAGCCACAACGGTCTGCTCCCTATACCGCCGAATTCCAATTCCCAGGAGACGCTGACATGTCCGACCCTCTCACCCTCAACCAACGCTTCGTCCTCGCCTCGCGCCCGACCGGTGCGCCGACCCCGGAGAATTTCCGTCTTGAGCGCGAAGCGTTGCCGGATCTCGAAGACGGTCAGGTGCTGCTGAAAACCCTGTACCTGTCGCTCGATCCGTACATGCGCGGGCGCATGAGCGATGCACCGTCCTACGCCGCGCCAGTGCAGATCGGTGAAGTGATGACCGGCGGCGCGGTCAGCCGGGTTGAGGATTCGCGTCATCCGAAATTCCACAAGGGCGATCTGGTGGTCGGCGCGACTGGTTGGCAAAGCCACAGCATCAGCGACGGCCGTAACATCATCCCGATTCCCGCCGGCCTGCCGAGTCCGTCCATGGCCCTCGGTGTGCTGGGCATGCCGGGCATGACCGCGTATATGGGCCTGATGGACATTGGCCAGCCGCAAGAAGGCGAGACCCTGGTGGTCGCCGCCGCTTCCGGTGCGGTCGGCTCGGTGGTCGGCCAGGTGGCGAAGATCAAAGGCCTGCGTGTGGTCGGTGTGGCCGGCGGTGCCGAGAAATGCAAATACGTGGTCGAGGAATTGGGCTTCGACGCCTGCATCGACCACAAGGCGGACGATTTCGCCGAGCAATTGGCCAAGGCCTGCCCCGAGGGCATCGACATTTATTTCGAGAACGTCGGCGGCCATGTCTTCGATGCGGTGGTGCCGTTGCTCAATCCCAAGGCGCGCATTCCGTTGTGCGGCCTGATTGCCGGGTACAACGCTTCGGAAGCGCCGAAAGGCCCGGATCGCCTGCCAATGTTGCAGCGCACGTTGTTGACCAAGCGCGTGCGCATTCAGGGCTTTATCGTCTTCGACGACTACGGCGATCGCCAGCCGGAATTCATCAGCCACATGGTGCCGTGGGTGCGTGATGGCAAGGTCAAGTTCCGCGAGGACGTGGTCGAAGGTCTGGAGCAGGCGCCCGAGGCGTTTATCGGTCTGCTGGAAGGGCGCAATTTCGGCAAACTGGTGGTAAAGGTCGCCGAGGATTGAGCATTTGACGCTGGCCGGAGGCGCGGGTATAAACCGCGTCTCGTTGTTTTGTCGGACTTTTCCCCATGAGCTTCAGCCCTTTGATTCGCCAACTGATCGACGCCTTGCGCACCTTGCCCGGCGTCGGTCAGAAAACCGCCCAGCGCATGGCGTTGCAGATGCTCGAGCGCGATCGCAGCGGCGGCATACGTCTGGCCCAGGCGCTGAGTCAGGCCATGGAAGGGGTCGGCCATTGCCGGCAATGCCGCACGCTGACCGAAGACGATCTGTGCCCGCAATGCGCCGATAATCGCCGCGACGACACGTTGCTGTGCGTGGTCGAAGGGCCGATGGACGTTTACGCGGTCGAGCAGACCGGTTTTCGTGGACGTTATTTCGTGCTCAAGGGGCATTTGTCGCCGCTCGATGGCCTCGGGCCTGAGGCGATCGGCATTCCGCAGTTGATGGCGCGGATTGAAGAAGCGGGCACGTTTACCGAAGTCATCCTCGCGACCAACCCGACGGTGGAAGGTGAAGCGACCGCGCATTACATTGCGCAACTGCTGCAGAACAAGGGTCTGATTGCCTCGCGGATTGCTCACGGCGTGCCGCTGGGTGGCGAATTGGAACTGGTCGACGGCGGCACGCTGGCGCATTCGTTTGCCGGGCGCAAACCGATTTCCCTCTGATCATGCGGTGTCTGTTCTGACGCCTTCGCGAGCAGGCTCGCTCCCACATGGGGTCTGTGTGCACTACAAATCCCCTGTGGGAGCGAGCCTGCTCGCGAATGGCGCGCCTCGGTTTAACTGACTCCGCACAATTGTGTTGAAAACCAAGCAAGCGCTCGGTTAAGTTCGGCGAACCCCTCCGTGGAGTTCGCCCATGCCTGCCTTCCAGGAATACTTCGACCCCAGCCATCAATTGGTCCGCGACAGCGTCCGGCGTTTTGTTGAGCGCGAGATCCTGCCGGACGTCGACCAGTGGGAAGAAGCCGAAAGCTTCCCGCGTGAGCTGTACCTGAAGGCCGGCGCGGCGGGCATCCTCGGTATCGGTTATCCCGAAGCCCTCGGTGGCAGCCATGCGGGCGATCTGTTTGCCAAGGTCGCCGCCAGCGAGGAATTGATGCGCTGCGGCTCTGGTGGCCTGGTGGCGGGGCTCGGCTCGCTGGACATCGGCTTGCCCCCGATCGTCAAGTGGGCACGGCCTGAAGTGCGTGATCAGGTGGTACCGCAAGTGCTCAGCGGCGAGAAGATCAGTGCCCTGGCGGTGACCGAACCCGGCGGCGGTTCCGACGTCGCCAACCTGCAGACGCGTGCCGTGCGTGACGGCGAGAGCTACCGGGTCAGTGGCAGCAAAAACTTTATCACCAGTGGCGTGCGCGCCGATTTCTACACGGTCGCGGTGCGTACCGGTGCGCCGGGTTTCGGCGGCATCAGCCTGCTGCTGATCGAGAAGGGCACGCCGGGTTTCACCGTCGGCCGCTCGTTGAAGAAGATGGGCTGGTGGGCGTCGGACACCGCCGAGCTGTTCTTCGACGATTGCCGAGTGCCGCTGGGCAATCTGATCGGTGCCGAAAACATGGGCTTCGCCTGCATCATGGGCAATTTCCAGAGCGAACGTCTGGCGTTGGCGCTGATGGCCAACATGACCTCGCAACTTGCACTGGAACAGAGCCTGAAATGGGCGCGCGAGCGTGAGGCCTTTGGCAAACCGATCGGCAAGTTTCAAGTGATCAAGCATCGCCTCGCCGAAATGGCCACGGCGCTGGAAGTGTCGCGGGAATTCACCTATCGGCAAGCGGCGAAGATGGCGGCGGGGCAGAGCGTGATCAAGGAAATTTCCATGGCGAAGAACTTTGCCACGGACACCTCCGACCGCATTACCAGCGAAGCGGTGCAGATTCTCGGCGGGCTCGGTTACATGCGCGAAAGTCTGGTGGAGCGGTTGTATCGGGATAACCGCATACTTTCAATCGGCGGGGGCACGCGGGAAGTGATGAACGAGATCATCAGCAAGCAGATGGGGCTTTGACTCAGCGCGTGAGGCTGCTGTGAGCAAGCTTGTCTGGATGACAGCGAAGATAATTTGAATCAAATTCAGTGCGGGCGTGAGGTGACTGCATCACGGGTTGGCAAGTACATTCCCTGAGAGCAGCACAGCAGGATGATTTTTTACCATGGACAGGTATTTTTCATGACCGGCATTACCCCAGCACCCTCACGTCTACCGTTTTTAGCCCGTACGCCAGATAAACAGGCAGACCCACCAGCCGACAAAGACGATCCGTTGACCACGCCTGAGCGATCAAGCGGGGATTTTCCGTTGCGTGATCACTCGACGATGCGTCCGGACCTTGCCGAAGCCGCCACTGCCCAGGTGCGCCCCTTGGGCAATCTGGGAGGAGCGCTGTCATGGTCTATTCCTTTGAACGCAGACGAACGACGCCGCTTGCGTCTTTTCACAATGAGCCATCAACACCATTCGGGTGATCAGCCGCTGGTCATGCAAACCAAAGGCGGTGTGCTCGAGTTCCTGAATTATTGCCACTCTGTGCCGACACAGCTCCAGCATGAGCCGGCGCAGATGCTCCAAGCGTTGGTCGCCTCCCCACAGGGGCAACTGATGGGCAAAGCGCTGCAACAGAAGATGCAGGGCATAGAAAGCGATAGCAGCGTGACGGATTATCTGCTGGCCGGGATTGCTCTGCAGATGGATCCCGAGTCAATCGTCGCTCCCGTTCGCAATAAAATCGCTGGCTTTGATCTGGCCAGTGAGCAGTTCTGGGGAGAAGCTCCTCGCGCGGTCGTGGATGGACTTGCTGAGCACCTGAGCTCGACCGGTCGCACCAGCGCCGTATTGGCAAAAGTCGGTGCCCGCATCTTGCTGGCCCGAACGGCGCCGACTTTTTTGATTCACCGGGTTCCCCCTGGCGTAACAATTGGCAGCCAGGCCTGGGCCAACCTGACGATCGCGGCAATGACGATCGAGGCTTTGCAGCCGGGCAAGGTGCTCGACATGACGTTTGCTCAGGTCATGAATGATGCTGACCAATTCCGCCAGATCGACTCCGCCGCCACTCAACGCGCCCAGACTACTGCGGTAGTCGATTGGGCAATAGCTGACGGAGTGATAAAAAAATCCAACGATGACACCTACATTGCCGCGACACTTGAAACGGCGAGAAATGCATTCAACGCACAACTTGATGATCGGCTCACCGCCTCCAGCGTACTCATCAAGGAGATATCAACGCGCAAAGACATCGCACTGGCAATCCTGAAGAAGCGATTCGGTGATTTAGGTGCGCTGTTTGAGGTGAAGGCGCTCAGTACAGATACGTATCGCGGGGAAAGCGGGCAAAGCGGATTTGCCGGTACTCATTCGCTCCTGGATTACGCCATGATGGACTTGCCCAATCTGCGGCCCCTCAAGTCCAGCGACCCTCGCCTCCCGCTGGGGGCAATAAACGACAATCCGACATTCGGTGTACTGGCAGCTTTCGAAGAACAGTTCGCCATTGCAATCAGAGCGAAAAAATCCGCAGTGGCAACAACGGTCAGGCACATGATCGCGCAGCTTCCATTGGCAGACAGGAAAAATCTGCAATTTGGAAAACTCAGCTTTTTCCAGGAAAGTTGGTATACCACCGACGGTTTTTTCAATAATAGCCCGGAACAAAAAGAACCCTGGCTGCTCCTCAGGACCGAACTGTGTGGAAGCTTTCAAGCCTACGAAATCAACTTCGACAAAGGTGCGATTGAACGGGCGAATTTGAACAAAGCGAAGAGCAGGGAATCAAGGGAAGGCAACAAATACTTCACGACCAAAGCGCTTGAACCACGTGATACCGGAAATGATCTGGATCGCGAGCGATCTTTTGACGACTCGCTATTGAACAGCTTCAACAGCGATCGAGCCCATTGCATTGCCGATGTATTTGTCCAGCACCTTGATCTTGATGATCCAGCAATCAAGCAACTGGCACGCGGGCAAACCCCTTTGGACGAGTATTTCGCTCCCAAGCCCTTGAACGATTTTGTGCTGAACCTGATTCCTTTTCGGGCTGCGATAGTCAACCTTCGGGATGGTCGTTATGGCGAGGGCGTATTTGATCTGCTGCTGGACGTATTCGGGTTCCTCACCGCTGGCGCCGCCACTGCCGGAAAACTCCTCAAGATCGGACGTACTGCCGTTTCTGCCGGAGCCAAAGTCTCAAGGTCGGTCAATGTTATTGGTGTATCGGCCATAGAATTGCTCAATCCCGTCAGTGGGTTGGGAGATTTGGCCAAGCTTGCCGGTATTGGAGGTTTGTACGTACTGTCCAAAGGCGCCAGAGCGATCAACAGGCTCAGGGGGGGCGCCGCCAGTTACGATGTCTTGAAGGCGGTCAGCAAACAGTACGACGCAGCGGCAACAGGGGGGGTGTATGTAGCGGGACAGAAGTTGGAGGTCGCCGCGGTCCTCAGGGGCGGACATTGGTACGCCTTTGACGCCGATTCCATGAGGCCTTTCGGTAGTCCGCTCGAGGCGTTCGAGGTTGCGACCCAGGCTGTTGCAGGCCAGGTCTGGACAGCCCACATAGACGAGGCGCAGGGGCTGAGTCATAAGCGCTACGCTCGCCTCGCCGTGCCCGAATCCCGTATCGCCGGACTTACGCGCAACAGCCAGGGTGTCTATGTTGCAGCCGATGGGCATCTTTCCCATGTACGCCATATTGATAACCGGGGTAAAACGGCTGTGTACCAAGTGCGACAGGTCACGCGCACGGAAGACGGCGTCGTTCAGGCGCGGGTTTATCACAATACCCGGCAAACCGAGTTGCTGATCCAGCATGTTCACGGTGACCAATGGCAACGCCTGGGTTTATCCGGCGGCGGGAATATTACCGCTGAACATTTGCGAGCGTGGGAGGCGTTGTCGCGCGAGGAACAGCTGACACTCACCCGCCAAGGCTTTGCACGTCAGAATCGCGTCTCTGTAAAAACCTTTGAATATTACGTAAACGCTGACGGCCAGCTAAGTGCTACGGGACTGCTCCTGCGTGACCGCTCTATCGGGACGGCCTTCAATACGATCACTGCAGCGCACGTTCGTAGCTGGCAATCCATGAGTAAGCAAGCGCGCGATGCGATGACCCAGGAAGGATTTGCCGCTCATCATCACCTGCAGCCGCAGACGTTCAAAAATCACGTACACGTCGATGGCAGCCTGTCGCTCCAAGGTGAATCGCTGCTGTATCGGGAGGGGGGTGGCATCTATAACAAAATCACCGATGACCATTTACGCCAGTGGAAGGCGCTATACGAGCAACCTGACAACGCAGTTACGGCAGGGCAGTTCAGGCAACAACACGGGCTCGATCCACGACTCTGGGAGAAATACGTCCACAGCAATGATTCTCTGAAAAAAGCTGCTCTGCAACGTGTCGCGCGGATCAGCACCACCGAGCCTGCAGCAGGCCCTTCACGCCCGCAAAGAATCACGGGCGCACATCTGCGAACGTGGGAAGCCCTGTCAGCCGAGGAACAATTGCGGGTTACACGAAAGGGTTTTGCGCAGGAACATCATTTGTCCATAAAACCCTTTGAGCACTTTGTACAACCTGACGGTCAGTTAAGCGCTACGGGCGTGCTGGTGCGAGACCGTCCAGTGGACTCGCCCTACAATGAGATAACCGCCGAGCACGTCCGTCATTGGCAAAACATGACACAGCCGGCGCGCGATGCAATGACCATTGATGGATTTGCCGCACATCACCACTTGTTTCTCAATACATTCAGGTCGTACATACGGAGCAAAGGGACGCTGACACCCGCCGGAGAAGCTCTATTGTTCAAGGCGGATGGGGGCGCCTACAAGGCGATTACCGATGAGCATTTGCTTCAGTGGAGCAAGCTTTTTGCCCAAGCGGATGGACCGATTGCCGAGGAGGCGTTCCTGCGTCAGCATGGGCTGAACCCGAATCTGTGGAGGTATCAAGTCAAGCCTGATGGCTCCTTGAGAAAGGCGGCTGCGCAACGTCTGCAACAGGCGAAGAAAAACCTCGCACTACCGCCGGTCCAGGCGCCGGGTACGCACAGGAACAGGATCACTGCCGAGCATTTGCGGGCCTGGGAGGCGCATTCACCGCAAGAGCAGCGCAGGTTGACCCCGGCAGGCTTTGCCCAACAGAACCACCTGTCTTTGAAAACCTTTGCCCACTATGTGCAGGCTGACGGCCGGCTGAGTGACGTCGGCGTGCTGGTGCGCGACCGCCCCGCCAACCTGCCCTTCGATATGGTGACGGCTACGCACGTCCGCAACTGGCAAGGCATGTCAGAACCAGTGCGAGACGCAACGACCCTGGAAGGGTTTGCCGGTCAGTACCATTTACACCCGGGAACACTGAAAAACCACGTGTATGCGGACGGGCGCTTGACTGCGGTTGGTGAGACGCTTTTGTTCAAGGCAGACGGTGGTATCTACGAACCGATTACCAATGAGCATTTACGCGATTGGAGCAAGCTCATGGCCAGTGCGGACGACGCTGTCACGCCAGAACAATTCGTCAGGCGCAACAAACTGAATCCAGTCAAATGGAAAAGATTCGTTAATGACAACGGTTCATTAAGAGATGAAGCGGTGCGGCGTCTGGATCGGGCAGGGCAGAACACCACGCCGTCTTCTGACGTTGCCGAAGCGGGCCAGGACGCCAAAACAACCGCGGTAACCGCTGAACATTTGCGGGCCTGGGAGGCATTACGGCTCAAGAAGCGGTTAAGGCTGACCCCTAAAGAGTTTGCCCGAAAGCATAATCTCTTCCCTAAAACCTTCGAACATTACGTACAGCCTGATGGCACGCTGAGTGCTACTGGGGTGATTGTGCGTGATCGCCCTGCTGACATGCCTTTCAACAAGATAAGCGAAGTCAACATTCGTCGTTGGCAGAGCATGACCCAGCAGGCGCGTTATGCAATGACCAGGAAAGTCTTTGCTGACCACTACCACCTTGATCCCGACCGGCTGAAATCGTATGTGGGGCTAAATGGCCGTTTGACCCCCAGCGGCGAGGCGCTGATGAACAGGCTGGCCGGTCGCAGCTACAAAACGATTACCGACGACCATTTACACCAATGGCGAGTGCAGTTCGAGCAGCCTGACAACTCAATGACACCTGAGGAGTTCATGCGCAAATACGAGCTCAACCCGAGCCGTTGGGCAACTTTGGTTGATGCAGACGGCACCTTGAAAGAGGGCACCATGCGCCGTCTCGATCGAGCGGAGCAACATGTCGCGGCGGAGCAGGCTGGTGCGAGCACGACACGAAAGCGGCCAGCATCAGATCCTTTGGATCCGCCGCCGCCGAAGGCGGCGGATCAGGCCAGGTGGACCGATACGCCACAGGATGCAGAAGTCCCCGGCCCCTCGTCGGCGGTCGAGCCTGTTGTGATCAAGATTGAGCCCGGTGTCTCTACGCCATTACGTCGCCATCAGATCGACAATACGCTGCCGATTCTGCAGGATCCGGCAGACCCAAGACTCAGCTTGACCCGGTCACTTGAAGGGCCCATTGAGGAAATCCGTATCGCCTACTGGAATGGCCTGCTTGACGGACTCGACAGTGCGACGAAGACGCGGGTTTCGACTCAGATCAAGGCGTCGATCAAAGACTGGCTGCGTAGCGAGGGACAACACCAGTCCCGATTTGATGAAAGCGTGGAAGTGATCACCGCGCTGGATGATGGCGGGCCGGCCCGCGGCGCTTCGGTATGGGCGCGGCGCGATATTGCCCAGTTTGAAGTGCTCGGACCTTATGCGGGCAAATACCACCCATCAGAGGCGTCGTTGTTTCAGGAACAACGCAAGCAAGGTTCCGAGGCTGTGCTGACCTATATTTTCGGTACACGTTCGGGTGAACGCACCGTGAGCGGGCTGCACACGGGGAATACTCTGAGCCTGATCAACACTTCGCAACTGAAAAGCGGACCCGTGTGGAAATCGAACAATGTCATCTCCATCGCGGTAGGGAAAAACCTCACGTTCTACGTAGCGCTGTCGGATATCAAGAAGGGGGAGGAATTGCTGTTGGACTATGGACCGTTCTACCAGCCGGTACCTGATATCGCGATCAAGCCAGATCCAGATCGCTGAGTTGAAGTATTCGATGGCTTGATGATCAACATTGGCGATCAAAGAAAGATGGGGCTTGAGGCCTTGCGGTGTGCCTGCTGACTCCCTTCGCTAGCAAGCTCGCTCACAGTTGAATTGCGTTCCCCTGTGGGAGCGAGCTTGCTCGCGAAGGCGTTTAAACAGGCGCTGCTTATTTATCGGTCAAGGCAAACTGCGTCAGGCAGAATGTCGGAATGCCCATGTCCTGCAGACGCTGCGAGCCTTGCAGCTCCGGCAAGTCGATAATCGCCGCCGCTTCATGCACGCGCGCGCCCATGCGGTGGATCAGGTTGGCGGCCGCGATCAGCGTGCCGCCGGTGGCGATCAGGTCATCGAACATCACCACCGAGTCGCCTTCGCACAGGCTGTCGGCGTGCACTTCCAGAAAGGCCTCGCCGTATTCGGTGGCATAGCCTTCGGCGAGCACGTCCGCCGGCAGTTTGCCTTGCTTGCGGAACAGCACCAGCGGCTTGTTCAACTGATAGGCCAATACCGAACCGATCAGGAAACCGCGGGCATCCATCGCACCGATGTGGGTGAAGTCGGCTTCGACATAGCGGTGGGCGAAGCTGTCCATCACCAGGCGCAGCGCCGTCGGCGACTGGAACAGCGGGGTGATGTCGCGAAAGATCACGCCCGGTTTCGGGAAGTCGATCACAGGGCGGATAAGGGATTTGATGTCGAAGGAGTCGAAGACCATCGTCGAGGTGTCCTGGCAGGGCTGCAAACAGCGCAGTATACCCGCGGCTGAAACGATTCGCTCAACCGCGGGTCGTGATCAGCCTTCGATCGAGCCACCGGCCAGCGCGCACAGCTGTATCGGGTCGAGGATGTGGATTTCCTTGCCCTCGGCGGCGATCAGTTGGTTCTGCTGAAAACGCGTGAACACCCGCGACACGGTTTCCACCGCCAGGCCCAGATAGTTACCGATCTCATTGCGCGACATGCTCAGGCGGAACTGGTTGGCCGAGAAACCGCGGGCGCGGAAACGTGCGGACAGGTTGACCAGAAACGTGGCGATGCGCTCGTCGGCGGTTTTCTTCGACAGCAGCAACATCATTTGCTGGTCGTCGCGGATTTCCCGGCTCATCACGCGCATCAACTGACGGCGCAGCTGGGGCAGTTGCAGGGCCAGTTCGTCGAGGCGTTCGAAAGGGATTTCGCAGACCGAGGTGGTTTCCAGTGCCTGGGCCGATACCGGGTGTTTCTCGGTGTCCATGCCAGACAGGCCGACCAGTTCGCTCGGCAGGTGGAAGCCAGTCAATTGTTCTTCGCCGCTGTCGCTGAGACTGAACGTTTTGAGAGCGCCGGAGCGTACTGCATAAACGGAATCGAACGTGTCGCCCTGGCGGAACAGGAATTCACCCTTTTTCAACGGGCGGCCGCGTTTAACGATTTCGTCCAGCGCATCCATGTCTTCCAGATTCAGCGAGAGTGGCAGACACAGCGGGGCCAGGCTGCAATCCTTGCAATGGGCCTGGGTGTGAGCGCGCAGTTTGACTGGCTCGGACATTTCTTCAATCCTTGTGGGAAAACACACATAAGACGTAAGGGTAACTCACCGAGGGACCTTCAGGCCAGCGTATGAAGGCGTTGTCCCACAGACATCAAGTCAGCGCAAAAGCGGCCGATAAACAGGTATCAGACCGCATGAAAGGAAGGATCCGATGACTGCCATTGGCACGCTAAGCCCCGGTAACAGCGGCGTTCCGGCATTGCTCGAGGTCGCCGGCAACGACGTCGCCAACGAGCGCGACGCTGACGCGTTGAACACCGCAACCCCGACCTTGGTCGAGGGCGTCAAAGTGTCGCTGTCCGGTGCGTCGATCGCCAAGGCCGCCAGCGTCGGCGGTGAAAACAGCGATATCGACAACAGCGGCCTGCCGGAAAACATCCAGCAATTGCTGAAGATGATCCGCAAGTTGCAAAAACAGATCGCTGAAAAGAAGGCGCAGATGAACAAGGTCATGGCTGACAAGACCCTGTCCAACGAAGAACGAATCAACAAGCTTGCCGCCCTGCGCGGGGCCATTGCCGCGCTGAACAGCGGCGTGGTCACCGCCAACCTGGCCCTGTCCAAAGTCATGGGCCAGTCCGCAATGACCCCTGACCAGAACCTCAAGGTCGGCGCCTTGCTCACCAAAAACTAGATCACCCGCGAAAAGCGCTGACGGTTCTGTTGTTGCAGATACGCATCGAACACCATGCACACCGAGCGCACCAGCAGGCGCCCGGCCGGCGACACACTGATCCGCTCGCGATCCAGTTCAATCAGGCCATCGTTGGCCATGCCCTGCAGTTGCGGCCACAGTTCAGCAAAATAGCCCTGAAAGTCGATGTTGAACCGCTGCTCGATGTCGGCGAATTGCAGGCTGAAATTGCAGATCAGTTGCTGAATCACTTCGCGGCGCAAACGATCGTCGGCGTTGCACACCAGGCCACGGCTGGTCGCCAGTTGTGCGCTCGCCAAGGTGTTTTGGTACTGGCTGAGATCGCTGGTGTTCTGGCAATACAGGTCACCGATCTGGCTGATCGCCGAAACGCCCAGGCCAATCAGGTCGCAATGGCCGTGGGTGGTGTAGCCCTGGAAGTTGCGTTGCAGGGTCTGTTCTTCCTGGGCAATCGCCAGTTCATCGTCGGGCAGGGCGAAGTGGTCCATGCCGATGTAGCGATAGCCGGCGGCGGTGAGCTGCGCAATGGTGCGTTCGAGCATTTCCAGCTTTTGCGCCGGCGCAGGCAGTTCGTGGCCATTGATCCGCCGCTGCGGCATGAAGCGTTCCGGCAGATGCGCGTAGTTGAACACCGAGAGCCGATCCGGCTGCAGGCTGATTACTTCCTCGACGGTGCGCGCGAAATTGTCCGGGGTCTGCTTGGGCAGGCCGTAGATCAGGTCGATGTTGATCGAGCGAAATTGCAGCGTGCGCGCGGCATCGATCACTGCGCGGGTTTCTTCCAGGCTTTGCAGGCGATTGACGGCGCGCTGCACGGCCGGATCGAGGTCTTGCAGGCCTATACTGACGCGGTTGAAACCCAGCTCGCGCAGCAGGCCCATGGTCGACCAGTCGGCCTCGCGGGGGTCGATTTCGATGCCGTAATCGCCGGAGTCATCGTCCAGAAGATTGAAATGCTTGCGCAGGTGCGCCATCAGTTGCCGCAGTTCGTCGTGGCTGAGGAAAGTCGGCGTGCCGCCACCAAAGTGCAGTTGCTCGACTTTCTGGGCCGGGTCAAGGTGACAGGCGATCAGCTGGATTTCCTGCTCCAGCCGCTGCAGGTACGGTGCGGCGCGTCCGCGGTCCTTGGTGATGACCTTGTTGCAGGCGCAGTAGTAGCAGATGTTCGCGCAGAACGGCACGTGCACGTACAGCGATAACGGGCGCTGGGCTTTGCGGCTGTCGCGCAGGGCATGGAACAGATCGAAGGTGCCGACCTCACCGTGAAATTGCACGGCGGTCGGATACGAGGTGTAGCGCGGCCCCGCCAGGTCATAGCGGCGGATCAAATCGGTGTCCCAACGAATGGCGTCGAGCATGCGGGCATTCCCCCGGATAGGCTGGCAGTGTGGGCGAGTCTAGGGGAGGGGGCGGCGGGGCATCTTGATTTGCATCAACAGGGGATTTGTATTGTTTGTGCGGGCCTCTTCGCGAGCAGGCTCGCTCCCACATGAGATCTGTGGTGTTCATGCGATCAGTGTGGGAGCGAGCCTGCTCGCGAAGGCCGCACCGCCGATCAATGACCCATAAGCCAATGCTGATGCGGACCGGGAAGGGTCCAGACACCAAACACAATCACCAACAACCCACCGGCCATACGCACGCTGCGCTTGCGCAAGATCGCGGTGACCCGTTCCGCCGCCAGCCCGGTTGCCAGCAACACCGGCCAGGTCCCCAGGCCAAACGCAAGCATCAGCAAGGCACTATCGAGCGCATTACCCTGACTCGCCGACCACAGCAACGTGCTGTAAACCAGCCCGCACGGCAGCCAGCCCCACAGCGCGCCGAGCACCAATGCACGCGGCAGGCTCGACACCGGCAACAAGCGATTGGCCACGGGCTGAATATAACGCCACAGTCCACGCCCGAGGCTTTCGATACGCGTCAGCCCGCTCCACCAACCGGCGAGATACAAGCCCATGGCGATCAACAGCAATCCGGCCAGTACACGCATGAACAGCGCCGCCGGACTGTTGGCCACCGCCCAGCCGGCGAGGCCGATAAGCAGGCCGGCCGTGGCATAGCTGAGAATCCGCCCGAGGTTGTACGCCAGCAGCAAACGAAAGCGCCGGCTGCGCTGCTCCTTGGGAATCGCCAGGGTCAGTGCGCCCATCAGGCCGCCGCACATGCCCAGGCAGTGGCCGCCACCCAGCAGGCCAAGAATCAGGGCGGAAACCAGCAGTGGCGCCAGTTCAAGCATGCGGTGGCGCCTTGTCGTCCGGTTTGCCGGCCTTGGCTTCGTCCACGGCAGCGGTGTGGTTCGGATCCTGATCATCGAACAGAATGCTGTGCGCCGGGCCGTCGAGGTCGTCGTACTGGCCGCTGTCCACCGCCCAGAAGAAGATGTACACGGCGATCGCCACGATCAGCAGTGCAGCGGGGATCATCACGTAGAGAGCTGGCATCGGTACTCCAGGCCCGCGCGGCTCAGGCCGGTAGCGGGCGGGTTTCTGCCCGGGTGCTGGTGTGCGGCGGACCCGGCAGGCGAGTCAGGCGCAGGGCATTGAGCACCACGGTCAGCGAACTGATCGACATGCCGACCGCGGCCCACACCGGAGTGATCCAGCCGAGGGCGGCGAACGGCAACATGAGGCCATTGTACAGCGCGGCCCACAGCAGGTTCTCGATGATCACCCGACGGGTACGCCGTGCCAATGTGAACGCTTGCACCAGCGCGTCGAGGCGGTTCGACAGCAGCACTGCATCGGCACTGGTTTTCGCCAGATCGGTCGCCGAGCCCATGGCCACACTGATGTCGGCCGCCGCCAGCACCGGCACGTCGTTGACGCCGTCGCCGAGCATCAGCACTTTGCGGCCTTCCTTGTGCAGTTGTTGCAGTACTTGCAGCTTGTCGTCCGGGCGCAAACTGCCGCGAGCCTCGTCAATGCCCAGTTCGGCGGCGACGCTGGCGACCATTGGCGAGCTATCGCCGGACAGCAGCAGGGTGCGCCAGCCGCGCGCCTTGCACGCGGCGAGCAGGGCGGGGGCATCGTCGCGCAGGCGATCGTCGAGTACCAGCCACGCCAGCGGACCGGCTTCATCACCGAGCAGCAACCATTGGCCTGCTTCATTCGGCATCGATGGGACGCTGGCACCGCTCAGCGCGCAAACGAAGTCTGCCTGACCAATGCGCAAGCGCTGCCCGGCCACCGAGCCTTCAAGGCCTAGCCCCGGCGTGCTGTGTACTTCATCAGCGGCCAACGGCGCACGGCCGAAAGCGCGGGCGATCGGGTGTTCCGAACGGTTTTCCAGGGCAGCGGCCCGGCTCAGGCACTGCTCGCTGTCGAGCGCGCCGAGGGGGCGGATCGAGCGCAGCACCAGGCGGCCTTCGGTGAGGGTGCCGGTCTTGTCGAAAATCACCGTGTCGATCTGGTTCAAGCCTTCCAGTACATGCCCGCGGGTCAGCAATAAACCGAGCTTGTGCAAGGTGCCGGTGGCGGCTGTGAGCGCGGTCGGCGTCGCCAGCGACAGTGCGCACGGGCAGGTCGCGACCAGCATCGCCAGAACGATCCAGAACGCCCGCGACGCATCCAGTTGCCACCACAGTAGGCCGATGGCGGCAGCAGCAATCAGCGACAACAGCAGGAACCATTGCGCGGCGCGGTCGGCGATTTCTGCCAGTCGCGGTTTCTCGGCCTGGGCGCGGTCGAGCAGGCGCACGATCGCTGACAGGCGCGTGTCGTGGCCCAGCGCCTGAACCTCGACGGTCAACGCGCCTTCGACATTCAGCGTCCCGGCGGTCACGGCATCGCCGAGCGTGCGCGGTTGCGGCAGGTATTCGCCGGTCAGCAGCGACTCGTCGATGCTCGACTGGCCGTCGATGATCCTGCCGTCCGCCGGCAGGACCGAGCCGGGCTGCACCAGAATCCGCTCGCCGACGTGCAGTTCGCTGAGCAGGATGCGCTCGCTCTGACCGTTGGCATCCAGCCGCAAACAGGAAGCCGGCAGCAGGTTGACCAGTTGCGCGGTGGCGGCAGCGGTGCGCTCGCGGGCGCGGCGTTCCAGATAGCGACCGGCGAGCAGGAATAGCGCAAACATGCCGACCGCATCGAAATACAACTCGCCGACACCGGTGATCGCTGTCCAGATGCCGGCGATGTAAGCACTACCAATCGCCAATGAAACAGACACGTCCATGGTCAGGTGGTGCGTGCGCAGATCGCGCATCGCCCCCTTGAAAAACGGTGCGCAACTGTAAAACACGATTGGCGTGGTCAGAAACAGCGCGACCCAGCGCAGGATCGTGTGCAGCTCGGGGCTGAGGTCGATGTTGAATTCCGGCCACGTCGCCATGGTCGCCATCATCGCCTGGAACCACAACAGCCCGGCGACGCCGAGCTGGCGCAGGGCGCGGCGGTTTTCGCTGGCCAGTTGTTCACTGGCGCGGTCGGCCTGATAGGGGTGGGCGGCGTAGCCGATGTGGCGGAGTTCGGCGAGGATCTGGCTCAGCGGTAGTTGCGCATCGGCCCAGCGCACGTGCAAGCGGTGGTTGGACAGGTTCAGCCGCGCTTCGGCAACCGCAGGCAGGGTGCGCAGATGTTTCTCGATCAGCCAGCCGCAGGCGGCGCAACTGATGCCCTCCATCAACAGCGTGGTTTCGGCCAGCTCGCCTTCGTGGCGCACGAACGGTTGCTGGACGTCAGCGCGGTCGTACAGCGCCAGTTCGTCGGTCAATTGCACCGGCAGGGCTTCGGGGTTGGCCGAGGCTTCGCTGCGGTGTTGGTAATAGCTTTCCAGGCCACCCGCGACGATGGCTTCGGCCACGGCCTGACAGCCTGGGCAACAGAATTCGCGCGGTTGCCCGAGGACGACGGCGGTAAAGCGGCTGCCGGAGGGGACGGGCAGGGCGCAGTGGTAGCAGGCGAGCGGGGTGGTCATGGTGCGCGTTCCGATGATCGTTCCCACGCTCCGCGTGGGAATGCCTCCCCGGACGCTCCGCGTCCGCTTCGGCTGGAACGCAGAGCGTCCCTGGCTGCGTTCCCACGCTGGAGAGTGGGAACGATCAAAGCGGTGTCAGTCGCCGACATTGTTACGGTCATCCGCAAGACCCCGAAGCGCTGAAGATCAGTCCCCTCTCCCTCGGGGGGAGGGTTAGGGTGAGGGGCTTTTGACCTTGACTCACTTTTTCAGGTCTTCCGCACCCTGCAACGGCTCATCGCCCAGCAGCAAATCCTTGTCATGGCTGACCAGTTCTTCTTCGAACATGCGCCACACATGCTCATCCTGACTGCCCAGCAACTCGACAAACCGCCGACCTTCAACCTTGTCATTCAACTGACCGATGTAACGCCCGGTCTCGCTCTCGCTGCGAGCCAGAACAATCTTGCGATCCTTCTCCGGCTGCGTCGGCGAGATCAGATTCAATTCCAGTGTCTTCGGCTGACTGTCACCGCTCAAGCGCAGGTCGACTTCACCGGTGACATCGTCCAGATGCACCGCCGCGCGCATTTTCAGGGTTTGCGCCAGCAGTTCACGGTCCAGCGAACGGTTGATGCCTTTGCCGGCCTCGTAATAGTTGTCGTTGACCAGATTGTCCGGGTTGTTCACCGCAATCGTCACCATCGACAGGGTCAGCGCCACCGAGCAGGCCAGAATGCCGATGATGATCCATGGCCAGAGGTGCTTGTACCAGGGGCTTGCAGCGTTTGCGGCAGACATATGCAGTTCTCTCAACGAATTTGCGGGCCGATGAATCGGCTCTTGGCTTCAATGTGGACGCTGTCGTCATCGGCATCCTTGAGGATGAATTTCACCTCGTTGGTGCTCGATGGCAGTCGTTCCGGTGCGCTCGACAACTCGACCGGCATGCTGACGATATCGCCGGCAGCCACCTTGATCTCGCGCTTGCCTTGCAGGCGCAGGTCCGGCAGACCTTCGGCTTGCAGCATGTAGGTGTGATCGCGCTGATCCTTGTTCATGATTTTCAGGCTGTAGACGTTTTCGATCCGGCCCTCGGCGTTTTCCCGGTACAGCACGCGGTCCTTGCTGACGTCGAAACCGACCAGCGAACGCATGAAGAACGCCGTGACCAGCAGGCTGATCATCGCCAGCAACACCACGGCATAACCGATCAGGCGTGGCCGCAGTTTATGGGTTTTCTGCCCCGACAGGTTGTGTTCGGTGGTGTAGCTGATCAAGCCGCGCGGGTAATCCATCTTGTCCATGATGCTGTCGCAGGCGTCGATGCACGCGGCGCAGCCGATGCACTCGATCTGCAGGCCGTCGCGAATGTCGATGCCGGTCGGGCAGACCTGCACGCACATCGTGCAGTCGATGCAGTCGCCCAGGCCCAGCGCCTTGTAGTCGATGCCTTTTTTACGCGGGCCACGGCTTTCGCCGCGGCGCGGGTCGTAGGAAACGATCAGCGTGTCCTTGTCGAACATCACGCTCTGAAAGCGCGCATACGGACACATGTAGATGCACACCTGCTCGCGCAACCAGCCGGCGTTGCCATAGGTGGCGAGGGTGAAGAAACCGACCCAGAAGTACGACCAGCCATCGGCCTGGCCGGTGAAGAACTCAATGACCAGTTCGCGGATCGGCGAGAAGTAACCGACGAAGGTCATGCCGGTGACAAAACCAATCAATAGCCACAGCGCGTGCTTGGCCGCTTTGCGCAGGAACTTGTTGGCGCTCATTGGCGCCTTGTCGAGTTTGATGCGCTGGTTGCGGTCGCCTTCGGTGACCTTTTCGCACCACATGAAAATCCATGTCCACACGCTTTGTGGACAGGTGTACCCGCACCAGACCCGTCCGGCATACACGGTGATGAAAAACAGGCCAAACGCGGCAATGATCAACAGGCCCGACAGCAAGATGAAGTCCTGCGGCCAGAACGTCGCGCCGAAAATGAAGAACTTGCGCTCCGGCAGGTTCCACCACACGGCCTGATGGCCGCCCCAGTTCAGCCACACCGTACCGAAATACAGCAGAAACAACGCCGCACCGCCGAGCATCCGCAGATTGCGGAACAGGCCGGTGAAGGCGCGGGTGTAGATTTTTTCACGCGAGGCGTAAAGGTCGACGCTGTTGTTCGGGTTTTTGCTCGGCGGTGTGACGTCGTGTACCGGAATCTGGTTGCTCATCATTGCATCCCACGGCAGTGGAAAAATGCCTTGGTCGATACGTGCCAACCAAGGTCAAAAAGGGCTGTTGCAGTGGCGCGATGATACGCCTGTCGCTCTGGCTCAAGGGTGCGACCTTTGGTCGCGTTGGGTAAAGGGTGCGGATGGTGTAGCGATCGTGTGAAAGCCTGACGCAGATCAATTGACTTGTTGAGTATGGACGGTTTTTGCCACGCAGCTCCTTGAGTATTCCACGGCTTGACCAGTCCACCGCCGCTGCCGGTGCTGCCTGACTATAAACCGGCTTGGCTCAATGGAGGCATCTGCACGTTTTCAATGGCAGAAAACGTTATGTATGGTTGAGAAGGCTTGTTGTGTTTAGTTGTTGAGGCAATGTTCGTCACGCATTGAGCAGTCGTTCTGGCGCTTGTTGGTTTGTGTGTCTGAAATATAACTAATTAATTGTCATGGGTTGGTGCTTTGTACTTCGTCTTGTTTTCGAATAAGTTCTTTTGGGGCGAAAGTGGTTCGCCTGTAGATAATTTAAATGGAGTTTAATGTATGCCTTTCAATAAGTTTGCGAGCGCCGTGCTAAGTGTGTGTTTATTGGCATCCGGTGCCTCCGCTCAGGCTGTAACGGGTACGCCGAAGCACATGGTTTTTGCATCGGATACGCAATACCCGTGGACAGACAAGACGGACAGCGGGGACTTCGAACCCGATTCCGAATTCGACGCCCGCTCCAAGTGGCTGGTGGAAACGCAGTTGGCGAGCATCGCCGACTTCAGAAATCAACATGGTACTCAAGCGCAGGTCCCTTTGATGATCAACGGCGATATAACCGCTTTTGGACATGGCTGGCAACGTTCGTTCATGAGGGAGATGTTGGACAAACACTTCAAGGGTGAGTACCTGTACGGTTTGGGTAACCACGACTATGAAAATAATGTCGACGATTGTTTTAGCAATAGTTGTGCGGCGGGAAGTATCGTCGAGTTCAAAGAGCATCATGAAGGTCGGGTCGACAGCTTTGACCTGCAAATCACCAGTGGATTTTTAAGCAAAACCTATTCAGGCAGCCTCGCTTATTCGAAGAATATAGGTGAAGTTCACATGGTTCAGCTCAATAACGATCCATCTTATACCACCCGAATTGCTCACCCACTGAACCCGACAACGTTTCAAATCAATAACGCGCTGGACTGGCTGGAAAACGACCTCCGACTCGCCCGGATCGGGGGCTACGCCATCATCATCAATATGCATAAACCGTTCGGCGATAAAGTTGCCCCGGAGCAAAACAAGCGCTTCCTGGACATGATCAACAAATATCAGGTGACAGCCATTTTTGCCGGCCATTGGCATCAGGACGGAGGGGACGCCTACTGGAAGGGGAGCGTGCCGATGTTCTTGAGTGGCAGTACCTCTCAGCAGACGTATCTGACCGCCAGTTTTACCGATGACCGCAAGCAGCTGGAAATCTATCTGGTGAAGAACAACCAGTGGCGTGACCGGACGCTGATCGACACCGTTGCGGTGCATTCAATCTTTGCCCAACGCCCATGAAAAAAAACCGCCGGTGACTGGGCATTAAGAAAGGTAAACGTTACGGGGGGTAATAACGGCACGTTCGGCTTCGAACTTGATTTCCAGTGTGCTCGGCATCGCCAGAAGCTCGACGATGCTGGCCTGGCTGCCGGTCAGTTTATGGTACTCCTCGATGCTAAGCAGTACATGGGCAGGCTTGCCCCGGTCGGTAATGATGACGGGACCTTGATGCGCGGCTTTTTTGGCGGCACAGGTGTCCCGATTGAACTCGCCGTTAGAAATGATCGTGATGGCCATCATGTCCGCCCTCCAAAGGATATTAAGTAGAACGTTACTACTGCGGATTTTCCCAGCAATCGAAAAACTGATTTGCAGACGATCGGTTTGTCACTGTCATAACGGCACTGGCGAAAGCCCACCCCACGCCATAGGAGAGGGGCGCTGAGTTTGGGAAGCATCAGGTGCGACTCGCGGGCCTGTCAGGGCAATCTGCCTCCGCCGAGGCCGTCCAGACCGCCACCGTTACCGGGGGGGCTCAGGGCATTTTGCGATGTTGATTGTTCGGGTTGTGCCGATGTTGTGGCTGGTGACTGATCATCAGGGTAAGGCTGTGGTTGCGTTTGCAGCGTACGTTCGTCTGTGTTCAACATTCGGCTTCATCCTTGAAGGTTATCCGCGATGCGGTTTATCGCGGTAAAAAAAACCTACAGGGCAGCGCTGCACCGGTCCATCAACCAAATGTCTCAAAGCGTGAATGCCAGTATGAAAAAGGCCCCGCCAATCGAAACTGGCGGGGCCTTTTTTACATCGAGCGTCAGCCTTATTCGGCGTTCGCTTCCGGTGTTTTTTCACCGTGGGACAGGCTGTAAACATACGCCGCGAGCAGGTGCACCTTGTCGTTGCCCTGCAGTTGTTCCTGCGCCGGCATCTGGCCCTGACGACCGTAGCGGATGGTTTGCTGCAGTTGCGCGAAGCTCGAGCCGTAGATGAACGCGCCCGGATGGGTCAGGTCAGGCGCGCCCATGGCCGGGGTGCCTTTACCGGCAGGGCCGTGGCAGGCCACGCAGTTGGCGGCGAACAGTTTTTGCCCGTTGGCCGGATCGGCCTTGGTGCCTTCCGGCAGTTTGCGCCCGTCGAGGTTGGTCACGACAAACGCTGCCACGTCGGCCACGCCTTGCTCGCCGATCACTTCCGCCCACGCCGGCATCACCGCGTGGCGGCCGCCCATGATGGTGGTCTTGATGGTTTCCGGCTCGCCGCCCCAGCGCCAGTCGGCGTCTGTCAGGTTAGGGAAGCCGTAGGCACCCTTGGCGTCGGAACCGTGGCACACCGAGCAGTTGGAGGCGAACAGTCGGCCGCCCATTTTCAGTGCCTGTGGGTCCTTGGCGACTTCTTCGATCGGCATCGCCGCGAACTTGGCGAAGATCGGGCCGAAGCGGGCGTCCGAACGGGCCATTTCCTTTTCCCATTCGTGTACGCCGGTCCAGCCGGTCTGGCCGTTGGCGAACGCGGTCTGCTTCTCGTTATCCAGATAGTTGTAACCGGGCAACAGGCCTTTCCAGTTGCCCAGACCCGGGTACAGCACCAGGTAGCCCAAGGCGAAAATGATCGTGCCAACGAACAGCATGAACCACCATTTCGGCAGCGGGTTGTCGTACTCCTCGATCCCGTCGAAGGAGTGGCCGACCGTCTCGTCCGTCTGTTCGCTGCGCTGGCCCTTGCGGGTCGACAGCAACAGCCAGGTCAGGGCGAAGATCGTACCGAGACTGAGGACTGTGACGTACAGACTCCAGAATGTAGTCATTCTTTGTTACTCCTAGAAGCTTGCTCGACGTGCTTGATGGCTTCGGGATCATCCGCAAAAGGCAACAAGGTCGCGTCTTCAAACTCCGACTTGCGCTTGGGGCTGAACACCCACAATGCCAGACCGATAAAGGCCACCATCACGACAACGGTGCCCAGGCCGCGAATCATCCCGATATCCATCAGATTCACCGTTTGCTTTTGATGATGGTGCCCAGGCCTTGCAGATAGGCCACCAGCGCGTCCATTTCGGTTTTGCCCTTCACCGCATCCTGTGCACCGGCGATGTCTTCGTCGGTGTAAGGGACGCCGAGGGTGCGCAACACTTCCATTTTTTTCGCGGTTTCCTTGCCGTCGAGCTTGTTTTCCACGAGGAACGGATACGCCGGCATTTTCGACTCGGGCACCACGTTGCGCGGGTTGTACAAGTGCGCACGTTGCCAGTCATCGGAGTAACGACCGCCGACACGGGCCAGGTCCGGACCGGTACGTTTGGAACCCCACAGGAACGGGTGGTCCCAGACGCTTTCACCGGCAACCGAATAGTGCCCGTAGCGTTCGGTTTCAGCGCGGAACGGGCGGATCATCTGCGAGTGGCAGCCGACACAACCGTTGGCGATGTAGACGTCGCGGCCTTCCAGTTCCAGCGCCGAGCGCGGCTTCATGCCCTCGACCGGCTTGTTGGTGACGTCCTGGAAAAACAGCGGAACAATTTGGGTCAGGCCACCGACGCTGACGGCGATGACCATGAAGAAGGCCAGCAGGCCAATATTCTTCTCGACAGCTTCATGCTTCATCAGTGAGCTCCAACGACGGCAATCTTGGCGGCGGCTTCGGCTTCAACCGGGTCCGACGCACGGACGGTGCGGTACACGTTGTACGCCATCAGCAGCATGCCGCTGGCAAAGAACGCCCCGCCCAGCGCGCGGACGATGAAGCCCGGGTGGCTGGCCTGCAGTGCTTCGACGAACGAGTAGGTGAGGGTGCCGTCATCGTTGATTGCACGCCACATCAGGCCCTGGGTGATGCCGTTGACCCACATCGAGGCGATGTAGAGCACGGTGCCGATGGTGGCGAGCCAGAAGTGCGCGTTGATCAGGCCGGTGCTGTGCATCTGCGCACGGCCGAACAGTTTCGGAATCATGTGGTAGATCGCGCCGATCGAGATCATCGCTACCCAGCCGAGAGCACCGGCGTGTACGTGGCCGATGGTCCAGTCGGTGTAGTGCGACAGCGAGTTGACGGTCTTGATCGCCATCATCGGCCCTTCGAAGGTCGACATGCCGTAGAACGCCAGCGATACCACGAGGAAACGCAGGATCGGGTCGGTGCGCAATTTATGCCAGGCGCCCGAGAGGGTCATCATGCCGTTGATCATGCCGCCCCAGCTTGGCGCCAGGAGAATGATCGACATTGCCATGCCCAGCGACTGCGCCCAGTCCGGCAGGGCGGTGTAGTGCAGGTGGTGCGGGCCGGCCCAGATGTACAGGGTGATCAGTGCCCAGAAGTGCACGATCGACAGCCGATAGGAGTAGATCGGGCGTTCGGCCTGTTTCGGCACGAAGTAGTACATCATCCCGAGAAAACCGGTGGTCAGGAAGAAGCCCACCGCGTTGTGGCCATACCACCACTGGATCATCGCGTCAGTGGCACCGGAGTAGGCCGAGTACGACTTGAACAGGCTGACCGGCAGCGACATGTGGTTGACGATGTGCAGCATCGCGGTCACGACAATGAACGCGCCGTAGAACCAGTTACCGACATAGATGTGCTTGGTCTTGCGCTTGGTGATGGTGCCGAAGAACACCAGACCGTAGGTGACCCAGACAATTGCCAGCAGAATCGCGATCGGCCATTCCAGCTCGGCGTATTCCTTGGTGGTGGTGTAACCCAGCGGCAAGGTAATGATGGCGCCGACGATCACCGCTTGCCAGCCCCAGAAGGTGAAGGCCGCGAGGCTATCGGAAATCAGTCGCGTCTGGCAGGTTCGCTGCACGACATAGTAGGAAGTGGCGAACAGTGCACAACCACCGAAGGCAAAAATCACCAGGTTTGTGTGCAACGGGCGCAAGCGTCCAAAGCTCGTCCACGGCAGACCGAAGTTCAGTTCCGGCCAGACCAGTTGAGAGGCGATGAAGACACCGAGCCCCATGCCAAGGATCCCCCAGACCACCGTCATGATGGCGAACTGGCGGACTACCTTATAGTTATAAGCAGTCGGACTGATTGCTGTGCTCATTCTAAGGTTCCACGGTTTGGGTATTTTTATAGGGATAAAATCGGCCGCAAGTATGTATAAAGCAGGGGGTCATTGCAACGCGCCATGACCTGAGTCAATGCTTTCCAACGCTGATTCTGCGGCCTTTCCATGTGCCGCGTAAGGTCAAAAATGGCCTCTGACAAAATGTCGCAGTGGACGAAAAATCTGCGTGGTCCGGATCGCTGCCGACGGCGTCTGTTCCAGCGTCGTATTCGGGAGGATGAAGGGCAATCGGCGCAACAGCCGGTATCCATTGGCGTTGGCGGCGAATCCATCTGCCGGTTCATCGAACGCATCGCGCAAAATCAATCTACGACCGCAACGAGCCGGTCCGCTTCGATGAAGCGTAGACCCGAATCCGGGGTTCCGAAAGGAGAGGGTGTGAGGGGTGCGACAATGCGTCGCAAAGGGGCGGGAAACTGCCGCAGCGAGAAAACCGCGGCAGTTATGTACGCAATGCCTATTTCTTGGTGTCTTCAGTAATCAGTTTTTCTGTGTTCAATTCATGGCTCAAGCTGTACACATAAGCGGCAATCAGTTGTACTTTATCGTTGCCCAGCAGCTCGTTCTGCGCTGGCATGTGTCCTTGGCGACCGTGGCGAATGGTCTGTTCCAATTGGGTCAGACTGGTGCCATAAATGAAGCCGGCCGGGTGCGTCAGGTTCGGCGCGCCCATCGCCGCAGTGCCTTGGCCGGTGGCGCCATGGCAGGCGACGCAAGTCGTGCTGAATGCTTGCTGCCCGGCCTGCAGATCCGCCTTGTTGTCGGCGGGTAGTGGCAGGCCGGCCAGTTCGTGGCGCACGTAGGCCGCAACGTTTTTCACCCCGGCTTCACCCAGCACTTCGCCCCAGGCTGGCATCGCCGCCATCCGCCCGCCCATGATGGTGGTCTTGATGGTTTCGGCGTCGCCGCCCCAGCGCCAGTCGCTGTCGGCGAGGTTAGGGAAGCCGAACGCGCCTTTGGCATCCGAGCCGTGGCACACCGAGCAGTTGGAGGCGAACAGACGGCCACCCATTTTCAGCGCCTGTGGGTCCTTGGCTACTTCTTCCAGCGGCATCGCCGCAAATTTGGCGAAGATTGGCCCGAAGCGGGCGTCAGCCTTGTTCATTTCCTTTTCCCATTCGTGCACGCCGGTCCAGCCATCCTCGTAACCGGGCAGGATGCCTTTCCAGTTACCCAGGCCCGGATACAGAATCAGATAGCCCACAGCAAACACTAGCGTGCCGGCGAACAGCATGAACCACCACTGCGGCAGCGGGTTGTCGTACTCCTCGATGCCGTCGAAGCTGTGGCCCATGGTCTGGTCGACGCTGCCCTTGGTCTCGCCCCGGCGGGTGCCGATCAGCAACCAGGTCAGGCCGATCAGGCTGCCAATGGTCAGTACGCAGATCCACGTACTCCAGAAGGTGGTCATGGCCGGGTACTCCTTGTTTCAGGGGCTGAAGGTGTTTCGGGTAGTGGTTCGTCGGCGAACGGCAGCAAGCGTGCTTCGGCAAACTCCGGCGTGCGCTTGCGGTTGAATACCCACAATGTCAGGCCAACGAAGGCGACGAACACCACGACCGTGCCGAGGCCGCGTATGAGGCCAGTGCTCATTTCAATGATCATGAATCACCTCTTGCTCTTGATCGCAGTGCCGAGCACTTGCAGATAGGAAACGAGGGCGTCCATTTCGGTCTTTCCCTTGAGGCTGGCGACCGCGCCGCTGATGTCGTCGTCGGTGTACGGCACGCCGAGGGTGCGCATGGTTTTCAGCTTGGTTTCGGTGTGGCTGCTGTCGACCGCTTGGGTGACCAGCCACGGGTAGGCCGGCATCTTCGATTCCGGTACGACGTTGCGCGGGTTGTACAAATGCGCGCGGTGCCAGTCATCCGAGTAACGCGCGCCGACCCGCGCCAGGTCCGGACCGGTACGTTTCGAGCCCCAGAGGAACGGGTGATCCCATACGCTCTCACCGGCCACTGAGTAGTGCCCGTAGCGCTCGGTTTCGGCGCGGAACGGGCGGATCATCTGCGAGTGGCAGCCGACGCAGCCTTCGCGGATATAGATGTCGCGCCCTTCCAGTTGCAGCGCGGTGTAGGGCTTCATGCCTTCCACCGGTTTGTTGGTGACGTCCTGGAAGAACAGCGGGACGATCTGGGTCAGGCCGCCGATGCTCACGGCGAACACCATCAGCAACATCAACAGGCCGACGTTTTTTTCAATCGTTTCGTGTTTCATGGCGGACTCCTCAGGCCATCTGCGCGGCAGCGACGACGTCGGCAGGCTGCGAGGCCCGCACGGTGCGCCAGGTGTTGTAAGCCATCAGCAACATGCCGCTCAGGAAAATCGCCCCGCCAATCAGCCGCACGACAAAGCCCGGATGGCTGGCCACCAGGGTTTCGACGAAGGAATAGGTCAGCGTGCCGTCCTCGTTCACTGCGCGCCACATCAGGCCTTGGGCGATGCCGTTGACCCACATCGACGCGATGTAGAGCACGGTGCCGATGGTCGCGAGCCAGAAATGCGCGTTGATCAGGCCGATGCTGTGCATCTGCGCTTTGCCGAAGATTTTCGGGATCATGTGGTACAGCGCGCCGATCGAGATCATCGCCACCCAGCCGAGCGCGCCGGCGTGAACGTGGCCGATGGTCCAGTCGGTGTAGTGGGAGAGGGCGTTTACAGTCTTGATCGCCATCATCGGCCCTTCGAAGGTCGACATGCCGTAGAACGCCAGCGACACCACGAGGAAGCGCAGGATCGGGTCGCTGCGCAACTTATGCCAGGCACCCGACAGCGTCATCATGCCGTTGATCATGCCGCCCCAGCTCGGCGCCAGCAGAATCAACGACATCACCATGCCCAGCGACTGCGCCCAGTCCGGCAGCGCGGTGTAGTGCAAGTGGTGCGGGCCGGCCCAGATGTACAGGGTGATCAACGCCCAGAAGTGCACGATCGACAGGCGATACGAATACACCGGACGCTCGGCCTGTTTCGGCACGAAGTAATACATCATGCCGAGGAAGCCGGCGGTGAGGAAAAAGCCCACGGCGTTGTGGCCGTACCACCACTGCACCATGGCGTCGGTCGCGCCGGCGTACAGCGAGTAGGACTTGGTGAAACTCACCGGCAGCTCAAGGTTGTTGACGATGTGCAGAATCGCCACGGTGATGATGAAGGCGCCGAAGAACCAGTTACCGACATAGATGTGCTTGGTCTTGCGCTGCATGATCGTGCCGAAGAACACGATCGCGTAGGCGACCCAGACAATGGTGATCAGGATATCGATCGGCCATTCCAGCTCGGCGTATTCCTTGGAGCTGGTGTAGCCCAGCGGCAGGCTGATCGCCGCCAACAGGATCACCAATTGCCAGCCCCAGAAGCAGAACGCGGCGATTTTCGGTGCAAACAGTTGCGTCTGGCAGGTGCGTTGCACCGAGTAGAACGAACTGGCGAACAGTGCGCAGCCACCGAAGGCGAAGATCACCGCGTTGGTGTGCAGCGGGCGCAGACGGCCGAAACTGGTCCAGGGCAAATCGAAGTTGAGCTGCGGCCAGACCAATTGAGCGGCGAGAAAAACCCCGAGGCCCATGCCGACGATGCCCCACACCACCGTCATAATGGCGAATTGGCGGACCACCTTGTAGTTGTAGGCGGTACTGATAGAAGTGTTCATGGTTCCCCATCCACGGTTCAGCCGAAGTGAGCGCGCGCAAACCGCGCGAATCCTTCGCCTGGAGTTATAGGCAGACTAAAAGCGAGGCAAGCATGGACAAACAGCACAAGGCCAGTATTGACGGGGATCAATGGGCGCACTGTGTGCGTGATCATGGGTGGCTTTGGGATGCGGCTGTTGGTGAGGCTTCGGCGACGTTGATCCTGGCGCACGGTGCTGGTGCGCCGATGGATAGCGACTGGATGAACGACATGGCCGGGCGCCTTGCCGGGCTTGGGGTCAATGTATTGCGGTTTGAGTTTCCGTATATGGCGCAGCGGCGGGTGGATGGGGTTAAACGTCCGCCGAATCCTGCGGCGAAGTTGTTGGATTGCTGGCGGGAGGTGTTTGCGGTTGTGCGGCGTCATGTCGCTGGCGGTTTGGCGGTTGGCGGCAAGTCGATGGGCGGGCGGATGGCCAGTTTGCTGGCGGATGAGTTGGCGGCAGACGCGCTGGTGTGTCTGGGGTATCCGTTTTATGCGGTGGGCAAGCCGGAGAAGCCGCGGGTTGAGCATTTGGCTTTGCTGAGCACGCGGACGTTGATGGTGCAAGGTGAGCGGGATGCTCTCGGCAATCGGGACGCTGTCGAGGCTTACGATCTATCGCCGAGTATTGAGATGTTTTGGTTGGCCTCCGGGGACCATGATTTGAAGCCGCTCAAGGCTTCTGGCTTTACGCATTCGGATCATTTGGCGAGTGCTGCGCAGAAGGTGGCTGAATTTCTCCGCAATTGATTTTGAGCCGGGCCGAAATTTTAAACCGCATGAAGATCAGCCCCCTTTCTCCCTCGCCCCCTTGGGGGAGAGGGTTGGGGTGAGGGGGGCGTTTTTGATCTTGGCTCTTGAGGGCATATCCGTTGCTGCGGTAACGGCTGCTTAGGGTTCCGCCCTTACGGCGGGTCACCTTTTTCAAACGCCAAAAAGGTAACTGAAAAGGCTCGCTCCTGCGTTCGGCCCTCGCAGGCTCGGGTCCCTTCGCTCCGGGACTGATCCGGGCGCAGCGGCTACGGTTTGCTTCGCTGCACCTCCTTCCGCTGTGTCTGGCTGCGCCAGACGGTCGCTGCGCTCCCACGCCCGGATCAATCCCTCCACTCAGCCTTCCGACGTCGCCGGTGACGCAAGATCAAAAGCACTCGAGCTAACGCTCATTGTTGAGTGGTGCGGCTTCGCCGCGGGCAGCTGCGCTGCTTTGCTTTTGTGAGCGAGCTTGCTCGCGAAGGCGGTCTGACAGCCGACCTGTTTCTTACGGATGTACCCAATCCAACTGGAGTGAGCCTGCTCGCGATGACGCCCTGACAACCGACGATTATCTACCGGCTGAACTCAATCCCTGTGGGAGCTGGCTTTCCAGCGATGGCGACCTCCGAGCCGACCAATCCCCCACTGATGCACCCAATCCAAATGTGGGAGCGAGCCTGCTCGCGAAAGCTCTCGTTCAAACGACATCAAACCAACCAGCCTGTCAGAGGTGATCCCAGCACTTAAAAATCATCGGATACCAGCGTTTAAACTACACGAGCCGTTACGCCATAACGGCTACAACTCCTTGCGCCATTACCTACGCCTACGCCAGAATCCGCCGGCTTACACGGCTATGGGGCGGGCTATATCGTTTGCCGGTCACTGCAAAACAGTGATCGGGTTTGGTAGCCCGTCTGTAGTAGCCGTGTGGCAACACCTGATTGGAGTTTCTTAACTGATGCTCGACTTTATGGTGGTCATGCGTGGGGCTCGTTCGCGGGCGCCGGGTTCCTATTGCAGCCGGTCTACCAACCCGCGTATGGCCACCACCCACTCGTTTGGTAGCGAGCGTGATGGCTTCCTAAACTGCGATAGGAGTTTCATCCATGTTCAAAATCACACCCAACCCACCCGTCACCGACCAAATCCCCCACGACCCGGCGCTGACCCCGCAAAAGGTCAAAGAAGCCACCGACCGCGCCCTCGATTACTACCTCAAGCCCGAAGACCTGGCAGCCGCGCCAAGCTCGCCGAAAAATCGCCCGGTCTATCTCGTCGACCCGTCGCTGGATGACGAAACCTTGTTGGTCGAGGCGAGCGCGTCGCTTTCATACGCTCATGCCATGGCCGGCAACATCGCCCATTCCATAGGCGGCCCGGAGCGTAAACCGCTGCTGGCGCTGCAACAGGTGATCATGCTGAACGAGCTGTTGGTCAATCGACTGTTGGATAAGCTGAAGTTGCCTCAATAATTTCATTGGCTGTTATCGCTTCATCGCGAGCAGGCTCGCTCCCACAGGAGTTGTCGTCGGACACAAATCTGTGATCCCACTACGCTCCGAAGTGGGAGCCCTGCTCGCGAGGGTGGTCTGCCAAGCACTATCAATTTCAGACACCTAATAAAAAAACCGGAAGCTTTCGCTACCCGGTTTTGCAGGATAAAAAGATCGCAGCCTGCCACAGCTCTTACGGATGATCGGTATGGACGGTGCGCAGGTAGCGATCTTTCGCTTGTTGCCGGTCTCGATCAGCTCTTTGAATCACAAATCATCCAGATCGGGAAAGATAATCCTGCCTAGTGCCCAGGGTTCAACGATTTCACAATGCACGCTGCGCAAAAAAGATCCCCACTCTTTTCGGTTATGAGCATCCGGGCCGGTAATTGTCAGTAGTAAATACTCATCGCGAAAGGCGTCATACGCATAGATCAACCAAAAGTCATTGTCAGCGTCGTCACGCAATGCTGTCCGGTAATACTGACGATTGATTTTTGCCCATCGAGCCTGCAGCGCCTGTGTACTGGCAAGATGAATATGATGCATGTCGCTCAGATCGAGTCGTTCATCCCGCTCGAAAATGGCAGGTAATTCATCGCAAATTTTGTAGTTGTAGAAGTGTGCAGCAAAGTTTTGCCAGTTCTTGATTCGTTCAAAAAGTGCAGAAATTTTGATGGCTGGCATCCAAGCCTACTTTGTAATAGGTAGCCTGCCAGTAATCACAAATTTATCGAACACTTTCTGCCCATCACGCGCGGCTTGCCGAACATCAAGGAATGTCAGTTCTTCACGAACTTCCTTTTTGCTGGGTTTGTCGGTTTTTCGGGTGGTGGCCATCGGAGCCTCCGAAGGATGTGTATTCATGCTGACCAGCTTATGTGAATAAGTTTTGACCGGCAAACGATAGAACCTTGCCTCGACGAGCACCAGTCGGCGCATTCTGGGCGAGTTGTAGGCAGTGTCGGCATTGCTTGAGTGAGATCGTCGTCGGCAGAGAAGGCCTCTTCGCGAGCAGGCTCGCTCCTACAGGGGATCGTGACCGGGTACATAAACCTGTGATCACCGCAGATCCAATGTAGGCCTTCGCCTGTTCGCGATGACGATCTGCCTGCCCCCAAGAATTCCAGATCACAAACAAAAAGCCCGGACAGCTTTCGCGGTCCGGGCTTTCAAGTGTAAAACGGGCGACGCGGGATGGCTGCGCTATTTCAGCCACCCGTCGCTGGGTTCAGCAGTTCGGCGGGTGACTCGCTGTCGACGATTGCCGGCGTCGAGGAAATAGCGGCCCAGCAGCGTGGAATTGCGTGTGGCGCAGCTCCGCGCAGCGCCATCCCCTTACTCGTTCAAATCCTTGACCAGATAGTCGGCGACAATCTGCGAAACACCGTTCAACGCGGTGCGTACCAGTTCCGGTTCGGTGCGATAGCGCAGTGGCTCGTAACCGTAGGTGTTGGCGCCGTTAAACGCGGTGATCGGTTCGTTGCGCTGCCAGATCAACTCGTCGCCGCGCTTCATCACGCCGCTGACCGCGATGGTCGGGTAAACCACGCTGCTGAACCCCTGGGTCAGAGCGAAGCCCCAGTTGAATACGGTCAGTTCAATCTGCGCGTCCGCCGGTTCGTTGGCACCGACGATTTTGAAGCGGCCGCTGGCGGCGAGTTTTTCTTCGAAGCTCTTTTTCACCAGGTCGCCGAGGTTGATGTTGGCGGTTTCCATGTTGTACAGAATCGCATCGACGGTCGACATGGAGGCCAGGTCGCCGGCCTTCAAACCAGCGGCAAAACCGGCGCCGCCGAGTGCCGCCGTACCGATTTTGCCAGCGCCCGCCGCCAGACCGACGCCGGTGCCGACGCCCGCGCCAATGGCGGCGCCCCAAGCTTGTTCGCGGCCCATATAGCTCATTTCCCGGGGTTTCCATGACACCGGGAGGATTTTCACGGTGTGGATCTGGGTACGGTATTCAGGCTTGAATTTCTGGTTGGCGCATCCGACCAGGAACAGAACGGCGAACATCAGGACAGCGAACTTCTTCATGAAGGACTCACAACAAGGAACGGATTTGCGGAGGTTGTCGTCCGCATGCAGGAGTTCTGAAGGGGTAGTCATGCTAATGTGCCGCTATTGCGGCGACACAGTCCCGCGCCTGAATTGCGCTGCTGCCAGAACGTGGAAGCGTGTATCGGAAAACTCGCTGGACACACACAGCCGCAAAGGCTAGCGTCTCGCGCTCTATTGCGAGAGACCTGTCATGGATGACCTGTTGGCTACATTATCCGGGCGCATGAAATATCTGGTGTGCACGTCGTTCGCGGCGTTGTTGGCCAGTCAGCCGTCGCCGGCCCAGGCGGAAAACGTCAACGGCAAAGCTCTCTATTTCCAGCGATGCGCGGTGTGCCACGGGCCGGATATCAAAGGCACGGGGCCGTTGGCGAAAAAGAGCAATCCGTCCACACCAAAGGTCTCATCGCGAGCAGGCTCACTCCAGGAAGCCGTGGCCGGACGCATAATTGGTGACCACGGCAGATCGAGTGTAGGAGTGAGCCTGCTCGCGATAGCGGTCTGCCAGACGTCACCAATCCCGGAACCAAAAAGACCGGGCACCTTTCACCGTCCGGGCTTTCCAGTCAGCGCATTCCGGCGCAATTGTAGGCAATGTCTGTGTTGTTTCAGTGAGGTCGTCCTCGGAAGTGGTAACACTCCTCGCGGGCGGGGAACACGCTGAGCGGCTAAGTGCTCTGAGGGTAATGTTCGCTCAGCTCTATTGCCACGCCGTATTTTTTCTTCAAACCAGCATCATGAGTGACAATTATTAAGCAAGGTATGTTGGCGGCAAGCCAATCAATGATTTTGTGAGCAGTTATCTCGTCAAGTGAAGAGGTCGGCTCGTCTAGTATTAACGTATGTTTATCTCTTAGAATTGCTCGGCCGATGGCAATTCGTTGTTTCTCTCCCCCGCTGAGTTCGCTGTTCGCAGCGCCTATCACGGTATCCAATAATCTTTCTGTTTCAGAGTCGTCTTCTGAAAACCCCAGAAGTTCTATGACCCATCTTAGCTTTTGCGATGAGACATTTTTCGCTCCATAAAGCAGGTTGTCTTTAAAGGTGCCAGCTATGAGTATAGGTTGCTGTGGTGCAACGGAAACCTCAGAGAGTATGAATTCGCTCATGGTCTCGTTTATCAAGTGTCCTCTATAATGTACTGCTCCAGTGTAGTTATCTTCGAGACCTAAAAGTGTATTGATGAGTGTTGTTTTTCCTGCGCCAGAGCTACCCGATATAATATTCACACCTTGTTTGAATTGATAGTTGATTCTGGAAAATATAACGTTGTTTTCCTTGGTAAGAGATAGGTCTCTAAGAACAAAACCTTGCCCGGTGGGAGAAGTGCGCGGGAAATGCGAGATGTTGGTTTTTTCTTCAATATATTTCACACCGTCATCCAGGGAGACAAGGTTTCCCTGAAGATTTATCAGTGTTCCAGCCATGAGATGTAATTGCATCGTGAACATTGTGATATAGCCGGTGATCATGATGAAATCACCTGAGGTAAAGGTTAAACGATAATCAACTCCTGACAAGATTACGAAAAAAGCCAAAACGATTCCAATTGCTAATCCCTGGGCGGCGATGCGAATGCCCATATGAAGATTGGCTTTTCTGATTGTTTTGACGTAGTTGTTAAAAAAATTTTTTCCTGAATGGCACTCCTTAAGTTGGGTGCTATTGAGCGTTATGTCGTAGGTGCGGCCAAGTCTTTCGACTGTATAGCTGGACAGTTTGGCGTCTGCCTCAAATAATTCTCGGTGAATGCTGGAGCTGGACCTGGCGACGTAGATCGATATGCATATAAGTACTAACGAGGAGAGAAGAAACAGGAATGCATAGGCGGAGCCCATGATCGTGTACAGCACACTTATGGCGATGATGATTTCCACAACAATAGGGGTAATTGTCCAAAATACGCCTATGGTTATCATGCTGAAACTGCTTGCGGATCTGTTTATGTCGGCTACAACAAATCCTGGGTCCAGTTTTTTTTGTTTTTTATATGGGTATTGAAAAATCTTGTTAATGATTGTTTCGTAGATTGTAGTGTCGCACTTTGCAAGTATCCAGGCTGATAATATTCCACGTATATTCGAAAGAACCTGCGAGAGAGTCCATATGGCCGAATAAGATGCTGCAAAAAACAGAAACTGTGTTTGCATGCTGTTTGACTCGTGAATCGAGTTGGCAGCATTCCTCAATATTACCGGGAGTGCGGAGTTAAGGGCGCTGCAGAGGAGAAATATGGCTGATATTCCGACAAAGCTGGCTGTAAACCAGCGATAGTTTTTCGATATTATTTTAAAGATTTTTATGTATTGATGAAGCCAGTTCATTGTTGGGCAGCCTTATATTGTTAGTATTTTAGGGAGCTTGCGTGATAGGTGTGGATCATCGGCAATGACTTCTCCATTTATTTCGATCCATGCGTGCGAAAGGAAATCATATAACTGAACGCCAATAAAGAAGTCACAGTTCTTATTGTTTCTTATGGCGTATTTGAAAAGGCAGATAGAAGACTCGAGGCACTTGACCTTAAATGGCAATACAAATGAAGCGATACGAACGCCTTGCGCATAGCTTTCAATACCTTCGTGCCAAGCTGATAAAGGGTTTCCTGATAGAGCTTTTTTTGAAGCTCTCATGCTATTTAGACAGGTTTCCAGGCCGCCGAGTGCGATTGTTAGCTTTAAATGCAGGAGATCCAGGCATGCCCTCATTGTCGGTAGCAATTTAAATGGCTGACGAGGGTTTTGCGTTTTTATTCTCCACGTGTAGTTATCAATACCTTCGTAGTCATCATTCGCTTTTGTTAAAGGTTTAGTGTTGTTCATAGAGTCAGTGATGATGTTTAGAGAGGTGAGCTCATGTCGAATCTCGTTGTATTCATCGCAGTCCTTATCGCCGTTAATCAGCGTATTGGTTTTCGATTCGTTAAAAATCAAGTATGTGTCGAGCTTTTCATCAAGGATGACGAGTTGCTTGTCTATTAAGATGGCGTGTGCGTGAGGCTGAAAAGTAAAATCCATTTTGCCTTTTCTCTACTTAACGGTTTTTAATTAAGGACGCGCATATAATGTTGAGCAGATTTTTTTCGACGCCTCCAAATCCCATTGCTGAGCGATTTATAGAGTTTTCTATGTTGGGCATGTTAATGATGTTTTCTTTGTTCATCCAACTGCTGCGGAGCTTGCTTATAATGTCTTTTTGATGAAATTTTAATGATTTTTGATAGGCGCCTGTTATATGCCCTTTGTCACGTCGAAGTAGTATGTGTGGGTGTTTTTTTCTGAAGGCTCGCTTTAATGGTATTCTGGTTTCACTTTCATCGAACATGCTGTATGGGTCTTGTGTGAGTGCATATTCAATGATTTTCTGGCTTGTGAATGGATATATTATTTTGCCGAACTTGTTAAGGGTCGTACTCATCGCGTTCTGAGAAACGGCCTGTGCTATAGCTTGTACATGTTTCTCGGCTAGACTCTTGGGTTTTTCTGCACCCCTACGCGGCAAGAATTTCTTGTTGAAAAAATAACTTAATTGATCAGTCTCGTTGTGTTGTTGTCGCCTGTTTCGAGTAAGGGTTTGGTAGAGGTTTGACCCTGTCAGTTTGGCGATCGTTGCAGCTATATTAAAACCCTTGAAAAATCTATTTTCTCTAATTAGATGTTGGAATGCAGCCGAGGGGACGGGGTCTAAAAACAAATGATCACCTCCATGCCCATCCAATATAATGAATTCGTCTCCTAGCTGGGCGAGGATAAATTCTCTTTCTTTCCTGAATACTTGCTCTGAAGCCATGCTGGAGTTGATGTGGAAATAATCAGTCGGACTCACTTCCTGAAAGAAGTCTTCGGGTTCGAGCTTGAATAGTATGTGGTTTACTTCAAGTGTGTTGCATAAAGCGGTGGCTGTGTTTCTATCGTTATTTGCACTGCATTTCTCATCGAACCAGGTTATGGCGGTAACACGATCTTTTCCAGCGACTTCGATCGCTGCAAGTAGCAAGCACGTTGAATCGACACCTCCCGAGAAACGCACTACAAGCTTGTCATGTTTGTTTTTAATATGCTCTTTGGCGATGTGTTCAATTATCAATTCAAAAGGGTCTTGATTTTCGAACAGATGTTGGTCTTGAAGGTGGGTGAGGTTGGTCTCAATGGTGCCGGTCTTTAATTTGGTATCGTATGTGTATTTGTGGGCGGGTGGCAGTATTATTAATCCCTGCCAATAAGTGGGCGTTAAGACAGGTTCGTCTTGGGTGAGTTGGCGAATTATTTGATCCCTGTCCGGTTCTTTTTTGGATATGGATTGCTCGAAACTGCCACTCATGATTCTGCCGATACTACTGTCGATTACTATCGACTTGCAGGATGATAAGGGATTTACGTGCACTATTTTATCTGCGGCGGGGTATTGCTGTGCTGAATTAGGGGTGGGCGCTTGATAGCGCTTTCCTTCGTTGTTCATGGCCACTCCTTGGCTTTATGTGAACTGGACCGATTAATGAGCGCCCTGTGGGGCGCTCAATAATGACGTTTAGGAGTTACCTCGGACCCGGAATTCTAGGGCCGCCGCAGTCTGGCCGATAAATAAAGTATTTGCCTTCTAAGACGCAGCCTCCACCGTAGCCATTTATCGTTGGGGACGCTTTGAACATCAAAGGGCGGTTTGTTTTATCAAGAGTCACGTACTTTTTTCTTTTTAACATGATCCAGTCCTCTTTTCTAAGTTGAATGCCTTAGTAAGCTGTGGATGATTGTTGAGAATTGCGTATTGAGTAACGGGGCAGATTAAGAAAAATTCTCTTGATCAGGCGTTCCTCTGAGCAACCTATTCTCCAATTGTTTCGCGGTTTTTTGGAACAAGGTCACGATAGAGCCCGTGCGTCAGGCGTTCAAGCCAGCGGATTCTGTCGTTGATGTAGGTAATGGCGAATGGGGCTGTAGGCTGCAGGTGATGATTTGGTGCGTGTTTTAAACGTATTTTGGATTGGTCTTAAACGCCTTCTGCGCAGTGACTTGATCGTCGAGATTCCCGCATGACCAGCGCCTGTTCGAAAGCGCTCCGCCGAACACCGTCATTTCAACAAGCAACAAAAAACCCGGAAGCTCACGCCGTCCGGGTTTTTTGATTCCAGCCTTCCAATCAGCGGTTAAACCGCTCCACCAACGAATACTGCGTATTCGCCGTCTTGGTCAGCTCTTCACTCAGCAACGCCGAGTTATGCGCTTGTTCCGAGGTCTGGTCCGCCAGTTCCGAGATGTTGCTGATGTTGCGGCTGATCTCTTCAGCCACCGCACTTTGCTCTTCGGTTGCCGCAGCGATCTGCGTGGTCATGTCGGTGATGTTGGCCACTGCTTCGCTGATGCCGACCAGTGCCTGGTCCGCTTCCAGTACCCGCGCGACACCTTCTTCGGCTTGGCGATGCCCGGCTTCCATGGTTTGTACGGCGCTGGAGGCGGTCTGCTGAAGCTTGGCGATCAGTGCGTGAATCTGGCCGGTCGATTCGCTGGTGCGCTGCGCCAGTTGACGGACTTCGTCAGCCACCACGGCGAAGCCGCGGCCCATCTCGCCGGCACGCGCCGCTTCGATGGCGGCGTTGAGGGCGAGCAGGTTGGTCTGGTCGGCGATGCCTTTGATCACGTCGACCACACCGCCGATTTCGTCGCTGTCCTTGGCCAGTTGCGTCACGGTCAGGCCGGTTTCGCCGACGACCACCGACAAGCGCTGGATGGCTTCGCGGGTTTCGCCGGCGATGTCACGGCCACGGCCGGTCAGGCGATTGGCTTCCTGGGTGGCGTCAGCGGTGCGTTGTACGTGGCTGGCGACTTCCTGGGTGGTGGCGGCCATTTGGTTGACGGCGGTGGCGACCTGTTCGGTTTCCACACGCTGGCGTTCCAGACCGGTCGAGCTGTTGTGTGCCAGGGCGTCGGACTGCTTGGCCTGGTCGGTCAAGTGTTCGGCGGTGTCCTGCAGGCGGGTCAGGCAGGTTTTCAGGCGGGCTTCCTGGCTGAGGATCGACATTTCCAGACGCGCCTGCGCACCGCGGCTGTCGGTGTACATCTGCGCGATCAGCGGGTCGGAAGTGGTCTGCTCGGCCAGGCGCAGCAGGCGCTTGAGCCCGCGTTGCTGCCATTGCAGGCCCATCAGGCCCAGCGGCACCGACAGCGCGGCGGCGAGGGCGAAGCCCCACTGTGAGGTCAGGGTCGCGCCGATCATGAAGCTCAACTGGCTAACCAGAATGAACGGCAGCCAGTCCTGCAGGATCGGCAGCCATTTATCGGTGGATGGAATCGCCGACTTGCCCTGGTTGATGCGTTGGTAGAGCGCTTCGGCACGGCGGATCTGTTCGGCAGTGGGCTTGACGCGCACCGACTCGTAACCGATCACCTGGCTGCCATCGAATACCGGTGTGACGTAGGCATTCACCCAATAATGGTCACCGGATTTGCAGCGATTCTTGACAATGCCCATCCATGGCAAGCCTTGTTTCAGTGTGCCCCACATGTGCGAAAACACCGCCGACGGCACGTCAGGGTGACGGACCAGATTGTGCGGCGCACGGATCAGCTCCTCACGCGAAAACCCGCTGATTTCGACGAAGGCGTCGTTGCAGTAGGTGATCACGCCCTTGGCGTCGGTTGTGGAAATCAACCGTTGCTGTGCCGGAAAAGTCCGTTCGCGTTGTGTGATGGGCTGGTTATTACGCATGTTGTTCAATCCGCAAGGCTTTGAAAGGTTGTCGGCGCTGACAGGTTTTTATTGAAGTTTTTTTTCAGATTTAAGTACGGCGTCGCAAAACGGCGCTTGCGTCAACTGGCCAGCATCGGATAGGTGAACAGGCCGAAGTGCAGCAGGTTCAGGCCGAAATGCGTGGCGATCGCCGCGCCCAGTCCGCCGAAACGGTAGGCCAGACCATAGCCGACCCCCGCCATCCCTGCCAGTAACACCCAGGTCCAGCCGGCACCGACATGCGCCAGGCCAAACAGCAGCGAGGCCAGCAACAGCGCGAGGTTTTCGCCGTAGGGCAAGTGCTGCAAGCGACGGCTGAGGCCGCCCTGTATATAGCCGCGAAACAACGCTTCCTCGACCAGCGTCACCAGCAGCAGATTGTTCAGCACCCACAGCCAGGCTTGATCCGGCCACTTCGGTGCCCAGGCGATGATGCCGAGCAACAGCGCGCCACCGAGGGCGAGGATGGCGCAAAGCGTCAGTGCGAGGGCCGTGGCGTACAGGCTGAGGCGCAACGAACGTCGCACGACAATCCATGGACACACCAGCAATAGCCAGAAGCCCACCAGCGGTTTGTCCAGATTCAGGTACATCGAGAAGGGCACGGCGTTATCGGTGAAACGCTGCGGGTCTATGACCCGTCCGTTGGCGAAGCCCGGCAACCAGTGCAGCGCCAGCGCGAGCGCCAATACGATAAACACGCCATGCCCGAGAAAACGTGCGACCGGCACCTGTTGCTGGCGAACCGCGTACCCGGCGAACACCAGCAGCCCTACGGAGATCAGTGCCAGCCAGCCGAGCTGACCGTGGCTCAGCGCCCATCCATAACCGAGGCTGAGCAGCGCCAGATAGAGCCATGGCAAAGCCTTCATCGAAAAATCCTTGTGCGAGTTTTGTCGAAGGGCTTTCTACACGGGCGGGGGGTGAGGGGACAAGTGAAGGTGTGGCCGTAAACCGGGACAGATGGCAAACCTGAGAATGCCCGGCTTCCCTGTGGGAGCTGGCTTGCCAGCGATGAAGCCCGTCCAGCCGACATTTCATCGACTGGACCATCGCCATCGCTGGCAAGCCAGCTCCCACAGGTTTTGTGGCCACGGAATCTAGTGCACGTTGAGCCTGGCCGCTGCGCGCTCGGTGATTTCCGTACGCAATTTCAACGAAGGCGCGGCGCGCAAACGGGCTTCATCGACGATCGCACTCGGCGCACTGTCCGGGCTGCCCGCGTTGAACGGCGGCGCCGGGGCGTATTCCAATTGCAACTGGATCAGTTGCGCCGCGTCGGCACCTACCAACTCTTCAGCCAATACCAAGGCAAAATCGATCCCGGCAGTAATACCGCCACCGGTAAACAGATTGCCGTCGCGCACTACCCGATCCTTCACCGCAATCGCGCCCAGCGTCGGCAGCAAATCGTGATACGCCCAGTGCGTGGTCGCACGTTTGCCTTGCAGCAGACCCGCCGCGCCGAGCACCAGCGAACCGGTGCAAACGGAGGTCACGTAACGCGCCTGCGCTGCCTGGCGTTTGATGAAACTCAGGGTTTGCTCATCTTCCATCAGCGGCCCGACGCCGCCACCGCCGGGCACGCAGATCACATCCAGATCCGGGCAATCCTCGAACGTGGTGGTGGGTTTCAGCCGCAGGCCGGTGCTGGCGGTGACCGGCATCAGGTCCTTCCAGACCAGATGCACCTGCACGCCGGGCAGCGAGGCGAGCACGTCGTAAGGGCCAGTCAGGTCGAGTTGCTGAACCTGTGGAAACAACAAAAAACCGATCTGCAAAGTCATCGTGCTTATTCTCATCAAAGGGCTGGACGGCTTCACTGTAGGCGCGTAGTTTCTGGCGCATACGCCAATCACCCCACGAATTACGCCAATATGCCTAAAGCCATTCACGTCCTCGCGTTTGCCAACATGCAGATCCTCGACGTCACCGGGCCGTTGCAGGTGTTCGCCTCGGCCAACGATTTAGCCCGCCAGCGTGGGTTGCCGGAGCCCTATGCGCCGACGGTGATTGCCAGCGGCGGCGGGGCGGTGATGTCGTCGGCGGGGTTGGCGGTGTTGGCCGAACCCTTGCCGAGCGAGCCCAGCGATACTTTGATCATTGCCGGTGGCTGGGGGATTTATCCGGCCGCTGAAGATCTGCAACTGGTCGACTGGGTGCGCCAGCACGGCAATCAGTGCCGGCGCGTGGCCTCGGTGTGTACCGGTGCGTTTCTACTGGCGGCCAGCGGCTGGCTCGACGGTCGCCGCGTGGTGACCCACTGGACACGCTGCGAGCAACTGGCGCAGCAGCACCCGAATCTGCACGTCGAAGCCAACCCGATCTTCATCAATGACGGCCCGGTCTGGACCTCGGCGGGCGTCACCGCCGGCATCGATCTGGCCTTGGCGATGGTCGAGGAAGACCTCGGCCGAGACATCGCCCTCGACGTCGCACGGCATCTGGTGGTGTTCCTCAAGCGTCCCGGCGGGCAATCACAATTCAGCGTGACGTTGTCGTTGCAGAATCAGGGCAACCGTTTCGACGAACTGCACGCCTGGATCGCCGAGAACCTGACCTGCGACCTCGGCATCCCGACCCTCGCCGAACAGGCCGGCATGAGCGAACGCAGCTTCGTGCGCCACTACCGCGCCGACACTGGCCAGACCCCGGCCCGCGCCATCGAACTGATCCGCGTCGAAACCGCGCGACGGCTGCTCAGCGACAGCGGTTTGCCGGTTAAACGCATCGCCGCCCATTGCGGGTTTGGCAGTGAGGAGACGCTGCGGCGCAGTTTCCTGCGCGCCATTGGCGTCACGCCGCAGGCTTATCGCGAGCGGTTTTCGCTCAGCGCTGCAGCAGATCCAGCAATGCCTTGAGGATTTGCTGCGGCGCTTCCTCGGGGATGTTGTGGCCGACCCCGGCCAAAATCCGCCGCTCATAAAAGCCGCCGAAATGTTCGGCATCTTCATCAATAACCGCAGGCGGGCCGACGCCATCGTCGGCACCGCACAGTGAAACGGTCGGAACGCTGATCACCGGTTGTTTCGCAAGCGCCTCCTCCATCCACTCCAGTGCCGGGTCGCCCGAAGCATAGCCGAAGCGATGCCGGTAGGAATGAATCACCACTTCGATGAAATCAGGATTATCAAAAGCCGCAGCGGTCAGCGGATAGCGCTCCTCCCTTCGCGACCACGTCGGCGACCACAGCCGCCAGAGCAAGTGGCACAACTGCCGACGGTTTTGCCTCAGCCCCTCGGCGCCACGCGGTGTGTGGAAGTAGTACTGATACCAGAGCCGATGTTCGTCTTCGGGATCCAGCGGCTGATTGGAGTGAGCGATGTCCTGCACGAGGTAGCCATCGCCGCTGACCAGCCCGCGCACGCGTGCGGGGAAAAGTGCCGCGACGATGCACGCCGCCCGACCGCCCCAGTCATAGCCGCCAAGCGTTGCCTGATCGATGCCCAGCGCGTCCATCAGATCGAGCAAGTCCTGCGCGATCGCGGCTTGCTGGCCTGAGCGCAGCGTCTGCTCACTGTTGAAGCGGGTCGGCCCATAGCCGCGCAAGTACGGCACGATGACGCGGTAGCCTTGAGCGGCAAGCGCCGGGGCGACTTCGTCGAAGGCGCGCGGCGAATACGGAAAGCCGTGGAGCAGAATCACCGGGTCGCCGTTTTCCGGGCCATGCTGTTCGTAGGCGATGGTCAGGGTTGGGGTAAGCACGGTCTCGATCATGATCAACCACTCCGTTTGAATCGCATTCAAAAACTCTGGACTCGCGATCAGCCGGGCCGGCTCAACTCAACCGACGAGACGCCAGGCGCTAAGCCTCGACTTCCGCCACCTGATTGAAATACTTCGCCCGCTCCGGGGTAAACGTCACCTTCATTTTCGTCCGTGTGCACGTCAGCGAACGCTCCTCGGCCAGATCAATATCCAGATCCTCGCCGCGCAGCCCTTGCCACTGCGCGAGATATTTCAGCGAGCCGTATTTTTCGTTTTTCTTCAGGCTGCGACTGACGCCACCTTTCCAGCCGAGGACCGGCAATTCGCCGGCCATGCAGCGTTGAGCCAGTTCGGGAAAGCGTGCGGCGCGCTGGCGGCCGACTTCCCAGCATTTGATCAGGCCCTGGTCAGAGTCTTCCCAGAGCTGGCGGCGGGTCAGGCCCGTGCGAAGAGGGGAGTCGATGCTGCGCTGGATGTGTCGAGGCATTCTGCTTCCTTGAATTCGGGTTTTGTTGGACAGCTCCGCTGTGCCCGTTGCGCTGGATCTTAGGGGCGGATGTTTCGGCTGGCAACAAGGTATTTCGGGGTGTAAGTGCAAGTTACCGAGACAGCATTGGCAGCGATTTGTCGGTTTTCATACGCCGTGGTGTTACACAAACTGTCGCTGGAAGTCACCGCTGCGGGCGGCAGCGGTGACTGGTGGCGCTTGCAGATGTTGATCGAGTGTAGGACGGACTTCGACAAAACGCGTTTAACCTGCGATTCGTCTGACGGACTCTGGCGAATAATCGGCGGGTTACGGCTGCCAGCTACTCTTTTCTCCGCTCAGTTTGCGATCAAGAAAGCTCGCCGCACTGATCAACGCCAGGTGGGTCAGCGCTTGTGGCGTGTTGCCCAGATGTCGGCCGTGGCTGTCGAATTCTTCGGCATACAGGCCCAGCGGGTTGGCGTAACGCAACAGTTGTTCAAACTCCAGATGGGCTTTTTCCACCTGGCCGGCGCGGGCCAGACATTCGACGTACCAGAACGAGCACGCCGCGAAGGCGCCTTCGGTGCCGGTCAAACCATCGATGTTGTCGGCGTCGTTGCGATAGCGATAGACCATGCCGTCGCGCACCAGACTCTTTTCGATCGCTTCGAGGGTCGATAGCCAGCGCGGGTCCTTGGCGCTGACAAAGCGCACCAGCGGCATCAGCAGCATCGAGCCGTCGAGGGCGGTGCCGCCCTTGTACTGCACGAAATGCCCGCGTTGTTCGTCCCAGAAGTTGTCCCAGATGTCGGCGTAGATCGCCTGTCGGGTCTGGTCCCATTGAGTGAACGGGGCGGGCAGCGAGCGTTTCGACGCCAGGCGGATGGCCCGGTCCAGCGCAACCCAACACATCAGCCGCGAGTGCAGAAAGTGATGCTGCTCACCGCGCATTTCCCAGATGCCGACGTCTTTGGTCTGCCAGGTCTCACAAACCTGATCGACGACTTCGCAGACGTGCTTCCAGCCCTCGTGAGAAATCGCATCGCCGTATTTGTTGACCAGATACACGGCGTCCATCAGCTCGCCAAAGATGTCGAGCTGGATCTGATCGTAAGCCTGATTGCCGATGCGCACCGGTTGCGCACCGCCATGCCCGGACAGGTGCGAAAGTTCGGTCTCGGGTAACTCCTGTTGGCCGTCGATGGCGTAGAGGATGTTCAGCTTCATCGGCTTGCCGCAGCAATCACTGACGCGTCCGCGTAGCCATTGCATGTAGTGGTTGGCTTCGTCGACGAAGCCCAGGCGCATGAACGCATACACGGTGAACGAGGCGTCGCGGATCCACGTATAGCGGTAGTCCCAGTTGCGCTCGCCGCCGCGTGATTCCGGCAGGCCGAACGTCGCGGCGGCGAGGATTGCGCCGTGGCGACGGGAAGTCAGCAGCTTGAGCGCGAGGGCCGAGCGATTGACCATTTCACGCCAGCGCCCGCGGTAGTTGGACTGGCCGATCCAGCCGCGCCAGAACTGCAAGGTGCGTTGCAGGCACAACTGCGCCGCGCCCTCCTGAAAGCGCGGATCGTCCTCGGCGCCGAGAATGAATTCGGCGCTTTGCTGGTGGGTCAGGGTGAAGGTGGCGACCGCCGCTTCAGTGTCGATGCTCAGTGGCTGATCGGCGGCCAGGCGCAGTGAGGGCTGGCCCTCGGCGCTGAACACCACGGTTTGTCCGTCCATATGCGCACGAGTGTCGGCACGGGCATAGTCGTGGCGCACGGCGCAGCGCATATGAAACGTCGCCTCACCGCTGACCACCCGCACCCGGCGCAGCAACACGGACAAGTCGTCCGGGTTGTCGGCCACCGGCAGCAGATCGGTGATTTCCACCACGGCGCGTTCGCTCAGCCAGCGGGTTTGCAGGACGTTGGTGTCGGGCAGGTAAATCTGTTCACGGCGCGCGTCCGGCAAGTCCGGCGCGAGCTGGAAGATGCCGGCTTCGGGGGTGTCCAGTAATGAACAGAAAATCGACGGGCTGTCGAACTCCGGCCAGCAGAAAAAATCCACGCTGCCACGGTCGTTGATCAGCGCGGCGCTGCGCATGTCGCCGATGATGCCGTGGGCATCGATGGCGCTTTGTCGTTCCGCAAGATGCTCAGCCATTGCCGCGAAACTCCGGATAGAGGCTCATGCCGCCGTCGATGAACAGGGTGGTGCCAACGATGTAATCGGAGGCATCCGAGGCGAGAAACACCACGGCGTTGGCGACGTCTTCGACATCGCCAATCCGGCCGTAGGGAATCAGTTCGAGAAGCTTTTGCGCGGCGTCGTCGGCGGTGGCTTTGGCGTTGATCGCCGTGCGAATCGCCCCCGGCGCGATACCGTTGATGCGAATGCGCTGATGGCTGACTTCCTGAGCCAGGGTCTGCATCAACTGGTCGACGCCACCCTTGGAGGCGGCGTAATTGACGTGCCCGGCCCAGGGAATGCGTTGATGCACCGAGCTCATGTGAATGATCTTGCCGGCGGCGCGCGACACGCCTTCGCGAATGCCCTGGCGATTGAAAATTCGCAGGGCAGCGCGGGCACAGAGGAACTGGCCGGTGAGGTTGACCCCGATCACTTTATTCCAGTCATCAAGGGTCATGTCTACCGCTGGCGCATCCTTTTGCAGGCCGGAATTGGCCAGCAGAATGTCCAGCGTGCCGAAGGCATCGAGGGTTTCGCTGAACAGCCGTTCGACCTCGTCCTCCTTCGACACATCGGCGCGGATGGCCAGCGCCTGGCCGCCGTCGGCGATGATCTGCCGGGCCAGTTCTTCAGCGGGCTCGGCGTTGCTGTTGTAGTTGATGACCACCGCGGCGCCGGCTTCGGCGAGGGCTTTGGCACAGGCGTGGCCGATGCCGGAGCTGGCACCGGTGACAATCGCGACTTGTCGGGCGAGGGAAATCTGCATGGAACGTTGCGCCTTGAGTGAGGGCTTACCTAGCTGACTGGTGGTGTGGCGCCAGAGTTCATTTGGCGCAAATGTTGAGGTGGTTTTGCTGGCGTCTTCGCGAGCAGGCTCGCTCCCACAGGGTTGGTGTACACCGCAAGTCCAAGGTGAGAGCGGCCTTTCACATTCCACCAACAATTCCCCGCTTCCCCCGCGCCGCGAGCCTATGGCAACGTGTCGGCCCTTGATGAGGCTGCAACCGATGGCGAATCCTTACCGCGAATTGTTCAACGCTTCCGGCGCGCGAAATTTCGTGCTGGCCGGAATGATCGCGCGCATGCCGATCTCCATGACCGGTATCGGCGTGATCACCATGCTTTCGCAACTCAAGGGCGGCTATGCGCTGGCCGGCGGCGTGGCGGCGACGTTTGCCCTGGCCACGGCGTTTTGTGCACCGCAGGTATCGCGGCTGGTCGACCGTTTCGGTCAGGGGCGGATTCTGCCGTTGTCGGCGCTGATCGGCGGCGGGGCGCTGTTGCTGTTGTTGCTGTGTACGCGGTTACAGGCACCGAGCTGGACGTTATTCGTGTTTGCCGCGCTGGCCGGCTGCATGCCGAGCATGTCGGCGATGGTGCGGGCGCGCTGGACCGAAATCTATCGCGGTCAGCCGCAATTGCAGACCGCCTACGCGCTGGAGTCGGTGCTCGACGAGGTGTGTTTTATCGTCGGCCCGCCGTTGTCGGTGGGCTTGTGTGTGGCGGTGTTCCCCGAGGCCGGACCGTTGGCGGCGCTGCTGGCGCTGGCAATTGGCGTGACTGCGTTTGTCGCCCAGCGCAGCACCGAGCCGCCGGTGCATCCGCATACGTCTGAACATCACGGCTCGATCATCGCCTCGACCGACGTGCAACTGCTGCTGGCCCTGATGATCGCCATGGGGGTGATCGTCGGCGTGGTCGATGTGGTCAGCGTCGCGTTCGCGCAACACCAGGGGCAACCGGCGGCGGCGAGCATCGTCTTGTCGGTGTATGCGATCGGCTCGTGTCTGGCGGGCATCGCCTTCGGCGCGATGCGTTCGAAACTGCCATTGCCGCGCTTGTTCTTGTACGGCGGGGTGGCGACGGCGGTGACCACGTTACCGTTGTTGCTGGCGAGCAATATTGTCGGCTTGTCGGTGGCAATGTTCGTTGCCGGGTTGTTCTTTTCGCCAACGCTGATTGTGGCCATGGCCTTGATCGAGCGCATCGTGCCGCCGGCCAAATTGACCGAAGGCCTGACCTGGCTGGTGACGGGTTTGAGCATAGGCGTGGCGATCGGCGCGGCGGGCTCCGGCGCCTTGGTCGATGCGTTCGGTGCGCGCAGCGGTTTCTGGCTGGCGATTGCCGCAGGGGCAGTGGTACTCGGCGCTGCGGTGCAGAGCTTCCGCCATTTGAAATAGATCGCTTCCTACAGGGGGCTTGTTACCAGCCCCGGCCCGAATTCACCCAGAAATTCACCGACAGCGAAGTCGACACCGACTCTACCTGGTGGAACCAGCCCTCCGGCAGAAACAGCAGGTCCCCGGCCTCCAGCGTCACCCGCAGAAACGGCACGTCGCGCGCGGCCGGGAAGCGCTGGTAATCCGGGGCGTCGGGATTGAAATCGCAACCATCCAGTCCGCCCTTCGGTGCCGTCGACCAGGTGCCCAGCGCCTGGCGATGATGCGGCGCGGCGAGGGTGAAGGTTTTTTGCCCCCAGACCTGCGCGAACAGATTATCGGTATCGTCGCGGTGCAGCGGGGTCAGCGTGCCTTTCGGGCCGATCCAGATGCGTGGCGGAATGAACTGCGCGGCATCGAAGTAGGGCGGGTACTTGATCTGCTGCAGCAGTTGCGCCGGGAGAATGTTATTGCCCATGTAGGCGGGCGGCTCGCCATCCGCGCGTTTGGCCGCCGGTTGGTCCAGCGAGGCGATGAACTCGGCCATTGAGGTCGAGCGAAAATCCCGCTCGGTGGAAAAGGTCTTCTTCACATAATCGCCGTGGCGAGTGATGCCCTGCAGCTCGGCGAAATGCACCAGCGATTCTTCGCGGCTGAGCTTGAACAACGGCCAGTCGTGCAGGGCGTTGCTGATGACCAGCGGAATGCCGTTGGGCAGGTAACGACTTTTGAATTCGGCAACCGACAGATCGTTGCGCGCAACGCGTTCGACGCTACGTTGCGTCGGCAGGCCGGCGGTGAGTTGTTCGCTGAAGCGTGGCGGCGTCGGGTAGCGCTTGTTCATGTCGACCTTTTCCACGACCGCGCCGCCGTGCATCGCGTGTTCGATGATTTGCGGCAGCAGCGTTGCCAGGCCCATGTTGCCGCCGATCTTCAGGCGGCCGCTGGCAAACAGCTCTTCGACGTTCGCCATGCCGGCCATGATCCCGAGAAAATCCTTTTCCGCGACTTCGATGGTCACGTCCGGGCTGGCGTGACGTCCCGGCAGCGTGCGGCTGTCGGCCTTGACCTCGGACCAGTAGGCCTGCTGCGGACCGAAGACGAATTGAAACACGCCTTCGATGCCGACAGCGCTGGCATTGGCGAACAGTTTGCCGAGAATGCTCTGCAGGTCCACGGTGATCCCTCGTTATTGGTTTTGGCCTGAACAGTTAACGAGCAGCCGTTTGCGGAATTTACCGGCCGGCGACTAATTTGCCTGCTTGCGCATCCGTTTCTCTCAACAGATGAATTTTTCGAGGGAAGTGTGGTGACTCAGTTGACCCTGCTGTGCCTGCCGTATTCCGGCGCCAGTGCCATGGTCTACAGCCGCTGGCGGCCGAAGCTGCCGCAGTGGCTGCGCTTGCAACCGGTCGAGCTGCCGGGGCGCGGTGCGCGTTTTAGCGAACCGCTGCACACCGATATGCGCGTGCTGGCGATGCAACTGGCCAAGGAACTGCGGCCGACCCTGCATGCACCCTATGCGCTGTTCGGCCACAGCCTTGGCGCCTTGCTGGCCTGTGAAATGGCCCATGCCTTGCGCGCGCTAGGCTGCGCGGAACCGGTGGCGCTGTTCGCTTCAGGCACGGCAGCGCCGACCCTGCGTGCCGATTACGATCGCGGCTTTGCTGAACCGAAGACCGACGCCGAACTGATCGAGCAACTGCGCACGCTCAACGGCACCCGCGAAGAAGTGCTCGCCAATAAAGAACTGATGAGCTTGACCCTGCCGATCCTGCGTGCCGATTTCCAGTTATGCGGCAAATTCGAGCCGCAGCAACGACCGTTGCTCAATTGCCCGGTGCACGTGCTCGGCGGCAAGGCCGACCGCGCCACCACCGAGCAGTTGATCGGCTGGAGCCGGGAAACCCACGGCAGCTTCTCGGTGGACATGCTGGCCGGCGGGCACTTCTTCATCCACGAGCACGAAGCCAAAGTGCTCAAGCTGATCAAGGATCAGTTGGAAGGGCATCACCGCCGCCACGCCATCGCCGCAACCGCCTGATCAACACCAAACCCCCACATTGGTTTATTTGGCAGGCCAAAAAATCCGATCCATCCCCGAATCCCTGTGGGAGCGAGCCTGCTCGCGAAAGCAATGGGTCAGTCACTCATGCATCGACTGACCGGACGCGTTCGCGAGCAGGCTCGCTCCCACAGGGGGTTTTGTGTGTGTCCGCAAAAGCCCTCGTTGTCTCGTCTGACAGTTGTTTTCATTCGCTAATTTTTCCGGTCTGCATTCGTTTTACAGGGATGACGTGCCTTTGTGCTTCCTGCCTACTGATCCGGATGCTGAAAAATGAATGCTGAAGACTCCTTGAAACTTGCTCGCCGGTTTATCGGGTTGCCCCTGGAAAAGCGCCAGATGTTCCTCGCGGCCCTGCACAAGGAGGGCGTCGATTTCGCCCGGTTCCCGATTCCCGCCGGCATCGAGGCCGAGGACCGTCAGGCATTGTCCTACGCGCAACGGCGCATGTGGTTTCTCTGGCAGCTCGATCCGCAAAGCGGCGCCTATAACCTGCCCGGCGCGGTGCGCCTGAGCGGTCGGTTGAATCTGCTCGCGCTGGAGCAGGCGTTTGCCAGTCTGCTCGAGCGCCACGAAACCCTGCGCACGGTGTTCCAGCGTCAGGCTGACGACAGCTTGCTGCAAGTACCAGCCACTGCGCCTTTGCTGATCAAGCACGAGGATTTCAGCGCGTTGCCGACCAGCGAACGGGAGCAGGCCGTGGTCAGTGCCGCCGAACAGCAATCGCTGTTGCCGTTCGATCTGGCGGTCGGCCCGCTGCTGCGCGTGACCCTGCTCAAGCTCGCCGAGCAGGAACACGTGCTACTGCTGACCCTGCACCACATTGTCTCCGATGGCTGGTCGATGAACGTGCTGATCGACGAGTTCATCCGTTGCTATGACGCGTTCGACGCCGGTCTCGCGCCGCAACTGGCCGCGTTGCCGATCCAGTACAGCGACTACGCCCTGTGGCAGCGGCGCTGGCTGGAGGCGGGCGAGCAGGCGCGGCAACTCGAGTACTGGCAGGCGCAACTGGGCGACGAGCATCCGGTGCTGGAGCTGCCGCTGGACCATTCGCGCCCGGCGATGCCGAGCTATCGCGGTACGCGCTACGAATTCGCCATCGATGAAGTCTTGGCCGGGCAGCTGCGCCATACCGCCCAGCAGCATCAGGTCACCTTGTTCATGCTGTTGCTCGCGGCGTTCAACGCCTTGCTGCACCGTTACACCGGGCAGAACGATATCCGCGTCGGCGTGCCGATTGCCAACCGCAACCGGGGCGAAACCGAAGGGCTGATCGGCTTCTTCGTCAACACCCAGGTGCTGCGCACGCAACTGGAGGGGCAGACGCGGGTTGACGCTCTGTTGCGCGCGGTCAAGGAAACGGCGCTCGGCGCTCAGGCCCATCAGGATCTGCCGTTCGAGCAACTGGTCGAAGCACTGAAACTGGAACGCAGCCTCAGCCACACGCCGCTGTTTCAGGTGATGTACAACCACCAGCCGCAGGTGGCCGATATCGCCAGCCTCAGCACCGCCTCGGGCCTGGTGCTCGACAGCCTCGACTGGCAGAGTCGCACCACTCAGTTTGACCTGACGCTGGACACCTACGAGCAGGGGGGCAAGCTGCATGCCGCATTGACCTACGCCAGCGATCTGTTCGAGGCACCGACCATCGAGCGCATGGCGCAGCACTGGTTGCGCCTGCTTGCGGCGATGGTCGCCGATCCGTCGCAACGCATCGGCGAATTGCCGCTGCTCGACGCCGACGAGCAACACACTCTGGTACATGAGTGGAACAGTGTTCACGCGGACTACCCGAGCAGCACGCCGATTCATCAACTGATCGAAGCGCAGGTTGCGCGCACACCGGATGCGCCGGCGCTGTTGTTCGCCGAACAGTCGCTGAGCTACGCCGAGCTGGATGCCCGGGCCAACCGTCTGGCGCATCTGCTGCGCCAACACGGTGTGCGCGCCGACAGTCTGGTCGGCGTCTGCGCGTTGCGGTCGGTGGAGATGGTCGTCGCGCTGCTGGCAGTCCTCAAGTCCGGCGGCGCTTACGTACCGCTCGATCCGGAATACCCGCAGGAACGCTTGGCCTACATGATCGAGGACAGCTGCATCACTTTGCTGTTGACTCAGGCTGCGCTGCGCTCAGCGCTGCCGACCGATGCGGTGCAGGTGATCACGCTGGACCAGCCCGATCTGCTCGAAGGCTATAGCGACCAGCGTCCCGACGTCAGTGTCGATCCGTTGAACCTGGCGTACGTGATTTACACCTCGGGCTCCACCGGTAAACCGAAAGGCGCCGGCAACAGCCACGCAGCGCTGGTAAACCGCTTGTGCTGGATGCAGGAGGCCTACGGGCTGGAGGCCAGCGATGCGGTGTTGCAGAAAACCCCGTTCAGTTTCGACGTCTCGGTCTGGGAATTCTTCTGGCCGTTGCTGACCGGTGCGCGGCTGGTGGTCGCCGCGCCGGGCGCGCACCGCGATCCTTTGCAACTGATCGACACCATCAACCACTACGGCATCAGCACGCTGCACTTCGTGCCGTCGATGTTGCAGGCGTTCATTCACGAGCCCGGCGTGGCAAGCTGCGTCGGCCTCAAACGCATCGTTTGCAGCGGTGAAGCACTGCCGCTGGACGCGCAAGTGCAAGTCTTCACCAAGCTGCCAGCTACCGGTCTCTACAACCTCTACGGCCCCACCGAAGCGGCCATCGACGTGACCCACTGGACGTGCGTCGATGAGGGCGCCGACAGCGTGCCGATCGGTCGGCCGATCGCCAACCTGCGCACCCACGTGCTCGACGCCGAATTGCTGCCGGTGCCCAGTGGTGTGGCCGGCGAGCTGTACCTGGGCGGCGCCGGGCTGGCGCGCAGTTATCACCAGCGCCCGGGGCTGACCGCCGAGCGTTTCGTGCCGTGCCCGTTCCATCCCGGCGCGCGCCTGTATCGCACCGGCGACCGGGTGCGCCAGCGTGGCGATGGGGTGATCGAATACCTCGGTCGTCTCGACCATCAGGTCAAGCTGCGCGGCTTGCGCATCGAACTGGGCGAAATCGAAACCCGCCTGATGCAGCACCCGCTGGTGCGCGAAGCGGTAGTGCTGGTGCCAGACAGCAAACAGCTGGTCGCCTGGCTGGTGCTGGAAAATCCGCAACCGGCCGCCGACTGGCAGCAAGACGTCAAAGCCTGGTTGCTCGGTAGTCTGCCCGAGTTCATGGTGCCAACCTGCCTGATCACGCTGGAGAAATTGCCGGTCACCGCCAACGGCAAACTTGATCGCAAGGCCTTGCCGCCAGCGGATGCCGCGCCACAGCAAGCGTTCGTCGCACCGCAGGATGCGCTGCAAAAAGCCCTCGCGGCGATCTGGGAAGACGTGCTCGGCCGTGAGCGCGTGGGCCTGGAAGACAACTTCTTCGAACTGGGCGGCGATTCGATCATCTCGATTCAAGTGGTCAGTCGCGCGCGACAGGCCGGCATTCGCCTCAGCCCGCGTGATCTGTTCCAGTACCAGACCGTGCGCAGCCTGGCGCGGGTGGCAAGTCTCGATCAACAGACCAGCGTGGATCAGGCTGCTGTAACCGGCGCCGCAGTGCTCGGGCCGATCCAGCAGCATTTTTTCAGCCAGGCGATGCCGGTGCGTGAACACTGGAATCAGTCGCTGCTGCTGACCCCGCGCCAAACCATGAACGCGCGGTGGCTCGACGGGGCGCTGACGCAACTGATCAATCATCACGACGCCTTGCGCCTGCGTTTTATCGCAGCCGCTGAAGGCTGGCAGCAAAGCCATGGTCCGCTGATCGACAGTGCTGAGCTGTGGGTGCGCGATGCTCAATCCGCCGAAGAATTGCAGACGCTGTGCAACCAGGCCCAGCGCAGCCTCGATCTGCAACAAGGGCCGTTGCTGCGCGCAGTGCTGGTGAACATGGCGGACGGTAGCCAGCGTCTGGCGCTGATCATTCATCACTTGGTCGTCGACGGGGTTTCCTGGCGCCTACTGCTGGAAGATCTGCAGCAGGCGTACGAGCAACGGGCGGCCGGTGGCGGCATTCAGTTGCCGGCGAAAACCCACGCGTTCCAGAGTTGGACCGCGCGCCTTGCTGGCGAGGCTTCGCGTTTCGATGAGCAACTGGCTTACTGGAAAGCCCAGCATCAGGACGCTCGGGATCTGCCGTGCGACCGCCCGCAGGGCAGTCTGGAAAATCGCCACGGCGAGAAAATCGAATGGCGCCTCGACGCCGAGCGCACCCGCCAGTTGCTGCAACAGGCGCCGGCGGCGTATCGCACTCAGGTCAATGATCTGTTGCTCACGGCGCTGGCATGCACCGTCAGCCGCTGGAGCCAGCAGCCGGGCACGCTGATCGAACTGGAAGGGCATGGCCGCGAAGACCTGTTCGATGACATCGACCTGAACCGCACCGTCGGTTGGTTGACCAGTCTGTTCGCGGTCAAGCTGACGGCGGCCGAAGACCTCGACGCTTCGATCAAAATGATCAAGGAGCAACTGCGCGCGGTGCCGAACAAAGGTCTGGGCTACGGCGTGCTGCGTTATCTGGCGGCGCCAGCGGTGCGCGCCGAACTGGCCGGGCTGGCGCCACCGCGCATCACGTTCAACTACCTCGGCCAGTTTGATCGCCAGTTCGACGAGGCGGCGCTGTTCGTGCCGTCCGCCGAAACCAGCGGCGTCGCCCAGGATCCGGCGGCACCGCTCGCCAACTGGCTGACCGTGGAAGGTCAGGTCTACGGCGGTGAACTGTCGATGAGCTGGGGCTTCAGTCGTGAGATGTTCGACAGTGCAACGGTGCAGGCGCTGGTCGATCAGTACGCCATCGAGCTGCACGCGCTGATCGAGCATTGCTGTGCATTGCCCGTTGCGCAGGCGACGCCATCGGACTTCCCGCTGGCGCGCATCAGCCAGGCGCAACTCGATGCGCTGCCGCTGCCGGCAGGTCAGCTTGACGATGTTTATCCGCTGTCGCCGATGCAGCAGGGCTTGCTGTTCCACACGTTGTACGAACAGGCGGCGGGTGAGTACATCAACCAGTTGCGTGTCGATGTGCAAGGCCTCGACCCCGAGCGCTTCCGTGCCGCGTGGCAGGCCACGGTCGATGCGCAGGATATTTTGCGCAGTGGTTTTGTCTGGCAGGGCGAGTTGGCGCAGCCGCTGCAGGTCGTTCACAAAAAGATGCAATTGCCCTTCACCACGCTCGACTGGCGCGACCGCGACGATCAACCGACGGCGCTCGCGACACTGGCCGATGCCGAGCGGCAACAGGGATTTGATCTGACGCATGCGCCACTGTTGCGACTGCTGCTGGTACAGACGGGTGCCGAGCAATGGCATTTGATTTACACCCATCATCACATTCTGATGGACGGCTGGAGCAATGCGCAGCTGCTCGGCGAGGTGTTGCAGCGCTACAGCGGTCGCGCGCCGGTAAACAATGGCGGGCGTTATCGCGATTACATCGCCTGGCTAAAGCGCCAGGACGGCCAGTTGAGCGAGGCCTTCTGGACCGAGCAACTGGCTGCGCTGCACGAGCCGACCCGACTGGCGCGCGCGGCCACTGTTGGCGAGCAGCACAGCGGTCATGGCGATCTTTACCTGACCCTGGACGCGCAACGCACGCAACGTCTTGAAGCGTTCGCCCGTCAGCAGAAAGTCACCGTCAACACGCTGGTGCAAGCCGCGTGGCTGCTGTTGTTGCAACGCTACACCGGCCTTGACGCAGTGGCGTTCGGGGCGACGGTGGCCGGGCGTCCGGCCGAGTTGCCGGGCATCGAGCAACAGGTCGGTCTGTTCATCAATACCTTGCCGGTGGTCGGCGCGCCGCGTCCGGATCAAAGTGTTGGCGACTGGCTGCAAGCGGTACAGGCGCAGAACCTCAGCCTGCGCGATTTCGAGCACACGCCGCTGGCGGACATCCAGCGCTGGGCCGGGCAGGGCGGCGAAGCGCTGTTCGACAACATTCTGGTGTTCGAAAACTACCCGATTGCCCAGGCGCTGAGTCAGGCCGGGCAGGGTCTGCAGTTCGGCGAGGTCGGCAACCTTGAGCAGACCCACTATGCGCTGAGCGTCGCCGTCACCCTCGGCGAGCAACTGGCGCTGCACTACAGCTTCGACCGCGGCCAGTTCGCTCGCGAGGTGATCGAAGGCATCAGTGCGCATCTGCTGCAACTACTCGAACAATTCGCGCTGTCAGCGACGCGTAACCTCGGTGAAATCGCCCTCGCGGATGCTCACGAACAGGCTCGTCAGCAAGCCGAAAACCAGCCGCAGCCGTACCCGCTGAATATCAGTGTGCATCAGCGCATCGCCGCACTGGCCGCCGAGCGTCCGCAGCGCACAGCGGTGATCTTCAATGGGCGGCATTTCAGCTACGGCGAAATTGAGCAGCACGCCAATCAACTGGCCCATGCGCTGATCGCCCGAGGCGTCGGTGCGGAAACCCGCGTCGGCGTGGCCTTGCCGCGCAGTGAGGCGGTGATTGTTGCACTGCTGGCGGTGCTCAAGGCGGGCGGCGCCTATGTGCCGCTGGATACCAGCTACCCGCGTGAGCGTCTGGCCTACCTGATCGAGGATTCCGGGCTGGCGCTACTGATCAGCGATTCGTCGGTGTCGGCGCAACTGCCAGTCGCCGCAGCGGTGCCGCTGCTGGAGCTGGATCGTCTGGAGGTGAGCGAATGGCCGGTCGCTGCACCGCAGGTGCAACTTGATCCTGACAATCTTGCCTATGTGATTTACACCTCCGGTTCCACCGGCAATCCGAAAGGCGTCAGCGTCGCCCACGGTCCGTTGGCGATGCATTGTCAGGCCATCGGTCAGCGCTATGAAATGCGCGACAGCGACTGCGAATTCCACTTCATGTCGTTTGCCTTCGACGGCGCCCACGAGCGCTGGCTGACCAGCCTGACCCACGGCGCCTCGCTGCTGATTCGCGACGACACCTTGTGGACGCCGGAGCAGACCTACAACGCGATGATTGAGCACGGTGTGACCGTGGTGGCATTCCCGCCGGTGTATCTGCAGCAACTGGCCGAGCACGCCGAGCGCGTTGGCCAACCGCCGAAAGTGCGGATTTACTGCTTCGGCGGCGATGCCGTACCGAGCGCCAGTTTCGAGCGAGTGAAGCGGGCGCTGGATCCGGATTACATCATCAACGGTTACGGCCCGACCGAAACCGTGGTCACGCCGCTGATCTGGAAGGCCGGCCGCGAAGAACCGTGCGGCGCGGCGTACGCGCCGATCGGCAGCCGTATCGGCGACCGCAGCGCCTATGTCCTCGACGCTGCGCTGAACCTGCTGCCGCAAGGCATGGCTGGTGAGTTGTACCTCGGTGGCAGCGGTCTGGCGCGCGGTTACCTGAACCGTCCGGGGTTGACCGCCGAACGCTTTGTTGCTGACCCGTTCAGCACCACCGGTGGCTTGCTCTATCGCACCGGGGATCTGGTGCGTCAGCGCGCCGACGGTACGTTCGACTATCTCGATCGCATCGACAATCAGGTGAAAATTCGCGGTTTCCGCATCGAACTCGGCGAGGTCGAAGCCGCCCTGCAAGCCCTTGCCGGCGTGCGCGAAGCGGTAGTGGTGGCGCAGGAAGGCACTGCCGGCAGCGGCAAGCGTCTGGTGGCGCACGTGGTCAGTGATTCGAACCGTGCCGATTTCACTGACGCGCTGCGCGCGCAACTCGAGGCCAGTCTGCCCGCACACATGGTTCCGGCGTACGTTTTGCGTCTTGAGCGCCTGCCGCTGACCCCGAATGGCAAACTCGATCGCAAGAACCTGCCGAAGCCGGATATCAGCCAACTGCAACAGGCTTATGTGGCGCCGCAAACCGCGCTGGAGCAGCAACTGGCTTCGATCTGGCAGGACGTGCTCAAGCTTGAGCAGGTCGGCATCAGCGACAATTTCTTCGAGCTGGGCGGCGACTCGATCATCTCGATTCAAGTGGTCAGCCGCGCGCGGCAGGCCGGGATACGCTTCACCCCCAAAGATCTGTTTCAGCACCAGACCGTTGCCGCGCTGGCCATGGTTGCGCAGACCGGTGAAGCGCTGCGCCTGATCGATCAGCAAGCGGTGACTGGCAACAGCGCGCTGCTGCCGATTCACCAGGCATTCTTCGCCGAGGCGATTCCCGAGCGGCATCACTGGAACCAGTCGGTGATGCTCAAACCGACGCAGACGCTGGACGCGCAGGTCCTGGAGCAAGCGCTGGATGCGCTGGTCGTGCATCACGACAGCTTGCGTCTGCAATTTGTCGAGCAGGCTGACGGCTGGGCCGCGCATTACCGCGACATCGCCACGCAGGGGGGCAAAACCGTTCTCTGGCAGGTTGAGGTCGCTGACCTGGAAGCTTTGCAAGCGCTGAGCGAAAAGGCGCAGCGCAGTCTGCAACTCAGTGGCGGTTCGCTGATCCGCGCGGTGCTGGCAAACCTGGCTGACGGTACGCAACGGCTGTTGCTGATCGTTCATCATTTGGTCGTCGATGGCGTGTCGTGGCGGATCCTGTTCGAAGACCTGCAAAACGCTTATCGGCAGATCAGCGCCGGTCAGGCTGTGCTGCTCCCGGCCAAGACCAGCGCGGTCAAGCACTGGGCAACGGCGTTGCAGGACTACGCTGCCAGCCCTGCCTTGCAAGCCGAACCGGGCTTCTGGCAGCAGCAGTTGCACGGCGCCTCGGCGGCGTTGCCGTACGACCGTCCGGACGGTGGGCAACGACACGATCAGGCGCTGACTATCCGCAGCAAACTGGACAGGGCCCTGACTCGCCAGCTGTTGCAGGACGCACCCCAGGCCTATCGCACGCAGGTCAACGACCTGCTGCTGACCGCGCTGGCGCGGGTGCTGGTGCGCTGGACCGGTGCCGACAGGGCGCTGGTGCTGCTTGAGGGCCACGGTCGCGAAGACCTGTTCGAGCACATCGACCTGACCCGCAGCGTCGGCTGGTTCACCAGCGTCTACCCGGCCTGCCTGACGCCAGCCGTCGAGCTGGGCGCCTCGCTCAAGCAAATCAAAGAACAATTGCGGGCGATTCCGCACAAGGGCATCGGCTTCGGCGCGCTGGCGTACCTGGGCGATGAACAGGCACGCCAGACCCTGCAAGCCTTGCCAGTACCGTGCCTGACCTTCAACTATCTGGGCCAGTTCGACGGCAGTTTCGCTGAGGCCGATCAGGCCTTGTTCGTACCGACCGGCGAATTCGCCGGTACCGAAGTCAACCTGCAAGGCCCGCTGGGCAATGCGCTGGCGCTGAACGGCAAGGTTTTCGGCGGTGAGCTGGACCTGAGCTGGACTTTCAGCAGCGGCCTGTTCGACGCGGCGACCATTCAGCGTGTGGCCGATGATTATCATCAGGAACTGACGGCCCTGATCGGCCATTGCTGCGCCAGCGGCAACCGTGGCGTGACGCCGTCGGACTTCCCGCTGGCGCAATTGTCGCAAGCGCAGCTCGATGGCTTGGTGCTGGCGCCGCAGAGCATCGATGACATCTACCCGTTGTCGCCGATGCAGCAGGGCATGCTGTTCCACACCCTGCTCGAACACGGCAATGGCGACTACATCAACCAGATGCGCCTCGACGTCGACGGTGTCGACCCTCAGCGTTTCCGCGCGGCCTGGCAGGCGGCGGTGGATGCCCATGACATTTTGCGCAGTGGCTTCTTCTGGCAGGGCGATCTGCCGCAACCGTTGCAAGTGGTGCAGCGTCAGGTCGAGGTGCCGTTCAGCGTCATTGACTGGCGCGACAAGAGCGACCTCAATGCAGCGTTGCAGACCCTCGCCGACGAAGAGCGCGCGCTGGGCCTGGACCTGAACAGTGCGCCGTTGTTGCGTCTGGTGCTGGTGCGCACGGCGACTGATCGGCATCACCTGATCTATACCAATCACCACATCCTGATGGACGGCTGGAGCAGCGCGCAGTTGCTTGGCGAAGTCCTGCAGCACTACCGCGGCGAAGCGGTCGCGCGGCCAGCGGGGCGCTATCGTGATTACATCGGCTGGTTGCAGCGTCAGGACGCGGCAGCGGCCGAAAATTACTGGCTGGCAACGTTGCGCGAACTGCACGAGCCGACACGTCTGGCCCAGGCCATCGCGCGGCCGAACGACGCTTTACCGAGCGTCGGTTACGGCGATCATTATCAGGTGCTGGACGCCGACCTGACCCGGCGCCTGAGCGACTTTGCCCGGGCGGCGAAAGTCACCGTCAACACGGTGGTGCAAGCGGCGTGGCTGTTGCTGTTGCAGCGTTACACCGGCAAAGCCTGCGTGGCGTTCGGCGCCACCGTGGCCGGGCGGCCGGCCGATGTGCCGGGCGTCGAGGCGCAGATCGGTCTGTTCATCAACACTTTGCCGGTGGTCGCCGCGCCGCACGCGCAGCAGAGTCTGGTCGAATGGCTGCAAGCTGTGCAGGGGCAAAATCTCGCCTCGCGCGAATTCGAACACACGCCGCTGGCCGACATTCAGCGTTGGGCCGGGCAGGGCGGCGATGCGCTGTTCGACAGCCTGATGGTGTTCGAGAACTACCCGATCGCCGAGGCGCTGGAACGTGGCGCGCCGCAAGGCCTGCGCTTTGGTGCGGTGGTCAATCAGGAGCAGACCAACTATCCGTTGACCCTGCTGGTGAGCCTGGGCGCCCAGCTGTCGGTGCATTTCAGCTATCAGCGTGACTGCTTCGCCCCGGCCAGCGTGGCACAGTTGGGCGCGCATCTGCAGCGTCTGCTGATGCAGATGAGCGAGGCGGGCGAGCGCACGCTTGGCGAGTTGCAACTGATCGAAAACGCTCCGTGCGTTGACACCTCGTTCGTCACTGAACAGTGCGTTCATCAGGCAATTGCTGATCGCGTAGCGGCGACGCCGAATGCGCTGGCGGTGACCTTCAACGATAGACAATTGAGCTATGGCGACCTGGACGCACAGGCCAATCGTCTGGCGCACAAACTGATCGAAATGGGCGTCGGTCCGGAAGTGCGGGTGGGCGTGGCGATGCCGCGTTCCGAGCAATTGCTCATCGCGCTATTGGCAGTGCTCAAGGCTGGTGGCGCCTATGTGCCGCTGGACCCGGACTACCCGGCCGATCGCGTCGCTTATATGCTCGAAGATAGCCGCGCGCGAGTGTTGCTCACCGAGCAAGCGGTTGCCGCGACGTTGAGCGTGCCTGCCTCGACTCAAGTGGTATTGCTGGATCAAGTTAACCTGAGCAGCTACGCAACCGCTGCCCCGCAAACGAACGTAGAGCCCGACAACCTCGCCTATGTGATTTACACCTCCGGATCCACCGGCCAACCAAAAGGCGTGGCGATTGCCCATCGCAATGTCATGGCGCTGATCGACTGGTCGGCCAGGGTCTACAGCCGCGATGATATTCAGGGTGTGCTGGCGTCGACGTCGGTGTGCTTCGATTTGTCGGTGTGGGAGCTGTTTGTGACCCTCGCCAATGGCGGTTCGCTGATCATCGCGCGCAACGCGCTGGAACTGGCGCAACTGCCGGCGCGGGAGCAGGTGCGCCTGATCAATACCGTGCCGTCAGCTATCGCCGCGCTGCAACGTGTCGGGCAGATTCCGCAAAGCGTTCGGATCATCAACCTGGCCGGCGAACCGCTCAAGCAAGGCCTGGTCGACGTGCTGTATCAACAGCCGAACGTCGAACAAGTCTACGACCTGTACGGCCCGTCGGAAGACACCACGTACTCGACCTGGACCCGCCGCGTCACCGGCGGCCAGCCGCGCATCGGTCGCGCGCTGGAGCACAGCGCCAGTCATCTGCTGGACGCCGATCTGCATCGGGTGCCGCAGGGCGTTGCGGCGGAGCTGTACCTGTCCGGCGCTGGCATCACTCGCGGTTATCTTGGCCGCGCGGCGATGACCGCCGAGCGTTTCGTACCCAATCCTTTTGCCGGCACCGGCGAGCGCCTGTACCGCACCGGCGACCTGATTCGCCAGCGCGAAAACGCCGAACTGGAGTACCTGGGGCGTATCGACCATCAAGTGAAAATTCGAGGATTCCGTATCGAACTGGGTGAGATCGAGGCGCGATTGCTCGCTCAAGCCGAGGTTACGCAAGCGGCGGTTCTGGCGGTCGACAGCGATAACGGCGCGCAACTGGTGGCCTACGTGGTCGCTCCGCAACTGGACATGCAGGACGGTCAAGCGCGGCGGCAACTGCGCGACGGACTAAAGACTGGCCTCAAGTCTTCGTTACCTGACTACATGATTCCCGCGCACCTGCTGTTCCTTGAGCAGTTGCCACTGACCCCCAACGGCAAGCTCGACCGCAAGGCCTTGCCGGCGGTGGATGCCAGCCAGATGCAGGCCGCCTGGGTGGCGCCGCAGAGCGAGCTTGAGCAGCAGGTCGCGGCGATCTGGCAGCAAGTGCTCGAGGTTGAACGCATCGGTTTGCACGATCACTTCTTCGAACTGGGCGGGCACTCGCTGCTGGCGGTCAACGTGGTGTCGCGCATGGCCCTTGAACTGGGTCTGACGCTGACCCCGCAACTGTTATTCCAGCACCCCGTCCTGAGCGATTTTGTCGCTCGACTCGATACAGGAGGCGGGGCAATCAACGAACAGAAACTGAGCAAGCTGGAAGCCCTGCTTGACGATATGGAGGAAGTCTGATGGACAAGAGTGTTGCTTTGAGGGTAGCCAAGCGCTTTATCACTCTGCCGCTGGACAAACGCAAGCTGTACCTGGAGAAGATGCTCGAAGAGGGCGTCTCGCCGGCCAATCTGCCGATCCCGGAGACGCGTTCCGGGTTCGCGGCAATTCCTCTGTCGTATGCGCAGGAACGCCAGTTGTTCCTCTGGCAAATGGACCCGCACAGCAGCGCTTATCACATCCCCAGCGCCTTGCGCCTCAAGGGGCAACTGGACGTCGCGGCGCTGCAACGCAGCTTCGATGCCGTGGCGGCGCGCCACGAAAGTTTGCGCACCACCTTCACTGAGCACGGCGACAGCTTTTGCCAGGTGATTCACCCGCAGTTGCCATTGAACATCGCCGTGGCCGCGCTGCCCGCAGGGCTCGATGCAGCCGGCAGCGAGGCGGCGATCAAGGCGTTCGTTGAAAGCGAGACGGCGCGCCCGTTCGATCTGCAACACGGCCCGCTGCTGCGCGTGGCTCTGCTCGAAATTGGCGCAGATGACCATGTGCTGGTGTTGATCCAGCACCACATCATTTCCGATGGCTGGTCGATCAAAGTGCTGGTCAATGAACTGATCCAGCATTACGCCGCCGACACCGGCGGACAGCCGCTGAGCCTGCCGACGCTGGAAGTGCAATACGCCGATTACGCGATCTGGCAGCGACACTGGCTGGAGGCGGGCGAACGCGAGCGGCAACTGGCGTACTGGATCAAGACCCTGGACGGCGAGCAGCCGGTACTTGAACTGCCGATCGACTTCCCGCGTCCGGCCATGCAAAGCCTGCGCGGGGCACGCCTGGAGCTGAACCTGCCGGCGGCACTCGGCGATGCGCTCAAGCAACTGGCGCAGCGCGAAGGCGCGAGCCTGTTCATGGTCTTGCTGGCATCGTTTCAGGCATTGCTGCATCGCTACAGTGGCCAGGCGCAGATTCGCGTTGGCGTGCCGACCGCCAACCGTAACCGCGTCGAGACCGAAGGCCTGATCGGCTTCTTCGTCAACACTCAGGTGTTGCACGCCGAGATCAATGGGCAACTGCCGTTCAACCAGTTGCTGGCTCAGGTCAAGCAAGCGGCGCTGGCGGCGCAGGCGCACCAGGACCTGCCGTTCGAGCAACTGATCGAAGCCCTGCAACCGCAGCGCAGCCTGAGCCACAGCCCGCTGTTCCAGGTGATGTTCAACCACCAGACCAGCCGTGACTCAGGGCGCAGCGCGGCCCAACTGCCGCAATTGAGCGTCGAGGACGTGCAGTGGGAAGGGCGCACCGCGCAGTTCGACCTGACCCTCAATACGTATGAATCCAGCGACGGTTTTGCCGCCGAATTGACCTACGCCACCGATCTGTTCAAGCCTGAAACTGTCGAGCGTCTGGCCCGTCATTGGCAAAACCTGTTGCAAGGCATCGTCACCGCTCCAACGCAACGTGTCGGCGAACTGCCGCTGCTGGAACAGGCCGAGCATGGCGTGCTGCTGCAGGACTGGTTGCGCGTGGCGGATCACAGCGCGCATGGCGACTGCGTGCAGCAGGACTTCGCCTTGCAGGCGCACCAGAATCCGCATGCCACGGCGCTGATCATCGATGATGAAGTGCTGACCTACGGCGAGCTCGATGCCCGCGCCAACCAGCTAGCGCACAAGCTGATCGAGGCCGGCGTGGGACCGGATCGGCTGGTGGGGATTGCGCTTGAGCGCAGTGCCGACATGCTCGTTGGCCTGCTGGCGATCCTCAAGGCCGGCGGTGCCTATGTGCCGCTGGACCCGGCCTACCCACAGGATCGGCTGGCCTACATGATCGAGGACAGCGGCCTGCAATGGCTGCTGACCCAGGCGCATGTGCAGGCGCAGTTGTCGATCCCGGCGGGCGTGCAAACGCTGCTGCTTGATCAGCCAGCAGACTGGCTGGCGACTTACCCACAGACTGCGCCGCAGGTTGCCGTCACTGGCGAACACCTGGCCTATACGATCTACACCTCGGGTTCCACCGGTAAACCCAAAGGCGTGATGGTGCGCCACGCAGCGCTGAGCAATTTTGTCGCGAGCATGATCAAACAGCCGGGGATTGCCGCCGCTGATCGCATGCTGTCGCTGACCACGTTCTCCTTCGATATTTTCGGCCTGGAAATCTACGGTCCGCTGCTGGCTGGTGCCTGCGTGGTACTGACCGGCAAGGATGTGCAGCAGGACCCGTACGCGGTACTCGATCTGATTGAGCGCCACGCCGTCAGCGTGCTGCAAGCCACGCCCTCGACCTGGCGCATGCTGTTCGATCACGAACACGTAGCGATTCTAAAAGGTCGCACGTTCCTCTGTGGCGGTGAAGCGCTGCCGCAGGAACTGGCCACGCGCATGTTGGCGCTGACGCCGAACGTGTGGAACCTGTACGGCCCGACCGAAACCACGATCTGGTCGGCGCAACATGCCCTGAGTGCCGACAACAGCCGACCATTCCTCGGCACGCCGATCGACAATACCGCGTTGTACATCCTCGGCAGTGACCTTGAGCTGAATCCGCTCGGCGCGCCGGGTGAATTGCTGATCGGTGGCGAGGGCCTGGCGCGCGGCTATTTCCAGCGTCCAGACCTGACCGCCGAGCGTTTTGTACCGGACCCGTTTTCCACAACCGGTGCGCGTCTGTACCGCACCGGCGACCTGACCCGTTATCGTGCCGAAGGTGTGATCGAATACATCGGGCGTATCGACCATCAGGTGAAAATTCGCGGTTTCCGTATCGAGCTGGGCGAGATCGAAGCCCGCTTGCTCGCGCTCGACAGCGTGCGCGAAACCGTGGTGATTGCGCAGGACGGCCCGACCGGCGCGCAACTGGTCGGCTATGTGGTGCCATCTGCCAGCGGGGTCGATGAAGGCGAACTGCGCGCCGCACTCAAGGCCAGCCTCAAGGCCGAGCTGCCGGATTACATGGTGCCGGCGCACTTGCTGTTTCTCGCCCAACTGCCGCTGACCCCGAATGGCAAAGTCGACCGCAAAGCCTTGCCGGCGCCAGACGCCAGCCAGTTGCAGTCAACTTACGTTGCGCCACAAACCGCCACCCAGCACGCCGTCGCCGAGATCTGGCAAGCGGTGTTGCAGCTGGACCGAGTAGGCCTCAGCGACAATTTTTTCGAACTGGGTGGCCACTCGTTGCTGGTGACCCAAGTGGTGTCGCGCGTGCGTCAGACGCTGAATGTGCAAGTGCCGCTGCGTAGCCTGTTCGAACACAGCACGCTGGAAGATTTCGTTGCCGCGCTGGGCGTCAATCAGGCAACCCAGGAACCACCGATTGTTGCCTTGCCGCGTCTGCAACCGTTGGCGCTTTCCTATGCGCAGGAACGTCAGTGGTTCCTCTGGCAACTGGAGCCGACCAGCACGGCTTATCACGTCCCGGCGGCGCTGCGTCTGCGCGGCGAGCTGGACCTGCAAGCGTTGCAGCGCAGCTTTGATGCGCTGATCGAACGCCACGAATCCCTGCGCACCTGCTTCGTCGAACAGCAGGGCACCACCCTGCAAGTGATTCAGGCTCACGGCGCGCTGGATCTGCAAGTGCAGGAGGTTACCGGGCTGGATGACGCGGCACTGCAAGCGCTGGTCGCGGCAGAAACCCTGCACTTGTTCGATCTCCAGCAAGGCCCGCTGCTGCGGGTTAAATTGCTGCGTCTGGCCGCGGACGATCATGCGCTGGTCATTACCTTGCACCACATCGTCTCCGATGGCTGGTCGATGAATGTCATGGTCGATGAGCTGGTGGCGTTATACGCCGCTTACAGCCAGGGCCAGATCGCGCATTTGCCGGCATTGCCCGTGCAATACGCCGATTACGCGGTGTGGCAAAAACAGTGGATGGACGCCGGTGAGCGCGAGCGTCAATTGGATTACTGGACGGCACAACTTGGCGACGGTGAGCAGCCCTTGCTGGAACTGCCGAGTGACCGTTCACGCCCCGCCGAGCAAAGCTATCGCGGTGCCCGTCAGGATGTCCCGCTGAACCTTGAACTGGCGACGGCGCTCAAACGGGTCGCGCAGCGTGAAAACGTCACCCTGTTTGTGCTGCTGCTGGCGTCATTCCAGACCCTGCTGCATCGCTACAGCGGTCAGGCTGATATCCGCGTCGGCGTACCGGTGGCCAACCGCAATCGGGTCGAGACCGAAGGCCTGATCGGGTTCTTCGTCAACACCCAGGTGCTCAAAGCCGAATTCGACAGTCAGCAGACCTTCCTCAGTCTGCTGCAACAAGTGAAAAACAGCGTGCTCGGCGCACAGGCCCATCAGGACCTGCCGTTCGAGCAACTGGTCGATGCGCTGCAACCGGAACGCAGCCTCAGCCACAGCCCGCTGTTCCAGGTAATGCACAATCACCAGAGCCAGGCCCGCCAGGGACAGGGAGCAACGCGCCTGCCGCAACTTCAGATCGAAGGCCTGCCATGGGCCTCGAACACCGCGCAGTTCGACCTGACGCTGAACACTTTCGAGTCGGCTGACAACGTCTGGGCCGAACTGACCTACGCCACCGACTTGTTTGACCTGGCGACCATCGAGCGCTTGGCGCAGCATTGGCTCAATCTGCTGCACGGGATCGTGGCCGACAGTACTCAACGCATCGCTGATCTGCCGCTGCACGATGCCGCCGAGCGTGCGGCGACCCTGCTGCAATGGAACCCGACGGTCGTCGATTTCCCCAGCGAACAGTGCCTGCATCATCTGATCGAAGCCCAGGCCGCCCGCGCACCAAACGCCGTCGCCGTGAGCTGCGTCGGTGAGACGCTGAGTTATGCCGCGCTCAACCGCCGGGCCAACCAATGGGCCCACCAACTGATTGCGCAGGGTGTCGGCCCGGATGTGCGCGTCGGCCTGGCGGTGGAGCGCAGCCTCGACATGCTGGTGGGTCTGTTGGCGATTCTCAAGGCCGGCGGCGCTTATGTGCCGCTGGATCCGAGCTATCCGCAAGAACGCCTGAGCTACATGATCGGCGACAGTGGCATCGGTTTGCTGCTGACCCAAAGCCATCTGCTTGCGCAGTTGCCCGTTCCAGATTGCGTGCTCAGCCTGATGCTCGATCAGGGTCGCGAAGCCCTTGAGGGTGTCAGCGACAGCAATCCCCAGGTGAGCATGAGCGCCGACAACCTGGCCTATGTGATTTACACCTCCGGTTCGACCGGTCAGCCGAAGGGCACCTTGCTCGCCCATCGCAATGTGCTGCGCCTGTTCGAGGCCACCGATGCCTGGTTCGATTTCGGCGCGGACGATGTCTGGAGCCTGTTCCATTCCTACGCGTTCGACTTCTCCGTGTGGGAGATTTTCGGTGCGCTGCTGTACGGCGGCAAACTGCTGGTGGTGCCTTACGAGGTCAGCCGCTCGCCAGAAGACTTCTTTGCCTTGCTCTGCCGCGAAGGCGTCACCGTGCTCAATCAGACGCCGTCGGCGTTCAAGCAACTGATGCAAGTGGCCTGCGCGCCGGAGCATGCCGCGCAACAGTCGGCGCTGCGTTACGTGGTGTTCGGCGGCGAGGCGCTGGAGGTCAAGAGCCTGCGGCCGTGGTTCGAGCGTTTTGGCGCTCAGGCGCCGCAACTGATCAACATGTACGGCATCACCGAAACCACTGTGCACGTCACTTACCGGCCGCTGTCGATGGCCGATTTGCAGGGCGACGCCAGCAGCCCGATCGGCGTGCCGATCGCTGATCTGTCGTGGTACCTGCTCGACGCTGATCTGATTCCGGTGGCCAAGGGTTGCATCGGTGAGCTGTATGTCGGGCGTGCCGGTCTGGCGCGCGGTTATCTGAACCGTGCCGATCTGACGTCACTGCGATTCATCCCCGACCCGTTTGCCGCTGACGGCGGTCGCCTGTATCGCACCGGCGATCTCGCCCGCTATCGCGCCGACGGCGTCATCGAGTACATCGGGCGGATCGACCATCAGGTGAAAATCCGTGGTTTCCGTATCGAACTGGGCGAGATCGAAGCGCAACTGCAGGCTCAAAAAACCGTGCGCCAGGCCGTGGTGCTCGCGCAATCGGGCCTCAGCGGCCAGCAACTGGTCGCGTGGCTGGTGCCGCAGAACCCTGCGTTGCTTGAGGCCAGTGCGGCCGAGCAGGCGCAGTGGCGCGACAGCGTGCGTGCCGAGCTCAAGGCAAACCTGCCGGATCACATGATCCCGGCGCACCTGCTGCTACTCGCGCAATTGCCGTTGACCGCCAACGGCAAACTCAACCGCAATGCGCTGCCAGCACCGGATGCGAGTCAGGCCCAGCAGGCTTTTCAGGCACCGCAAAGCGAGCTGGAACAGCGTCTGGCGGCGATCTGGCAAGACGTGCTGAAGCTGCCGCAAGTCGGCCTTAACGATAATTTCTTCGAATTGGGCGGCGACTCGATCATCTCGATTCAAGTGGTCAGCCGCGCGCGTCAGGCCGGGATTGGCTTGAACCCGAAAGACCTGTTCCAGCACCAGACCATTGCGCGCCTGGCGCTGGTCGCGCAATGGGGCGCTGAACCCTCATCGATCAATCAACAAGCGGTGAGCGGGGCAGCGGTGCTGCTGCCGATTCAGCAGCAATTCTTTGAGGACGACATTCCTGAGCGCCATCACTGGAACCAGTCGGTGCTGCTCAAGCCGCGTCAGCCACTGGATGCGGACAAGATCGAGCAAGTGCTGCGGGCGCTGGTTGCCCATCACGATGCCCTGCGCCTGAGCTTCACTCAGCGCGATGGCGTGTGGCAGGCCGAGCACCGTGCCGTCGAAAACCTGCCGGATAATCTGCTGTGGCAGGAGCAGGTCGCCGATGCCGCGGCACTGGAAGCCTTGGGCAACCGCGCCCAGCGCAGCCTTGATTTGCAAAACGGGCCGCTGCTGCGCGCGGTGCTGGCGCAACTGCCTGACGGCACGCAGCGTTTGCAACTGGTGATCCATCACCTGGCGGTTGACGGTGTCTCGTGGCGGATTCTGCTCGAAGATTTGCAGAACGCGTATCAGCAATTGCTCGATGGCCAGCCGCTGCGCCTGCCGGCGAAAACCAGCGCCTTCAAGGACTGGAGCGAACACGTGCAGCGCTACGCCAACAGCGCGGCGTTGCAGCTGGAGCTGGCGTACTGGCAGGCCTGTCTGCGTGATGTCAGCACCGACTTGCCCTGCAAACGCATGGATGCCGGGCAGCACAATCGACTGGCGCAGACCGTGCAGACCAGGCTGGGCACGGAGCTGACCCGACAGCTGCTACAAGAAGCGCCGGCGGCCTATCGCACCCAGGTCAACGACCTGCTGCTGACCGCGCTGGCGCGGGTGATCGGCCGTTGGAGCGGGCAACCGTCGACGCTGATTCAGCTCGAAGGCCACGGCCGTGAAGATTTGTTCGGCGGCGTCGACCTGACTCGCACGGTGGGCTGGTTCACCAGCCTGTTCCCGGTGCGTCTGACTCCCGCCGCCGAGACGGGCGAGTCGATCAAACAGATCAAGGAACAACTGCGCGCGATCCCCAACAAGGGCATCGGTTTCGGTGCATTGCGCCATCTCGGCAATGCCGACGCACAGCAAAGCCTGCGCGCCTTGCCGACGCCGCGTATCACCTTCAACTACCTCGGCCAGTTCGACGGCAGTTTCGCCGCTGACGAGGCGGCGCTGTTTGCCCCCGCGCCGGACAACGCCGGCCTCGACCAGAGCCCGGACGCGCCGCTGGGTAACTGGTTGACCCTTAATGGCCAGGTGTATGGCGGTGAATTACGCGTCGGCTGGACCTTCAGCACCGAGCGTTTCGACACGGCGGTCATCGAAGCACTCGCGGCGCAATACGCTGACGAGCTGACCGCGCTGATCGAGCATTGTCTGACCCCGGGCATTGAAGGTTTGACCCCCTCGGACTTCCCGCTGGCCGGGCTGACTCAGGCGCAACTCGACGGCTTGCCGGTGCCGGTGCAGCAGATCGCCGATGTCTATCCGTTGTCGGCGATGCAGCAGGGCATGTTGTTCCACAGTCTCTACGAGCAGGCTAGCGGTGATTACCTCAACCAGGTTCGCCTCGACGTCGAAGGCCTCGACCCGCAGCGCTTCCAGCAGGCTTGGCAAGCGGCGGTGGACCACCACGATATCCTGCGTACCGGTTTTGTCTGGCAAGGCGAGCTGACGCGTCCGCTGCAAGTGGTGCACAAACAGCTGGCGATGCCGTTCAGCGTGCTCGACTGGCGCGAGCGCGGCGCTTGCCCGAATGAACTCAATGCACTGGCCGCGGCCGAGCAGGCGCAGGGTTTCGACCTGAGTCAGGGGCCGTTGCTGCGGATGGTGGTGGTGCGCCTCGATGAGCAGCGCTGCCATTTGATCTACACCAACCATCACATCCTGATGGACGGCTGGAGCAACTCGCAGTTGCTTGGCGAAGTCTTGCAGCGTTACAGCGGAATCGCTCAGCCGGCGCTGGCCGGGCGGTATCGCGATTACATCGAATGGCTGCAAGGTCAGGATGCCCAGGCCAGCGAACACTACTGGACCGCGCAATTGGTTGACCTGGAGGCGCCGACCTTGTTGGCGCCGGCACTTCAGGCACAGCGTGACGACGCACAGCAACAGGGCCATGGCGAGCATTTCTGTGTGCTCGATGCTTTGCAAACCCGGCAGTTGGGCGAGTTCGCCCGACAGCAGAAAGTCACCCTCAACACGTTGATTCAAGCGGCGTGGCTGCTGCTGTTGCAGCGTCTGACCGGGCACGCGAGCGTGGCGTTCGGCGCTACGGTGGCGGGGCGCCCGAGCGAACTCAAAGGCGTCGAACAGCAGATCGGCCTGTTCATCAACACCCTGCCGGTGATCGCCAGCCCGCGTGCGCAACTCAGTGTTGGCGAGTGGCTGCAAAGCGTACAGGCACAGAACCTGACGCTGCGCGAGCATGAGCACACGCCGTTGTTCGACATTCAGCGTTGGGCGGCGCGCAACGGTGAAGCGCTGTTCGACAATATTCTGGTGTTCGAGAACTACCCGGTGTCCGAAGCGCTGGCGCAGGGCGCGCCGCAAGAACTGCGTTTCGGCGAGATCGCCAACCATGAACAGACCAACTACCCGCTGACTCTGCTGGTGCACCTGAGCGATGAATTGTCCATGCACTTCAGCTACCAGCGTGACAGCTTCGCCGCGCACAGCGTGGCGCAATTGGGCGAATTCCTGCAGCGTTTGCTCGGGCAGATGAGCGAATCGAGCGAACGTACGCTTGGCGAGTTGCAACTGATCGAAGACGCTCCGTGCGTTGACACCTCGTTCGTCACTGAACAATGCATTCATCAGGCTATTGCCGAGCAGGTAGCGGCGACGCCGGATGCGCTGGCAGTGATGTTCAGCGACCGTCAACTGACTTACGCCGAACTGGACGCACAGGCCAATCGTCTGGCGCACAAACTGATCGAAATGGGCGTCGGCCCGGAAGTGCGGGTGGGCGTGGCGATGCCGCGTTCCGAGCAATTGCTCATCGCGCTATTGGCAGTGCTCAAGGCTGGTGGCGCCTATGTGCCGCTGGACCCGGATTACCCGGCCGATCGCGTCGCTTACATGCTCGAGGACAGCTGCGCGCGAGTGCTGCTCACCGAGCAAGTGGTCGCGGTGACGTTGAGCGTTCCGGCCGAAACCCAAGTGCTGTTGATGGATCAGGTTGACCTGAGCGACTACGCAACCGTTGCGCCGCAAACGAACGTGCAGCCGGGCAACCTCGCCTATGTGATCTACACCTCCGGCTCCACCGGCCAACCAAAAGGCGTGGCGATTGCCCATCGCAACGTCATGGCGCTGATCGACTGGTCGGCCAGGGTCTACAGCCGCGATGATATTCAGGGTGTGCTGGCGTCGACGTCGGTGTGCTTCGATTTGTCGGTGTGGGAGCTGTTCGTAACGCTGGCCAACGGCGGCTCGCTGATCATCGCGCGCAACGCGTTGGAGCTGGCGCAATTGCCGGCGCGTGATCAGGTGCGCCTGATCAACACCGTACCGTCGGCCATCGCCGCGCTGCAACGTGCCGGGCAGATTCCGCAAAGCGTTCGGATCATCAACCTGGCCGGCGAACCGCTCAAGCAAGGCCTGGTCGACGTGCTGTATCAACAACCGAACATTGAACACGTCTACGACCTGTACGGCCCGTCGGAAGACACCACCTATTCGACCTGGACCCGCCGCATTGCCGGTGGCCAGCCGCGCATCGGTCGTGCACTCGATCACAGCGCCAGTCATTTGCTGGATGCCGATCTGCATCTTGTACCGCAGGGCGTTGCGGCGGAGTTGTACCTGTCCGGCGCTGGCATCACCCGCGGTTACCTCGGCCGTGCGGCGATGACCGCCGAACGTTTCGTGCCCAATCCATTCAGCGGCAACGGCGAACGCCTGTACCGCACCGGTGACCTGATTCGCCAGCGTGAACAGGGCAACCTCGAATACCTGGGCCGCATCGATCACCAAGTGAAGATTCGCGGCTTGCGTATCGAACTGGGCGAGATCGAAGCACGCCTGGTTGCGCATGCCGACGTGCGCGAAGCGGTGGTGATTGCCGGTGAAGTGACGGGCAGCCAGCAACTGATCGCCTATCTGGTACCGGTCGATCCGACAGTGATTGAGGCCGGTGCCGAGTTGCAAGCGGATCTGTACGACCGCCTCAGCACCTGGCTGGGCGCAACCCTGCCGGACTACATGGTGCCCAGCCATCGCCTGTGGCTGGCGCGACTGCCGCTGACCCCCAACGGCAAGATCGATCGCAAGCGCTTGCCGGCGCCGGAATTGAACGCGGTGCAACAACACGTCGAACCGGTCAACGCCACCGAGCAGACGCTGGTGGATATCTGGAAGGACGTGCTGGGTCTGGCGCAGGTCAGCACCCACGACAGCTTCTTCGCCTTGGGCGGCGATTCGATCGTCTCCATTCAGGTGGTCAGCCGCGCCCGTCAGCAAGGCCTGGAACTGAGCCCAAAAGACCTGTTCCAGCATCCGACCATCGAGCAATTGGCCCAGCGCGTCGGTAGCGCCAGCAACGCTGCGCCGACGGCGCTGATCGAGATGCCGCTGCATGGCCTGAGTGACGCGCAAGTCGCCGATTTACCGCTGGCGCAGGATCAGTTGGCCGGGCTTTATCGTCTGTCACCGATGCAGCAGGGCATGCTGTTCCTCGGCTTGAATTCGCCGGAATCGGACCTCTACATCAACCAGTTGAGCATTGCCGTGCAAGGCCTTGAGCCGGCGCGTTTGCACGCGGCCTGGGCCAGCGTCAGCCGTCGTCACGACATCCTGCGCACGGGTTTCCTCTGGCAGGACATGGCCGAGCCGCTGCAGTTTGTTCTCGCCGATCCGCAACTGCCGTTCTGCCTGCTCGACTGGCGTGACCAGGATCACTCGGCCGAAGCGCTGCAAGCATTGGCGGATGCCGAGCGAGCCAAAGGTTTCGATCTCGATCAACCACCGCTGCAACGCCTGACGCTGGTGCAGGTTGGCGCGGACAGTTATCAACTGATCTGGACCTATCACCACATCCTGATCGACGGCTGGAGCAGTTCGCAGTTGATCGGCGAGGTGTTGAGCCAGTACTCCGGCACACCGCTGGCCGATGCGGTGCCGTACCGTCATTACATCAACTGGCTGCAGCAGCAGGACGACGCGGCCAGCGAAGGTTTCTGGCGCGAGCAATTGAGCCAGCTCGACGAGCCGACTTACCTTGCCGACGCCGTGGCGCGTACTGGCAGCGGTCGCGGTCACGAGGCGCTGTACAGTCGCTTGGGCGCCGCACGCACTGAACAGCTCAAGGTTTTTGCGCAAGCGCAGCAAGTCACCCTCAACACCCTGGTGCAGGGCGCGTGGCTGATGCTGCTCAGCCGTTACAGCGGCCAGCGCTGCGTGGCGTTCGGTGCGACGGTGGCGGGGCGCCCGGCGAGCCTGCCGGCGTCGGAGTCGATTCTTGGCCTGTTCATCAACACCTTGCCGGTGATCAAGGACGTGCCGGCCGAGCAAGCGGTCGGCGACTGGCTGCGTGACCTGCAGGACTTCAACCTCGAACTGCGCGAGCGCGAATACACCCCGCTGACCGACGTGCAGCGTTGGGCCGGGCGGGCGGGGCAGGCGTTGTTCGACAGCATCATCGTCTTCGAAAACCACCCGATCGATCAGGCGCTGCGCGAATGGCGCGACGACTCGCTTAAATTCGGCGAGATCAGCAACGCCGGCCTGACCAACTTTCCGATGGACTTGATGGTCACGCTCGAAGAGGGGCTGGTGATCGAATACATGTTCCTGCGTGAGCATTTCGATCTCGCAACCGTGGAAGGCATTCGCGCCAACATGGAAGGCCTGCTCGTTGCATTGGCCGACGATGCTGCGCAACCGCTGGGGCGGATTGGCTTGCCGAGCGGCCGGCTGGCAGTTGCGCACAGTCTGCCAGCCGCTTCGCCGGCGCTGGCGGTGCATCAGCGTATTGCGCAACGGGCACTGGAGCAGGGCGGGCAGACGGCGGTGATCTGCAACGGCCAGGCGTTCAACTATGCGCAAATCGATGCTCGCGCCAACCGTCTGGCCCATGCGTTGATCGCTGAAGGCGTAGGGCCGGAAGTGCGCGTCGGTGTCGCGCTGCCGCGCAGCGAAAACCTGATCGTGGCCTTGCTCGCGGTGCTCAAGGCCGGCGGCGCTTACGTGCCGCTCGATGCGACTTATCCACGCGAGCGTCTGAGTTACCTGATGGGGGATTCCGGCATCGCCCTGTTGCTCAGCGATTCCAGTCTGCGTGAGGTCATGCCGGCGCAGGCGGGTCTGCCTGTGCTGGAGCTGGATCAACTCGATCTGAGTGGTCAGCCCGACATCGCACCGCAGGTCGCCGTGCATGCGGACAACCTCGCTTACGTCATCTACACCTCTGGCTCTACCGGCCTGCCGAAAGGCGTCGGCGTCGCCCACGGGCCGTTGGCGATGCACTGCGAGGCGATCGGTCAGCGTTACGAAATGACCGCGGCCGATTGCGAATTGCACTTCATGTCGTTCGCCTTCGACGGTGCGCATGAGCGCTGGTTGACCACGTTGACCCACGGCGCGCGTCTGCTGATCCGTGACGACAGCCTGTGGACCGCCGAGCAGACTTACGAAGCGCTGCATGAATACGGTGTGACCGTGGCGGCGTTTCCGCCGGTGTACCTGCAACAATTGGCCGAGCACGCCGAGCAGCACGGCAACCCGCCTGCGGTGCGTATCTATTGCTTCGGTGGCGATGCGGTGCCGGTGGCAAGTTTCGAGTTGGCCAAACGCGCGCTCAAGCCGACGTACATCATCAATGGTTATGGCCCGACGGAAACCGTGGTCACGCCGCTGATCTGGAAGGCCGGCGCTGACGATGTGTGCGGTGCGGCCTACGCACCGATTGGCACGGTGGTCGGCGAGCGTAACGGTTACGTGCTCGACGCCGACCTCAATCCGCTGCCGCTGGGCCTTGCCGGTGAGCTGTACCTGGGGGGGGCACTGGCCCGTGGTTATCTTGGCCGCGCAGGCGGCAGCGCCGAACGCTTCGTCGCCAACCCGTTCAGCGCCGACGGCAGCCGTCTGTACCGCACCGGCGACCTGGTGCGCCAGCGCGAAGACGGCACCGTCGACTATCTCGGACGCATTGATCAGCAAGTGAAGATCCGCGGTTTCCGCATCGAGCTGGGCGAAATCGAGGCGCGTCTCAAGCAGCAACCCGGCGTGCGCGATGCCGCCGTCGTGGCTCGCGAAGGCGTCAGCGGCAAGCAATTGCTCGGGTATGTTCTCGCCACGGCGGATGTGCCGGTGGACGGTTTCTGCGAATCCCTGCGCAAACAGCTCAAGGCTAGCCTGCCGGACTATATGGTGCCTGCGCACTTGATGCTGCTCGAGCGTATGCCGCTGACGCCGAACGGCAAGCTCGACCGCAAGGCCTTGCCGAACCCGGATGCCGAACAGCGGCAGGCTTATCTGGCGCCGCGCACCGAGCTGGAAAAGGCGCTGGCGAAGATCTGGCAGGACGTGCTGAAGATCGAACGCGTCGGCCTCACCGACAACTTCTTCGAACTGGGCGGCGACTCGATTCTCAGCCTGCAAGTGATCGCCCGTAGCCGTGTGCTCAAGGCACAGGGCCTGAGTTTGAAACTGCGCGACCTGATGCAGAAACCGAGCATCGCCGAGTTGGTGGCCAGCGTGCAGGGCAGCGCCGAAAAAGCCTCCGGGCTGTTAGCGATGAATGCTCACGTCGACGGCGTAGCGCCGTTGTTCTGCGTCCACGCGGGCTTTGGCACGGTGTTTGATTACGAGCCGTTGGCGCGTCGCCTGAGCGGCCGCCGCCAGGTGTTGGCGATCCAGTCGCGGATGCTCCTCGATCCGACGTTCCACGACGTCTCGCTGCAGAGCATGGCCAGCGACTACGTTGCGCAGATTCGCGCCAAACAGGCACACGGGCCGTACCACTTGTTGGGCTGGTCACTGGGCGGAACCCTGGCGATGCTGATGGCGGCGCAACTGGAGCAAGCCGGGCAGACGGTGAAATTTGTCGGTCTGGTGGACAGCTTCGTGCCGTCGGCCAAGGTCGACCAAGGCGCGGTTGATGACTGGCAAGCCGACTTGCGTGACTTCCTGCAAGTGACGCTGCCGGATGCCGCGCCGGGTTTGAGTATCGACGGCGAAGAAACCCCGCAGAACCTTCGCGCACTGTTCACCCGGGCCATGAGCAGCGAACGCGGGACTTCGACCTACGTGGCGCTGGGCGCCGATGAACTGGCCCATGTGTTTGGCGTCGCCCGCCGCCTCAAACAGCTGTCGCTGCAACTGGACCGCTGCACACCGTTGGCGATCACGCCAATGTGCTGGTGGACCCTGGGCCGTGAAGAGGAAGCCGTGCAATTGGCGGCGCAACTGGCGCAGCCGGGCATGGGCGGTGAATGGCTCGATTGCGGGCACTTCCAGATTCCGCGCGATGCAACGTTCCTGTCCGAGGCTGAAGAAATGCTCGGCGAGATCGTTGAACCTGTAGCCATGTCCTGAACTGAACAGCGGTGGGGCGCCTGTGGCGCTCGACCGCGCTGGAGATTATTGAATGTCGTTGAACCCTGATATCGCCGCGTTTTTGCAACTGGTCGGCAACGGCCGGGCGAGTGGTAAACGCGTGGGCATGCACCAACTGAGTCCGACCGAGGCGCGTGAGCAATTCGATCAGTCTTCACTGTTGATGGACGCTGGCGGTGAGGAACTGCACGGGGTGGATGACCTGCAATTGCCGGTGCGCGATGGCGCGCTGCTCAATGCACGGATCTACAGTAACCAGCCCTTGAGCGCGGGTGCTGGCCGACCGGCGCTGTTGTATTTCCATGGCGGTGGTTACGTGGTTGGTAGCCTCGATTCCCATGATTCGCTGTGCCGGGCGCTGGCCGTGATGGCTGACTGCGTGGTGCTGTCGGTGGCGTATCGGCTGGCGCCGGAGTTTCGCTTTCCCACTGCAGCGGATGATGCCCATGATGCCTGGGACTGGTTGGTGGCCGGTGCCGCGGATCTCGGCGTGGATGCCTCGCGTCTGGCGGTTGCCGGTGACAGCGTGGGCGGCAGTCTTGCTACGGTGTTGGCGGCGCAACTGGCAGATGCTGCGGCTCGACCGCGTTTGCAGGTGCTGATCTATCCGGTTACCGATGCCAGTCGTAGCACATCGTCTATCGAGCGGTTTGCTGAAGGTCATCTGTTGGAGAAGGCGTCGCTGGAGTGGTTTTACAGCCACTATCAGCGTGAGCCGGGTGATCGTCTCGATCCGCGGTTTTCGCCGTTGCTCGGGGAAGTCTCGGCTGATGTTGCACCGGTGCTGCTGGTGTTGGCCGAGTGTGATCCGCTGCATGATGAGGGGGTGGCGTATGCGCGTCATTTGCAGGCGGCGGGGGTCGCTGTCGAGCTCAAGGTGTATGCGGGGATGACGCACGACTTTCTGCGCATGGGCGCGATTGTCGATGAGGCTGAAGAGGCGCAGTCGTTTATTGCCCGGCGTTTGGCTCAGGCGTTTGCTCGGGGGTGATTTTGTTTTGGCCTTGGCGGCCTTGGCGGCCTTTGGGCCGACCAGGCTGTGGTTTGGTTGTGTGAATATCCGTTTTTTTCGGTGTGGCGGCTGGCGGTTTCGCCCTTACGGCGAGTCACCTTTTTCAAACGCCAAAAAGGTAACCCAAAACGCTTGCTCCTGCGTTCGGCCCTCGCAGGCTCGGGTCCCTTCGCTCCGGGACTGATCCGGGCGCAGCGGCTACGGTTTGCTTCGCTGCACCTACTTCCGCTGTGTCTGGCTGCGCCAGACGGTCGCTGCGCTCCCACGCCCGGATCAATCCCTGCGCTCAGCCTTCCGACGTCGCCGGTGACGCAAGATCAAGGGCACGCGAGCTAACGCTCATTGTTGAGTGGTTAGAAGCGCCGTATGGCTTGAGATCTTCAGTGGATTCGCCCCTCACCCCAGCCCTCTCCCCGAGGAGAGGGAGCCGATTTGTGTGTCGTTCAAAACTTGTGTTTGACTCGGTATTTCACGTCGGCAGATCTTTCGCAACCACCCCGGTCAGTCCCCTCTCCCTCCGGGAGAGGGCTAGGGTGAGGGGCTTTTGATCTGCAGGGTCTGCACGCACGAATCGGTAATCCGCATTCATAACCATCAACTGTAATTTTCTACAACGAACCAAACCAACCCCAACCCAGACTCCCGCTCCCACCACTCATTACAATGAGCGCCAGCTCGAGTGCTCTTGATCTTGCCGTGCCGGCCCCTTCGGCAGGCTGAGTGGAGGGATCGATCCGGGGGTGGGAGCGTAGCGACCGTCTGGCGCAGCCAGACACAGCGGAAGGAGGTGCAGCGAAGCAAACCGTAGCCGCTGCGCCCGGATCGGTCCCGGAGCGAAGGAACCCGAGCCTGCGAGGGCCGTACGCCGGGGCCCAGACCTTTGGTTCCTTTGGGGCGTTTGCCAAAGGGACTCGCTGTAAAAGCGAAACCGCCAGCCGCAACACCCAAAAAAACGGATATTCACCCAAAACCCAAGAGCATGGCCGGCCCAAAGGCCGCCACGCGCAAAAAAATAACCAAAAAAAACGCCAGCAATCGCCGGCGTTTTTTCTCAAACTCAATGTGCTGAAAACCTTACCAGTTGTAAGTCACATCAGCCGTCATCGTCCGGCTCTCACCGTAGTAGCAGTCAAGCGTGCCATTACACGCAGCCACATACTTCTCGTTGGTCAGGTTCTGCAGGTTGGCCTGCAACTTCACACCCTTGACATGCAGTGGCGATTTTTCCAGATCGTAGGAAACCATCGCGTCATACACGGTGTAAGACGGCACCTGGAAAGAATCCGACTCGTAGTCCGAACCGTAACTCTGCTGCACATAGCGCGCACCCAGACCCATGCCGAAACCGGCCAGCGCCGTGGAAATATCGAAGTCGTAGTTGATCCACGCCGACGCGGTCAACGGTGGAGCCATGGCCACGGTGCGACCTTCGCGGCCATCGTTGGCGCTGTGCCATTTGGTCTGGTTACGCGACACAGCGGCGAGTACGCGCAGGTTCTGGGTAACGTTGACCTTGCCTTCCAGCTCCACGCCACGTGAACGAACGGTACCGCTCTGCACGCTGAACCCCGGGTTGTCGAGGTCGGTGGTCAGCATGTTGTCCTGGTCGATCTGGTAAGCCGACAGTTGAATGAAACCGTCGACGAAGGTCGGTTCGTACTTGATACCCACTTCGTACTGCTTGCCAGTGGTCGGTTCGAAGGCGCTGCCGCTCAGGTCGGTACCGGTTTGCGGCAGGAACGATTCGGCGTAGCTGACGTAGGGCGTGATGCCGTTCTCGAACTCGTAGCCCAGCCCGGCGCGGCCGGTGAATTTCTCGTCCTTCTGGTTGCTGTGGCCACCGGTCAGGGGTTGCTTGTTATCGGTTTCGGCGAAGTCATAACGACCGCCGAGCGTCAGGAACCACTGGTTCCAGCGCAGTTGGTCCTGGGCGTACAGGCCGGTCTGGGTGATGGTGTTGTCCCACTTGTAGGGCTGGCGGAAGTTGATCGCGCTGCCATACACCGGGTTGTACAGATCGATGCCCGGCGCGGTGCGGTCGTACAGACCGAGGAATTTCGAGTTGGAATGGTAATAGTCCACGCCCAACAGTACGGTGTGCTCGAGTTCGCCGGTGTTGAACTTGGCCTGGGCGATGTTATCGATGCCGTAGACCTTGTTGTGCTGCGACCAGTCCACCGCGTAGCGGCTCTGGAAGCTGTTGTCGTCGAGGCCGGTCACCGGGTTGGTCGGGAACGAATAACCGTGCAGCGGCGCGACGTACTGGTCGTTGACGTCGGCGTAGCGTGCGTTCTGCTTGAAGGTCCAGACATCGTTGAGTTCGTGCGCGATCTCGTAACCGACCACGAACTGTTCGCGGTGGTACTTGTTCACGTCCGGCTCGCCGATGAACAGGCTGCGGCCGATGCGCCCGTTGGAAGTGCTCTTGACCGTACCGAAGGCCGGCAAGCCTTGGGCTTCCGGTACGTCGTGGTCTTTCTGGTACTGGCCGAATACGGTGATGGTGGTGCGGTCGTTTGGCAGCCAGGTCAGGCTCGGTGCGAGCAGCATGCGGTTCTGGCTGGCGTAGTCGATCGCCGAGCCGCTGTCGTTGACCACACCGGTCAGGCGATAAAGGAATTCGCCCTGGTCGTCGATCGGGCCGCCGAGGTCGAAGGCGCCGTATTTACGGTCATAGCTGCCGCCGCCAATCTTCACTTCATGCAAAGGGGTGGCGGTCGGGCGCTTGCTGACCATATTGACGATACCGCCGGGCTGGTTCTGGCCGTACAGCACCGAGGCCGGGCCCTTGAGCACTTCGATGCGCTCCAGCGTGTACGGGTCGATTTGCAGCGAACCGCCGGTGCTGCCGCCGCCATACGGCATGTGCAGGCCGTCGAGGTACAACGGGGTCGGCGAGAAGCCGCGCGAGGTCGGTTCGTCGAAGATCTTCACCCGGTCAGCGAAGCCGCCGCCGGTCATGCCTGGGGTGTAGCGCAGGGCTTCGGTGACCGATTGCGAGCCGCGCATCTTGATTTCGTCCTGGGTGACGACGTTGATGGTCTGCGGGATGACTTTGATTGCGGTGTCGGTCTTCGAGCCGGTGGCGCTGCGTTTGGCGACGATGCCGTCGACCGGGCCCCAGGCCGATTCGGCGGTGGCGGAAATGTTCGTCGGGGCGAGGTCGAGGCTGGCGCCGCTGCTGCTGCGCGAGCGCAGGGCGACGTTGTTGCCGTCGACGCTGTAGGCAATGTCGGTGCCTTTGAGCAACTGCGCGATCGCGGCCGTCGGTTCGAGGGTGCCGCTGACCGCGCTGCTGCGCAGACCACTGACTTCATCCGGGCTGTACAGCACTTGCAGGTTGGTCTGGCGACCGAATTCCTGCAAAGCGCTCCCCAGCGACTGTGCAGGAATATTGATCGCCACGGCCGCAGCCTGCGCCTGGCCGATGATCGGCAGGGTCAGTGCCATGGCGCACAGTGCCGGCAAGGTGGAACGGAAGGAGCGGCGGATCAGCAGAGCCTTGGCGAGCGGGTGGAGTCCGTGCGGTGCGGGCATTATTCTTCTACTCTTCAAAGTGTTGACTGAGAACTATTTCTATTAACTGTAGATAAGACGTTGAGCCCGTCGAAAACCGGAAAGGCACGCCACAGTTTTTTTACACATTTTTCACAATCAGGCCGGTTGCAGCTCGGTCAGCACTTTGCCGGCGTTCATCCGCACCAGTTGGTCGGCCACGTCGAAGTAACGATCGTCGTGAGAAATGACGATGATGGTTTTGCCCAGACGCTTGAGGTCAGGCAGCAGCTCGGTATAGAAGATGCGTCGGAACGTCGGGTCCTGGTCGGCGGCCCACTCGTCGAACACCAGCACCGGGCGTTCCTCCAGCCACGCGTTGACCAGCGCCAGACGCTTGCGCTGCCCGGTCGACAGGTCGGTGGTGGTGAAGGCGCCGTCACGCACGCTGACCTTGTGCGCAATCTCCAGCCGTTGCAGGTATCTGTTGGCGTCCTCGGGGATATGCGTGTCGCCCTGGACCACGTCGTCGAACAGGTAATAATCGGCGAAGATCGTCGTGAACAACTGGCGGTAATCATCGCGGTTCGCGGCGTCGATCAACTGCTCGTTGAGGCGGATCTCACCTTGCTGCGGCGCGTACAGGCCCAGCAGCAGTTTGATCAGGGTGGTCTTGCCGCAGCCGTTTTCGCCGACGATGAACACGATATCGCCCTGTTCGATCTTCAGATTCACCGGCCCGAGACGGAAGGGCGCTGCGCCTTCAACAGTCGGGAAACTGTAAGTCACATTGTCCAGTTCAAGGCTGTGTACAACATTGTTTTTCGGCGCCTGGTCGCTGAGCAGCAGGTGCGGTTCGGGCGAGGAGAATTGCTCTGACAGATCAGCGATGCGGCGGAAGGCGATTTGCGCGCGGCTGACAATCGGCAGCGTACTGATCAAGTGTTCCAGCGGACCTTTCATGTACAGAAGCACCAGTACGAAACCGCTGATCACCGCTTTGTCCGCACTCGGCCAGAACGATTGCAGGACCAGCGCCAGACCAATCACCACGAAAAACAGCATCGAGCCGAGCGTCTTGGCGATGACGAAGATATTCACCGACCGCACCTGGGTGTCGCAGATCTTCTTCGCCGTGCCTTCGATGCCCGAGACGAACATGCGATGGCGGCGCGGGCGGTGGATGCGCAGTTCTTTCGCGCCTTCAGCCACCGCGTGATAATTCTTTTGCAACTCGTCTTCGTAGTCGCGGGCCTTCATGAAGCCCTGCATGCCACGACCGCGGGCGATGTACTGGATGACCGTGCTCAGCGCAATCGCCACCACCACCATCAGGAACATCGGCCACGACAACAGGGCCAGATAGCCCATGCAGCCGAGCGTGACGGTCATGGAAATCGCCAGCGGGGCAAAGGCAAACGCGAAGTCGCTGATGGTGTCGACGTCGTGGGTCAACACCGGGATCAGCCGGTGGCTGCGGTAGCGTTCGATCTGCTCGATGGGCGCCGACAGGACTTTCTCCCCCAGCTCTTTGCGCAATCTGGCAATGATGTGCTGGCCGACATGGTTGGTGCCGATGTCGGAACAAATCGAACTGGTCAGAGCCAGCAGGCACAACCCGGCAAATACCGCGACCATGCTGTTGCTGACGGCGCCTTCGCTGTGCAGCACGCTATTGATGGTCGCCAGCAATGCGGTGACGCTCAGACCGCCGAGCATGCCGAGCAGGGTCGAGACGATGACGATCAACCGAAAGGGTTTGAGCAGGGCGAACAATTCGTTGATCACCCCGCGTGTTGGTTTGCTCATGGAGGTTCCCTGCTTGAAAGAGCGGCGAAGCCCGGCATGCCGGAGCGCGGGGTTCGCCTGGATGACGTAGAGGGCGGTGGCGCGCCGTGGCGGTTCGTGCCCACCTGTAAAACGACTGGCAGGACGGCGAATTTAGCCGGGTACTGGCGTCACAGATCGCGGGCGACGCGAAAGCCGATCCAGTCGCCGCGGGTATCGGTATAGGTGGCGTTGCGATTGCCCGAGCGCGAGAACACCGGCGCTTCGCCCCAGTCATTGCCCCGGATGCGCCGTACTTCGCACTTGCCGCTCAGCCAGGCGCTGCCATCACTCGGCGCGCCGATGTAGTTCTCGTTGTAGCAATCGGCAGTCCATTCATAGATGTTGCCGTGCATGTCGTAGACGCCGAAGGCGTTGGCCGGAAAACTGCCGGCCGGCGCGGTGAAGTTGTAGCCATCGGCGGCGCCATAAGTATTGGCGTGTCGGGCGATGCTGTATTCCTTGCCTTCATCGAATGGGAAGGGAAACGGGCCGCTGCTGCCGCCACGGGCGGCGTATTCGCGCAGGGATTCGCTGACCAGTCGATAAGCCTTGCCGGTCTTTTTCGACAGCCACGCCACGTAGGCCTCGATTTCCGCAAAGTCCATGCACACCGCCGGATGCCTGTCGGTGTACTGCTTGCGTGGGTCGCTGCCCTGATAGTCGGGAATCCCGGCCTTGCACGCCCGGCCGGGGCGCGTGTCGCCATCGGGCATTTGGTAGCCGGTGTCCTTGAGGTAGGCGTCCCACTGACCTTTGAGAATCTGGAAACGGCTGATCGCCAGCGGCTTGGCGAACGTCACCGGATGCATCGGACCTTCGTCAGGCTCGCGCCCGACTTCGTCGTCCGGGGTGCCCATGGTGAACGTGCCGGTCGGCAGCACGACCATTTCCGGGCAGTCCTTGCAGTCCTTGAACACCTTGCCGGGTGCCAGCGGGGTGCTGGCCTGGACGGCAGCCGGCGACAACAGGACAGCGAGGGTGCCGAGCATCAGCACCGGCAAAGGCTGCAGAAGAAAACGACGTGGTACGGATTTCATGGCGGCTCTCACTAAAAGAAGAAGGGTGCTCACAGGGCCTGATCGAGCACGGCCAGCAGGCGGTCGATCTGCGCTTCGTCGTTGAGCAGACCGGGGGCGGTGCGGATCACCGGGCCTACGTCGCGGTGCACGGCATCGGCAATCACGCGGTTGGCCATCAGATGCGCAGCGACCTTGTCGCTGTCCTTGCCCTTGACCCGGAAGAAGGTGAAACCGGCCGACAATTGCGGGCTCAGCGGCGTCACCATCTCGATCTGCGGACGTTGTTGCAGGCGTCGCTTGAGGTAGCTGTTGAGCGCATGAATGCGCGCTTCGACCTCAGCCTTGCCCAGTTGCAGATGCAACTTGAAGGCTTCGTCCAGCGCCCAGCGGTGCTCGAAAGCGTGATAACCGCCGGGCGTCATCGTGGTGGAGAACGCGGTGGCCTCGGAGAAGGTGGGAATCACCGGGGTGACGTATTTCACCTCTTCGAAGCGGCTGCAAATGATCCCGGTGCCGCGTGGGCCGAACATCCATTTGTGTGTGCCAGCGATAAAGAAGTCGCAGTTCATCTGCGCGAAATTCAGGTTGTCGACGCCGAAGCCGTGTACGCCATCGACCACGTAGACGATGCGGTCGGCATCGCTGCGGCCGCGATTGTGCTTGTCGACGATTGCACCGATTTCGCCGATCGGCAGCTTCAGGCCACTGCCGGAATGCACCCAACACATGCCCAGTACGCGGGTTTCCGGGCGGATCGCATTGTCGATGCTGGCAAGGATTTCGGCTTGGCTGGCGCTGAACACGTCCTTGAACAGCGCGATTTTGCGCACCCGCGTGCCGTCGCGTTCGCTGCGCAGCGCAAGGGTGGTGTGGGTGGCGTAATGTTCATGAACAGTGGTGAGGATTTCCTGGTCGGCGCGTACATGCACGCCGCCATAAATCGTCGCCAGGCCTTCGGTGGTGCTGCCGGTCAGCGCGATCTGTTTCGGGCTGGCCTCAAGGTAACGGCCGGCCCAGACCCGCACGTTTTCTTCACGCTGTTCGATCACCCCCAGATCCCAATCCATGGCCAGGCCGGGATTTTTATCGAGGGCGGCGCGATGCCGGGCAATCGCCTCGCGCACCGGTCTGGGGTGCGAAGTGATGAGGAAGTTGGAGAAGTGCAGATAGTCCGGATCCTGCTCGAACAGTTGCTGCAATTGCGCCCACTGGTTGCGCCGCAGCGGTGCATTGCTTGCCGCACGGGCGACATTCGGCAGGCTCGCCCCCAGTGGCAGCGCGGCGGCCAGAATCCCGGCCTGCTTGAGAAAGTCACGACGATTGCTCATGGCGTGGCGGTTCCCGGCGCGGTGGCCAGTACCGGTTTTGCGGCTTTCTCGACTTGATCCCAGACGCGCAGGAAGTTGCCGCCCCACAGCTTGGCAATGTCCGCTTCGGAGTAGCCGCGCGAGATCAGCTCGGCGGTGACGTTGCGAATCTCGCCCACATTCTCGAAACCTTTGACGCCGCCGCCCTCGTTGAAGTCGGAGCTGATGCCAACGTGGTCGATGCCAATCTTGCGGACGGCGTAATCGATGGCGTTGCCGAAGTCCTTGAGGCTGGCTTTGGGCTCCTCCTCGAGGATGCCGTAGAGGCGGCTGGCGTACTGGCCGAATTTCTGCTCGGACCATGCCGCGATGATCGGGTCGCCGGGCATCAGGGCCATGGCCAGGTTGGGCAGGGGTGGCAGGTCGAAGTCCTTGCGCATCTCGTTGAGTTTGTCCTGCGTGGCCTGGGTCAGCGGGCGCAGGTACTGCGAAAACGCGACGATCTGCACCACGCCGCCGCTGTTCTTGATCAGTTGCATTTCCTTGTCGCTGAGGTTGCGCGGAATATCGACCATCGCCCGCGGCGCCGAATGCGAGGCGATCAGCGGGGTACGGCTGAGTTGCGCGACCTGCTCGAGGGCTTTGCTCGACATTTGCGACACATCGATGATCACCCCCAGATCGTTGAGACGCTTGACCGCTTGCTTGCCCAGATCCGAGAGGCCGTCGAGGGCGTCCGGTGAATCGTTGAGAAACGGCAGCGGCCGCGACGAATCGGCCCAGTCGTTGTTGCCGATGTAGCTGAAACCAAACATGCGCATGCCACGCGCCGTCCACAGATCCAGCAGGTTCAGGTCGTGGCCCAGCGGGTAGGCGTTGAGCATGCTGATGAAAATCGCGAATTTACCCTCGCCGTGCAGGCGACGGAAATCGTCCGGCGTGTAGGCGATGGCGACTTGATTGGGATAGTCGCGAACCATGCCGGTGATGATTTTGAAGCGGATTTCCTGCTGGTTGCGCGCCTCGTCGACGAAGCCGGGCGTCGGTTTGTGCGGGGCGTTCGGGCCGTTCCACATTTCCGGCCAGCCGAAGATGGTCAGCGCCGCACCGGACAGTCGCCCGCGATTGGCCTTGGCCAGGTCGAACTGACCGTCGCCGTCCTTGTCGGCTTCATGGCCGTCGGTGCCAAAGTTCTGCGTCAGGCTGACGTGACTGTCGAAGGACAGCATGCGTTCGTGCAGTTCATCCGCCTGTTGCATCACTTTGACCGGGTAGCCGAGCTCGTCCTTGAACCAGTGGTGCCACACGGCAAAGCCGGCGCCGGCGCTGATCGCCAGGGCTAACGGCAGGCCGATGAATAGAGCCTTTTTCGAACGTGGTTTTGTCATTGCCATCTCAGTCGGGTTCGCCAGTGAGGTGCAGGCGCGGTGGCCTTTGCTATCTGGGAAGAACGAGCGATCGGCGGGGAAATTTAGGCTGGCCGCGTGCTGGCGAACATGCCGCTTAAATTTGCCGGAGCAACAAACGTTCTAGCTTGGATAAAGCCTGCTTCATGGCTGACACAGGTAGGGCAATGAAGATTTCTCGACGATGGTTCATGGCCGGTCTGGCGCTGACCGGCGCGGCCGTGCCAGCGGCTTATTTCGGGCATCGCGAATGGACAAAACCGGACCCGACGATCACCCCGGGCGAAGCCTCTTTCGATGTGGCAGACGTGGCCGGCCAGCGCCTGGCGAACGCCTTGCGCGGGGTCTGGGATATCCGTTTCGAAGGCGCCGATGCCGGCCTTGAAGGCTTGCCGCCAACCGGTCTGCAAGTGTTCCTCGATATCGGCCAGAAGGGCCGCGGCGTCTGTGGGTTCCTCGACACGCCGCAGCGTCTGCGCTCTGATGACGCACCGCGTTACCGGATTCTCGGCGATCTGGCCAAGGCCGATGCCGCGAAACTCAGTTGGCGGCTGATCGGCGCCGACGGCCAGATCGGCTACGAGCTGGAAATGATCCTCGATGAAGTCTGGGCCGACTTCGGCAATGCCGGCAGCGGCACCCTCAGCGGCAAAGCGCTGCGTCTTGACCGACCATTGAGTTGGCCCGTGCAGGACAACCGTTTCGTTGCGGTCAAGCAAACGTTTCCCGAAGCCCGCGAACGCACACCGCTGAACGAAACGTTGCTGGCGTGGCTGATTTCTCCCGAGCATCGCCTGTTCCACCAGTTGTGGCATGCGACCCGTGACAAGTGGCACAAACTTCCCGAAGACAAGCGCGAGGCGCTGCGCGGCATCGGCTGGCAACCTGGCCCCCGCGACCACGAGCGCGATGCCCGTGGCCCGCGCAAGGATCGCAACGGTTCCGGCGTTGACTTCTTTTTCATGCACCGGCACATGCTGGGCACCGCGCGTTCGATGCAGGACCTGCCGTCGTGGGAGTATTTCCCGCTGCCGCAGCCGGAACTGATCCGCGACCGGCTCGGTTTTGCCCGCTATTTCGATAACCACGACGGCACCGCGTTACCGCCGACCTGGACCGCCGCCGGCGACGATGAATTCAGCCAGTGGGTCAGCGACATCAAAACCGCCGAAACCTATGAGAGCAACTTCCAGGTATGGGAGTCGCAGTACCGGGATCCGGCGTACCTGGCCAGACTGACCCTCGGCCAGTTCGGCTCCGAGGTCGAGCTGGGCCTGCACGACTGGCTGCACATGCGCTGGGCCTCGGTGCCGCGCGATCCGGCGAATGGCCAGCCGGTGCCGTTCGCACGCGATCCGGCCGACTTCGCCGCGCGCTGGTACCGCCCGGAAAACGACTTCCTCGGCGATCCGTTTTCCTCGCACGTCAATCCGGCGTTCTGGTATTTCCACGGCTGGATCGATGACCGCATCGAAGACTGGTTTCGCGCCCACGAGCGTTTTCATCCGGGCGAAGTCAAGCGCCTGCAAGTCAATGGCGTGCCATGGTTCGCCCCCGGGCGCTGGGTCGAAATCGACGACCCATGGCTGGGCCCGATCACCCACGGCTGCAGCACCACGCCCGGCCTGCAGACAGGCAAAACAGTCGAAATGGACCCCGAAACCATGAAGCTGGCACTGCGCATCACCTTCCTCACCGACGAAGAAAAACTTGAAGGTTTGTTCCGCCGCGTGCCGCAACGACCTTGGTATGCACGCAACCTGAAGGCTAAAACCAGCCCGGCTTGAGGGCTGGGTTATCGTTCATTCGCGAGCAGGCTCGCTCTCAGAAATGAAGCGAGCGCAATGGCGTCAGAATCGAGAGCCAGAGCATAAGCAAAATCAAAAGCCCCTCACCCTAGCCCTCTCCCAGAGGGAGAGGGGACTGACCGAGTGGTTTGATAGAGATACGCCGACTGAGATTTCGAGTCGAACTCAAGTTGTGAACGGCTCACAAATCTGCTCCCTCTCCAGGGGGAGAGGGCTGGGGTGAGGGGCGAATCCACCGAAAATCTCAAGCCATGTGGCGCTTCTCACTACTCAACAATGAGCGTTAGCTCGAGTGCCCTTGATCTTGATCTTGCCTGACCAGCGACATCGGAAGGCTGAGTGGAGGGATCGATCCCGCAGCGAAGGGACCCGAGCCTGCGAAGGCCGTACGTAGGAGCAAAGCCTTTTGGTTCCTTTTTGGCGTTTGAAAAAGGGACTCGCCGTAAGGGCGAAACCATAAGAAGCCGTTACCGCAGCAACGGATATGTACCCAAAAAATCCCCAATCATAGCGCCCGCCACCCACCCCCCAACGCCTTGTACAACGCAATACTCGCCTGCACCCGCGCCAGTCGCAGCTGCACCTGCTGATCCTGCGCGGCATACAGCGTACGTTGAGTCTCCAGCACCGTGAGCAAATCCTCGGCTCCCGCTTCATAGCGGCTCTGGGCAATGTTGAAAGCGCTCTGCGCCTGACTCAACTCCTCGGATTGCCACTGCCGCTGCTCATCCAGACGACGAATACTGTTCAGGGCCTTTTCCACATCGGCGAAGCCATTGACGATCGCGCCGCGGTAGGTTTCCAGCAATTCCTGTTGCCGCGCCGTGGCCTTGTCACGTTCGGCGCCGAGGCGACCGTTGTTGAAGATCGGCGCAACCAGGCCGGCGGTGAGATTGTAAAAAGGGCTACGCAACACATCATCGAACTTATCGGCACCAGAGCCCAGTTGCGCCGTCAACGTCAGCGTCGGCAGCATCGCCGCACGGGCGACCTTGACGTCGGCCTCGGCGGCGGCCAGTTGTGCTTCGGCGCGGGCGATGTCCGGGCGCCGGCTGAGTAGTTCGCTGGGAATACCGGCCGCAATCTCGGGCCATTGCAGGTCTTGGAACGAACCGGTTGGCGCCAGTTGTTGCACCGGTTGACCGAGCAGGGCCGCGAGGCTGATCAACGCGGCCTGAGCCTCCTGTTGCACGCGCGGTAATTGCCATTGCTGGGCGGCGACCAGACTCTTCTGTTGCGCCAGTTCCAGCGCTGTGGCCGAGCCTGAATCGAAGCGTGTCTGCACCAGTTTCAACACCCGTTGCGCGTTGGCCAGGTTCAGTTCGGCGATGCGGCTTTGCTCGCGCAGTGCCAGGGTCTGCGCATACGTCGTGGCGACGCTGCTGAGCAGGGTCAGTTCGACCGTCGCGCGATCGAACTCGCTGGCCTGCAAGGTGAATTGCGCGCTGTCGCGTGAAGCACGCTTACCGCCCCAGAAATCGACTTCATAGGTAGCGCTCAGACTGGCATCGAAATAGTCCACGGCCTTGTTGCTGCTGTCCGCATCGAGCTGGCTGTAGCCATTGCCGCGCAGCAGTTTTTGCCGTTTGCCGTTGAGCCCGGCCTTGACCTCGGGCAACTGCGAGCCTCCGGCGATCACCGTGCCGGCCTGGGCCTGCCGCACGCGGGCAACCGCAGCGGCGAGATCGAAACTGCCGAGGCGGGCCTGTTCTATCAGCCGATCCAGTTCGGCGCTGTGAAACTGTGTCCACCATTGCCGATCGCCACGGGCGACACTGGCGGCGTGCGGTGCTTGCCAGGCCGCGGGTGCCTGCACGCCACTGTCCGGGCGCTGAACGGGACTGCCGCACGCGCTGAGAATCAGGCACACGGTCAACACACTGAGACGCGGTTTCATAGATCGATCATTCACTGGTAAGGGCCGTGACCGGGTCGAGCCGGGCAGCTTTGCGGGCCGGCATGAAGCCGAAGACGACGCCGGTCACCACGGCGCAGGCAAACGCGCCGAGCACCGCCAGCAACGAAAAGGCGACGGCGACTTCACTGAGCATCAGCACACCGCCAACGATCAGCGCCAAGGCGATTCCGGCGATGCCGCCGACCACCGAAAGCATCACCGCCTCGGTGAGGAACTGGCGCAGAATGTCGCGTTGACGCGCGCCAGTGGCCATGCGAATACCGATCTCGCGGGTGCGTTCGCGAACAGTCATCAGCATGATGTTCATTACTCCGATGCCGCCGACCAGCAGGGAAATCGCCGCAATCGAACCGAGCATCAGCGACAGGGTATTTTGCGTGCGCGCCTCGGCCTGGATCATCGCGGCGTTGTTCGTGAGTTCGAAATCCTTCTTGCCGTTGTGCAGGCGCAGCATCAATTGCTCAATGGCCTGTTCGGCGTCCTTGACCTTGCCTGCGTCGGTGGCGGCGATGGCGACATATTCCGGGTCACGCGTGCCGAACAGCCGCACGCTCGCGGCGGAGTAGGGGATGGCAATGCGGTTGTCGCTGTCGGAGTCACCGGAACTCGCGCCTTTTTCCGCGAGCACGCCGACCACCTGAAACGGTACGTTCTCGATCAGGATGTACTGGCCGATCGGGTTGGCGATGTCCTTGAGCAGTTTGGTTCGTACCTTATGGCCGATCACCGCGACGGCGGCTGCGTTGGCTTCGTCGGCCTCGGTGAAGTAGCTGCCTTGCACCACCGGCCAGTTGAAAATCGCCGGGAAGTGGGTGTCGTTGCCGCCGACGTAGCTCAAATGGTCGGCATTGCCGAAGCGCACGCCAGCCTCGGCGCCGTTGACCGGCATGATCCGTTGCACTTGCGGCAGGCTCGCCAGCGCATGCACATCATCGAGGGTGACGATTCCCGGCGGCGTGCGCGGATTGGGCGCCGAGCCGCTGAGGTAAATGATGTTCGAGCCGAACGCACCCATCTGCGCCATGACCTGGCGCTTGCTGCCTTCGCCGACGGCGAGCATCACCACCACCGAGGCCACGCCAATGATGATCCCGAGCAGGGTCAGTGCGGTGCGGAAACGGTTGATCCACATCACCCGCCACGCAGCCTGCAAGGCGTCGACCAGTTCGCCTTTCCACGCGCCGGTGGCTTCGGCGCCTTCGCTCAGGCGCTTGCGCAGGTCGACCGCTTGCAAGGCGCCGGGGTTGGTGCTGGTCTGGGCTTGGGGGTTGTCCTTTGCGCTGTCGCTGATGATCAGGCCGTCACTGATCTCGATGATGCGTTTGGCCCGCGCCGCCACTTCGCGGTCGTGGGTGATGAGGATCACCACATGACCCTGGCTCGCCAGCTCGTCGAGCAACGCCATGACTTCTTTGCCGCTGTGGCTGTCGAGGGCGCCGGTCGGTTCGTCGGCGAGAATGATGTGGCCGCCGTTCATCAAGGCGCGCGCAATCGACACCCGTTGCTGCTGTCCACCGGAAAGCTGATGCGGACGGTTGCCGGTGCGCGAGGCCAGACCCAATCGGTCGAGCAGCGCGGCAGCACGGGCATGGCGTGCGGCGGCCGGGGTGCCGGCATAGATCGCCGGCATCTCGACGTTCTCCTGGGCCGAGCCGGACGGAATCAGGTGGTAGCCCTGAAACACGAAACCGAAGGCTTCCCGACGCAGCCAGGCCAGCTCGTCGCTGTCCAGGCCAGCGACGTTCTCCCCGGCGAAGCGGTATTGGCCTGAAGTCGGCCGGTCGAGGCAGCCGAGGATGTTCATCAGCGTCGATTTGCCGGAGCCGGACGCGCCGACAATCGCCACGAATTCGCCGGCATGGATCGACAGATCAATGCCGCGCAGTACGTGAACTTCAGGCGCGTCGCCGCCGCCGTAGGATTTGCGGATGTCGTGCAGGTCGATCAGGGGCGTTTGCATTCAACCACCGCCGCCGACAGCCGGGCCGATCAACAGATGATCGCCTTCGTTGAGGCCATCGATGATCTGTACTTTGAGCCTGTCACTGATGCCGGTGCGTACTTCACGGGATTCGATCTTGCCGTTGGCGGCGACCACTTGCGCAGTCTGCCGATCAGCTTTGGTGCTGCCTTGCAGGGCGGCCACCGGCGCGGTGAGGACGTCTTTGGCCTGATCGGCGACGAAGAAAACCTGTGTGGTCATCTCGGCCATCAGGGCATTGTCAGGGTTATCGACATCCAGCAGCACGGTGTAGAGCACCACCCGAGCGCTGCCGCTTTTGCTGCTGCTCGCCGGGCTGCCGCCGCCCTGACTGGCCTGGTCCAGCGGCTTGGGCGGTACCGGCAGGATTTGTCGGACCGTACTGCTCCAGCGCCGGTTACCGCCGCTGAGCGTGGTGAAGTACGCGCTCATGCCCGGTTTGACGTGACCGATGTCCGCTTCCGACACCTCGGCCCACACGGTCATCGGCGACAGCTTGGCGATGCGCAAAATCAGTGGCGTCTGTTGCTGGGCGTTGAGGGTCTGGCCTTCACGCGCATCAAGGGCAACCACGGTGCCAGCCATCGGCGCGTAAATCTGCGTGTAGCCGAGTTCGGCCTGATCGCTGCGCAGACTGGCCTCGGCCTGACGGATCTGTGCCTGGAACATGTCGATGCGCGCTTGCGTGGCTTTCAGTTCGGCGCGGGCGGTCTGTACGTCTTCTTCGCGGGTCGCACCGCCAGCAGCGAGGTTCTGCTGACGCTGGTATTTCTGCTGCGCCAGTTCGTGCTGCGCGCGCTGCTCCTGCCATTGCGCCTTGAGGTTTTCGATCGAGAAGCGTCCGGCGTCGAGCTTGGCCTTTTGCGTTGAAGGGTCGATCTCCACCAGCAACTGGCCTTCCTTGACCACGTCACCGACTTCGACATGGATCTTCTGAATCTGCCCGGATGCCTGCGCACCGACGTCGACATAGCGGCGCGGTTGCAGCGTGCCGAGGGCGGTGACGCTGCTCTCTATATCGCCGCGCGACACTTGCACGGTGGCAAATTCATCTCGGCCCGGTGGCAGCATTTGCCACGCGGCATAACCGACAACAGGTATCAGACAAAGGACTACGAGCAGGGCGCGTCGGGCAGGGCGGGGACGTTTCATGCAGGGTTCCGACCAGTTGAATTCGGCCCGTCGTTCGGCTGGCACACAGGTTGGGGCCGCATCGAACGCTGTCACGGGGCGCGACAGACACGGGAAGCTGTCCTGTAAACGTGGCGGAGGCAGGGGAATTTAACTGCGGACATACAAAGTTACAGCTATAGAACCGCACTATTTGTCGGTCAAGGCCAAACACTACTTTAAATCTATATGAGAATTACTATAAATTACGCTCCTCAAGTTGCCACTATCTTGCTACTGCCGTTTGCGGCGTCGCCGATCAGTGCGCTCAAGGACAGAAACCGCAGGTTTGCGGCCGGGAGTCATGTTGGAAAACTACTATCGAGAGCTGGTGTGTTTCCTGAACGCCAAGCTCGGCAACCGTCAGGTCGCCGAAGATGTGGTGCATGACGCCTATCTGCGGGTGCTCGAACGCTCCAGCGAAACCCCCATCGAACAACCCCGCGCGTTTCTCTACCGCACCGCGCTGAACCTGGTCATTGACGACCATCGGCGCAACGCCCTGCGCCAGGTCGAGTCGCTGGAAGTGCTCGACAACGAAGAGCGCTATTTCACCCCGTCCCCGCACAGCACGCTCGATCACGGCCAGCGCCTGGGCATGCTGCAGCGCGCGCTGGCCGAGCTGTCGCCGCTGTGCCGCGACAGTTTTCTGCTGCGCAAGATCGAAGGACTGTCGCACCCGGAAATTGCCGAGCAACTGGGCATTTCCAAGGCGCTGGTGGAAAAACACATCGTCAACGCGATGAAACATTGCCGCCAGCGGATCAAGCAATGGGATGCCCAATGAGGCGTCTTCGTTAAATTTTATTTCACTGTCCTCGTTCCTACTCAACAGACGATCTGCTGTCCTGCTCAAGGCCAGTCGGGTCACTTAGGCTCTCCTTGCCCCTTGTTGAGGGGTTCATCCAGAGGACACTGGAAATGACTCAGGCAATTGCATCGCCCATCGTTCACGACCTGATCGGCGTCGGTTTCGGCCCTTCGAACCTGGCGCTGGCCATCGCTCTGCAAGAGCGCGGTCCGACCCACGGCGAGCTGGATGTGCTGTTCCTCGACAAGCAGGCCGATTACAGCTGGCACGGCAACACTCTGTCGACCCAGAGCGAATTGCAGATTTCCTTCCTCAAGGATCTGGTGACCCTGCGCAATCCGACCAGCCCCTACTCGTTCGTCAACTACCTGAAATATCACGGTCGTCTGGTCGACTTCATCAACCTGGGCACCTTCTACCCGTGCCGCATGGAGTACAACGACTACCTGCGCTGGGTCGCCGGGCAGTTCACTGCGCAGAGCCGTTACGGCGAAGAGGTGCTGACCATCGAACCGGTCCTGCACAACCAGCAGGTCGAGGCATTGCGGGTGATTTCCCGTGGCAGCGACGGCCAGCAATTCGTGCGCACCACGCGTTCGGTGGTGGTCAGTGCCGGCGGTACACCGCGTATTCCCGAAGCGTTCAAGGCGCTGAAGGGCGATCGCCGGGTTTTCCACCACTCGCAATACCTGTCGCAGATGGCCAAACAGCCGTGCGTGAACAATCAGCCAATGAGCATCGCGATCATTGGGGGCGGGCAGAGCGCGGCAGAAGCGTTCATCGATCTCAACGATTCTTTCCCGTCGGTGCAGGTCGACATGATCCTGCGTGGTTCGGCGCTGAAGCCGGCGGACGACAGCCCGTTCGTCAACGAAGTGTTTTCGCCGGAATTCACCGATCTGGTGTTCCAGCAGAACAGCGCCGAGCGCGAGCGTCTGGTCAACGAGTATCACAACACCAATTACTCGGTGGTCGATATCGACCTGATCGAGCGCATCTACGGCATCTTCTATCGCCAGAAGGTTTCCGGGATCGCCCGGCATGCCTTCCGCACCCTGACCACCGTCGAGAGCGCCACCGCGACTGACAACGGTGTCGAACTGGCGGTACGCAACAACGCCACCGGAGAAGTCACCGTACGCCATTACGATGCGGTGGTGCTGGCGACCGGTTATGAACGGCAGATGCACCGCAAACTGCTGGCGCCGCTGGAAGAGTATCTGGGCGAGTTCGAGGTTGATCGCCATTACAAGCTGATCACCGATGAGCGCTGCAAGGCGGGCATCTACATGCAGGGCTTCTGCCAGGCCAGCCATGGCCTGAGCGACACCTTGCTGTCGGTGCTGCCGATCCGCGCGGACGAGATTGCCGGTTCGCTGTATGAGCATGGCAGGCATCGTGGGCAGCGCACGGTGGCGGATCTGCTGCTGGCAACGGCCAGCTGAGTTCTGCTGCGCCTGAAGCAGATCGTTCCCACGCTCTGCGTGGGAATTTGATCGTTCCCACGCTCTGCGTGGGAATGCAGCCCGGGACGCTCTGCGTCCCATTCAAAGCCGAACGCGGAGCGTCCGTTGAGGCATTCCCACGCAGAGCGTGGGAACGATCTGCGGGGCTTCCTGAACCCTTCCTGAACATCCCGCACATGCCGTTCTTTTGCCGTTTACTCGCCCGACATTCGGGGCGTAAGCTCCACGCGTTTTCATCAATAGCGGAGACCCACAGTGGGTACTTGTTCGAGTGACAGTTGTCGGCCGGTCTCGGTAACCGGCAGATGCTCGGCAAGATAACGCGCAGTCTTTTCTCTGCCGTTGTCTCGCCGTAACAGCGAGCAGCGGCATCCCGTGCATGGCCCGTTCCGGGCATGCCTCGACGTCCTTCTCATCGACGCTGAACAGAGCGCGAATACGACCGTACCGTCGTGATCGCAGCCCTATCGACACGCCTGTCTTGTTGACCGGCGCGCCACGCCTTGCCGTGCCGGTTTTTCCGGCGGCAGCGGTGCGGTCGTACCTGCTTGACGGTTTCCCGGCTGACCACAGGGGCAACAGCCATGAAACTTACGCTCAAGGAATTATTCGCAGGCTTCCTGCGCAACCGCCACATCGCCCGGCACTTCCGTCGTCTGGCGCTGCTGGAATCGCTCAATGACACTACGGTCAGCCGTGAAGTCCCGCTAACCCTGGCCAACACGCTGGTGGATGCCGCGCATAGCGACAGCAGCGAATTGCTGGCATCCCTTGGCAGCCATTGCGAAGGTCTGCGCGATATCGAAGCCGAGGCGCTGCGCGCGCAACACGGCTTCAACGAGGTCGAGCACGAGCAACCGTTGCCAGGGTGGACGCACTTGTGGCACTGCTACAAAAAACCGTTCAACCTGCTGCTGACCTTGTTGGCGCTGATTTCGTGGCTGACCGAAGACTTGAAGGCCGCCGTGGTGATTTTCTCCATGGTGGTGCTGTCGACGCTGCTGCGCTTCTGGCAGGAAAGCAAATCCAACCAGGCCGCCGATGCACTCAAGGCCATGGTCAGCAACACCGCCACGGTGCTGCGCCGTGACGCGCCGCGCTGCGAATTGCCGATCAAGCAACTGGTGCCGGGTGACCTGATCGTGCTCTCGGCCGGCGACATGATTCCCGCCGATTGCCGGGTGCTCAGTGCCAAGGATCTGTTCGTCAGCCAGGCGGCGATGACCGGTGAATCGATGCCGGTGGAGAAATTCCCCCGCCAGGCCGATCGCGATACGCACAATCCGCTGGAGCTGGACAACATTCTGTTCATGGGCACCAACGTCGTGTCCGGCACTGCCGTGGCGGTGATCCTCACCACCGGCAATCACACCTGTTTCGGCGCGCTGGCGCAGCGGGTCGGGGCGACTGATCGGGCGGTGACCTCGTTCCAGCAAGGGGTCAACAAGGTCAGCTGGCTGTTGATCCGTTTCATGTTCGTCATGGCGCCGCTGGTGCTGTTCATCAACGGTTTCACCAAGGGCGACTGGACCGAAGCGCTGCTGTTCGCGCTGTCGATCGCGGTCGGCCTGACCCCGGAAATGCTGCCGATGATCGTCACCTCGACCCTGGCCAAAGGCGCGGTGTTTCTGTCGCGCAAGAAAGTCATCGTCAAGCGCCTCGACGCGATCCAGAACTTCGGCGCCATGGACGTGCTGTGCACCGACAAGACCGGCACCCTGACCCAGGACAAGATCTTCCTCGCGCGCAATGTCGACGTGTGGGGCGAAGATTCCGACGACGTACTGGAAATGGCCTACCTCAACAGCTACTACCAGACCGGCCTGAAAAACCTGCTCGACGTTGCGGTGCTGGAACACGTGGAAATCCACCGCGAACTGAAAGTCGGCACGGCGTTTCGCAAGGTCGATGAAATCCCGTTCGACTTCAATCGCCGGCGCATGTCGGTGGTGGTCGAAGGCCGTGGCCAGGCGCATCAACTGATCTGCAAAGGTGCGGTGGAGGAAGTGTTAGCGGTGTGCAGCCGGGTTCGCCATGGCGAAGTCGACGAAGCCTTGAGCGATGAGCTGCTGAGCCGGATTCGTCAGGTCACTGCAGCGTTCAACGCTGAAGGCTTGCGCGTGGTGGCGGTGGCGGCTCGCTCGATGCCGCATGGACGCGATGTCTACAGCCTTGCCGATGAACAGGAGCTGACGTTGATCGGTTACGTGGCCTTCCTCGATCCACCCAAGGAAAGCACCGCGCCAGCGCTCAAGGCGCTGGCCGCACATGGCGTGGCGGTGAAAGTGCTGACCGGCGACAACGAACTGGTGACGGCAAAGATCTGCCGCGAAGTCGGTCTCGCTCAGCAAGGCTTGCTGATGGGCAACGCTATCGAGTGCATGAGCGATGCCGAACTGGCCGTGGCGGTGGAGCAGACCAACGTCTTCGCCAGACTGACGCCGTCGCACAAGGAACGCATCGTGCGCAGCCTCAAAGGCAACGGCCATGTGGTCGGCTTCATGGGCGACGGCATCAACGATGCGCCGGCGCTGCGCACGGCCGATATCGGGATTTCCGTCGACAGCGCGGTGGACATCGCCAAGGAAGCAGCCGACATCATTCTTCTGGAAAAAAGCCTGATGGTGCTGGAGGAGGGCGTGCTCGAAGGGCGGCGCACCTTCGCCAACATGCTCAAGTACATCAAGATGACCGCCAGCTCCAATTTCGGCAACGTGTTCTCGGTGCTGGTGGCCAGTGCGTTCATTCCGTTTCTGCCGATGCTGCCGATGCACCTGCTGGTGCAGAACCTGCTTTACGACATTTCGCAGATTGCCATTCCGTTCGATAACGTCGATGAGGAGATGCTCAAACAACCGCAGCGCTGGCAGCCGGGCGACGTTGGGCGTTTCATGCTGTTTTTTGGTCCGATCAGTTCGATTTTCGACATCACCACGTTCGCCTTGATGTGGTACGTGTTCGATGCCAATACGCCGGATCACCAGACCCTGTTTCAGTCTGGCTGGTTTGTGGTCGGGCTGCTGACCCAGACGTTGATCGTGCACATGATTCGCACGCCTAAAATTCCGTTTCTGCAAAGCCGGGCTGCGATGCCGCTGCTGGTGATGACCGGGATGATCATGGCGGTCGGAATTTTCTTGCCGATGGGGCCGTTGGCGCATTACTTCAAGTTGCAGGCATTGCCGTCGCTGTATTTTGTGTTTTTGCCGGTGATTCTGTTGGCGTATATGGGGCTGACTCAGGCGGTGAAGGGGTTTTATGTTCGGCGGTTTGGCTGGCAGTGATTGTTCTTTGCTGTGTTGATTTTTTGGGTACATATCCGTTGCTTCGGGTGTTGCTGCTGGCGGTTTCGCCCTTACGGCGAGTCCCTTTTTCAGACGCCAAAAAGGAACCAAAAGGCTTGCTCCTGCGTCCGGCCCTCGCAGGCTCGGGTCCCTTCGCTCCGGGATCGATCCGGGCGCAGCGGCTACGGTTTGCTGCGCTGCACCTACGTCCGCTGTGTCTGGCTACGCCAGACGGTCGCTGCGCTCCCACGCCCGGATCAATCCCTCCACTCAGCCTTCCGATGTCGCTGGTTAGGCAAGATCAAGATCAAGGGCACTCGAGCTAACGCTCATTGTTGAGTGGTTAGAAGCGGTGGTTGGCTTTGGATTTGCGGTGGATTCGCCCCTCACCCCAGCCCTCTCCCGAGGGAGAGGGAGCCGATTTTTGGGCTTTTCAGAATATGTGTTCGACTCGGTATCTCGGTCGGCATATCTCTACCAAACCACCCCGGTCAGTCCCCTCTCCCTCCGGGAGAGGGCTAGGGTGAAGGGCTTTTGACGTTGCTTTTGATTTTCAGTCCTCCGCCACGGCGCAACCCCAAGCGGCAGTTATTGCAACGCCGAACATGTAATAAAAAACAACGCCTGAAACAAAGCCATCGCCAGCAGGCTGGCTCCTACATTAGTACCGCGTTCATCTTGCGAAAGTGGTCAGGAGCGGCTGGTTGGTTTGGGATTTGTGGTGTGGCTGCCCCTCACCCCAGCCCTTTCCCAGAGGAGAGGGAGCCGATTTGTGGGCCGTTCAAACCTGTCGTTCGACTCGGTATCGCAGGTTGGCGTATCTCTCGCATCCACCGCAGACAGTTCCCTCTCCCTCCGGGAGAGGGCTAGGGTGAGGGGCTTTTGATGTTGCTTTTGATTTTCAGTCCTCCGTGAAGGCGCAACCCCAAGCGGCAGTTACTGCAGTGTCGAACATGTACTAAAAAACATCGCCTGAAACAAAGCCATCGCGAGCAGATCCACACAAGAGCGGTGCAATCACCAGGCCGAGTATCAGCTCGCCTGCTTTTGATCTTGCCTCACCGGCGACGTCGGGAGGCTGAGTGGAGGGATTGATCCGGGCGTGGGAGCGCAGCGACCGTACGACGAAGTCGTACACAGCGCAAGGAGGTGCAGCGCAGCAAACCGTAGCCGCTGCGCCCGGAGCGATCCCGCAGCGAAGGGACCCGAGCTTGCGAGGGCCGGACGCAGGAGCAAGCCTTTTGGGTTACCTTTTTGGCGTTTGAAAAAGGTGACCCGCCGTAAGGGCGGAACCCTAAGTAGCCGTTACCGCAGCAACGGATATGTACACAAAAACCAAAGAATCAGCACCTGATAGAAAGCTTTCGCGAGCAGACCCGCTCGCACAAAGAAAGGGGATATGGCGCTGAGAATTGTCCTACACAGCGACAAGAAAGAACTTACATTTTCCCCCTTGGGGCTCGACCACTATGCGTTCCGGAGCAGAGATGCCCGGCGTCCCGATCATTCGATGCGCGAACACGACGAAGCAACCGGCAACTGGCCAGTCCGGCAAGGAACCGCCTGAAAACGGGGAAGCCAGCCGTTGCACCGTCAAGCGCATCAATGCTCGGGAAAGCCCGGCCGCTGGGCCGAACACATAACTATCCCAAGAGATGTAAAACATGAAAAAGCTCGTCGCTGTTACCGCCGCTACCGTTGTCATGGGTCTTGCTTCTTTCGCCAACGCGGCGACGCCGGCTACCGGCAACCCGGGCACCGTGCGTTTCATCGGTGAAATCGTTTCCGGCGCCTGCGGTATCGACGCCAACTCGCTGGACCAGACCGTTTCCCTGGGTCAGGTGCCGTCGAACCAGTTCACCGCCATCGGCAGCCGTTCGACTCCAGTCAAGTTCGACATCGTCCTGACCGACTGTGACACCACTACCCAGAAGAACGCCCGTTTCACCTTCAGCGGCGTGCAGGATCCAGCCGTTCCAGCGTTGTTCGCCACCACCGGTCTGGCGCAGAACGTTGGCATCCGTCTGCAGGCCAGCGCCGGTGAAATGCTCGACAACGGCAAGGAGCAAGTCGCCCCGGTTGTGCTGCAGGACGGCAACAACACCGTGACCTTCGCCGCCATGTACGAAGCTACCGCGGCCACCGTCACCACGGGCGAAGCCGACAGCGTGGCCAACTTCACCGTGGCCTACAACTGATCCGCCGCCCTCGCGGGTTGTAAGGAAAAGGGGTGAAAGCCCCTTTTTTCTTTTCCGTCAAAGTTCTGATAAAGGCTCATTCCCGTGTACGGCCGAACACTTTTCGTGTCCTGCGTGTTGATCTCCTGTGCGCGCTATTCAAGCGCTGTGGAGTTCAATTCGGAGTTTCTGAATATCGATAAAAACGACGATATCAGCCTCGGACAGTTTGCCCATGCGCAATACACCGTGCCGGGCCGTTACTTGCTCGATATCAGCGTGAATCAGCGTTATTTCGGTTCGCGCACGATTGAGTTCATGGCCGGCGACAAGGTTGACGAGAGTTTTGCCTGCCTGCCCGAAGAGCTGGTGGCCACCTTCGGTCTCAAACCGCCATTGATGAAAAGCCTGCCGCGCCTGGCGGACGGGAAATGCGTGGATCTGCGTGGCATCGACAACGCCGCGATCAAATACCTGAAAAACCTCGGGCGCTTGTCGATCAGCCTGCCGCAGGCGACGTTCGAATACGACGACCCCAACTATATTCCGTCTGCCGCCTGGAGCGACGGGCTCAATGGTGCGTTGCTCGATTATCGGATGATCGCCAACAGCCGCGAAACCAACGGCCCCTCCGGTGATTCGCGCTCGCTGCAAAGTTACGGCACGGCCGGCGTCAACCTCGATGCCTGGCGCATCCGCGCCGATTATCAGGCGCGTCAGGAGTCGGGCAGCCAGAGCCAGAATCTGCACGGCGAGGCGTTCCAGTTGAACCGCTTGTATGCCTACCGCGCATTGCCTTCGATCCGCTCGAAGCTGTCGGTTGGCGAGGATTACCTGAACTCCGACGTGTTCGATACGTTCGCTTTGCGCGGCGCGACCCTGAGCAGCGATGACCGCATGTTGCCGCCGAACCTGCGCGGTTACGCGCCGCTGATCAGCGGTGTGGCGCGCACCAACGCCACGGTCACCGTGTCGCAGCAGGGCCGTGTGTTGTACTCGACCACGGTGACGCCGGGCGCGTTCAGCCTGCAGGATCTCAACAGCAGCGTGCAGGGCACGCTGGACGTGACCGTGCGCGAAGAGGACGGCACCGAGCAAACCTTCACCGTCGCCACCGCCGCCGTGCCGTTCCTGTCGCGTGAGGGCGAGCTGCGCTACAAAGTCTCCGCCGGTCAGCCGCGCCTGACCGGCAATGGCGGCACCCAGCCGCAGTTCATCGCTTCGGAAGCCGCTTACGGTCTGGCCCGTGACTGGACGCTGTACGGTGGTCTGCTCGCCGCCTCGGGTTACCAGTCGAATGCGTTCGGTATCGGCAAGGACCTCGGCGTGTTCGGCGCGCTCTCGGGCGACGTCACCACCTCCCGCGCCAAATTGCGCTGGAGCGATAAAACCGTGGTCGGCAATTCCTACCGGATCAACTATTCCAAGCGCTTCGATGCGATTGGCACCGACCTGCGCTTTTTGGGCTATCGCTTTTCCGACAAGACCTTCACGAACTTTTCGCAGTTTGCCGGTGACGCCGATTCCTACGCGCTGAACTCGGGCAAGCAACGCTATTCGGTGACGGTGGCCAAGCATTTCTCCTGGTTGTCGACGAGTTTCTCCTATGACCATTCAACCTATTGGGACGCGCCGGCGGCCGATCGTTTCGGCCTGACCGTGGCGCGCAGCTTTTCGCTGGGCAACGTCAAGAGCATCAACGTCAATGTATCTGCCTACCAGACCCAGAACAGCCGGCAGAACGACTCGCAGATCTACCTCGGCGTCACCGTGCCGCTGGGCGGCAACTCGATGCTCTCAAGCAACATGCAGCGCTCGGGCTCGGGCGGCTCGTCGGGCAGTGTCGGTTACAGCCATGACGATGGCGAAGGCATGAATTATCAGGTGTATGGCGGCGTCGGTGACAACCGCTACGTCAACGCCTATGTCGGTAAACGCGCCTCGAGCTACCGCGCCAACGCCTCGGCGTCCACCGATGGCAGCACTTACCGCTCGCTGACCGGTGAACTCGACAGCTCGCTGGTCGCCACCCGCTATGGCGTCTCGGCCCACGGCAATGGCAGCAACGGTGACACGCGCCTGCTGGTGTCTACCGACGGCGTGCCGGACGTGGCCTTCAGCGGCCAGACCCGCACCAACCGCGACGGTTACGCAGTGATGGATGGCTTGCCGTCGTTTCAGGCGTACGAAGCGCGGGTCAATGTCGAAAAGCTGCCGCTCAACACCGAAGTCTCCAACCCTATCCAGCGCCTGGCGCTGACCGAGGGCGCGATCGGTTATGTGAATTTTTCCACGGGGCAGGGCCACAACGCGTTCGTCGTGTTGAGCCGCCGCGACGGTAAACCGGTGCCGTTCGGCGCCTCGGTGCAAGACAAGAACACCAACAAGGAGGTGGGCATCGTCGGCGAGGCGGGCGTCACTTATCTGTTGGGCATCAAGGCAGGGGCTGAACTGGTAGCGCGTTGGGATGACGCCGGCCAATGCAGTCTGGCCAAACTCCCTGAGCAGGACGTGCTGACCAACGTCGCCACGCCCGCTCAGTGTCTGTAATCGCCTCATTCCTCGAATCCGGAGTCAGCATGTCCCCTTCAACTTTGTCTGTTGCTCAACGTCTGTTACTCGCAGGCAGCCTGTGCCTGCCCCTCCTGGCCAGCGCCGCCGTGGTGCCGGATCGCACCCGCGTGGTGTTCGAAGAGAGCGCACCCTCGGTCAGCGTCACGGTCAGCAACAAGAACCCGCAGTTGCCGTTCATTGTGCAGTCGTGGATCGAAAACGAGAGCGGCGTGAAAGTCACCTCGCCATTCATGGTCTTGCCGCCGTTGCAGCGCATCGAACCGAATGAAAGCAGCGTGCTGCGCATCGTCAAATTGCCCGAGCTGGCGCTTCCGACCGATCGCGAATCGGTGTTCTACCTGAATATTCGCGAGATCCCGCCGAAAACCCAGGCGGTCAACTCGATGCAGATTGCCTTGCAGTCGAAAATCAAATTGTTCTACCGCCCGGCCGCGGTGAAACGCGAACGCGGCGAGGACTTTGCCCTGGGTTTGAAGTTGAAAATCGACCCGGCAACAAAACAGCTGATCGTCGATAACCCGACGCCATTTCACATCACCGTGGTCGGTCTGCTCACCGGCCCGGAAAAAACCAAAATGCCGATCGACACGGTGATGATCGCACCGCGTAACAGCGCCCGGATCGCCTTGAGCAACACCGCATTCACCACGTTGCGGGTGTCGAACATGAATGATTTTGGTGGCCAGACCGATACCTTGTTCACTTGCGCGGCGAACCTGTGCCAAGGCGTCAAACCATGAGGCCGTGGCACGCTCTGAGCCGCCTCGTCCTCGCGGCGAGCCTGCTGACAGTGTCGCAGTTCGCTTCGGCGATGGTCTGCAAAGCCATGGACGGCAGCGATAGTCTGAGCGAGTACATCGGCCCGGTGTCGGTGCCCGATACGGTGCCGGACGGCACGATCATCTGGCGCTCGAAAACCCATGTGGTCCCGGCCGAGTGCTGGAAGAAGCTCGACCTGCACAGTGCCGAGGACGATCCGATCTACTTCTACGGCAACCCGGCCGGGCTCAATGCGACGCCGTGGGGCATCGAATTCGGCCTGGTCTATCGCGGTGTGACGGCGTGGGACGGCGACTGGAGTTCCAACCCGACGCAGGGCGTGAACAGCGGTTTTACGTCGCCCGGTTGCCCGGATGCAAATAGCGAAGCCGACATGCTCGCCTGTTCGAAAGTCACCCCGACGATTGCCTTCCAGGTGGTGATCCGCAAACGCGGTTTGCTGCCGCTGCAGCGCCCGTCCCAAGACACTTACGACGTGTTCCAGTTCGACGGCCTCTACGGCCTCAACGGCGGGCCGAGCAACCCGGACGGCAACTTTCGCTTTCGCTTGAGCGGCTTGCAGAACATCGTCGGCACCGCCTGTACGGTCGACGTCACGGTCACGCCTGAGCCGGGCATCGTCGATTTCGGCGTGGTGCAGAAAACCCCCACCGGGTTTTCCCCGCCCAACCCGAGCAAACCCTTCAGCCTTGCACTGGAGAAAAAGTGCAGCAGCGCCATCAATATTGGCGCGACGCTGGTCACCGCCAATCAGCAGGGGCTGTACAACATTCTGCCCGCAGCGGACAGCCAGTTCGGCATTCAGGTACGCGATGCGCGCAATAACCTGGTGCAGGTCAACGAGCCGTTTGCGCTGGCGAATTTTCCCGCAGACGTCAGCCATATCGACGTACCGTTCAGCGCTTCGCTGGTATCGCTCGGCGATCCCGAGGTCGGTCGGTTCGAGGCGATCATGGTGGTGCAGATCGTGTACTACTGACGGCGGCTCTAGCTGGGAAATTTCCTACACGGACGCAGGATAAGTCCTTCGTTCATCTCGGCCGTTGCAGGCCACTATCCCGTTCCCCGGGTCGATTGAGTGATGACAGGACAATGGCCTCTCCACGAATTCTGGTGCTGGAAAATCATGAGTTTACCCGCAACGTGCTGGTCAGGATGCTGCACCGCCTGAGTGTGCCCGATGTGCTGTATGCGCCAGACGCCGAACAGGCGATGGTGCAGATGCACCTGCAGGGCGGGGTCGATATCGTACTGTGTGATCTGACCGACCGCGGCCTCGATTGCCTGGAGTTCCTGCGTCTGGCCAGCGACAGTGGCATGGTGCGCGCCGTGGTGCTGTGCAGCGAATTGCCGCCGGAATTGAGTCGCACCCTGGGGCAGATGGCATCGCTCGCAGGTTTGCAATTGCTCGGCGTGCTCAACCGACCGATCCAATTGCGTGCCTTGTACCGTCTGTTGCAGCGTTACAGTCGCGCCCGTTCAGTGCCGACGCTGGAGCCGTTGAACGCGTCGTTGCCCAGCGAAGATGAGGTTCGTCGCGGTCTCGCGCTGGGTGAATTTCGCGCCTGGTTTCAGCCGCAGTTTCAACTGCACAGTGGTGTGGTCAGCGGCGTTGAAGCCTTGGTCCGTTGGGAGCATCCGGCCCGTGGCACCTTGTTGCCCTGCGATTTCCTCGCGGCGGTGCTGGCTTACGACCTGATCGACCAGATGTTCAAGCACCTGCTCGAGCAGGGCTTGAGTCTGCTCGGCATTCTGCGCCGTCGCGGCATTGTGCTGGAACTGTCATTCAACCTGCACGCTTCGCAACTCAACGACAACGCCTTGGTCGAGCACATCAAGCAGTCGCTTGAGCAGCATGGTTTCAAGGGCTCGGTGCTGATGTTCGAAGTCGCGGAAAACGGTCTGCTCGATTGCCCCTGCGGGCTTCAGGAAAACCTGTTGCGCTTGCGCCTGCTGGGCTGCGGCTTGGCAGTTGACGATTTCGGCGTGGGTTTTTCTTCACTGAAACTGCTGTGCCAGTTGCCGTTTACCCAGATCAAACTCGACGGACGTTTTGTGCAGAACCTCGACCGTCAGCGTAACCGCGCAATGGTCGCCAGTACGCGGGTCATGGCCCGTTCGCTGGGCATGGACCTGGTGATCGAAGGCGTCAGCGGGCCGAAGGTACTCGAGCGTTTGCTGGAGCTGGAATGCGAGATGGGTCAGGGGTATTACCTGGCGCGGCCGATGAACGGGCATGACCTGCTCAAATGGCTCGAAGCGCCCTAGGCGTTGTGCTGATCTTGTACATTTTTTAAGTGTTGTCCAAGAAATTTCCTACACTCCAGTGGCGCTCGTGTATTTTCGACACGCGGATCGTCTGGGTTGCTGTTCAATCGCTGTGCCTGGTGTTGCCGATGCTGCACATCGACGTGTCTTACAGGAGTTTTTATGCTTAAAGCGATCATCGTGGACGACCATCCGTTCATCCGCTCTGCCGTCAAAATGCTGTTGAAGCAGGAAAACTTCGAAGTCGTCGCCGAGGCGGATAACGGTGCCGACGCGGTCCAGCAGGCCCGCGAGCACAATCCAGACCTGATCATTCTCGACATCGCCATGCCCAAGCTCGATGGCCTCGAAGTGATCTCGCGAATCAGCGCACTGAACCTGCATTGCAAGATCCTCGTGCTGACCTCGCAGTCGGCGCAGTTCTATTCGATGCGCTGCATGAAAGCAGGGGCGGCGGGGTACATCTCCAAGACCAACGACCTGGACGAACTGGTCAAGGCGATCAAGGTGGTCATCGACGGCTATACCTTTTTTCCCAACCTGGCCAGCAGTTCGGTGCGTCGCAGCGATGCCCAGGCCACCGATCTGGAACTGATCCAGAGCCTGTCCGACCGTGAACTGACCATCCTCCAGCAGTTGGCCAAAGGCCTGAGCAACAAGGAAATCGGTGAAGCGATGCTGTTGAGCAACAAGACCGTCAGCACCTACAAGACGCGGCTGATCGAGAAACTCAACGTCAAGTCGGTGGTGTACCTCGCTGATTTTGCCAAGCGCAACAACCTGCTCTAGATGATGACTTTCTTCAGAAGCTGGGTGGCCGCTGTGCTGCTGTTCAGCGTGGTGGGGGTGGCACACGCGGCCCCGGCGGTGGCCCCGGACACGCTGAAAGTGCTCGGCCGCTCCGACGTCGGCGAATACGCGGTGTCGCTGGACGAACCGGACTGGCGCTGGCTGCGCCGCAAGGGCACGCTGTTGCTCGGCGACAGCAGCCCGGACTATTCGCCGTTCGCGATTACCGGTAACGGCAACGAATATGAGGGCATGAGCGCCGATTATGCACAGTTGATCGGGCAACTGCTGCGGGTCAACGTCGAGGTGCGGCGCTATGCGTCGCGTGGCGATCTGTTGGCAGCCTTGAAGAACGGCGAAATCGATCTGATCGGCACCGCCAACGGTTTCGAGGCCGCCGATCCGGAGCTGGCAATCTCCTTGCCGTACGCCGACGACAATCCGAGTCTGGTCACGCGCATCGACGAAAGCCACAACCTGCCGCAAGACCTCGCCGGCAAACGCGTGGCGATGCTCTATCACTATCTGCCACCGGCGACGGTCAAGGCGTTTTATCCCAAGGCCGATGTGCAGCTGTATCCGTCGACACTGGCCGCTATCGGTGCGGTGGCGTTCGGTCAGGCGGACGTCTATCTCGGCGATTTGCTCAGTTCCAATTACCTGATCAAGAAGAATTACCTCAACAACGTCCAGCTCAGCGATTTTTCGCGCATGGAGACTCAGCCGTTCAGCTTTGCGGTCAAGCGTGACAACGAACAGTTGTTGCGCGTGGTCGATGCCGCGCTGACGGTCATTCCCGTCGAGGAGCGCATGAGCATTCGCCGGCGCTGGAGCGTTGGCGGCGTGGCGATTCCGGGGCAGCATGTGCTGCATTTCAGTATCAAGGAGCAGCAGTGGCTGGACCGCCATCCGCGGATCAAAGTGGCGATCAACGAGAATTTCCTGCCGCTGACCTTCGTCGACGAGGCCGGCAAGTTTCGCGGCATCAGTGCCGATGTACTGGCCAAGATCAGCCTGCGCACCGGTCTGCAATTCGACATGCAGCGCGTCGATTCGGTGGCCGATCTGATCAGGCAAGTCAGCAGCGGCAAGGCCGACATGCTCGCGGCGTTCACGCCGAGCAGCGAGCGCGAAGGCGAGCTGCGTTTTACCCGCCCGTACCTGATCAACCCGTTCGTGCTGGTCAGCCGCCGCGATGGCGAACCGCAAACGCTCGATCAGATGGCCGGCGAGCGTCTGGCGCTGATCACCGGCAACGTTTTGCGTGAATACCTGGTCGAGCAGTTTCCGAATATTCAATTGGTGCCGGCCAACAATGCCGCGGATGCCATGGAAATGGTCGCCCAAGGCAAGGTCGACGGTGCGATCAACTCGCTGATCAGCGCGCGTTACATGATTTCGCGCCAGTACCGCGAGACCTTGCAGATATCCAGTACGGTCGGCACCCAACCGGCACGTATCGCCCTGGCGACCAATCGCGGCGCGCTCGAGTTGTACTCGATTCTCGACAAGGCACTGCTGAGCATCAGCCCCGAGGAAATGGACGAACTGACCAACCGCTGGCGCAGCGAAGTGGTGGTCGACGACAGTTATTGGCTGCGCAACCGCGGCATGATCATTCAAGGCTTCGTGATTGCCGGTGTGTTGCTGCTGGTGGCGTTTGGCTGGATCGCCTATCTGCGCCTGCTGATGCGCAAACGTCGTCAGGCGGAAATGGCCTTGAACGACCAGATGGAATTCATGCGTGTGCTGATCGACGGCACGCCGCACCCGATTTATGTGCGCGACCGTGAAGGCCGCCTGGTGATTTGCAACAGCGGTTACCTGCAAGTGTTTGGCACCGAGCGTGACGCGGTGATCGGCAAAACCGTGATCCAGGGCGTACTGAGCGATGCACCGCAGGCTCAGGCCTATCACGACGATTACCTGCGCGTGATGGCCGACGGGCAGCCGAGCATCCAGGACCGCAGCCTGACCCTGGCCGACGGCAGACAGCTGACGATCTATCACTGGATGCTGCCGTACCGCGGCAGCGATGGTGTGGTCAACGGCATGATTGCCGGCTGGATCGACGTCAGCGAACGCCAGCATTTATTGCAGGAACTGCAGATCGCCAAGGACAGCGCCGACGACGCCAACCGCGCCAAGACCACGTTCCTCGCTTCAATGAGCCACGAAATCCGCACGCCGATGAACGCCATCATCGGCATGCTTGAGCTGGCCATGAAAAAGGCCGATCAAGGCGTGACCGATCGTTTTGCCATCGAAGTGGCCTCGGGCGCCGCGCGCGGCTTGCTGGACTTGATCGGCGACATTCTCGACATCGCCCGCATCGAATCCGGGCGCCTGTCGCTGGCGCCGCAACGGGCCAACCTGCGCGAGCTGGTCGAATCGGTGGTGCGGATTTTCGAAGGGCTGGCGCGGCAGAAACAGCTGCGTCTGCAACTGGATGTGGACGCTTTGAGCAATGTCGACGTACTGATCGATCCGCTGCGTTTCAAGCAAGTGCTGTCGAACCTGCTGAGCAATGCGATCAAGTTCACCGACGCCGGCCAGGTGCAGTTGAGCCTGCAGGTCGATATCGACAGCGACGAACGCCTGAGCCTGTGCCTGCGGGTCAAGGACAGCGGTCGCGGCATTTCCGCTGAGGACCAGGCGCTGTTGTTCAGCCCGTTCGCCCAGGCCGGCAACCATGGCCAGTCGGCGCGCAGCGGTTCCGGGCTGGGCCTGGTGATCAGCCGTACCTTGTGCGAAATGATGGGCGGCAGCCTGGCCTTGTCCAGCGAACTGGGGCAGGGCACACAGATCGAAGTACGCCTGAATCTACCGACCCTTGAGCCGTTGGTGGCTGCGCCGGTCGAAGAACTCGAACCAGTGAACAGCCAGCACAGTCTGAACATTCTGGTGATCGACGATTACCCGGCCAACCGCTTGTTGCTTACGCAGCAACTGAATTATCTGGGCCATCGGGTCGTCGACGCGGAGGACGGTGCGCACGGCTTGCGCGCCTGGCGCAACCAGCTGTTTGACGTGGTCATCACCGATTGCAACATGCCGATCATGAACGGCTACCAACTGGCGCGCGCGATCCGTGATGAAGAAACGGCGCGCGGCCTGCCACGCAGTCTGGTGCTGGGCTTTACCGCCAACGCGCTGCCCGAGGAAAAGCAACGTTGTGCCGAAGCCGGGATGGACGATTGTCTGTTCAAACCGATCAGTCTCAAGGACCTCAATCTGCGTCTGGTCGGTATCGTTGCACAGCAGCCGCCAGCGACTGTGACGGCGGACAGCGAGCCGGCCCCGGATGACCTTGATCTGGGCAGCCTCGAGCAGTTGACGCGCGGTGACGAGGAATCGATCAAGAGCCTGTTGAGCGATCTGGCCACCAGCAACGCGCAGGACATGGCCAAACTGCTGCGGCTGTTCAGCGAGCATGACGTGGCTGGGCTCTCCGACCTCGCGCATCGGGTCAAGGGCGGCGCGCGGATCATCAAGGCGCAATCGTTGATTCAGGCGTGTGAGGCGCTGGAGCGCGCCAGTGAAGGTTTGGACACGCAAGTGCTGACCGAGGCTGTCGATACCTTGCAGCAGGCGATGGAGCATTTGTCCGAGCAGTTGGACGAGCGTCTGGCGTAAACGAATTTTTTGCCCGTTTGCCTTCGATCTTGCGAATTTTCCTACATTCGCCACTTACGCTCTATCGCTAACGTGCAGGTGTCCCGGCGTCACGCCGGGCTCACTTGTTCAGTTAACGTTTGGAGTTGTTGATGACCCTTCCCCGTATGTCTTCCCGTGTACGCCTGGCCGTCAGTGGACTGGCCGTCGCGGCGGCGTTGAGCGCCTGTGCCAGCGCGCCGATCCCGGAGCAGCAGATCACACTGGCCAAGGATGCGGTCAACCGCGCAGTCTCGGCCGAGGCGACGCAATACGCGCCGCTGGAAATGAAATCGGCTCAGGACAAGATGTTCCAGATGGAACGCGCCCTCGGCGAGAAACAGTACCCGCAGGCCAGGCTGCTGGCCGAGCAGATCGAGGCCGATGCCAACCTCGCCGAGCGCAAATCCCGCGCGGTGAAATGGCAGAAACAATTGACCGACGCCCGCAGCGGCATCCAGGTGCTCAAGCAGGAAATGCTGCAAGACCCGGTCACCGGTTTCAATCCGCCCGCCACCGCTCAATAAGGACATGTCCATGTCGAATTACAAACTGTTGCCCGTCGCCGGCCTGTTCGCCCTGATGCTCGCCGGTTGCGCCACCCCGCCAGAAAATCCGCAGTTGTTGCAGGCGCGCGCGCAATTTTCCGCGCTGCAGAACAAGCCGGAATCCAACACCCTGGCGGCGATTGAAACCCAGTCGGCGTTCACCGCGCTGAACGCCGCCGATCAGGCCTCGCAGCAAGACCGCAAAGCGCCGCAGATCGATCAACTGGCGTACCTGGCCAGCCAGAAGATTGCCCTCGCCGAACAGACCATCGCTGGTCGCCAGGCGGAAGCCGGGCTGAAGAAAATCGATGCCGAGCGCACCCAGGTGCAACTCGATGTACGCACCCAGCAGTTGAAAGCGCTGCAAGCAATGAAAGCCAAACCGACCGAACGCGGCCAGGTCGTGACGTTTGGCGACGTGCTGTTCGACACCGGTAAAGCCGACTTGAAGTACGGCAGCCAGCGGCAGTTCCAGCAACTGGCCGACTTCCTCAACAACAACCTCGAGCGTAAGGTGCGGGTCGAAGGCTTCACCGATGACGTGGGCAGCGAACAGGCCAATCAGCTGCTGTCCGAGCGTCGCGCGGCGGCGGTGGCGACGGCTTTGACGCAACTGGGCGTCGATCGCCAGCGCATCCTGACCCAGGGTTATGGCGAAGAATATGCCGTTGCCGACAACGGCAGCGCGGCCGGGCGCCGGCACAATCGCCGGGTCGAGGTGATCGTCTCGAACGGTGCCGAGGCGGTGGGCCTGCGTCGCTGAGACAGCACGCGTGTAATGCAGTGAGTGTGTTTTGAGCAGGAAATTTCCTACAAAGATAAGGAAATTTCCTGCTCTTTTTTTCCTCCCCGATCTCTAAATTCGCTACCTCATTACTGAGGTACGCCCCATGAAAACTGTCTCTGCCAAACGCCATCCAGCACTGACCCTGTCGCCCCTGGCACTGGCGATCGTCATGTGTCTGTCAGTACAGGCGCAGGCCTTCACCCCTGTGGTCGAAAGGGGCGCGGTGGTCGATAGCGAAAGCGTTTCTGGCGGCGTGCAGAGCATTGGCGCACAAGGCACCGCCAACCACACCTTGATCGAAATCAGCGGTACTCAGGCAGTATTTTTGGGCGGCGTGTCGAACGATGCGAGGGTCATGGGCCGCCAAGCGTTGCAAAGCGGCACGTCGAATCGCTCGATCGTCAATGCCGGTGGCTCGCAACTGGTGTCGATCAATGGCACGGCCAACGACACGGTGTTGAACGGTGGTACGCAAACGGTGCAGACCACCAAGAGCGTCGCCAACCGCACGGTGATCAATCGCGATGCGGTGCAGACCGTGCAATTGTCCGGCCGCGCTGTGGACACATTGATCAATGACGGTGGCGTGCAAGTGTTGACCGATCTGGGTATCGCCGAAAATACCCGGGTGCTCAGCGGTGGTGAACAGCGTTTGACGGCGACCCGGTTCGGCGCTGCAGTTGCCTCCGATACCCTTATCGAGGGCGGTGTGCAAAGCGTCTACGACCTTGGCACGGCCAACAACAGTACCGTCAGCCAGGGCGGCCGTGTCGATTTGTACACGGGGGCACAGGCCAATGGCCTGGTAGCCGAGGCGGGCGGCACCGTCAACGTCATGGAGAACGGCGTGAAAACCGTGGATTCATTGCGCCTTGACGGCGGTCGTCTGGCCTTCGCGCCGAGCCTGGATGGCAGCTTCAAGACGTTTACGGTCAATGCGCTGTCCGGCAGCGGCAGCGTGTTGATGAACACCGACATCGCCAGTCAGCAGCACGATCTGCTGGTGGTGCAGGGCGCCGGTCAGGCCAACGGTGATCACACCTTGATCGTCGCTGACTCCGGGCATGAACCGGCCAATGCGGACGGGCGTTTGCTGCTGGTCGACACTCAGGGCGGCAGCGCGAAGTTCGGCCTGTACGGTGGGCATGTCGATGCCGGTGCGTTCCGTTACACCTTGCAGCAGCAAGGAGATGACTGGGTGCTGGCCAGCGCCGGGGCGGTCCCGCCAGAGTCGGTGACGCCGGTAGTGCCAGTAGCGCCTGTTACACCGCCAGATCCGCAAGCACCTGTTGATTCGGGCACTCCGGTAGTGCCGGTCACGCCGGTAAATCCGGTGACTCCCGCCGAACCGCTGAAACCGCTGGACCCGGTCACCCCATCAAGGCCGCTCGATCCGGCACCGGCGCACTTGTCCAAGGGCGCCAACGCGGCCATCGCCGCGCACACCGCCGGCGCCAGCTTGTGGGGCGCGCAAATGAACGCACTGGTCAAACGCCTCGGCGAATTGCGCATGGGCGAGGATGACGGCGGAATCTGGAGCCGGGCCATCGGCAAACGCCTGGAAGTCAGCGAACACTCCAGCCGTGCCTACGCCCAGGACATCAGCGGCGTGGAAATCGGCGCTGACAAGGCGTTCGCGGTGGACGGCGGCAAGCTGTATGTCGGTGGCATGTTCGGCACTGCCCGCGCCGACCTGGACTTTGGCGAAGGCGCCAGCGGCAACATCGAGAGCCGCATGCTCGGCGTCTATGCCACTTGGCTCAACGACAACGGTGTGTATGTCGACAGCGTGTTGAAGTACAGCCGTTTCGACAACGAGATCAAGACGCCGAGCAATCTCGGTCAGGCGGTGAAAGGTTCTTACAACAGCAACGGCATCGGCGTGAATGTTGAAGTCGGCAAGCGCATCAAATTGCCCGATGGCTGGTTCGTCGAGCCGCAAGCGCAACTGACGGCGACCCGCACCGAGGGCGCGAGCTACACCGCCAGCAACGGGTTGCGCGTCAAGACCGACGACCTCGACTCGCTGCAGAGCCGCGTCGGCGCGATGTTCGGCCGCAGCCTCACGCTGGGCAACGGCATGCAGGCCCAGCCGTACGCAAAAGCGTCGTACATCACCGAGCACAAAGGCCGCAGCAAGGTCAGCGTCAATGGCAACCGTTTCGATGCGGAACTGCCCGGTAACCGTGTGGAGCTGGGTTTCGGCGCCGTGTTGCAGCTCAGTGAGCGCAGCAAGCTCTCGCTGGATGCCGAGTACGCCAAGGGTGATGGCATCGAACAGCCGTTCGGCGTGAGTGTGGGTTATCGCTACCTCTGGTAGCGGCACGGCAACCACATCGGTCGCTGCCGATGTAGCGGATGGCTGAAAGGCCCTCGGAGTATTCCCGGTGTCTTTTCAGATTCGTCCTACATGTTCCGGCGACACTTTTGCCTAGTGTGGAGTTCTCGCGCTAGCGCGGTAATTTTCCTCTGACAGCTGATCTCAATGACCTACAAACGCTGGCGAATCCTGATTGCTGAAGAGCAGCCCGCGCTGCAGTTCAGAGTCGGCCAATGTCTCAAAGAGCTGGGCTACCGTGCGCCGACGCCGGTGCGCTCGTTCCGCGAACTGCTCGGCATGACCCATTACTCGTACGAGCCCTTCGAGCATTTCGATCTGCTGCTGATCAATGGCGAACTGCTGGCGGCCGCGGGTATCGATCCGGTGCGTTTTTTTGTCAGCAATTCGCAGATCCGCCACGGCGTGATCTACGACGCGCGACGCGGTCAGCCTTGCGCCGAATCGATTTACGCCAATCAGCGACGCCAGTTGAGCCTGATCCATACACCGGATCGCCAAACCCTCGTACCTCTGCTGGAGCAGCTCAATGGTCAAGCGATTTCCCGAGGTGTCCGAGATGTTCACTGACAAGCCGATGGCGGCCGTGCCCGAATTGCCACTGCGGGTTCTGGTGCTCGAAGATCATCCGTTCCAGCGTTCCGTCGCGGTCAACATGCTGCGCGGGCTAGGCTGCCGCGAGGTTTTCGAGGCGAGTGACGGCGCCCAGGCGCTGACGGTGCTCGACACGGTCGGCACCGTCGATGTCGCCGTGTGCGATTTGCAGATGGAGGGCATGGACGGTCTGGAGTTTCTGCAACGGGTCGGCGCTTCCGGTCAGGTCAGATCGGTGATCATCAGCAGTTCGTTGTCGGTGGACCTGCGCCGGGCCGTGCAGCAGATGGTGGCGCTGCTCGGCCTGGATCTGCTCGGCGATGTCGGTAAACCGCTGCATCAGCAGGTGCTCGCGGACCTCTTGCACACATTGCTCGACCGGCCTGTCGCGCCTGCGCCCGTTGCGGCTGAGCCGACGCTGGCGAGCGAATCCGCAGTGCGCCAGGCTCTGGCCAATCAGCAGTTGCAGGCCTGGTATCAACCCAAGTTCAACCTGCGCAGTGGTGAGATCTGTGGCGTTGAAGTGTTGTGTCGCTGGTCGCACCCGTCCCGCGGAATCCTGTCGCCGGCGCTGTTCATGCCGGTGCTTGAGCGCTGCGGCTTGCTCGACGAGTTGCTGTTCGCTCAGGTTGAACAGGCCTTGGCGGTGCAGCGCAGGGCCCGGGAGCAAGGCTTCGTGTTGAACATGGCGTTCAATCTGCAGGCGGTGCAACTGGCCAATGCCGAGTTGACGTCCAGCCTGAAAACCCTGCTGGCCGGGCAGGGTGCCTGCGGCGCGGGCCTGACCTTCGAACTGACCGAAAGCGGCCTGCTCGAGGCCCCGGCCACCAGTCTCGAGAGCCTGGTGCGCCTGCGCATGATGGGCTGTCGATTATCGATTGACGACTTCGGTGCCGGGTTTTCTTCCTTGCAGCGCTTGTGTCAGTTGCCCTTCAACGAAATCAAGCTCGATGCCGATTTCGTCCGCAACCTGGCCCATGAACCGCGTTGCCGGGCCGCCATCAGCAGCACCCTGGCACTGGGCGAAACCCTGGGCATGAGTGTGGTCATCGAAGGCATCGAAACCGACGCACAACGCCGCGAGCTGCTGGCACTGGGCTGCACACAGGGTCAGGGCTACTGGTACGCGCGACCCATGGCCGGCGCGGATTTGCTGACGTGGCTGCGACAACGCCAGACCCGGCCAGCCCCGGATGAATGACCGGTTTTTTAGGAAAAGTCCTACAGAGTGTTCCATGGGCTTTTGCGTAGTCTTGCCCCACCCAGAAACCCTGACAGCGGGAGAATGACCATGATCAACAAAGCCCTGCGAATCCTGATCGCCGATGCACAACATTTTCACCGGATGAAAATCGAGCGCCTGTTCAACAGCCTCGATTATTACCGTGTGGCCCCGGCGCAAAGTCTCGCCGAGCTGTTGACGCTGGTCGATTACGGCTGCGAGCCGTTCGATGCGGTGGTCATCAATGCCGATCTCGCGGCGGGTTCGTTCGACCTGCTGGGGTTTTTCCTCGATAACCCGCAGGTGCGTCAGGCGCTGATCTACAACGAGCGCACGGCGCCCTTGCAATCGGTTGCCGGTTTCGCTCAGGACAATGTGCAGATAAGTCCGCAGGCCCTGCCAGGCCTGCAGTCGATCAGGCAGTTGATGGCGCTGATCGATCCGCCCGTCAACCGGCGCGAGGCGTTGGTCCGGCAGCCGTTCGCGGCAGTGTACAGGGCAGCCCATGCATAAAAACACGATATGCACAACTGTCAGACCTGACAGGTGATTCGGTCGTCGTTTCATGCAACAGTCGCTGCGCAGCCATTGAGTCAGGATCCGCCCAAACCGTTGGCCTGTTCGTCAGACTTTGCATTGGGAGTGGCGATGAAGCCCGAAAGGTCAGCGCTGATCGTCGACGATCATCCGGTGGTACGCGCCGCCATCGCGATCGTGTTGCAAGCTGAGGGATTCAAAGTGATTTTCGAGGCCTCTCAGGGCAACGAGGTACTGAGCCTCATTCGTCAACATCGACCGCAACTGGTGGTCCTCGACATAAACTTGCCAGGACTTGGCGGGCTGGAGGTGCTGGCCCGGATCAGGGCCAATGACCTGCCTTGCCGCGTGCTGGTTTTCAGTACCCATGATCCGATGTTCTATCAGGAGCGCTGTCTGCGCGCCGGGGCAATGGCGTATGTGACCAAAACCAACCAGTTGCAGCAGCTGCACAAAGCCATTCAGGCACTGATGTCGGGGTATACCTATTTTGCCGCGCTCCCGGATTGCGCCAGTGTGCTGAACGCGGTGCAAACCACCGAAAAGGAAATGATCGACAAGCTCTCCAACCGTGAGCTCAGCATTCTCGAGCAATTGGGGCAGGGCAAGTCCAACAAGTCGATTGCCGAGGACATGCACCTGAGCCACAAGACCATCAGCACCTATAAAACCCGTCTGATGAAGAAACTCGGAGTCAAATCAGCGGTGCACTTGCGCGAATTCGCCAAGCGCAATCACGTCATCTGAGCACGCGACCATGCGCCAGGGAGGCTGGATCGTCGGGCTGTGGCTGAGCCTGACAACGCTGTGCGCGGCGAGTGAAACGCCCCAGGTGCTGGAAGTGCTGACCCGTACCGGCGTGGAAAATGTCCAGCTGCGCCTCGATGCGCAGGACCGGCAATGGCTGCGTCAGCATCCGCTGTTGCGCATGGGCATTTCCGGGCCGGATTACCCACCGTTCGAACTCACCCGCAACCAGCACGAACTTGAAGGGCTGACGGCTGATTACGCGGACCTGCTGGCTCAATTACTGGGCGTGCGTATCGAGGTTCGCCGGTTCGCCGACCGCGACGCGGTGATGGCCGCGCTCAAGCGCGGCGAGCTCGATCTGCTTGGTACCTCCAACAGCTTTGAGGTCGCCGATCCAGCCTTCGTCTTGTCTCGGCCCTACGCCGAAGATCAGCCGATGCTGATCACCCGGCTCGATGAGCAAATGCCGACGGATCTGGCCGGTAAACGCCTGGCGATGGTCGAAGACTATCTGCCACTGGCGACCGTACAAAGCTTTTATCCGCAGGCCCGTGTGCAGCGTTACCCGTCGGCGATGGATGCGCTCGGTGCGGTAGCATTCGGCGCGGATGATGTGTATCTGGGCGATTTCATCAGCGCCAACTACCTGATCAACACCAATTATCGCAATGACCTGCAACTGGCCGGGCCGTCGGGGCTGGACGCCAATACTTTCGGTTTCGCCATGCTGCGCAGCGATGCGCGTCTCAAACGCATCGTCGACCAGGCGCTGGCGGCCATTCCCATGGAGCGCCGGCAACGCATCGAACAGCGTTGGAGTGCCGGCCTGGCTGAAATGGCGGAGCAGTCGCGGGTGCAACTCAGTGCCAGCGAGCAGGCTTGGCTGGACCAGCACCCGGTCGTGCGAGTCGGTGCCATCGAGGATTTCGCGCCGCTGACGTTTTTCGATGCCGCAGGCCGTCTCAGCGGGTTGTCGGCGCAGTTGCTGAGCCTGATCAGTCAGCGCACCGGGCTCAACTTTCAGATCGTGCGCGGAACGTCGCTGGACCGTCAGATCGAACAGCTCAAGGCCGGCGAGCTGGACCTGTTGCCGGTAGTGACGCCGAGCAGCGAGCGCGAAGCCGAGCTGCAATTTACCCGGGCCTATTTGAACAATCCCTTCGTGCTGGTCGCTGCGAGCAGCACACAGGTGCCGCTGAATCTGGATGACCTGGCGGGCAAACGCCTGGCGATTTATCGCGGTCACCCGTTACGCAGTTATCTGTCGGCCCGCGCCCCGCAGCTACGGCTGGTCGAAACCGCGAGCCCGGCCGAAGGCATGGCGATGATCGCCAAGGGGCAGGTCGACATCACGGTGAGCTCGTTGGTGGTGGCGCGATTCCTGATTGCACGGCACTACCGTGACCGTCTGCGCATCAGCGGTACGGTAGGGGATCAGCCAGCGCGTATTGCAATGGCGACTGCGCCGCAGATGACGGCGTTGCATTCGATCATGAACAAGGCGCTGTTGAGCATCGCTCCGCAACAGATGGACGAACTGGTCGAGCGCTGGAGCCACGATGTGGTCGTCGATGACAGTTACTGGTTGCGCCATCGTCACGAGATTCTCCTCGGCTTTGCCGTGGCGGCACTCCTGCTGGCGCTGGCGCTGGGCTGGATCGTCTGGCAGCGCCGCCAGTTGCGCCGCCGCCAGCAATGGCTGCAGCAGCTGCAGGACGCCAAGGACGCCGCCGATGATGCCAATCGCGCCAAAACCACGTTTCTGGCGACCATGAGCCATGAAATCCGCACGCCGATGAACGCCTTGATCGGCATGCTCGAACTGGCCCTGAAACGCGCGGAGGAGGGCGTGACTGACCGTCTGGCGATTCAGGTGGCGTCCAACGCCGGGCAACAATTGCTGGCGCTGATCGGCGACATTCTCGATATTGCGCGGATCGAGACCGGGCATCTGTCGCTTGCGCCCGAACGCGCCAACCTGCGTGAACTGGTGGTCTCGGTGTCTCGAGTCTTCGAAGGGCTGGCACGCCAGAAACACTTGCTTTGGCAGCTGCAACTCGATACCGGCAGCGATGTCGACGTGCTGATCGACCCGACGCGCTTCAAACAGGTGTTGTCGAATCTGCTGAACAACGCCATCAAGTTCACCGCAGAAGGCGAAGTCAGCCTGCGTCTGGTGATCAGCGCCGCGACGGCCGACACGTTATCGGTAAAGGTGCTGATCGAGGACAGCGGCGTCGGGATCAGCACGGAGGATCGTCGACGGTTGTTCAGCCCGTTCGTACAGGCGAGCAATCATTCGCAAGCGGCGCGCAGTGGTTCCGGGCTGGGCCTGGTGATCAGCCGCAGCCTGTGCGAGATGATGGGTGGCACGTTGCAGCTCGACAGCGTGCCCGGTGAAGGCACTCAGGTTGAGGTCAGCCTCGACTTGCCCTTGTTGGCGACGCTGGCTCAAGTTTCGTCAGCCCCCGTAGCGCATATCGCGGTTGCACATTCGCTGGATGTGCTGGTAGTCGATGATCATCCGGTGAACCGTTTGCTGCTGTGCTGGCAGCTGAGTGAGCTGGGCCATCGCACGGTCGACACCGATAACGGTGACGACGCACTGCAGCGCTGGCGCACACAGGCATTCGACGTGGTGATTACCGATTGTAATATGCCGCGGCGCAACGGCTATCAACTGGCGCGGGCGATTCGTGAGGAAGAAATGTCGGCCGAGCGTACACCGTGTCTGCTGCTGGGCTTTACCGCCAACGCACAGGCCGAGGAACGCGCGCGCTGTCTGGCCGCCGGTATGGACGAATGCCTGTTCAAACCGATTCGCCTGGACGATCTGGCACAGGCCTTGGCTGCGGCCAGCCACTGCGAGATGCCGGCGAATTACCTCGCAACGACGGCGCTGGTAGAGATCGACTTGAGTACGCTTGAGCAAATGGCCGGCAATGACCGCGATTTGATCAAGCGCCTGCGCGAGGAAGTGTTGAACAGCTTGTGCGTGGATCGACAACGTCTGGTGGTGTTGCAGCATGATCGGGACCGCGCCGGGTTGCGCGAGCTGGCGCATCACATCAAGGGCGGTGCGCAAATGGTCGGCGCGGCGCGGGTAGTGGCGGCCTGTGTCGATCTGGAGCGTGCCTGTGCCGACGAACAAACGCCGCTGTCGAGGGTGGCCGACGCGTTGCGCGAGGCCATGGACGGACTTGCGCAACGATTACAGCCTGATAGCGGCGCTGCGATTTCGTGAGCACCAGCCGACTGGCGGTAACAGCACTGCGGGTTGCAGCTGGCGATGATTGTTCCTCAGGTAGAACGCTGAAGCCGGTTTTTGCCATCTAGTCCGATATTGGTTATGCGTTTAGGATCAATCCAATGCTTTTATCCAGATCGGAGACCCCATGAAAAACCTTATCGGTATCTACACCAGCCCGCGCGGCCATTGGGTCGGCGACGGGTTTCCGGTGCGTACGCTGTTTTCCTACGACAACCTGGGCCAACACATCAGCCCGTTTTTGCTGCTTGATCATGCCGGCCCGGCTGAGTTCACGCCGACCACTGAACAGCGCGGCGTGGGGCAGCATCCGCATCGTGGTTTCGAGACCGTGACGATCGTTTACGACGGCGAAGTGCAGCACCGCGATTCGACCGGCAGTGGCGGGGTGATCGGCCCCGGCGATGTGCAGTGGATGACCGCTGCGTCGGGGATTTTGCATGAGGAGTTTCACTCGGAAAACTTCGCCAGAACCGGCGGCAAACTGGAGATGGTCCAGCTCTGGGTCAATCTGCCGGCCAAGGACAAGATGGCCGCGCCGGGGTATCAGACGATTCTCGACAGTGATATTCCACGCATCGCGCTCAAGGACAATGCTGGCAGCCTGCGTTTGATTGCCGGCGAGTTTGAGGGCCACAAAGGGCCGTCGCGTACTTTTACGCCGATTGATGTGTGGGATTTGCGCTTGAACGCAGGCCGGTTGCTGACGCTTGACCTGCATGAGGGTCGCAATACCGCGTTGGTGGTGTTGAAAGGCTCGGTGCGGGTCAACGCTGGAGAGTCGGCGACTGTCGGGCAGTTGGTGTTGTTCGAGCGGGCGGGGCGGGCGGTGTCGCTTGAAGCGGGTGAGGATGCGGTGGTGTTGTTGCTCAGTGGCGAGCCGATTGATGAGCCGATTGTCGGGCATGGGCCGTTTGTGATGAATTCCGAGGCGGAGATTCATCAGGCGTTTGCTGATTTTCAGTCGGGGCGGTTTGGGCGGATGCAGGGTTGAGGCGGCGCTGAAGCTCTGTGGGAGCGAGCCTGCTCGCGAAGGCTTTCTTTCAGGCGCTGGTTTTTTGTTGTGGGTGTATATCCGTTGCTGCGGTAACGGCGGCTTAGGGTTCCGCCCTTACGGCGGGTCACCTTTTTCAAACGCCAAAAAGGTAACCGAAAAGGCTTGCTCCTACGTACGGCCCTCGCAGGCTCGGGTTCCTTCGCTCCGGGATCGATCCGGGCGCAGCGGCTACGGTTTGCTTCGCTGCACCTACGTCCGCTGTGTCTGGCTGCGCCAGACGGTCGCTGCGCTCCCACGCCCGGATCAATCCCTGCGCTCAGCCTTCCGATGTCGCCGGTGACGCAAGATCAAGATCAAGGGCACTCGAGCTAACGCTCATTGTTGAGTGGTTAGAAGCGGGTGGTTGGCTTTGGATTTGTGGTGGATTCGCCCCTCACCCCAGCCCTCTCCCCTTAGAGAGGGAGCCGATTTTGGTTGGTTTCGAAACTTGCGTACAACTCGGTATTTCAGGCCGGCGCACCTCGCCCAAACACCACGGTCAGTCCCCTCTCCCTCCGGGATAGGGCTAGGGTGAGGGGCTTTTGATTTTCAGGCGACTTCAAGCCTCACTCAGCCTCCCGACGTCGCCGCTGGACCAGGATCAAAACAGCGTCGAAATCATTTGCTCCTACACTGTGCCAATCTGTGCGATCTTCTCGCGATTGGCCTTCGTCGGAGTTGTTTGATGCTGTCTCTGCTGACCGAACATCCGCTGTTTAGCGCGTTTATCCTGATCCTGCTCGATCTCGGTCTGTGGCGTTTGATCAGTTCCCGTGGCAGTGAATGGAAGCTATTGGTGCGGGTGCTGATTTTTGCCTTGTTCAGCGTGTTGCTGTTCAACGAGGGGCTCAATCCAATGGAGCCGGCGCCGTGGGCCGAGAATGTGCCGTTGCATCTGGCGGCGACCGGGTTGCAGATCGGTTGGTGGCTGTTTGGCGCGCGGACGCTGACGGTGTTGATCGGTGCGTTGATGATGCAGCGGGTCGGGCATACCGGGCGGCTGTTGCAGGATCTGCTCGGGGCGGTGATTTTTCTGGTCGCGATCATTGCGGCGCTGGCCTATGTGCTCGATCTGCCCGTCAAAGGCGTGCTGGCGACCTCTGGTGCGTTGGCGATCATTGTCGGCCTGGCGTTGCAAAGCACGCTCAGCGACGTGTTCTCCGGGATCGTTCTCAACACCACCAAGCCTTATCAACTGGATGACTGGATTTCCATCGACGGCACCGAGGGCCGGGTGACCGATATCGATTGGCGCGCCACGCGTCTGCAAACCAGTCAGGGCAGCATGGCGGTGATTCCCAACTCGCTGGCGGCCAAGGCCAAGATCATCAACTTCAGCCGGCCGAGCAATATGTTTGGCGTCGCGGTCAGCGTGCAGGTCAGCCCGCATGCGCGGCCCAGTGCGGTGATCGAGGCGCTGGAGCGGGCGATGCAGGGCTGTCGGCAATTGCTCGACACGCCAGCGCCGAGCGTCGCACTGAAAAGTTCTGCCAGCGCCGGCGCGGAGTACGAGATCAGCGGTTTCGTCGCGTCGATGGGCGAGAAGCGTGTCGTGCGCAATCAACTGTTCGACCTGGCATACCGGCATTTGCAGGCGTCTGGGGTCAATCTGCTGTCGAGTAATGAAACCAGCATCGCGCCGCACTTGTCGCGGCAGCGGGCGTTGCTCGACAGTTCGCCGATCTTCTCGACCCTGCGCGAGGAAGAAAAGGACACCTTCAGCCAGAACATGAGCCTGCAGACCTTCCGCGCCGGCGAGATCATTCTGGCGGGCGGGGAGGTCAGCGATCATTTGTTCATTATCGAGTCCGGCGTGGTCTCGGTGACCTTGAAGCGCAACGGCAGCACGTTCGAGTCGGGGCGCATGGGCCCGGGCGAGGTGATCGGCGAAGCGGGGATCCTGTCTGACACTGCGCTGCCGGCAGACTTCTCGGCGAAGACGTTCTGCGCCTTGTACCGCATCGAAAAGTCTTATCTGAAACCGTGTCTGGACGCGCGCCACGATATTCATGACGCGATGCAGGCCTTGCTCGATTACCGCCTGCACAAGGCGCAAGCGCTGACCGAGGAGACGCCGGTGGTCGCGCCCAAACGCGGTTTTTTGCAATGGCTGCGCAATCGCGCCTGAGGTCACTCGCCTTATCGAATGCAACCTGCGCGCCGCTCAAGGGGTCACTATTGGCATACCCATTGGCCGGAGTTGCAGACGATGAAAAACCTGCGGATCGCCACCTTCAACGTCAACGGCATGCGCGCGCGGCTGCCGAATCTGCTGGAATGGCTCAAGCGCGAGCAACCGGACATCGTCTGCCTGCAAGAGCTGAAATCGGTGGACAGCGCATTTCCTGCCGCCGAGCTGGAAGCGGCCGGTTACGGCGCGATCTGGCAGGGTCAGGCGTCGTGGAACGGTGTGGCGATTCTGGCGCGCGATGCGCAACCGCTGGAGAGTCGGCGCGGGCTGCCGGGCGACCCCGATGATACCCACAGCCGCTACATTGAGGCGGCGGTGCATGGCGTGCTGGTCGGCTGCCTGTATCTGCCCAACGGCAACCCGCAACCGGGGCCGAAATTCGATTACAAGCTGGCATGGTTCGAACGGCTGATCACTTACGCGAAGGATCTGCAAAGCAGCGATCACCCGGTGGTGCTGGCCGGCGATTACAACGTCGTGCCCACCGACATGGACATCTACAACACCCGCTCATGGCTCAAGGATGCCTTGCTGCAACCCGAGAGCCGCGCGTGTTATCAACGCCTGCTTGATCAAGGCTGGACCGATTCGCTGCGTCATCAGTATCCCGAGGAACGCATTTATACGTTCTGGGATTACTTTCGCCAGCATTGGCAAACCAACTCGGGCCTGCGCATCGATCATCTGCTGCTCAACCCGGCGCTGAGTCCGTATCTGCATGACGCCGGGGTAGACGCCTGGGTGCGTAACGAGCCGCACGCCAGCGACCATGCGCCCACGTGGATTCGTATTGGCTCGCGCAAGAAACGCTGATGGCGATTGGCGAAATCAATTGTCGAAAAGTGCGTTCGATCCGTATACATGGCGAGCAGCAACGCAGTGAACTGCGGCCTCCCTGCCTAAGGATCGAGCAATGAGCGCGCCACGCCTGAACAATCTGAAGCTTTACCTGCGACGCCTGGGTTTCGCTGCGCCGCCACCCGCGACGCTGGATACGCTGCGTCAGTTGCAGCTACGCCATACCGGGGTTTTTCCTTTCGAGAATCTGGCGACCATCACCGGCGCGCCGGTGTTGATCGATCTGCCGTCCATTGAAGAGAAAATCCTGCTCGGTGGTCGCGGTGGTTATTGCTACGAACTCAATCACTTGTTCTTCGCGCTGCTGTTGCAATTGGGCTTCGACGCACGGGCAATCAGCGGGCGTGTGGTGATGAATCAGCCGGAGGGCAGCTGGACGGCGCGCACTCATCGCTTGAGCCTGATCACGATGGATAAGGTGCGCTTCATCACCGATGTGGGGTTCGGCGGCATGGTGCCCACCGCACCGTTGTTGCTCGATACCGAAGCCGAACAAGCGACCCCGCACGAACACTATCGTCTCGAACAACAGGCCGATGGCTACATGCTGCGTGCCAACGTGGCCGGCGAGTGGCGGCCAATGTACCTGTTCGACCTGCAACGTCAGGAGGACGTCGATTACACCGTCGGCAACTGGTACGTCTCGACGCATCCGGAATCACCGTTCACTCAGCGGCTGATGGTCGCCCGTACTGGCGATGGCTGGCGCAAGACGCTGAACAATGGCTCCTTCGCTATTCATCACATGGGCGCGGAGAGTGAGCGGCGCGAGGTGACCGAGATCGATGAGTTGCTCGACGTGCTGCGATGTGAATTTGGTCTACACGTCTCTGAGTTGCCGGGTATCCGCCAGGCGCTGGCACGGGTGATAGCGCCTGTCTCTGCCTAGGGCTTGGCGTCCGGCTCGAGCACGCGGCGGATTTCGCCGATAGCCGCCGAGAGCTTCCTTTCCAGGCTTTTAAGGTCGGTGGCCGTGATGCCTTTTTTGAATTGCCCGCTCAGGCCCGAATCATCAGGCTGCAGGCGGGTGGTTTCGAGCAGGGCGTGGCGCAGCGTATTGTTGATGACCGTCTGATAGCCGAACCCCTCATTCTCCGCGGCCGCACGCGCCGCTTCGATCACTGCGTCATCCAGCATGATGGTGATGCGCGTCTTGCCTTTATTGGGCGCCACGGCACCGCGTTTGCCAGTGGAAAAGTCATATTCGTCTTGCATGGCTCAAGCCTCCTGAAAATAGACACGTCGTTCGCTCGGTGTGGCGAGGCGTGCGGAAATGATTCGAACGACATTTGCTTCTCGGTAGCCGTATGCAACGACCAGCACGCGCCCCTTTGCGTCGAGCCCAAGGCTGATCCAGCGTTGTTCGTCATGATTGTTGTCTTCAAGCGTCAGTGCGCGTTCGTCGTGAAAGACCGGTTCGGCCTCGGCGAGGCTGATGCCTTTGTGCTTGAGTTTGTTGGCTGCGTTCTTGCTTTTGTCGTACTGAATTTTGAATGACTTCATTATGCATACTTTATATGTATAAAAAAGAGCGCGACCGCACCGCTGGTCGCCATGAACACTTCACCCTAGTGGGCATGGGCATGGACGCGGTGGAGGTTTTGTTGCCGGATTTGTGAGGGCGGAAGCCGCAGGCTAGAAGGTTGGGTGGCTAGCTAACCATTATGTGACCAACAAGTTGTATACAACTCTATGGACATTTGTCACGGGTATTGAATACAGTGTGCGCATAACAAAAACCAGGGAACCCCCCACCATGAAAACGCCCCATGTTTCACACCCACGGCCCGAGGACGAAAATCTCGGGGTCGGCGCGAATATGGCTTACGGCCTGCAACATGTGCTGACCATGTACGGCGGTATCGTTGCGGTGCCACTGATCATCGGCCAGGCGGCCGGCCTGTCGCCGGCGGACATCGGTTTGTTGATTGCTGCTTCATTGTTTGCGGGGGGGCTGGCGACGCTGCTGCAAACCCTGGGTCTGCCGTTTTTTGGTTGTCAGTTGCCGCTGGTGCAGGGCGTGTCGTTTTCCGGCGTGGCGACCATGGTTGCGATCGTCAGCAGTGGCGGGGAGGGCGGCTTCCAGTCGGTGCTGGGCGCGGTGATTGCGGCCTCACTGATAGGGCTGTTGATCACCCCGGTGTTCTCGCGCATCACCAAGTTCTTTCCGCCGCTGGTCACCGGCATCGTGATCACCACCATCGGCCTGACGCTGATGCCGGTGGCCGCACGCTGGGCCATGGGCGGCAACAGCCATGCGCCGGACTTCGGCAGCATGCAGAACATCGGTCTGGCGGCCGTCACGCTGGTACTCGTATTGCTGCTGAGCAAGGTCGGCAGCGCGACCATTTCGCGCCTGTCGATTCTGCTCGCCATGGTGATCGGCACGGTGCTGGCGGTGTTCCTCGGCATGGCCGATTTCTCCAGCGTCACCACCGGGCCGATGTTCGGCTTCCCGACGCCGTTTCACTTCGGCATGCCGACCTTCCACTTCGCCGCCATTCTGTCGATGTGCATCGTGGTCATGGTGACGTTGGTGGAAACCTCGGCGGACATTCTGGCGGTGGGTGAGATCATCGGCACCAAGGTGGATTCCAAGCGCCTAGGCAATGGCTTACGCGCGGACATGCTGTCGAGCATGTTTGCGCCGATCTTCGGTTCGTTCACCCAGAGTGCCTTCGCGCAGAACGTCGGTCTCGTAGCAGTGACCGGGATCAAGAGTCGTTACGTGGTGGCCACGGGCGGTCTGTTTCTGGTAATCCTCGGCCTGCTGCCGTTCATGGGAAGGGTCATTGCCGCGGTGCCGACTTCGGTGCTTGGCGGTGCCGGTATCGTGCTGTTCGGTACGGTGGCCGCAAGTGGCATTCGCACCTTGTCCAAGGTGGATTACCGCAACAACGTCAACCTGATCATCGTCGCAACCTCCATTGGTTTCGGCATGATTCCGATTGCCGCCCCGAGTTTCTATGACCAGTTCCCGAGCTGGTTCGCGACGATTTTCCATTCGGGGATCAGTTCGTCAGCGATCATGGCGATCCTGCTCAACCTGGCGTTCAACCATTTCACCGCGGGTAACTCGGATCAGCAATCAGTGTTCGCCGCAGCCGAAGAGCGCACCCTGCGCTATCGCGATCTGGCCGCGCTGCGTGAAGGCGACTACTTCAGCGACGGCAAGCTGCACGACTGCGATGGCAAGGAAGTGCCGGTGATCGAGCCTGATGAACACGACCATGGGCACGGTGCAGCGAAAGTCCATCTCAAGAGCAGCGAACACGTTTGACGGCTGCGACTGAATAGAAAAGGGCCGATCTGTCATGCGCAGATCGGCCCTTTTCATTGGCGCTTTTCGAGCGCCCACAAAAAAGCCCCTGAATTTTTCGATTCAGGGGCTTTGCTATTTGGCTCCACAACCTGGACTCGAACCAGGGACCCAATGATTAACAGTCATTTGCTCTACCAACTGAGCTATTGCGGAATTGGTGCGTATGTTACTGATTTAAAAAGACTAGTCAAGCGCCTGATGCAAAATTGGAGGAATCTTCGGGACGGACGGTGATTTGTCAGCGATTGGCGGTTACCAGAAAAGCCCCCAAGGTCTACCATGGCCGCCCGGAAGTGGTCACACGCGCTACCGGCCATTCGCCGCAGAGGTACGCGCCATGCATCAAATCATTCGCAACACCGAGGTGCTCGCATGAGCACTGCACAGATCAGCTTGCCCAAAGGGATCGGCCCGCATGCGGAAAAACTCTTCGATGCAATCGCCGGGGCCAGTACTGCCGAAGAATTGAACCGCGCCGGCGGCAAGGCCGAAGGGTTCGTCCTCGGGCTTGAAAGCAGCAAGACCATCAAGAGCCAAGTGGCCGAATCGCTGTATGTGATTTACGACGATGCCGCCACTCAGCGCTCGGCTGAACTGGCTTAACTGCCGAAAGTAATCGTGCCGAGCATCAGCTTGGCATAGGCCGCTGTGATTGCCAGTTGCACCAGCCAGAGTGCCAGACCGCCGAGGAAGACCCCGGTGGCGACTTGCAGCACCAGACTTTTTTCGCGTTTGGCCGAGGCGCGCGGGATGAAATCATCCAGATCGTCACGGTCGGCGCGCAGGTTGTCGTTTTTCATAGCTGATCTCACAAGACTCTGGAATGTATTCATCACCTGTGGGAGCGAGCCTGCTCGCGAATACGGTCTGTCAGTCACGCAATGGTCGACTGACAGGATGCTTTCGCGAGCAGGCTCGCTCCCACAGGTTCGATCTGCTGTGCAGTTTAGAGGAATGCGACATTTCCTCGGGCAAATAAAAAACGGGAAGCCCCAGGGCTTCCCGTTTTTCATCAAGCTGCGTGATCAGATGACCTGAACAATCGCATCCGTCACAGCCTTGATGTTGCTCTGATTCAACGCCGCTACGCAGATACGGCCGGTGTCCAGGGCGTAGATGCCGAACTCGTTGCGCAGGCGATGAACCTGTTCAGTGGTCAGACCCGAGTAGGAGAACATGCCGCGCTGCCGGCCGACGAAGCTGAAATCGCGGCCCGGCGCTTTTTCTGCCAGCAGATCGACCATCTGCGTACGCATGCCACGAATACGCAGGCGCATCTCGGCCAGTTCGGCTTCCCACTGCGCGCGCAGCTCAGGACTGTTCAGCACGGCGGCGACGATGCTCGCGCCATGAGTCGGCGGGTTGGAGTAGTTGGTGCGGATCACGCGTTTGACTTGCGACAGCACGCGCGCGCTTTCTTCTTTCGATTCGCTGATGATCGACAGGGCGCCAACGCGCTCGCCGTACAGCGAGAACGATTTGGAGAACGAACTGGAAACGAAGAAGGTCAGGCCGGACTCGGCGAATAGACGCACCGCAGCGGCGTCTTCGTCGATGCCGTCGCCAAAACCCTGGTAGGCCATGTCAAGGAACGGCACGTGGCCCTTGGCCTTGACCGCTTGCAGCACGTTGTTCCAGTCCGCCGGGCTCAGGTCGACGCCGGTCGGGTTATGGCAGCAAGCGTGGAGGACAACGATCGAGCCGTTCGGCAAGGCGTTGAGGTCTTCGAGCATGCCGGCACGGTTCACGTCGTGAGTGGCGGCGTCGTAGTAACGGTAGTTCTGCACCGGGAAACCGGCGGTTTCGAACAGCGCGCGGTGGTTTTCCCAGCTCGGATCGCTGATTGCCACGACGGCGTTCGGCAGCAGTTGCTTGAGGAAGTCAGCGCCGATTTTCAGTGCGCCGGTACCGCCGACGGCCTGGGTGGTGAGGACGCGGCCAGCGTTGATCAGCGGCGAGTCGTTACCGAACAGCAGCTTTTGCACAGCCTGGTCGTAAGCGGCGATACCGTCGATCGGCAGGTAACCGCGCGAAGCGTGTTGCGCGACGCGAATCGACTCGGCTTCGATCACCGCGCGCAGCAGTGGAATTCGCCCCTCTTCGTTGCAGTACACACCCACGCCCAGGTTGACCTTGGTGGTCCGGGTATCGGCGTTGAATGCTTCGTTGAGGCCCAGGATTGGATCGCGGGGTGCCATTTCGACAGCGGAGAACAGGCTCATTATTGCGGCGGCTCTGAATGGGATGTGGAGGGACGTGTCGCGCTCCAGCCGGATGCACTAGAGCGGTGCACAAACGGGGAGCTAGTATAGAGGCCATCAGCGCGCAATGGCGACAGGCGAATCGGCATTTGCGCGAAGTTTTTCCGATTATTTCTTGACCGTTAGTCGCCTGCCCGTGTCAGAGTCTTTAACAGATGTAGGACGTTTGCCTTGAAAGAGCAGGTAATCGCCACCACATTCAGCACAATCCAGGTTTTTTCTTGCGCGACATCGGTCGTTTGCGGTCGTCACCGTGGTGCTCCGTCTGACTCGGGACACCGCGATTCCAGAGGTGTGTATGTCGGAATTCCAGCTAGTCACCCGCTTCGAGCCCGCCGGCGATCAGCCGGAAGCGATTCGCCAGATGGTTGAAGGCATCGAGGCCGGGCTGGCGCACCAGACGCTGCTCGGTGTGACCGGCTCGGGCAAGACTTTCAGTATCGCCAACGTCATCGCCCAGGTTCAGCGCCCGACGCTGGTGCTGGCGCCGAACAAGACCCTGGCCGCGCAGCTGTACGGCGAATTCAAGGCGTTCTTCCCGAACAATGCCGTGGAGTATTTCGTCTCTTACTACGATTATTACCAGCCGGAAGCCTATGTGCCGTCGTCCGACACCTTCATCGAGAAGGACGCATCGATCAACGACCACATCGAGCAGATGCGTCTGTCCGCAACCAAAGCGCTGCTGGAGCGCAAGGATGCAATCATCGTCACTACGGTGTCGTGCATCTACGGTCTGGGTAGCCCGGAAACCTATCTGAAGATGGTGTTGCATGTCGATCGCGGCGACAAGCTCGATCAACGTGCGCTGCTGCGCCGTCTGGCGGACCTGCAATACACCCGCAACGACATGGACTTTGCCCGTGCGACGTTCCGCGTGCGCGGCGATGTGATCGATATTTTCCCGGCGGAATCCGATCTGGAGGCGATCCGCATCGAGCTGTTCGATGACGAGGTCGAAAGCATTTCCGCGTTCGACCCGCTGACCGGTGAAGTCATTCGCAAGATGCCGCGGTTCACTTTTTACCCCAAGAGCCACTACGTGACGCCGCGCGAAACCCTGCTCGACGCCATCGAAGGGATCAAGGTCGAATTGCAGGAGCGCCTCGAATACCTGCGCAGCAGCAACAAACTGGTCGAAGCCCAGCGTCTGGAGCAGCGCACCCGCTTCGACCTGGAGATGATTCTCGAGCTGGGTTACTGCAACGGCATCGAAAACTACTCGCGCTACCTGTCCGGGCGCCCGGCCGGTGCCGCGCCGCCGACGCTTTACGATTACCTGCCGGCGGATGCCTTGCTGGTCATCGACGAATCCCACGTCAGCGTGCCGCAAGTCGGTGCAATGTATAAAGGCGACCGCTCGCGTAAAGAGACGCTGGTTGAATACGGCTTCCGTCTGCCTTCGGCGCTGGATAATCGACCGATGCGTTTCGACGAATGGGAAGGGGTCAGCCCGCAGACCATTTTCGTTTCGGCGACGCCGGGTAATTACGAAGCCGAACATGCCGGGCGCGTGGTCGAACAAGTGGTGCGCCCGACGGGTCTGGTCGACCCGCAGGTCGAAGTGCGCCCGGCGCTGACCCAGGTCGATGACCTGCTCTCGGAAATCACCAAGCGCGTAGCGGTGGAAGAGCGGGTGCTGGTTACCACGCTGACCAAACGCATGGCCGAAGACCTCACCGATTACCTCGCCGACCACGGCGTGCGCGTGCGTTATCTGCACTCGGACATCGACACCGTCGAACGCGTCGAGATCATCCGCGACTTGCGCCTTGGCGTGTTTGACGTGCTGGTTGGCATCAACCTGTTGCGCGAAGGCCTGGACATGCCGGAAGTATCGCTGGTGGCGATTCTCGACGCTGACAAGGAGGGGTTCCTGCGTTCCGAGCGTTCGCTGATTCAGACCATCGGCCGTGCGGCACGTAACCTCAATGGCCGAGCCATCCTGTATGCCGATCGCATGACCGGTTCGATGGAGCGGGCGATTGGCGAAACCGAACGCCGCCGTGAGAAACAGATCGCTTTCAACCTTGAGCACGGCATCACGCCGAAGGGCGTGATCAAGGATGTCGCCGACATCATGGAAGGCGCCACCGTGCCGGGCTCGCGCAGCAAGAAGCGCAAAGGCATGGCCAAGGCTGCCGAGGAAAACGCCAAGTACGAGGCCGAACTGCGCTCGCCAAGCGAAATCACCAAACGCATCCGCGCGCTGGAAGAGAAGATGTATCAGCTGGCGCGCGATCTGGAATTTGAAGCGGCGGCGCAGATGCGCGATGAGATTGCCAAATTGCGTGAGCGATTGCTTACGGTGTAAGGGGATCGTTCCCACGCAGAGCGTGGGAACGATCAATGTGCCCGCCACAAAACCCTGTGGGCTAGCCCTGCTAGCGATTGGGGCAACTCGGTTTCAGTGAGCCCCCCCCCATGTCTGGCTTTAATACCCTGCCCGCTGGAGCCGGGCGGGTGTCGCCTGTTACCATTCGCCGCTTGATTGTTCTGCTTTTCATTCTTTTCGAGACATGCCATGACCACCGTCCGCACTCGCATCGCGCCATCGCCTACCGGGGACCCCCACGTAGGTACCGCTTACATCGCATTGTTCAACTACTGCTTTGCCAAGCAGCATGGCGGTGAGTTCATCCTGCGCATCGAAGACACCGACCAGTTGCGTTCGACCCGCGAGTCCGAACAGCAGATCTTCGACGCCCTGCGCTGGTTGGGGATCGACTGGAGCGAAGGCCCGGACGTCGGCGGCCCGCACGGCCCGTACCGGCAGAGCGAGCGCGGCGATATCTATCAGAAATATTGCCAGCAACTGGTCGACATGGGTCATGCCTTCCCGTGCTTCTGCACCGCTGAAGAACTCGACCAGATGCGCGCCGAACAAATGGCTCGCGGTGAAACCCCACGCTATGACGGCCGCGCACTGCTGCTGTCGAAGGAAGAAGTCGCGGCGCGTCTGGCCGCTGGCGAACCTCACGTGATCCGCATGAAAGTGCCGAGCGAAGGCGTCTGCGTGGTGCCGGACATGCTGCGTGGCGACGTCGAGATCCCGTGGGACCGCATGGACATGCAAGTGCTGATGAAGACCGACGGCCTGCCGACGTACTTCCTCGCCAACGTGGTCGACGATCACCTGATGGGCATCACCCACGTGCTGCGTGGTGAAGAATGGCTGCCGTCGGCGCCGAAACTGATCCTGCTTTACGAGTACTTCGGCTGGGAACAGCCAGAGCTGTGCTACATGCCGCTGCTGCGTAACCCGGACAAGAGCAAGCTGTCCAAGCGCAAGAACCCGACTTCGGTGACTTTCTACGAACGCATGGGCTTCATGCCTGAGGCGATGCTCAACTACCTCGGTCGCATGGGCTGGTCGATGCCGGACGAGCGCGAAAAGTTCTCGCTGCAGGAAATGGTCGACAACTTCGACCTCAAGCGCGTGTCACTCGGCGGGCCGATTTTCGACATTGAGAAGCTGTCGTGGCTCAACGGCCAGTGGCTGCGCGATCTGCCGGTGGAAGAGTTTGCCGCACGCGTGCAGAAGTGGGCGTTCAATTCCGAGTACATGATGAAGATCGCGCCGCACGTCCAGGGTCGCGTCGAGACCTTCAGCCAAGTGGCGCCATTGGCCGGGTTCTTCTTTGCCGGTGGGGTCAATCCGGACGCCAAATTGTTCGAGTCGAAAAAGCTCTCTGGTGATCAGGTGCGCCAGTTGATGCAGTTGATTCTGTGGAAGCTGGAAAGCCTGCGCCAGTGGGAAAAGGACAGCATCACCGCGACAATTCAGGCGGTGGTCGAGTCGCTGGAGTTGAAACTGCGCGATGCGATGCCGCTGATGTTCGCCGCGATCACCGGCCAGGCCAGTTCGGTGTCGGTGCTTGATGCGATGGAGATCCTCGGACCGGACCTGACCCGTTTCCGCCTGCGCCAGGCGATCGACCTGCTGGGCGGCGTGTCGAAGAAAGAAAACAAGGAGTGGGAAAAGCTGCTGGGCGCCATCGCTTAAGCAGGTCTGAGCCAGTATGACGGCAGCCGAAGGCCGCGATCTTTTGATCCGGGCTTCGGCGCTTCTCCCTGATTTACGGGGGGAGGGCGGTAAGTGATTGTTATCCCGACGAAAAATTTTGAAATTTTTCAAAAATAAGTTTGACAGGGTTTCGATACGCCCTTAAGATTCGCCCCGTCCTCAGCGATGACATCAACGATGAGGGGCTATAGCTCAGCTGGGAGAGCGCTTGCATGGCATGCAAGAGGTCGACGGTTCGATCCCGTCTAGCTCCACCAATTTACACTTCAAGGCCTGGCCACACCGGCCTTGAAGCGATCAACACTCAGCGTTGATCAGTTGTGCAGAAGGGTTTGCGTCCCCTTCGTCTAGTGGCCTAGGACACCGCCCTTTCACGGCGGTAACAGGGGTTCGAGTCCCCTAGGGGACGCCAGTTTTACAGAAGTGATGTTGCAAAATGTCGCTCCGCCGCGAGGCGAAAAATCCGGGGCTATAGCTCAGCTGGGAGAGCGCCTGCATGGCATGCAGGAGGTCAGCGGTTCGATCCCGCTTAGCTCCACCAATTTTACAGTTCAAGGTCTGGCCACACCGGCCTTGAATCGATCAGCACTCAGCACTGATCAATTGTATAGAAGGGTTTGTGTCCCCTTCGTCTAGTGGCCTAGGACACCGCCCTTTCACGGCGGTAACAGGGGTTCGAGTCCCCTAGGGGACGCCACGATTACCCGCTCTGCGGGATTTTATAAGGGTCATTCAATTATTGAATGGCCCTTTTGTTTGTCTGGCGTTTGGCCAACTCTCCTTTTTCCTTACACTGTGCTTCAGACCAGCGGTCATATCCTTGACTTGCGGAATATTATTATGCGAATAATATTCTAGTCGTAATATTCGGAGGCAACGATGAACGATAAAAAAGCTCAAACCCGCGAACGCATCCTCAAGGCTGCCAGCGCCGCGCTCATCCAGCGTGGCCCGGCAGACCCTAGCGTTGGCGAAGTGATGGGCGCGGCCGGCCTGACCGTCGGCGGCTTCTACGCGCACTTCGAAAGCAAGGACGCGATGATGCTCGAAGCGTTCAAGCAATTGCTGGGTCGGCGTCGCGACCTGATTGCCGACATGGATGCCGAACTGACCGGTGAAGAGCGTCGCGCTTTGGTTGCCGCATTTTATCTGTCGCGCAAACACCGCGACTCCAGCGAGGCGGCGTGCCCGATTCCCGCTTCGATCGGTGAACTGGGTCGTTTGCCGGAGTCGTTCCGCCTCGCGCTGAACGAGCATCTGGAGTTGATGGTCGCGCAACTGGCGGCCAGCCCCGAAGACACCGACAAGGCCTTGGCTGACGTGGCGTTGATGGTGGGCGGCCTGGCGCTGGCACGCGCGCTCGGCCCTGGAGATTTATCCGATCGATTGCTGCGCGCCGCCAAGTCGGCGGTGCGTTGACCTGAAGGCATCCTGCCTGAGGAGAGAGCGATGAACGCGTTGAAGTGGGTTCGTGGCGTTAACGGCACCTTGGGCTGGATTGCACCGAAACGGGTGGCGAGCAAAATGCGTCTGGTGTTCATGACGCCACGCGCGCTTCCATTGCGTGATTGGGAACTGCCGATGCTGGCCAGTGCCGAGCGCATCACCTTGCGCTTCGGCCTGTCAGCGTTGCGTTGGGGCCAGGGCCCGGCGGTGCTGCTGATGCATGGTTGGGAAGGGCGGCCAACCCAGTTCGCCGCGTTGATCACGGCGCTGGTCGATGCCGGTTACACGGTCGTTGCTCTGGACGGCCCGGCCCATGGTCGTTCACCGGGGCGCGAGGCGAATGTCGTGTTGTTTGCCCGGGCCATGCTCGAAGCAGCGGCTGAGTTGCCGCCGCTGCAAGCTGTTATCGGGCACTCCATGGGCGGCGCCAGTGCAATGCTCGCAGTACAGATGGGCTTGCGCACCGAAACCCTCGTCAGCATCGCCGCGCCGGCACGCATTCTCGGTGTGCTGCGCGGTTTTGCGCGCATGGTCGGCATGCCGCCGCGAGCGCGCTCGGCGTTCATTCGTCAGGTCGAACGGGACGTCGGCATGCGCGCCGCGAGCCTTGATGTGGCGCGCTATCAACTGGATATGCCCGGCCTGATCGTGCATGCCGAGGACGACAATTTTGTTTCGGTGAAAGAATCGCAGTTGATTCACGAAGCCTGGTTCGACAGCCGTTTGCTGCGCCTCGAAAGCGGCGGGCATCAGCGCGTGCTGGCCGACACTCGGGTCATTGATGGCGTGTTATCACTGCTCGCCGGGCGCAGCCTTCAGGCGCGCCAATCGGCATAAGCATCCGTTACACTGCCCCGGTTCAATACATCGACCGGGAGTGGGGCATGGGCTGGGATCGGGCAACGCCGTTTACCATTGATCTGCAAGTAGGCGCCGAGGACATTGACGGGTTGGGCCACGCGAACAACGCGGTATACGTGACCTGGCTCGAACGCTGCGCCTGGCGCCACTCGCAGCGTCTGGGCCTGGATCTGGTCGAGTATCGCCGACTGGACAGAGCAATGGCCGTGGTGCGCCACGAAATCGATTATCTCGCCGCTGCCTATGAGGGCGACGAACTGCAATTGGCGACCTGGATCGTCGATTGGGACCAGCGCCTGAGAATGACCCGGCATTTCCAGCTCAAGCGCCCAAGCGACAACGCCACGCTGTTGCGTGCGCAGACCACGTTTGTCTGCATCGAATTGTCGACGGGCAAGCCCAAGCGCATGCCGGCGGAATTCATCGAAGGCTATGGCTCGGCGATCCAGCTGCCGGCAACCACTCAAATCTGAACCTGTGGGAGCGAGCCTGCTCGCGAAAGCGGTCGGTCAGTTGATATAGGCATAACTGACCCGACGCCTTCGCGAGCAGGCTCGCTCCCACAGGGCGTAATCCAGTAAACTGCCGCACGTTTTTCTTCGAGTAGTGTTTTCCCATGCAAATTGCTCTGGCGCCCATGGAGGGGTTGGTCGACGACATCCTGCGTGACGTGCTGACCCGCGTTGGCGGCATCGACTGGTGCGTGACCGAATTCATTCGAGTCAACGATCAGTTGCTCACGCCGGCCTATTTCCACAAGTTCGGCCCTGAGCTGCTCAATGGCGCGCGCACCGCAGCCGGTGTGCCGTTGCGCGTGCAACTGCTCGGTTCCGATCCGGTGTGCCTGGCGGAAAACGCAGCGCTGGCCTGCGAACTTGGCTCCGAGGTGATCGACCTCAACTTTGGTTGCCCGGCCAAGACCGTCAACAAGTCCCGTGGCGGTGCGGTGCTGCTCAAGGAGCCGGAACTGCTCAACCAGATCGTCGAGCATGTCCGCCGCGCGGTGCCTGCACACATTCCCGTGACCGCAAAAATGCGCCTCGGTTTCGACAGCCCCGACGGCTCGCTGGTCTGCGCCACGGCGCTGGCCGAGGGCGGCGCCGAGCACATCGTGGTTCACGCGCGGACCAAAATGGACGGCTATAAACCGCCGGCGCACTGGGAGTGGATCCCGCGAGTGCAGGACGTGGTCAAAGTGCCGGTGTTCGCCAATGGCGATATCTGGAGCGTCGAAGACTGGCGGCGTTGCCGCGAGATCAGCGGCGTCGAAGACATCATGCTCGGTCGTGGACTGGTGTCGCGTCCGGATCTGGCCCGGCAGATCGCTGCAGCCCGAGCCGGCGAAGAGGTCGTCGAGATGTCCTGGGCCGAGCTGATGCCGCTGATTCAGGATTTCTGGCTGCAAGCCAAAGCGCAGATGACCGCGCGTCAATCGCCGGGTCGCCTGAAGCAATGGCTGGCAATGCTCACGCGAAATTATCCGCAGGCGACCGAGCTGTTCACGGTTTTGCGCCGCGAAACCGAGCCTGATCAGGTCTCGCGTCTGCTCGGTCTGCCGTTCGTCGAGGCCGCCTGAAAAATCTGAAAATAATCTCTTGAAAAGCAAACAGCGGTCCCTATCTAAGGGGTACGCGATGCCGAATTCGGGTCGCGGAGACACAAAAACTTGCTGATTGTTTTCAGGAGATTTGAATCATGAGTACTGCATTTTCTCTCGCGCCACTGTTCCGTTCCTCGGTAGGTTTCGACCGTTTCAACGACCTGTTCGAAACCGCCCTGCGCAATGAGCCTGGCAGCAGCTACCCACCTTACAACGTCGAAAAACACGGTGATGACCAATACCGTATCGTCGTTGCCGCTGCCGGTTTCCGGGAAGAAGACCTGGAGCTCCAGGTCGAGAAAGGTGTGCTGACCATCAGTGGTGGCAAGCGTGACGCCAACGAAGGTGTGACCTTCCTGCATCAAGGCATCGCCCAGCGTGCGTTCAAGCTGTCGTTCCGTCTGGCCGATCACATCGAGATCAAGGCCGCGGACCTGAGCAACGGCCTGCTGAGCATCGACCTGCTGCGTGTGGTCCCTGAAGAGGCGAAAGCCAAGCGCATTCCAATCAATGGTGCGCAGCAGCCGGCGCTGCAGCATTGATTCATGTGCTGACACACAATCGTCCGAAACGGCGATAAGCCGCTGAACGAAAGGCCCCGATACGTCGGGGCCTTTTTTGTGAGCGAAGGAAAACTGACGCGGCGTTTGCTGCTGTTGTCGGGGCTCTTTACAATCTGCGCCCACTAAGCCGGCACTCCCTCATTTCCGCTGGCCCTGGAGCCTTTGTTCATGGACGAATTGCAACAGCGCTGGCTGTATGCGCTTTCTGCGCCTTTGGTCGCCCTCAATCCCGATGCCGATTACACCGCTCCGACCTATTGCTTCGATCTCAAGCATGTCGATGTCGAGGGTGGTTGGGGTATCACCACACGCCCACAGCTATTGAAGATGCTCAGGACGGCCGACACCGGCCACGCAACGAGTCTGAATGAAGCCTATCGCCAATGGGAGCGTTGCCTGCCGTCGGAATGGCAAACGTTGCTCGATAGTCTGGATACGCGTCAGCGCGCGTTTTACGAACTGGCAAGTAGCACTTTCGCAGAGTGTGGTTCCGGTGGCATCCGTGCCTGGGACATTGGCCGCATGGGGTTCCTGCTGCGCTCGGCAGTGTTGCACGGCTGGATCGACCTCACCGAAAGTCTCTGGCTGCACGGTCGCATGGCGGCGCGTGCGCGTTACTACTACGACAGCTGGACGAGTTACCTCAATGGCTTTGTCTTCGGTAAAGCTTTCTGGCATTGCTTGGGTAATAAAGATGAGGACCTTGCTCATGAATATGATCGTCAAGGTGACTACATAGGCACCACTGTGGTCATCCATAACCTGGACCGCGATGCCCGCGAGCTGTTTGCGCAATTGCCTTGGGACATGCCTTTGCACCTACCTGAGCGACCTGATTCGCTAGGGGAGTTCGACTGGTCATGAGCTGCTGGATTCGCTTGGGTATCGAGCCCACCAAAGACAATGATGCTATTCGTGGCGCTTATCGCGCGCGCCTGCCGCAGCACCATCCGGAAACCGATCCGGAGGGGTTCCAGATGCTGCGCGAAGCCTATGAGCTGGCGTTGCAGTTCGCTCGCGAAAAAGCCACCGAACCGCATGAGCCGACTGTCAACAAGGTAAGTCCCGCTGAGCAGATGATGGCGGAATTTGAAAACCTGTTGCTTGATCCTGCGCGGCGGTTTCACCCAGCAGATTGGCAAGCGTTCAACCTTGAGCTGGACAAGCTCCCGCTGGACGTACTGGACGAAATTTGCTGGCCTTTGTTGCGCGAGCTTATCGACGCCGGGCCGATTTCTCACGTTTGCGTACGCTTGCTGGCGCAGCGCATCGGTTGGGCCAGCCGCATGCTGGACCTGGATTTCGACAATGCCCGACATGTCGATGAGTTTTTACAGCGTATCGACGCGCCGGACCCGTTCGACACGGCATTGATGAGCCATTGGCCCGCTGTCGCGCAGCTCGAAACGCTCTGGTACCTACGCACACTGAGCCACTTGCACCGCAATGGCTCGCTGGACGACTACCGCCATTTCGCCGGGCTGCACACCTGTTTGCCCCTGCCTGACGATGGCGATTTGTTGCAGCGTCTGGCCGTGCAGTTCAGTCAGGCCGGCATCGCCAGCAAAGAGTTTCTCGGCATCGTCAGTGAGCTGCATCGGCTTGAGCCCCGAAACATTGACTGGCTGTATTTGTTGGCTTGTCAGCGCAGTGCGCTGGGAATGGAGGAGTTGGCGCTGCAGGCATGGGGGCAGCTCTGGCGCGAGCATCAACACCCGAAAGCAGCCTCCTGGCTACTGGATTTGTGCGCGCGCCACCAGCCCCAGCGGTTGCCGTTGCTGATCCAGGCTTTTGACCGTCTCGAGAATTTCCGCGACTGGACTGATGATCTGAGCGATAACACTCAGGCATACGGCAGTCCGTCCCAACGGCCGGAAACCCTTGGCCGTTGGTTTCACGCTCGACAGCTGGGTTTGCAAGGCATTGCCGATGCGTTCGTCGAATGGCGTATCAGCGGCGATGAGTTGCCGCTGCTGGCATGGCTGATCATCGACAGCGATGAACCGACGCTGCAAACACTTTATCAGCACGCGTGGGCTTTGCATCGCGGCGATGTGGCCTTGTTGCGATGTGTCACGGGGGCGGCAGAACCGTCGGATATTCTCGATCAACTGGTACTGGAAGGCTTCAAATATCAGGCTGAGCAACAACTCTGCTGGTTGACCCAGGCGCCAATTCCGCTGGCAATTGAGGCGTTTCTGGCGGCCGACCCGGCCACCGCGTTGCCGCAGGAACTGCAGAAGGGTGAACCGCTGGAGCTCTGTCTGCTATGGATGCGGCGTCTGCGGGCTTACGACGCCGGGGGGCTGGCACGGCTTGACGAGGCGTTCAGTCTGAACAAGCGAGACGCGGTGCTGGACGGGCTGAAACTGCAGGTTCAGTTGGCCAGGCAAGGCATGTTGCTCCCGGCCATCGATAGCTTTTGCGATGTCTGGGAGTGGCACCGTCAAGCGCTGTACCTGCTGGCCACGCTCAACGAACCGACACGCTGGTTAGGTGCGCAGTCGGCGCATTGTGTGGATTCGATGGATATTGCGCGTGAACACCCACTGGCACGTTTGCAGCCGCTGCTCTGTCGCTTGAATCGCGAGCAGGGTACTGCCAGCGGCCTGCTGGGTTGGCTGCAAGCGACCGATCCGGTGCATGCGATGCTCGCGCGCAAGCTGTTCAGTGTTCAGGAAGCGCTAGACAGCACCCGGCTGTTGAGCAATGACCGATTGTTTGAGTGCATGCGCAGCGACATTGGCCGTTTCAATGATGATTTGCTCGGGCGAATGCTTTTGGCAGGCGTCCTGTATCACGATCCTTCACTCACGGGACAACAGCGCAAATATTTGCTTGAAAGCATAACTGAGGTCGTCAACCCACAAGACTGGTTCGACGGTTTCCGTCACAGCCTGATCAAGGGCGAACCTGTCCACCCGCCGCGTGAGGCTCTTGCCGATGAGGGCGTGAGCGAGGACTTTTATCTCGCGTTGGATGTGCTCAAGGATCTGGTGCGTTTTGAAAGTCTCGGCGTGCCCCGGCAGAAAATCCTGTTACGCATGCAGCGGGCCAAGGATGCTACGCAAAATGGCCTCGGTCTGCGGTTCGCGTTCAGTGCGTTGCTGTCGTGGGCAGAGCGATTATTGCTGGCCAAGGCAAAAACTCTTCCAACCCCTGCAACCGCGTTCTGGCGCCTGGGTTCCCGGCTTGGGCGAGGGGCTTTTATCTGGCAGGTCATCGGCGCGCTGTTGGTGACGCCAGTGGCAGCGTTGCTCAGCGGCACGCCGCTGTCCGGAATTGTCGTGACGCTTCTCGGCGCGGCATTTTTGCTGAGTGCAGTATTACGGCGCTTGCATGATATCGGCCGAGGCATTCCGATGTTACTGACGCTCGTGGTGCTGTCGCCTGTCCTGCCATTTTTACCGTTGATACTGTTTGGTTTTCCGGGAGAGAGACTGCCCAATCGCTACGGTGTGCCACCGGACAGTGGCGATGAAGACATACTGTCCGGTGGACTGCAGACTACCTTGCGGCGACTTAACGGCTAAAAGCGTAATTCGTCCAGAGCCTTGTTGAGTTGTGAGCGCTGGCCGGCGATTTCTTCCAGTCGCTGACCACTCAACGTTGTTGTGAAACTGTCCATCCAGTCTGCGATGCGTTGGCGATCATCGCCGAGACTTTGCGCCCAAGCCCGCTCCAGTCGAGCCAGCAGGGTTCGATTGGCCAAGGTGTCGCGAGGATGAATTTTCAATGAGTTCAAGCGCTCATGGCTGGCTTGACGCGATATCGCATCGAGCCCCGTTGGGCTGCGATCGATAATGTGGCTATGACGTTCCCCTGTTTCAAGCAGGGTGACGTCGACTTCGAGCAAACCATTGATGTCATAACTGAACCGAACGTCCAGCGCCTGAATATGATCGCTGGGCGTCAGCGTGACATCGAAGGCATCGATGAAAATATTGTCGCGTACCCAGGGGCGTTCGCCCTGATAAACCGCGATACGAATGAATTCCTGCTGCGCAGAGGTTGTGTGAAAACGCTCGACACGTGAGGTGGGAATGACCGTGTTGCGCTCGATGATCGGCGAGAAGGCGCCTTTGATATCTTCGCCCCGCATGGTCGAGATCCCCAGCGTATAAGGACAGACATCCGTCAGAATCAGCTCCTCGACCGCACCGTCGCGCGCCTTGCACGCTGCCTGCGTCGCCGCGCCCAGTGCGACGATGGTGTCCGGATCGAGATGCCGGTAAGGCAGGCGCCCGAACAGCGTGGCGACCATTTGCTGCACCGCCGGCATGCGCGTTGCACCGCCGACCAGGACCAGGCTGTCGAGGTCGCGCGGTTTTAACCGGGCATCGCGCAGGGCCTGTTCGATCGGTGCGCGCAAGCGGGCGAGCAGTGGTTCCCAGATCTTTACGGCGGTGGCTTCGTCCAGCGCCCATTCGAACGTCTGCTCGGCCTGGCGCCAGCTCAACTGTTGGGTGCCTTCGCCGAGCTTGCGCTTGAGCTGTTCCAGCGTATCACCGAGGCTGGCCATGGCTTGCGCATCGATCTGCGTCGCGTCCAGTTGCCAGTGCTTGAGGCAGGCCTGCAACAGGGCGGCAGTGAAGTCTTCGCCGCCGAGAAAATTGTCGCCGGTGGAGGCGTGCACTTCGATCAGCGGCAACGCATATTCCAGTACCGTGACGTCGAAGGTGCCGCCACCCAGATCGAAAATCAGCGTGCGTTCGAACTTCTGCTCGTGCAGCCCGTACGCCATGGCGGCAGCGGTCGGTTCATTGATCAGGCGGGCCACAGACAGTCCGGCCAGTTCGGCGGCAAACAAGGTGCGCTTGCGCTGCTCGTCGCTGAAATACGCCGGGACCGAAATGACCGCTTCCGAGACCGCGTGGCCGAGGAAAGCTTCAGCGTCTTGCTTGAGCGAGCCGAGCACCAGCGCCGACAACTCTTCGGGGCTGAAGAGGCGAGAGCCGAGCTGGATTTGCCTGTCGCTGCCCATGAAGCGCTTGAACGCGGCGGCAGTGCGTTCCGGGTGCGTGGTCAGGCGGGCGCGGGCGGCTTTGCCAACCAGAATCGTCTCGTCTTCATCAAGGCTGACCACCGACGGTGTCAGCACATCGCCGAGGGCGTTGGGGATCAGTTCGGCGCGGCCTTCACGCCAGACGGCGATCAGGCTGTTGGTGGTGCCAAGGTCGATGCCCAGCAGGGCCGGGCGGGGAAGGGATGCATCCTGCATGGTTGATCTCGAAGCGGCGCAAAAAACGCGACCCTACAGGCTGACGCAAACCGTGGCAATTATTGCTCTGTTGCCAGGCTGTGCGGCCGCCGATTCAGGGCAGCAGTTTTTTCAGATCCTCTAACGCCACCGGCCGACTGTGCAGATACCCCTGATACAAATGACAGCCCAGCCCCTGCAAAAACGCCAGCTGCTCCGGCGTTTCCACACCTTCGGCAATCACCTCCAGCTCCAGACTGCGTGCCATGGCGACGATCGCCCGAATGATCTCGGCATCGTTCGGATCGGTGGTCGCGTCGCGGATGAATGACTGATCGATTTTCAGCGTGTCCACCGGCAAGCGTTTCAGGTAAGTGAGCGATGAATAACCGGTGCCGAAATCGTCCATGGCAAAACTGACGCCGAGCTTTTTCAAGCGGCGCATCTTGCCGATGGTGTCTTCCAGGTTCTGAATGACGATGCCTTCGGTGATTTCCAGTTTCAGCAGCGAGCAGGGCAGGCCGTGGCTGGTCATGCTGTGTTCGATGCGTTCGACAAAATCGTTCTGGCGGAACTGTCGTGGACTGATGTTCACGCACAGGCTGAAATCGAGGGGATCGACCAGCCGCAGCGCGATCAGTTGTTTGAAGGCATTGCAGGCTTCGTCGAGGATCCAGGTGCCGACTTCGAGGATCAGCCCGCTGTCCTCCAACACCTTGATGAACTCGGTGGGCGATTGCGCGCCCAACTGCGGGTGGTTCCAGCGCACCAGCGCTTCGGCGCCAATGATGCGGTTGTCGCGAGCATCGACCTGCGGCTGAAAATGCACATTGAATTCGCCGCGTGACAGCGCCAGGCGCAAGTCGGTCTCCATGCGCAGCCGCTCGCTCGCGGCTTTCTGCATGGTGTTGTGGTACATCTGCGTGGTGTTGCGCCCGGAGTCCTTGGCGCGGTACAGGGCAATGTCGGCGCGTTTGAGCAGGTCGGTCGGCGTCGAGCCGTGATCGGGAATCAGCGCTACACCGATACTCGGCGTCACTTGCAAGCGTTGGCCATCAAGAAACATCGGCTCCGAGAGCAATTCGCGAATGGTGTCAGCCAGCGCGCGCACCTGTTCGCTGACGTCACTGCGTGAGCCTTCGAGGCCGCTGAGCAGCACGACAAACTCGTCGCCACCCAGGCGCGCCACGGTGTCCTCCATGCGCACGCTGGCTTCGAGCCGCGCGGTGATGATTTTCAGCACGGTGTCGCCCACCGGATGCCCCAGCGAATCGTTGATGTGCTTGAAGTGGTCAAGATCGAGAAACAGCAGGGCGCCGCGCAGGTTGTGACGCTTGAGCAGGGCGATCTGCTGGCTCAGGCGATCCATCAGTAAAGCGCGATTAGGCAGGTTGGTCAGAGGGTCGTGATAGGCCAGATGGCGGATCTGCGCTTCGGCGTTTTTCAGCAAGCTGACGTCCCGCGCGGTCAGCAGCAGGCACGCGGTTTCGTTGAGAGTGATGGGCTCGACCGAGACCTCGACAGTCAGTATCTCCCCGCGCTTGTTGCGCCCAAGCATTTCCTGATGGTGCACGCGGCCTTTGATCTGCAATTCAGCCAATAGCGCCGAACGCTGCTTTTCCTCGGCCCATATGCCGACCTGATACACGGTTTTACCCACCACTTCGTCGGCGCGATAACCGGTCAGGCGGCAAAAACCGTCGTTAACCTCCAGATAACGCCCGGTGTCGCGTTCGGTGATGGTGATGGCGTCCGGGCTGGAATGAAACGCCTTGGCAAATTTCTCTTCGCTGGCCTTCAGCGCCGCTTCGGAGCGCTGTTGCTGAGTGATATCGCGCAACGTAGTGACGATGCACGGCTGATTGCCAACACTGATCTGCCGACTGGAAATCACACAGGTCAGCGACTGGCCGTCCTTGTGCTGGACGATGATCGCGACGTTGCTCAAGCCCTGCTCGCGGATCACCCGTTCAATACGTTGCAGGCTTTTCGCCGAGGCGTCCCACAGGCCGATTTCTTCGGCGGTGTGACCGATCACGTCGGCGGCGCTCCAGCCGAACGTCTGGGTGAAACTGGAGTTGATCTCGATGAACTGGCCGGTTTCCTGGCGGGTGACGCAGATCGGGTCCGGGCTGACCTGAAACAGCGTGGCAAATTTTTCTTCCGAGGCCACCAGGCGCTGCTCGCGTTCGACCTGGTCGGTGATATCCAGCAGCGTCCCGGCCATGCGCAGCGGCGCGCCGTTGTCATCCCGATACAGGCGCGCGCGGCTTTCCAGATAGCGCGAGCTGCCGTCTGGCAGTTGTACTCGATACGTCAGTTGATAATTTCCCGCCGGGCCTTCGCGCAGGCTGCGGTAGGCGTCGCGCATGCTGTCGCGCTCTTCGCCGGGCACACCTTCGAAAAACGCCTCGAATGACTCATGAAATGGAATCGGGTCGAGCCCGTGCAATTGCGCGGCCCGTGCCGAGCCGTAGAGCATGCCGCTGGGGATGTGCCAGTCCCAAGTGCCGAGCTGCGCCGAATCGAGCGCCAGATCGAGGCGTTCCTGGCTGTCTTTCAGAGCCAGCTCGGCGGCTTTACGTTCGGTGGTATCGAGGAAAGTGCTGAGCAGGTACGGCTGGCCTTCGAGTTCGACTTTCTGTGCACTGAGAATGCCGTCATGCACCTGGCCATTGCTGGCGCGAAACTGCACTTCCATACTGATCAGTTCGCCTTTGGCCTTGGTCTTTTTCACCAGTTCGGCACGCTGTTCGGGATGCACCCACAGGCCAAGTTCGAGGGTGGTGCGGCCAATAGCGTTCTGTACCGGCCAGCCGAACAGGCTTTCAAAATACTGGTTGGCTTCGCTGATCAAACCGTCTTCCTGGCGGGTCAGCAGCACCATGTTGGGGCACAGGTGGAAAAGTGTGGCGAAACGTTTCTCCGAGCTGCTCAGCGCCTGTTCACGTTGGCGCTGGTGGGTGATTTCGCGAATCACCCCGATCATTCGGGGGCGGCCGTTTTTGTCCGGCAGCAGGCTGCCATTGATCTCCAGCCAGTGCAGGCTGCCGTCAGGCCAGCGGATGCGGTGGTGCATCGCCTGCTCCAGCGGCGCGCCGGCAATCACCGCGTGGAAGGCCCGAACGGTTTTTGCCCGGTCCTCCGGTGGCAGTAGGTCGAGATATTCCAGGTCTTCGGGCAACGGTTGCCGCGGATCGAAGCCGAACAAGGCCTGGGTGCCGCGCGACCAGCTGATCTGCCCGCGCTCGATGTCCCAGTACCAGGCGCCGAGCCGGGCGCCGTTGAGCGCCGCCAGCAATTGCGGCGCGCTTTCCCAGCTCTGCTCGGAGTGGCGCGGGTCAATCGCCTGGATACGCGGCATCGGCGGAGTTCGGTCAACAGATTTCGGCATTGTGGACAGGCCTTGAGCGGATGGTGGCGTTAGGCACAGCAATCGCGGCTCTACAGGAGTAGCACAAGTCGGCCTCAAGTCCCTGGCAGATCGATTTGTGCATCCAGCAAGGCCATGAAGGCTCTTGCCGCGTTCGAGAGCGTCCGTTCGGTGTGCAGGATATAGCCTAGCTGGCGACTGAGCTGTATGCCCGGCAATGCGATGCTTGCCACTTGCTCATCCAGCATGGTGCGCGGCAACACGCTCCAGGCCAGGCCGATCGAGACCATCATTTTGATGGTTTCCAGATAGTTGGTGCTCATGGCGATATTTGGCGTCAGGCCCTGGGCCTCGAATAGCCGCTGGACGATGTGGTGGGTAAAAGTATTGCCGCCGGGGAAAACCGCCGGATGGCCGGCAATGTCGATCAGACTGACGGCGCCGTTATTGATCAGCGAGTGCTCCGGGGCGACCACGAAATCCAGCGGGTCGTCCCAGACTGGCGTCGCCTTTACCAGTGCATGCGGCTCCGGCGCGAGGGTGATGACGGCCAGTTCAGCGCGACCGTGGAGAATCTCTTCGTAGGCCACTTCCGAATCGAGGAACTGAATATCCAGCGCGACCTGTGGGTAGCGGCGAGTAAACTCCCTTAATAAGGGCGGCAAACGGTGCAGGCCGATGTGGTGACTGGTGGCCAGCGTCAGGCGGCCGCTGACTTCGCCGGTCAGATTGGTCAGGGCGCGGCGGGTGTCGTCGAGCACGTTAAGAATCTGATAAGCCCGGGGCAGCAGGGCGCGGCCGGCCTCGGTCAGGCCGACTTCACGGCCCAAACGGTCGAACAGGCGCACCTTCAATTGCTGCTCCAGCCCGGCGATGCGCTTGCTGATGGCCGGTTGGGTCAAGTGCAGACGCTCGCCAGCGCCGGAGAAGCTGCCGGTCTCGGCGATGGCAATAAAAGCATTCAGGTTGGCCAGATCCATTCACTATTCCAGTCGGTTATCCAAAGCATAAAAAATATGAATTTGAGTTATTTAATCTAACCCCATAGGATCGGCCTCACAAGCCAAAGGGTTATTGATAAGCCCAGGGCATAGAAACAAGCTGATGAGGAACCGTCTGATGGCCGGCAAAACGCTGTACGACAAGCTCTGGGATTCGCATTTGGTCAAGCAGCGCGACGATGGCTCTGCGCTGATCTACATCGATCGTCACATCATTCACGAAGTGACCTCGCCGCAAGCCTTTGAAGGCCTGCGTCTGGCCGGGCGCAAGCCGTGGCGCATCGATGCCAACATCGCGACCCCGGACCACAACGTACCGACCACGCCAGAGCGCAAGGGTGGTATCGAAGCCATTGCCGACCAGGTCTCGCGTTTGCAGGTGCAGACCCTCGATGACAACTGTGATGAATACGGCATCGTCGAGTTCAAGATGAACGACGTGCGCCAGGGCATCGTCCACGTCATCAGTCCGGAGCAGGGCGCGACCTTGCCGGGCATGACCGTGGTCTGCGGCGACTCGCACACCTCGACCCACGGCGCATTCGGCGCCTTGGCTCACGGCATCGGCACTTCCGAGGTCGAGCATGTGCTCGCCACTCAGTGCCTGGTCGCCAAGAAAATGAAAAACATGCTGGTGCGCGTCGAAGGGCAATTGCCGTTTGGCGTCACCGCCAAGGACATCGTCCTCGCGGTGATCGGCAAGATCGGCACTGCCGGCGGTAATGGCCATGCGATCGAATTTGCCGGCAGCGCGATTCGCGATCTGTCCGTCGAAGGCCGCATGACCATTTGCAACATGTCCATCGAAGCCGGCGCCCGCGTGGGGCTGGTGGCGGCGGATCAGAAAACCATCGACTACGTGAAGGGTCGTCCATTCGCACCGAAAGGCGCGCAGTGGGACATGGCCGTCGAAGCGTGGAAAGATCTGGTTTCCGACGCCGATGCGCAGTTCGACACCGTGGTTGAGCTCGACGCCACGCAGATCAAGCCGCAAGTCAGCTGGGGCACTTCGCCGGAAATGGTTCTGGCCGTTGATCAGAACGTGCCCGACCCGGCCAAAGAGATGGATCTGGTCAAGCGCGACTCGATCGTCCGCGCCCTGAAATACATGGGTCTGACCGCCAATCAGGCGATTACCGACATTCAGCTCGACCGCGTGTTCATCGGTTCCTGCACCAACTCGCGGATCGAAGACTTGCGCGCCGCGGCGGTGATCGCCAAGGGCCGCAAGGTGGCGTCGACCATCAAGCAAGCGATCGTCGTGCCGGGCTCGGGTCTGGTCAAGGCGCAGGCCGAAGCCGAAGGTCTGGACAAGATTTTCCTCGAAGCCGGTTTCGAATGGCGTGAGCCGGGTTGCTCGATGTGCCTGGCGATGAACCCGGACCGTTTGGAGTCCGGCGAGCATTGCGCCTCGACTTCCAACCGCAACTTTGAAGGCCGTCAGGGTGCCGGTGGCCGTACCCACCTGGTCAGCCCGGCCATGGCCGCGGCGGCAGCGGTGAACGGTCGTTTCGTCGACGTTCGTGAATTGATCTAAAAGGAGCGCAGCATGAAAGCTTTCACCCAGCACACTGGTCTTGTCGCGCCTCTGGATCGTGCCAACGTCGACACCGATCAGATCATTCCCAAGCAGTTCCTCAAGTCGATCAAGCGCACCGGCTTCGGTCCGAACCTGTTCGACGAGTGGCGTTATCTGGACGTTGGCCAGCCGTACCAGGACAACTCCAAGCGCCCGCTGAATCAGGATTTCGTGCTCAACGCCGAGCGTTATCAGGGCGCCAGCGTATTGCTCGCGCGTGAGAATTTCGGTTGCGGCTCCAGCCGCGAGCACGCGCCGTGGGCGCTGGAAGAATACGGTTTCCGCAGCATCATCGCGCCGAGCTACGCCGACATCTTCTTCAACAACAGCTTCAAGAATGGCTTGCTGCCGATCATCCTCAGCGATGCCGAAGTCGATGAATTGTTTAAGCAGGTTGAGGCCGAGCCGGGTTATCAATTGCAGGTCGACCTGCAAGCTCAAACCGTGACCCGCCCTGATGGCAAGGTGTACCGTTTTGAGATCGATGCGTTTCGCAAGCACTGCCTGCTGAACGGGCTTGATGATATCGGCCTGACCTTGCAGGACGGCGAAGCGATTGCCACGTTCGAAGCGAAGCATCGGGTGAGTCAGCCGTGGTTGTTTCGCGACGCCTAAGCAGGATTCGAGATTGATGTAGTCAGGGTGGGCCCCTTCGCGAGCAGGCTCGCTCCCACAGGGGAATGCATTTCAAATGTGGGAGCGACGGTGCGACGATTCGACCTGCTCGCGAAGACGGTAGCTCAAACAACACAGATACAGGATGTGACCATGAACAGCACCGCCCAACACACCCAGGTCGTTCAGAAGCAATTCGGTGAACAGGCCGCTGCTTACCTGAGCAGCGCCGTTCACGCGCAGGGCAGTGAATTTGCCCTGCTGCAAGCCGAGCTGGCAGGGCAGGGCGCGGCGCGGGTGCTGGACCTGGGTTGCGGCGCCGGTCATGTGAGTTTTCATGTCGCGCCGCTGGTCAGCGAAGTGGTGGCGTACGATCTTTCGCAGCAGATGCTCGACGTGGTCGCCGCCGCTGCGGCCGAACGCGGGATGGGCAATATTTCCACGGTTAACGGCGCCGCCGAGCGTTTGCCGTTCGCCGATGGCGAGTTCGATTTTGTGTTCAGCCGTTATTCGGCGCATCACTGGAGCGACCTCGGCGTGGCCTTGCGCGAGGTGCGTCGGGTGTTGAAGCCCGGTGGTGTTGCGGCGTTCGTGGACGTGTTGTCACCGGGCAGTCCGCTGTTCGACACTTACCTGCAAAGTGTCGAAGTGCTGCGCGACACCGGCCACGTGCGCGATTACTCTGGCGCCGAGTGGCTGCGCCAGGTCAGCGAGGCCGGGCTGCATGTGCGCAGCACCACGCGTCAGCGCCTGCGGCTGGAGTACAACAGCTGGGTTGAGCGCATGCGCACCCCCGCGGTGATGCGCGCCGCGATTGTTCAGTTGCAGCAATCGATGGGCAACGAAGTGCGCGAATATTTCGAGATTGAGGCCGACGGCTCCTTCAGTACCGATGTGATTGTGTTGATGGCCGAGCGATAAGCATTTTTCCGGGCGCGCCGGTGAAGGCGCACCGATTGAAGACACGAGGAAAGCATGAGCAAGCAGATTCTGATTCTCCCAGGTGACGGTATTGGTCCGGAAATCATGGCCGAAGCGGTCAAGGTGCTGGAATTGGCCAACGACAAGTACAGCCTGGGTTTCGAACTGAGTCACGACGTGATCGGTGGCGCGGCCATCGACAAGCACGGCGTGCCATTGGCCGACGAAACTCTCGACCGCGCCCGCGCTGCCGATGCCGTACTGCTGGGCGCCGTCGGTGGCCCGAAATGGGACACCATCGAGCGTGACATCCGCCCTGAGCGTGGTCTGCTGAAAATCCGTGCGCAACTGGGCCTGTTCGGCAACCTGCGCCCGGCGATTCTGTACCCGCAACTGGCTGATGCTTCGAGCCTGAAGCCGGAAATCGTCGCCGGTCTGGACATCCTGATCGTTCGCGAACTGACCGGTGGCATCTACTTCGGCGCGCCGCGCGGCACCCGTACGCTGGACAACGGCGAGCGTCAGTCCTACGACACCCTGCCATACAGCGAAAGCGAAATCCGCCGCATTGCCCGTGTCGGTTTCGACATGGCCATGGTCCGTGGCAAGAAGCTTTGCTCGGTGGACAAGGCCAACGTGCTGGCGTCCAGCCAACTGTGGCGTGAAGTGGTCGAGCAAGTGGCCAAAGACTATCCAGAAGTCGAGCTGAGCCACATGTACGTCGACAACGCCGCCATGCAACTGGTGCGCGCGCCGAAGCAGTTCGACGTGATCGTCACCGACAACATGTTCGGCGACATTCTCTCTGACGAAGCGTCGATGCTCACCGGCTCCATCGGCATGCTGCCGTCGGCCTCGCTGGACTCCAACAACAAGGGCATGTACGAGCCTTGCCACGGTTCCGCACCGGACATCGCCGGCCAGGGCATTGCCAACCCGCTGGCGACCATCCTGTCGGTATCGATGATGCTGCGTTACAGCTTCAATCTGCACGATGCCGCTGATGCCATCGAGAAAGCCGTCAGCGTCGTGCTCGATCAGGGCTTGCGCACCGGCGACATCCATTCGGCCGGTTGTACCAAAGTCGGTACGCAGCAAATGGGCGACGCAGTAGTCGCCGCGCTGCGGAATCTGTAATCTCTCGGGCCCGCTGCGAAATTCAATACAAAGCAGCGGCCCACTTTTCAAGAAGGTGTAGTTGCGATGAAACGTGTAGGTCTGATCGGTTGGCGCGGGATGGTCGGTTCCGTGCTCATGCAGCGGATGCTGGAAGAGCAGGATTTCGATCTAATCGAGCCGGTGTTTTTCACCACGTCCAATGTCGGTGGCCAAGGCCCGTCCGTGGGCAAGGACATTGCTCCGCTCAAGGATGCTTACAGCATTGACGAGCTGAAGACCCTCGACGTGATCCTGACCTGCCAGGGCGGCGACTACACCAGCGAAGTATTCCCCAAGCTGCGCGAAGCCGGCTGGCAGGGTTACTGGATCGACGCGGCCTCAAGCCTGCGGATGAACGATGACGCGGTGATCATTCTCGATCCGGTCAACCGCAAGGTCATCGATCAGCAGCTCGATGCCGGCACCAAGAACTACATCGGTGGCAACTGCACGGTCAGCCTGATGCTGATGGGCCTGGGCGGTCTGTTCGAGGCCGGTCTGGTCGAGTGGATGAGCGCCATGACTTATCAGGCGGCCTCCGGGGCCGGCGCGCAGAACATGCGTGAACTGATCAAGCAGATGGGCGCGACCCACGCCGCTGTCGCCGATCAACTGGCCGACCCGGCCAGCGCGATCCTCGATATCGACCGTCGCGTGGCTGACGCGATGCGCAGCGAAGCGTACCCGACCGAAAACTTCGGCGTTCCGCTGGCCGGCAGTCTGATCCCGTGGATCGACAAGGAACTGCCAAACGGTCAGAGCCGCGAAGAGTGGAAGGCCCAGGCCGAGACCAACAAGATTCTCGGTCGCTTCAAGAGCCCGATCCCGGTCGACGGTATCTGCGTGCGCATCGGCGCCATGCGTTGCCACAGCCAGGCGCTGACCATCAAGCTCAACAAGGACGTGCCGATCGCTGATATCGAAGGGCTGATCAGCCAGCACAACCCTTGGGTCAAGCTGGTGCCGAACAACCGTGAGATCAGCATGCAGGAGCTGAGTCCGACCAAGGTCACCGGCACCCTGAATGTACCGGTTGGGCGTCTGCGCAAGCTGAACATGGGTTCGCAGTTTGTCGGTGCGTTTACCGTGGGCGATCAGTTGCTGTGGGGTGCGGCTGAACCGCTGCGTCGCATGCTGCGGATTTTGCTTGAGCGTTGATAGGTTGATGAGATGAAGAAGCCCGCGCCTTTTTTGAGGTGCGGGTTTTTTTTCGTCGGGTGGTTGGAGGAGTACATATCCGTTGCTGCGGTAACGGCTGCTTATGGTTTCGCCCTTACGGCGACTCACTTTTTTTCAAACGCCAAAAAAAGTAAGCAAAAAACGCTTGCTCCTACGTACGGCCCTCGCAGGCTCGGGTTCCTTCGCTCCGGGACTGATCCGGGCGCAGCGGCTACGGTTTGCTTCGCTGCACCTCCTTCCGCTGTGTCTGGCTGCGCCAGACGGTCGCTGCGCTCCCACGCCCGGATCAATCCCTCCACTCAGCCTTCCGATGTCGCCGGTGACGCAAGATCAAGAGCACGCGAGCTAACGCTCATTGTTGAGTGGTTAGAAGCGGGTGGTTGGCTTTGGATTTGTGGTGGGGCTGCCCCTCACCCCAGCCCTCTCCCGAGGGAGAGGGAGCCGATCTTTGGGCTTTTCAGAATTTGTATTCGACTCGGTATTCAGGTCGGCGTTGCTCTTGCATCCCCCACGGTCAGTTCCCTCTCCCTCCGGGAGAGGGCTAGGGTGAGGGGCTTTTGATTTTCGGACTGAGTTAAGCATTGGCCTAAGCCATAGCCATCAGGCTGGCTCCCAAGGTTCCTCGCAACGGGGGCGGTACAGGCGCTGCAAATCCTGGCAGAAATTGCCTGCACGCCAGTCACCCGGTAAAGTGCCGCTCCCCCCGTTTCACCAGAGGCTCGCAGCATGACCCAGACCCTAGATATTGCCGTGATCGGCGCCACCGGTACTGTCGGCGAAACCCTCGTGCAAATCCTTGAAGAGCGCGACTTTCCCGTTGGCAATCTGCACCTGCTGGCCAGCAGCGAATCGGCTGGCAGCTCGGTGCTGTTTCGCAATAAGAACGTCCGCGTGCGTGAAGTCGACGAGTTCGATTTCAGCAAGGTCAAACTGGTGTTTTTCGCCGCTGGCGCAGCGGTCTCGCTGAGCTTCGCCGCCCGCGCGCATGCTGCCGGTTGTTCGTTGATCGACCTGTCCGGCGCCTTGCCGGCCGATCAGGCGCCGCAAGTGGTGCCGGAAGCCAATGCCGAGCTGCTCGCGACGCTGAGCGCGCCGTTCCAGGTCAGCAGCCCAAGCCCTTCGGCGACGTCGCTTGCCGTGGTGTTGGCGCCATTGCTTGATCTGCTTGATCTGCAATACGTCAACGTCACCGCCAATCTGGCGGTTTCCGCGCAAGGTCGCGAAGCGGTGGCCGAGCTGGCGCGGCAGACCGCCGAGCTGCTGAACATGCGTCCGCTTGAGCCGACCTTTTTCGATCGGCAGATGGCGTTCAACCTGCTGGCTCAGGTCGGCACGCCTGATGCGCAGGGCCATACGCTGCTGGAAAAGCGTCTGGTGCGCGAATTGCGTCAGGTGCTCGCGCAGCCTTCGCTAAAGATTTCCGCAACTTGCGTTCAAGCCCCGGTGTTTTTTGGCGATAGCTTTAGCGTGACCTTGCAATCGGCACGGGCTGTCGACCTGGAAAAGGTCAACGCTGCGCTGGAAGCGGCGCCGGGCATCGAGTTGGTCGAGGCCGGCGATTACCCGACCGCCGTCGGCGACGCGGTGGGGCAGGATGTGGTGTATGTCGGTCGCGTGCGCCTCGGTGTCGACGATCCGGCGGAACTAAATCTGTGGCTGACGTCAGATAACGTACGCAAAGGTGCAGCGCTCAATGCTGTGCAGGTGGCTGAATTGTTGATAAAAGACCTGCTGTAAAAGATACTTGGCAACAATTTGTCGACTGATTCTAGGTCAGCGCTATGCTTGATCCGAAACGTCGATGACGTGTCAGCCCTCCGGGACTTTCCGGGGCATCAAAGAAATGATCGCGCGCGACATCTGTCGTCGTCGCGCGCAATGCCTTACGGCAGCGCTATTCAAAAGCTTCTCGCTGGCCGAGGAACGTTCAAACAAAGGATGAGGCTATGGTTCAAGTTCGCAAACTGGTGTTAGCAATAGCGGCCGCCTCGGCGCTGTCCTCCGGTATGGCGCATGCCCTCGGGCTCGGGGAGCTGACCCTGAAGTCGACCCTGAACCAGCCGCTGGTGGCTGAAATCGAGCTGCTCGATGTCAAGGATCTCACCGCAGCTGAAGTGGTGCCGAGCCTGGCGTCACCTGAAGATTTCGCCAAGGCCGGTGTAGATCGCCAGGCTTTCCTCAATGATCTGACGTTCACTCCGGTGCTCAACGCCGGTGGCAAAAGCGTTCTGCGCGTGACTTCGAGCAAGCCGCTGTCGGAACCGATGGTGAAATTCCTCGTGCAGGTAATGTGGCCGAACGGCCGCTTGCTGCGCGATTACAGCGTACTGCTGGATCCATCGAAGTTCTCGCCGCAAACCGCTGACGCCGCCGCGCAACCGGCGCCGTCGCCAACCATCGCGGCACCGACCACGGGCGCCACGCACCGCGGGCAATACACCACCACGCCGCGCGATACCCTGTGGGAAATCGCCGCGAAGGCGCGCAACGGCGGTTCGGTGCAGCAGACCATGCTGGCCATTCAAGCTCTTAACCCGGATGCGTTTATCGGCGGCAACATCAACCGCCTGAAAACCGGTCAGGTGCTGCGCCTGCCCGATCCTGTGCAAAGCACGGCGTTGCCGCAGTCGGCAGCGATCGCTGAAGTCGCGGCGCAGAACGAAGCCTGGCGTCAGGGCCGGCGTTATGTGGCCAAGCCGGGTAGCGGTCAGCAGCAGCTCGATGCGACCAACCGCGGTCGCGGCAATACCGGTGCTGCGGCCAACGCTCAGGACAACCTGAGCCTGGTCTCCGCCGAAAGCGCCAAGGCTGGCGGCAAGGGCCGGGCGGGCGACGCACAGGCACTGAGCAACAAACTGGCGATCACTCAGGAAAACCTCGACACGACCCGTCGTGACAACGAGGAACTGAAAAGCCGCATGGCCGATCTGCAAAGCCAGTTGGACAAGCTGCAAAAGCTGATCGAGCTGAAGAACAATCAACTGGCGAAGATGCAGGCCGACGGCGCTGTTGCTGCTCCTGGCGCTGCGCCTGGGGTTAATGGCGCGGTGCCGCCGGTACCGGCAATCACCGCTGAATTGGCGGCGACACCGCCGGCCACTCCGGCTGACGCTGCGCCAACTCCAGAATCGGCCATCGCGCCGCCAGCCGAAACGCCAGTGGAGCCAGTGGTCGAGCCGGTTGTCGAAACCACGCCGACCGCTGATGACGACAAGACTTTCAATGAACTGCTGACCAATCCGATCCTGCTGGGGCTGATCGGCGGCGGTGCGGTGGTGCTGCTGCTTCTGCTGTTGCTGCTGGCCCGTCGCCGCAAAGCCCAGCAGGAGGCCGAGAAACATGTGCGCATGGCCCGTGCGCTGGCTGAAGAGCAAGAATTCTCTGCCGAACAGGATCTGCCGGAGAGCAGCTTCGAAGGCCTCGAAACCCCAGCGGCGAGCGTCAAGCTCAATACCCCGGCACCTGCGCCTGCACCGACTCCTGCACCGATCGTGGCGCCAGTGGTCATGGCTGAGCCGATTGCCGCGCCGCTGGTGGCGCCAGCTGCGGATCGCTCCGATGATGTGCTCGACAAGGCTCAGTCGCATATCAATGCCGGGCGCCTGAATCAGGCGGCCGCGTTGCTGGAAGAGGGTGTCAGCCTCGAGCCGGAGCGCAGTGACCTACGTCTGAAGCTGATGGAAGTCTACGGTCAGCAGGGTGATCGCGACGCCTTCGTCGCCCAGGAGCGGCAACTGGTGGCCAACGGCGACAATTTCGCCAAGGTCGAAGCGCTGAAAAGCCGCTTTCCGGCGATGGCGTTGGTGGCTGCGGGCGGTCTGGCCGCTGCGGCGGTCGCCGCCGAGCTCGATGCGCAATACGTCAAAGACTTGCTGCTCGACGAGCCTGAGGCGCCTGCGCCGGCTGAAGATGACCTGGACAGCGCATTCGACCTGAGCCTGGACGATCTCGACAACATCACCCCGGTAGAGCCGGCGCCAGCGGTCGAGCCTGAAGCGCCGGTCGAGCTGGACGCGTTTCCGGCCGACGACGACCTGAGTTTCGAGTCGGTGCTGCAACAGCAGACCGAAGCGAAAGAGAATCTCGACGACCTGTCGGACTTCGATCTCGACATGGACCTGGGGGCCGAGCCGTCCCCGGCGACCCTGGCAGAAGACGACTTTCTGCTTGATCTGGACGAGGGCGTGAAGGATCTGCCGCCGGTCGAGGCGCCAGTCGTTGCCGACGTGCCGCAGGATGATCTGGAACTGCCGGCGGATTTCGATCTGTCGCTGGCCGACGAAATGGACAGCAACCCGGCCACCGAGTCGAACGCGTTCACGAACGAACTGGATGATGTCAACGCCGAGCTCGATCGTCTGTCGCAAAGCATCGCCGAACCGACCTTCACCGAGGCCGACGCGGCGCTGGGTGATGATCTGGGTGAGGACGATTTTGACTTCCTCGCCGGTACTGACGAGGCGGCAACCAAACTCGATCTGGCTCAGGCCTATATCGACATGGGCGACGCTGACGGCGCGCGCGACATCCTCAATGAAGTGCTGACCGAAGGTAATGAAACGCAGCGGGGCGAGGCCAAGGAAATGCTTTCCCACCTGGCGTAGGTTCTGCGTTTAAGCAAAAGCGGCAGCCATTGAGGCTGCCGTTTTTGTTTGTGCCGGATTCGATGGCGTCTGAGCAATTGCTTTCGCGAGCAGGCTCGCTCCTGCGGGGAGCGCATTACAAAAGTGGGAGCGAGCCTGCTCGCGAAGAAGCCGGAACTACCGATAGAGAACTCTGGCATCCCTGAACCACCGCCTTATAATGCCCGCCTTCAAACACAGCAGGCTGTCCCACCTTGGCAAACATAGATAACCCGGTCGCCGAAATGGCCCCCGACGGCTTTTACCGCGTCGCGCTGGGCGTCGAGTACAAAGGCTCGCGCTACAGCGGCTGGCAGCGGCAGTTGACGGGTGTCGCTACGGTGCAGGAAGAGCTTGAAAAGGCTTTGTCAAAAGTTGCCAACTCGCCGGTTTCCCTGCAATGTGCCGGGCGTACCGACGCCGGCGTGCACGCCTGCGGGCAAGTGGTGCATTTCGACACTCAGGTCGATCGCTCGCTGAAGGCCTGGGTCATGGGGGCCAACATCAATCTGCCCCACGACATCAGCGTCAGTTGGGCGCGGGTGATGCCAGCGCATTTTCACGCGCGGTTCAAGGCGATTGCCCGGCGTTATCGGTATGTGATCTACAACGATCAGATCCGCCCGGCGCATCTCAACGAAGAAATCACCTGGAATCACCGTCCGCTGGACGTCGAGCGCATGGCCGAGGCCGCGCAATATCTGATCGGCACTCATGATTTCAGTGCGTTTCGTGCCGGTCAGTGCCAGGCCAAGTCACCGATCAAGAAGATGCATCATTTGCGCGTAACCCGGCACGGCAAAATGATCGTGCTGGATATCCGCGCCAATGCCTTTTTGCATCATATGGTGCGCAATATTGCCGGTGTGCTGATGACCATCGGTGCGGGTGAGCGCCCGGTGGAATGGATGAAAGAAGTACTGGAAAGCCGCGAACGCCGCTCCGGCGGAGTAACCGCGCATCCTTACGGCTTGTACCTGGTGCAAGTCGAATACCACGATGAATTCCCGCTGCCAGAACGTTTCATCGGGCCACATTTCCTTACGGGTTTCTCCGAACTTGACGGCTGACGCCCTCGAGCGCTTTTGTTACCATCCGGGACTTTCCCGGATTTAGCCTCGGAGTTTTTCCACATGTCAGCCGTTCGCAGCAAGATTTGCGGTATTACCCGCATCGAAGATGCGCTCGCCGCGGTTGAAGCCGGGGCCGACGCCATCGGCCTGGTGTTCTACGCCAAGAGTCCGCGGGCGGTCAGCGTGCAGCAGGCCCGGGCGATCATTCAGGCGCTGCCTCCCTTCGTTACCACGGTCGGCCTGTTCGTCAACGCCAGCCGCTGCGAATTGGGGGAAATCCTCGATGCGGTGCCGCTGGACCTGTTGCAGTTCCATGGTGACGAAGTCGCGGAAGACTGTGAAGGCTGGCATCGGCCGTACATCAAGGCGTTGCGGGTCAAGGCCGGTGACGACATCGCGGCGGCTTGTGACGCTTATCCGGGCGCCAGCGGCGTACTGCTCGACACTTACGTTGAAGGCGTGCCCGGCGGAACCGGGGAGGCATTCGACTGGTCACTGATTCCGCAGCATCTGAGCAAGCCGTTGATTCTCGCGGGTGGGTTGACTCCCGAGAACATTGCCGACGCGGTCGCACGGGTAAGACCTTACGCGGTGGACGTCAGCGGCGGGGTGGAGCTGAGCAAGGGCATCAAGGATCACCAGAAGATTCGAGCCTTCATCGAGGCGGTACGCAAAGCACCATAAGGATGTGACGGCTGGCAGTCTGCCGCCGTCCATCAATGCACCTGCACACAGCGGGCGCGGCTGAGGGTTGTCGATTTGCACGCAGGTCATGTTTCGCGCTGACCGTGGCTGGCGGCAATCATCGCCACACACATGAATTTAGCTCAAGGGCATACGCGGGGCTGCGAACCAGAGCGTTCGGGCCGCCGGTACTGGAGAAAGAAAGCATGAGCAACTGGTTAGTAGACAAACTGATCCCTTCGATCATGCGCTCGGAGGTCAAGAAGAGCTCGGTGCCTGAAGGTCTGTGGCACAAATGCCCTTCGTGCGAGGCTGTGTTGTACCGCCCGGAGCTGGAAAAGACCCTGGATGTTTGCCCCAAGTGCAACCACCACATGCGCATCGGCGCACGCGCGCGCATCGACATTTTCCTCGATGCCGAAGGTCGCAACGAACTGGGCGCCGATCTGGAGCCGGTTGACCGTCTGAAGTTTCGCGACGGCAAGAAATACAAGGACCGCCTGACCGCGGCGCAGAAGCAGACCGGCGAGAAAGACGCGCTGATCTCGGTCAGCGGTACGCTGTTAGGCATGCCGGTGGTGGTTTCGGCTTTCGAATTCAATTTCATGGGCGGCTCGATGGGCGCCATCGTCGGTGAGCGCTTTGTCCGTGCTGCCAACTACGCGCTGGAAAACCGTTGCCCGATGATCTGCTTCGCCGCTTCCGGTGGTGCGCGCATGCAGGAAGCACTGATCTCGCTGATGCAGATGGCCAAGACTTCGGCGGTGCTGGCGCGTCTGCGCGAAGAAGGCATTCCGTTCATCTCGGTCCTGACCGACCCGGTCTACGGCGGTGTTTCGGCCAGTCTGGCGATGCTCGGCGACGTCATTGTCGGTGAGCCGAAAGCGCTGATCGGTTTCGCTGGTCCGCGCGTGATCGAGCAGACCGTGCGTGAAAAACTGCCGGAAGGCTTCCAGCGCAGCGAGTTCCTGCTGGAGCACGGCGCGATCGACATGATCATCCATCGTCAGGAACTGCGCCCGCGTCTGGGTAACCTGCTGGCGCAAATGACTGGCAAGCCGACGCCGAAATTCGTCGCGGCGCCGGTCGAGCCGATTGTTGTGCCGCCGGTCCCTGCCGGCCTATGACCGAGCGCACCCTTGGCGAATGGCTCGCCTACCTTGAGCAGTTGCATCCATCGGCCATCGACATGGGGCTGGAGCGTTCGCAACAGGTAGCGTCCCGCATGGGGCTAGGCCAGCCGGCGCCTCGGGTGATCACGGTCACCGGCACCAACGGCAAGGGTTCTACCTGCGCATTCGTGGCTTCATTGTTGCGTGCGCAGGGCCTGAGCGTTGGTGTCTACAATTCTCCGCACCTGCTGCGTTACAACGAGCGGGTGCAGCTCAATGGTGTCGAAGCCTCTGACGTCCAGCTCTGCGAAGCCTTCGCGGCCGTCGAGGTTGGGCGTGGCGACACTTCGCTGACCTACTTCGAAATGGGCACGCTGGCGGCGTTCTGGCTGTTTCAACAGGCCGGGCTCGATGCAGTGGTGCTGGAAGTCGGCTTGGGCGGGCGGCTGGATACGGTCAACGTCGTCGATGCGGACATCGCGCTGGTGACCAGTATTGGCGTCGATCACGCTGATTATCTGGGTGACACCCGTGAATCCGTGGCCTTCGAGAAGGCCGGTATCTTCCGTCAGGGCAAGCCTGCCTTGTGTGGCGATCTCAATCCTCCGCAACCGTTGCTCGACAAGGCGCGAGAACTGGCGTGCCCGTTCTTCTTGCGTGGGCGCGATTTCGACCTCGGTATCACTGATCAACACTGGCAGTGGCGCGGTACCGATGCGCAGGGCCGAGTGGTTGAACTGCACGATTTGCCGCTGCTGGATCTGCCGATGGAGAACGCCGCGCTGGCCTTGCAGGCGTACCTGTTGCTCGGGTTGCCTTGGGATGCGCAGCAGATCGTGGCTTCATTGCAGGCCACGCGCGTAGTCGGGCGCCTTGATCGGCGCACCTTCGAGTGGAACGGCAAGCGTCTGAATCTGTTGCTGGATGTCGGTCACAATCCGCATGCCGCTGAATACCTGGCGCGTCGCTTGGCTGCGCATCCGCCGCGCGGTAAGCGTCTGGCGGTGTTCGGCCTGCTGGCCGACAAGGATCTGGATGGTGTTGTCGGCGAATTGAATGCTAGTGTCCAGCACTGGGCGGTGGCGCCGCTGGATTCGCCACGCGCGCGCCCGGTTGCCGAATTGCACGCAGCGTTGCAGGGGCTTGGCGCCTCTGTCACGTCTTACGCCAGTGTCGCCGCCGCTTTGCAAGGGCAGTGCGCGCTGGCGACCGCTGACGACGAGATTCTGTTGTTCGGCTCATTTTATTGTGTCGCCGAGGCCCTTGAATGGCTGTCTCGGCGCTCCACGGAGGAAGCGGCAAATGGCTTTGCTGGATAAAGCGTACAAGCAGCGCATGGTTGGCGCGCTGGTGCTGGTGGCGCTGGCGGTGATTTTCCTGCCGATGCTGTTTTCTCGCCAGGACGAGCAGCGGCAGGTGACTGTCGATGCGCCCGCCGCGCCGCAAGCGCCGGTCGTGCCGCAGGTGCAAATGGAGCCTGTAGCCGTGCCGGAGCCGCAAGCCTTGCCGCAAGAACCCGTGCCAACTGACGAAGAGGTCGCCGCAGACACGGCGCCTGCAGCTCCAGTGGCGCCAGCCGCGCCAGCGCCAGCCCCTACTGCGCCTATCGCCATCGCCAAACCGGCAGCGCCGCCTGCGGTGTCCAAGCCGATTCCGGCACCGGCACAGCCGATCACTTCATCGTCGACCAAGCCTGATCCGGCGCAAAGTCGCGTCGATGCCAACGGTCTGTCGGTGAGCTGGTCGGTGCAACTGGCCAGTCTGTCGAGCCGCGCCAGCGCCGAGAGCCTGCAGAAAAACCTGCGCAGCCAAGGCTATAACGCCTACATCCGTTCTGCCGACGGCAAAAATCGGGTGTTCGTCGGACCGCTGATCGAGCGCGCCGAAGCCGATCGTCTGCGCGATCTGCTCAGCCGTCAGCAGAACCTCAAGGGCTTTGTTGTGCGTTTCCAGCCCGAGCGCGGTTAAAAACTATCGCCTCGATTGAAAAGCACAGGAAATCGCAGCTTACCGAGAGGCATGCGCTCTGCTAAAATGCGCCGCCTTATCCGTCTGTAGGCTGCACTGTGCCATTTACTTGGGTTGACTGGGCGATCGTTGCAATCATCGCCATCTCCGCTTTGATCAGTCTGAGCCGCGGCTTCGTCAAGGAAGCATTATCGCTGGTGACCTGGATCATCGCAGGAGCCGTCGCCTGGATGTTCGGTGGCTCATTGTCCGAGTACCTCGCCGGATACATCGAAACCCCATCGGCTCGCGTGATCGCGGGCTGTGCCATCATGTTTGTCGCCACACTGATCGTGGGCGCAATGATCAATTATCTTATCGGCGAGTTGGTTCGCGTCACCGGGTTGTCCGGGACCGATCGATTCCTCGGCATGGCCTTCGGCGCGGCGCGTGGCGTGTTGCTGGTGGTCGTGGCGGTCGGGCTGTTGAGCCTGGGGCCGGTACAGCAGGACGGGTGGTGGAAAGAATCACAGCTCGTACCAAAGTTTCTATTGGTCGCCGACTGGTCCAAAAACCTGATTCTCGGGTGGAGCAGTCAGTGGCTTGCCAGCGGAATCAGCGTACCCGCTGATATTCCGTTCAAGGAACAACTCTTGCCGGCGGCGAAAACGCCTCAGTGAGTGTTGTTCAGTTCAGATCCATTAAGTAGGGGTTGCGTCGCATGTGTGGCATCGTCGGTATCGTCGGTAAGTCGAACGTCAATCAGGCGCTGTATGACGCGCTAACCGTGCTCCAGCACCGCGGCCAGGACGCTGCCGGTATCGTGACCAGCCATGATGGCCGGTTGTTCCTGCGCAAGGACAATGGCTTGGTGCGTGACGTGTTTCAGCAGCGTCACATGCAGCGCCTGGTCGGCCACATGGGTATCGGCCACGTCCGTTACCCGACGGCGGGCAGTTCGACTTCGGCCGAAGCCCAGCCGTTCTACGTCAACTCGCCTTACGGCATCACTCTGGCGCACAACGGCAACCTGACCAACGTTGAACAGTTGGCCAAGGAAATCTACGAATCCGATCTGCGTCACGTCAACACCAGTTCCGATTCGGAAGTGCTGCTCAACGTGTTCGCCCACGAGCTGGCCCAGCGCGGCAAGCTGCAACCGACCGAAGAAGACGTGTTTGCCGCCGTGACTGACGTGCACAACCGTTGCGTTGGCGGTTACGCGGTCGTGGCGATGGTCACCGGTTATGGCATCGTCGGTTTCCGCGATCCGCACGGCATCCGTCCGATCGTCTTCGGTCAGCGTCACACCGACGAAGGCGTCGAGTACATGATCGCCTCGGAAAGCGTTTCGCTGGATGTGCTGGGTTTTACCCTGATCCGCGACCTCGCGCCGGGCGAAGCGGTGTACATCACCGAAGACGGCAAGCTGCACACCCGTCAGTGCGCAACCAACCCGTCGCTGACTCCGTGCATCTTTGAACACGTCTATCTGGCGCGTCCTGATTCGATCATTGATGGCGTGTCGGTCTACAAGGCCCGTCTGCGCATGGGTGAGAAGCTCGCCGAGAAGATCCAGCGCGAGCGTCCGGAGCACGATATCGATGTGGTCATCCCGATTCCGGACACCAGCCGCACCGCGGCACTGGAACTGGCCAACCACCTGGGCGTGAAATTTCGCGAAGGTTTCGTCAAGAACCGCTACATCGGCCGGACCTTCATCATGCCGGGCCAGGCGGCACGCAAGAAGTCGGTGCGCCAGAAGCTCAACGCAATCGAGCTGGAATTCCGCGGCAAGAACGTGATGCTGGTCGACGACTCGATCGTGCGTGGCACCACCTGCAAGCAGATCATCCAGATGGCCCGCGAAGCCGGCGCGAAAAACGTCTACTTCTGCTCGGCGGCCCCGGCGGTACGCTTCCCGAACGTGTACGGCATCGACATGCCGAGCGCCCACGAACTGATCGCGCATAACCGTTCGACCCAGGACGTGGCCGATCTGATCGGTGCTGACTGGCTGATCTACCAGGACCTGCCGGACTTGATCGAAGCAGTCGGTGGCGGCAAGATCAAGATCGAGCAGTTCGATTGTGCGGTGTTTGACGGCAAGTACGTCACCGGCGACGTCGACGAGGCTTACCTGAACAAGATCGAGCAGGCACGCAATGATGCCTCGAAGGTCAAGACCCAGGCGGTCAGTGCGATCATCGATCTGTACAACAACTGAGTTTCTACCGGCCCTGAGGGGCCGGTTTTGTATCTGACAGTCAATTTTCGAGAACAGGGCAAGGAGTGACAGCATGAGTCAGGAATGGGATGCCGGTCGGCTGGACAGCGACCTCGAAGGCGTAGCGTTCGATACTCTGGCCGTACGCGCCGGTCAGCACCGTACGCCGGAAGGCGAGCACGGCGATCCGATGTTCTTCACCTCCAGCTACGTGTTCCGTACCGCTGCCGATGCGGCCGCACGGTTTGCCGGGGAAGTGCCGGGCAACGTCTACTCGCGTTACACCAACCCGACCGTGCGTGCATTCGAGGAGCGCATTGCTGCGCTGGAAGGTGCCGAGCAGGCCGTTGCGACCGCCACCGGCATGGCCGCAATCATGGCGGTGGTAATGAGCCTGTGCAGCGCCGGCGATCACGTGCTGGTCTCACGCAGCGTCTTCGGTTCGACCATCAGCCTGTTCGAGAAGTACTTCAAGCGCTTCGGTGTGCAAGTCGATTACGTTCCCCTGGCCGATCTGTCGGCGTGGGATGCGGCGATCAAATCCAACACCAAACTACTGTTTGTCGAGTCGCCGTCCAATCCGCTGGCCGAGCTGGTCGATATCGCTGCGCTGGCGCAGATCGCTCACGGCAAAGGCGCGATGCTGGTTGTCGATAACTGCTTCTGCACCCCGGCGTTGCAGCAACCGCTGAAAATGGGCGCAGACATCGTCGTGCATTCGGCGACCAAGTTCATCGACGGCCAAGGCCGTTGCATGGGCGGTGTGGTCGCCGGGCGCAGCGAGCAGATGAAAGAAGTGGTGGGCTTCCTGCGTACCGCCGGGCCGACACTGAGCCCGTTCAATGCGTGGGTGTTCCTCAAGGGGCTGGAAACTCTCAACCTGCGCATGAAGGCGCATTGCGCCAATGCGCAAGAGTTGGCTGAATGGCTGGAGCAGCAGGAAGGCATCGAGAAGGTCCATTACGCCGGCCTCAAGAGCCATCCCCAGCACGAACTGGCGCAGCGTCAGCAGAAGGCCTTCGGCGCTGTGGTCAGTTTCGAGGTCAAGGGGGGCAAGGAGGGCGCCTGGCGCTTCATCGACGCCACTCGACTGATTTCGATCACTGCCAACCTCGGCGACAGCAAGACCACCATTACCCATCCGAGCACCACCTCCCATGGCCGTCTGGCGCCGCAAGAGCGCGAAGCGGCTGGTATTCGTGACAGTCTGATCCGCATTGCGGTCGGTCTGGAAGATGTCGTTGACCTGCAGGCCGATCTGGCGCGCGGTCTGGCTGCGTTGTGATCGAGTTGTCTACGCCGACCGCAGGCACCCATGGCCGCGTTGCGCTGGTCACGGGGGCCGCGCGGGGCATCGGTCTGGGGATCTCGGCCTGGCTGATCAGCGAAGGCTGGCAAGTGGTGCTGACCGATCTTGATCGCACGCGCGGCTCGAAAGTAGCGAAGGTGCTGGGTGAGAATGCCTGGTTCATCGCCATGGATGTCGCCGATGAAAGTCAGGTCGCCTTGGGTGTCGCTGAGGTGCTGGGGCAGTTTGGCCGGCTCGATGCGCTGGTCTGCAATGCTGCTGTGGCTGACCCGCACAATATCACCCTGGAAAGCCTTGATCTGGCGTACTGGAATCGCGTGCTCGCGGTGAACCTCAGCGGGCCGATGCTGCTGGCCAAGCACTGTGCGCCGTACCTGCGCGCGCACAACGGTTCGATCGTCAATCTGGCCTCGACCCGCGCCCGCCAGTCCGAGGCCGATAGCGAGGCGTACGCGGCGAGCAAGGGCGGGCTGCTGGCGCTGACTCACGCGCTTGCAATCAGCCTCGGCCCGGAGATTCGCGTCAATGCCGTCAGCCCCGGTTGGATCGATGCACGCGACGCCTCTGCGCGGCGCGCCGAACCCTTGGCAGATGCTGATCATGCCCAGCATCCGGCGGGCAGGGTAGGCACGGTCGAAGACGTCGCGGCGATGGTGGCGTGGCTGCTCTCCAGAAATGCCGGGTTTGTTACCGGGCAGGAATTCGTCGTCGATGGCGGCATGACCAAGAAAATGGTCTACACGTAGCGAGAGGCAGCTTCTAGCTTCAAGCTGCAAGTTGAAGCATGGTGGTGTACCTGCTGTGGGTGTTCATGCTTTTTCTTGCGGCTGATAGCTTGCAGCTAAAAGCTGTTTTTGAAAAAAACTCCAATCCTGCTATTGACTTAGGTTCGCTACCTGCGTAAATTTCGCGGCCTCGGAGATGCAAACGGGTGATTAGCTCAGCTGGGAGAGCGTCTGCCTTACAAGCAGAATGTCGGCGGTTCGATCCCGTCATCACCCACCACTCCAGAGAAACTTGCGTAAGCAAGAGCGTAGGCTGAAAGTGCCTGCACCGACGCGCAGCGGTAGTTCAGTCGGTTAGAATACCGGCCTGTCACGCCGGGGGTCGCGGGTTCGAGTCCCGTCCGCTGCGCCATATTTTACGAGTCAGATCAATCTGGTTCGCGATTGTCAGGCACCGAAGCCTGCGATCAAAACGAGTTACTTGAGCGCAAGCTCAAAGCGATACGCAGCGGTAGTTCAGTCGGTTAGAATACCGGCCTGTCACGCCGGGGGTCGCGGGTTCGAGTCCCGTCCGCTGCGCCATATCTGCTCCAAGGACCACTGAACGCCTTGAAGCACCGAAGTAAGCCATTGGCGGATTCGGAATCGATAGCAAAGACCCTGGTCGAGAGGCCGGGGTTTTTTGTGTCTGAAATTTGGCTTTTCCTCTCTGCTCCTTCCTCCTGATTCTGAATCCAACACAAATTCCTATGTGGGGCATTTGGTGTGGTACCACGTCGCATTGATTTTTTGATTATTTAGTCAGCTTTTTTGTGTCTGGTTGTTTGCTGCGGCCTCGGAAACCTTTAAAGTTAACCTTTCGGTCAGCTTTGCACTGTCAACACAGCTCTTTGCTTCGCCAGAAAGGGCTTCTGCACGACTCGAGATTCCCAGTAGATAACCACAAGGGCGGATATATAACCGCCCAGAGGATCATCCATGTCCAACCGTGAAATATCCCGGCGCTCGTTCCTCCAGGGCGGGCTGGTGGCGGGTGTGAGCGTCACGCTCACACCGCTCAGCAGTCAGGCGCTGGCTGCCTTGATGGAAAACAGCGTCACCGTGCCGTCCGAGCAGTGGCTCGGCAACAATGGCAAGGCGCGTCAGCGTAACGATGCCTTGTCCAAGGTCTGCGGCAGCAAAGTGTTTGCCCGCGACATACGTTCCAGAGACATGCCCGGCTGGCCGCAGCAGCAAGGCCACGCCATGTTGCTGAAAACCATCAAGGCTGACCGAATCTACAACGGCTTAGACCTGTCCTGGCTCGGCGCTGAATTGCAGCCGGATCGCATCGTCACCGCCGCTGATCTCGACAAGGACGGCATTGTCTTCCCGGAAGAGCACGCCCCTGATCCATTACTGCCGCAAGGCAAGGTACCGATGTTCATCGGCCACCCGGTGGCGATCCTGATCTGGAACGATTTCGAGCGTTTCCGTCAGGCCAAGAACCAGCTCAAATTCAACGACAAGGCGATTCGTTACGGCGACAAAGTGCCGTTCTACGAAGGCGAACCCTACGGCAGCTTCCGCTATGTACGTGTCGGCGGCGCGACCTCGGCGGATGAAGACGAGTTTGCCAGCCTCAAGGACTCGATCCTGTTTCCGATGCTGAAAAACCGCCGCCCGGTGTGGAATTCCCAGCCCAACCTGCACGGCAACCTGACCGAGCGCGGCCTGTTCTACGCCGAGCGCATGAAGAAAGAAATCGATACCCCGCCGGACAACTGGCTGGTGTTCGACGAGCGCTACAAGACCCCATCGATCGAGCCAGCCGCGCTGGAGCCGGATAACGGCAACGGCTGGTACGATCCGCAGACCAAGACTTTGCACTTCGTCGTGGCCACCCAGTGTCCACTGGAAGTAGCGACCGATACCGCAAAAATGATCGCGCCGTCGCGTTTTGGTCTCGCCAATCTGAATATGCACCCCGGTTACACCGTTGGTTATGGCTCCAAGGACCACAATATTTTCGTCTACTACGCAGCTCTGGCTGCGCTGTATGGCGCCGGTGTGCCGGTGCGTCTGGCCAATGATCGCTACGAGCAGTTCCAGAGCGGCATCAAGCGTCACCCGTTCGACATCCGTTACCAATTGGCCGTAGACAAGAACGACTACACCTTCAAGATTTTCCGCGCTGAAATGAGCGTCGACGGTGGCGGTCGGGTCAACTACAGCCCATCCGTGGCGGCGGTCGGTGCGACAGCGGCGCAGTCGATCTACTACATGCCGCAGAACGATCTGCAGGTCACCGCGTATCACTCACGGGCGGTGGAAGCGGGTTCGATGCGCGGATACGGCACATTGCAGAGCATGGCGTCGACCGAAATGATGGTCGATGAAATCGCCGATCGCCTGGGTGTCGACGCGATCGATCTGCGCCGCAAGAATGCCCTGCGTTCGGGCATGAAAAACACTCAGGGCGCGATTCCTGCCGGTGCGCTGCGCCTGCATGAAATTCTCGACAAAGCCGCAGTGCACGAAGTCTGGAAAAACCGCAACGCGATCAAGCAGCAACGCGAAGCGGCAGACCCGGACAACTGGTACGGCGTTGGTTTCGCCATCTGCCAGAAAGACTTCGGAACCGGTTCCGAAGCGCCGATGGCCAGCATCGAGTTCAGCGCTGACGGGCGCATCAGTCTGCGTCACATCGGCATCGAAATCGGCACTGGCATGTCCACCTCGCAGGCGCTGATGGTGGCCGATTTCCTCGGCAGCCCGGCTCATGAAGTGAAGACCGGCGAAACCGAATGGAAGGAAATGCAGCTGATCACCAGCGGCAACCCTTACATCATGAGCCAGGCCGAGCAGGACAGCCTGCTGCGCAACCCGCGTTGGGTCGGCAAATTGGCTTCGGCCTCGTCGGCGACCAACTCGGCTTACTACTTCAGCCACGCCACCCGGGAAGCGGCGCGTGTGCTGTTCAATCATGGGCTGTGGCCGGCGGCGCTGGAGATCTGGCGTCAGGGCCCGTATGGCGGCCAGGCCAACCCGTACGTGGTGCGACGCGAAGATGCGCATTGGGTTGACGGCAAACTGACCGCCAACGGCATGCAGCCGCTGAGCTTTGAAGAGCTGGCCAAGCGTGCTCACGAACGCGGTCTGGTCACCGCGGCCACGGTGCACGGTTTCAACCGCTGGAGCTGGGCCGAGGCGGAGTACAGCATCGACGGCGTTCGCGAGCGCTTGCCGCTCGACGGTTTGGCGGTGAAGTACGGTGATGGCGCGCCGCAGGCAAAAAAGGCGCAGATGAACAGCGCCGGTTTCCACTTGCTCGATCGCCAGAACATCAACTACCCGGTGGTGCAACTGAACAACGCTGCAGTGACTTACTACAGCCCGGTCGCCACGCTGGTCGAGCTGAAGGTCAATAAAGGCTCGGCAGAAGTTGAAGTGCTCAACCACCATTCTTGGGTCGAGTGCGGTCGTGTGCTGGTTGAAGAACTGGTAAAGGGCCAGCTCGAGGGCGGCATCGCCATGGGTATCGGCCACGCTCTAATGGAAGAAATGCCGCTGTACGAAGGCGGGCCGGGGGAGGGTGACTGGAACTTCAACCGCTATCGCTTGCCGATGGCGCGTCATGTGGCGGTGTGGAAGCAGACTGCGGAAATTCTGCCGCCGCTGTCGCCGAGCGATCCGTCCAAAGGCATCGCCGAAGTGGTGATGATCCCGATTGTCGGTGCCATCGGTAACGCCGTGGCCCACGCCATCGGTAAACGTGTTCGCGACCTGCCCATCACTGCTGCGCGCATCAAGGAGGCCCTCAATGGCTAACCGTCCGCTTCAACTGACCCTCAACGGTCAATCCGTCGGCCCGGTGGACATCCCTGATGACCTGCCGATGATCGACTATCTGCACGAATACAAAAATCTCACTGGTTCGCGTCTCGGCTGCGGCCAGGGTATCTGCCACGCCTGCGTGGTGATCGTCGACAACCCGGACGGCACCAGCGAAGAAGTGCGTACCTGCATCACTGGCGCGCATTATTTCGAGGGCAAAAAGGTCCGCACCATCGAGTCCCATGCCAAGCGTGACGAGCACGGGCAGGTCACTGAGCTGAATCCAATCCAGCAACGTTTCGTCGATGAGTTCGCCTTCCAGTGCAGCTACTGCGCGCCAGGCTTCGTCAACGCCGCGACAGTGCTGGTGGAGAAGCTGCAGCGTCAGCCGATCGTCAAAAGCCAGCTGGAACAGGTCATCGAGGACAGCCTTGGCCATCACGTCTGCCGTTGCACCGGGTACGTGCGTTATTACAACGCCACCCGCAACGTGCTGACCGATCTCGGCCTGGTCAAGGAGGGTTGAACATGAAGCGTTTACTGACCCGCCTGACGCTTGCGGTCGGCCTTGTCGCGCCAGTGTTGTTCGCCCATGCCGATGAGCAAGTCAAACGCGGCGAATACCTTGCCCGCGCCGCTGATTGCATGGCTTGCCACACCGCAGCGGGTGGTGCGCCGTTTGCCGGCGGGCTGCCGATCGTTTCGCCGTTCGGCACGATCTACGGCACCAACATCACCCCAAGCAAGAAATACGGCATCGGTTTGTACGACGATGACGAGTTCTTTGCTGCGCTGACCGAAGGCAAGCGGCGCGACGGGGCAAACCTGTATCCAGCGATGCCGTATACCTCGTATCACCTGATGCCGCGCGCAGACTCCGATGCGATTCATGCGTATCTGAAAACCATCGAGCCGATCGAGCGTGCCGCGCCGGTCACCAGCCTGAGCTTTCCGTTTAACGTGCGCCCGGGCCTGATGGGCTGGAACATGCTGTACGGTAAAGACTTGAAGCTGGAACCGGCCGAAGGCAAAAGCGAAGTGTGGAAGCGCGGCCAGTACATGGTCGAAGTGCTCGGCCACTGCGGCGAATGCCATACCCCGCGCGGCCTGCCGGGCGCAATGCAGCTGGACAAGCGTCTGACTGGTGGGATTCTCAACGGCTACCTGGCGCCGAGTCTGCTCGCCACCGATCTGGCTGCGCGCGGCTGGAATCAGCAGGATCTGGCGACATTTCTTAAACACGGCATGAGTGCACAGGGCACGATGTTCAACGAGATGTTCCCGGTGTTTCACAACAGCACTCAGGGTCTCAAGGATGCGGATCTTGCAGCCATGGCGAGCTTCCTGCTGGGTGAGCAACCGCCGGCAGCCAAGGCGTTGGTTGAAGTGCCAGTCGAGCAGCTCGGTGCCAGTGCCCAACGCGGTCGTCAGGAATACCTCAATGTCTGCGCCGGCTGCCACGCGGCGGGTGGCGAAGGCAAACCGCACATCGCGGTGGCCATGCGCGGCAACACCACGTTGCGTCTGGAAGATCCGCGTAACCTGCTGCGCGTCATCGAGGACGGCATCGGCGAACAGAAGTTTTCCGGGTTCGAACACATGCAGCCGATGCCGGGATTTGCCGACAAGCTCAGTCCTGAGCAACTGACCGATCTGCTCAACTACCTGCGTCAAGGCTGGGGTGGGCAATCGGCAGAGCTGGCGGTGAGCGAGGTGCAGAAGCTGCAAGCGGACGCTCCGTCGATCGAGCACAAGGCGCACTGACATGCAGCATCTCGATCTGCAAGTGGTGCGCCGGGCGCTGGAGTGGTCACAGGCCGGGCAGCGCATCTGGCTGTGCACGGTGCTGGCGACCTATGGCTCGGCGCCGCGCGCGCCGGGTTCGCTGTTGGCGGTGAACGAGGGCGGGCAGTGGATCGGGTCGCTGTCCGGTGGCTGCGTCGAGGAGGATTTTCTCCAGCGCGTCGCCGAAGGAGCCTTTTTGAATGCCGTCGACGTCGTGCGCTACGGCGAGGGGGACGATCCGCGCTCGCGGGTCAGTCTGCCCTGTGGTGGCATTCTTGATGTGCTGGTGGAAAAACTCGATGCTGACTGCGAGGTGCAGGCGCATCTGCGCGAGTTGCAATCGGCGCTGCTCGGTCAGCGTCGTCTGATTCGCGAGGTCGATCTGGCTGATGGTGCGCGCAGTCTGTTCGCTGATTGCGAGCAGGGTGCGCGGATCGAGCGCGAGCTTGATCGGGTGCGCATTCGTATCGGCGCGGCGCAGCGTTTGTTGCTTGCCGGTTATTCCAGCGTCGCGCAGGCATGTGCCGAGTTCGCCGTGGGCCTTGGTTTCGAGGTTATTCTCTGCGACCCGCGCGATGAAGTGCTCGAGGGGGTTGTGCTGAACGGGGTGGAAATTCGTCGGCAGTTGCCGTCGATATTCATTGCTGACGGCGGCTGCCATCGCGACACCGCGGTGGTGGCGCTGACGCACGATCCACGCATCGACGATCTGGCGATGATGGAAGCGGTGCGCACCGAAGCGTTCTACATCGGCGTGATGGGTTCACTGCAGACATCGCAAAAGCGCTTCGAGCGTTTGCGTCGGATTGGCGGTCTGGGGGAAGGCGAGCTGGCGCGGATTCATGCGCCGATCGGTCTCAATCTCGGCAGCAAGACACCGGCGGAAATCGCCTTGGCGGTGCTGGCGGATATCGTGCGGATTCGAAGCGGGATCGCTCGGGATCAGCTCTGAGTTTACGTTCCACGAAAAAGGGCCGCTGTTCAGCGGCCCTTTTTTACATCCCGAATTTATCGCGCAGGCCGTAATACCACGCGCCCAGCGCAGCGAACGGTGTACGCAACAGCTGCCCGCCGGGGAAGGGGTAGTGCGGCAGATCGGCGAATGCATCGAAACGCTCCGCCTGACCGCGCAACGCTTCGGCCAACACCTTGCCCGCCAGGTGCGTGTACGTAACGCCATGGCCGCTGCAACCTTGCGAGTAATAGATGTTGTCGCCAAGACGCCCGACCTGCGGCAAACGCGACAGCGTCAGTAGGAAGTTTCCGGTCCAGGCGTAGTCAATCTTCACATCCTTGAGCTGCGGAAAAGCCTTGAGCATTTTCGGGCGGATGATCGCCTCGATATTGGCCGGGTCGCGCGCACCATACACCACACCGCCGCCGAAGATCAGGCGCTTGTCGCTCGTCAGGCGGTAGTAGTCGAGCAAGTAGTTGCAGTCTTCAACGCAATAATCCTGCGGCAGCAGCGCCTTGGCCAACTCATCGCCCAACGGCTCGGTGGTGATCACCTGAGTGCCGCATGGCATCGATTTGGCCGCCAGTTCCGGCACCAGATTGCCGAGGTAAGCGTTGCCCGCCACGATGATGAATTTGGCCCTGACCTTGCCCTGCGGCGTATGCACCACCGGATTGGCACCGCGCTCAATGCGTACGGCCGGCGACTGTTCATAGACAGTGCCGCCGAGAGATTCAACCGCCGCCGCTTCGCCGAGCGCCAGGTTTAGCGGATGAATATGCCCGCCGCTCATGTCGAGCATGCCGCCGACGTATTGCTCACAGCCGACGACTTCGCGAATACGGCGTTGATCGAGCAGTTCCAATTGGCCGTGACCGAAACGCTCCCAGAGGTGCTTCTGCGATTCCAGATGGCCCATCTGTTTGGGCGTGAGCGCGGCGAACACGCCACCGTCCTTCAAATCGCATTGAATATTGTATTTGGCCACGCGCTCGCGAATGATCCGGCCGCCCTCGAAGGCCATCTGCCCAAGCAGTTGCGCCTGCTTCGGGCCGACGCTGCGTTCGATCACGTCAATGTCGCGGCTGTAACTGTTGACGATCTGGCCGCCATTGCGCCCCGAAGCGCCGAAGCCGACCTTGGCCGCTTCCAGCACGGTCACGCGAAAACCGTTCTCCAGCAGAAACAGCGCCGAGGACAGCCCGGTGTACCCGGCGCCAATCACACAGACATCCGTCTCCACATCATCCTGCAGCGCCGGACGGGACGGCGCGGCGTTGGCCGACGCAGCGTAATAAGATTCTGGGTAAGGGGTGTTCGCCATCCTGCCGCCTCTGTTTAATATATTTTACGAGTGCGCTGATCCTACCCGAGTTGAAAAACCTCCGCCAGCCACCGGAAAAACCGCGTTACCGGGGGGCACATTAAATATTTTGCATATTCATAGGGTTAGGTGAAAAAAAGGTGTTGACACCCCTTCGGAATTCCGTAGAATGCCGCCTCACAGCAGGCACGTAGCTCAGTTGGTTAGAGCACCACCTTGACATGGTGGGGGTCGTTGGTTCGAGTCCAATCGCGCCTACCAAACAAAATCCGCTCTGCTGGGCGGTCTGGAAGGGCTCACCGAAAGGTGGGCCCTTTTTTGTTGTCCTGGATTTGCAACGCCTCGCTTGGTAACGGCGTAACTTTAGGGCTTTCAAGTGGATAAGGTCAGGCGCTGTGCTTATTGCTGCGTCCGTTTTCTTCTCCCGCCAGATTTGTGAAGAAAATGCAGCCTATGAGCCTTGCGAACAGCGTCAGCGTTTCCGCGAGGTCCGGGTTGTCGAACAGTACTGCCCTTGAATCCAGCGCGCACAAGGCACCCCACAACCTTCCATCCGGCAGAAAAACAGGCGCCCCTGCATAGCTCTCGATCGCAAACTGCTTCACGACTGGGCGTGAGCACAGACGGCCGTCTTCACTGATTTTGGGCAGGAAAAGCACCTTGGGGTCTCGCCGAAACTCGCTGCACAGCGTGGTCTCCAGATCCAGCGTGTCGCCGACGTTGATGCCGAGTTCGATCGGATCGTACGCCGAGCAAACTATCCATTCGGTTTCGGTAAATTTTGCGATCCCGGCGAAGCGTGTGCCGGTCAGGCGCGTTACGAGCTGCAGGATATTGGTTGTTGCTTCGATTTCGGCAATCGCCGAGCGTTCTTCTGCACTCAGGGATGCCTTAAGAACGGTCTCACTCATTTCCATACGTTCAAATCTCCGAATTGCTTACGCGTTGCCGAGGCTGCCGCTTGTGTCGATGCGTCTGAAAGGCGATACCGCTGGAGAAGGGGAGTCGTATCAACCAGGGTTCTTGCCAGCGTCGTTAGCGTAGCCTTCCTCACCGGCCTTTGTCACAGGACCATTTCCTGCGTCGGCCGTTCGCTTCCAGGTACGTTAGTCCAGCACCCACTAAAATAATGTGGATATTGAAGGGGTTACGGTCTTATTGAACCAGCCGGTTATCAGAAAATTGTTGTGACGGCAGGTGGGATTGAGTAGTATCCGCCCCGCGTTCACCACCACGGTTTATGCATTTTTAAATCCCAAGCTTCCATCAGCTGCTTGGGATTTTTTTTGCCTGCGATTTGGCTTTTTCGCCCAAGGATTTCTCACTGCCCTTCATTGCGCGCTTTTGCGGGTTTGATGGCGATGGCGGCGACAGGCATGGCGCGAGGCGTGTCATTTGTTTAGCGGTGCGAATTCCCTGCGCTCTATCGGAAACGTCCGACAGCCAGTCGCTGGGATGGCAGGTAGTATCTGGCGGGCAACGGGAGGAATGGCGTGCGGAAGTGAAGGCGGGACTTGCGTGTCAGGCGCCGTGCCCAGCGGAGTGGGAAGCGGATGGCAAAACGGCGCGTGAAGCTCTAGCCAGTCATTCCACGAGGTAAACGGACTGGCTACTGACTGCGATGCGACTCAAGGCGTTTGTGGTTTGTCCGGAGCGGTCAGGCCAGCCTGAATGCGCTGGTAAATCTCTTCACGGTGCACGGCCACGTTTTTCGGTGCGTTGATGCCAATGCGGACCTGTTGGCCGCTAACGCCCAGAATGGTGATGGTGATGTCGTCGCCAATGTTTATGCTTTCACCGACTTTGCGGGTGAGTATCAGCATGGTCTTCTCCTTGATTGCTTTGTAGGGCACCTGATTCAGACAGTGCAGAGGTCGGTGGTACGTATAGATTAGTGCGAAGTCTCACGGTTTGGGTGCCTCTTTCTGACGCGCAGAAGCGGCATTAATTCCCAGGGCGTAACTATACAGAGGCTGCAAGCATCAATCTCGTTGTTTTGTGCCCATTTTGCGGGGCTCGCGAAGATTTATGAGTGATAAGATCGCGGCTTTGAGATTTTCGAGGGAAGCGTTGTGCGCAAATTGGTCTGGGTAATCGCAGCACTGGTATTGGCGGGCTGTGGAGAGGGCAAGCAGGGTGATGTGCCGACGCCGAAAACAGCTGTCGCAGCGTCGGCAGTCGCGGCTGCTCCGCAGTGGGATCTGGAAGTGCGCGGAGAAACACCACAAGCGGTCAGTGATCTGAGCGGCTGGTTGATCGAGCATGCGTTCGTACCGACCGTCATCAAGGACAGCAGCGGCAAAACGCGGATTCTGATTGGCCCGTTCAACTCCAAGGCAGAGGCCGAAGCACGGAAAGTGCAGGTTGATGCGGCGCTGGTCAAGGCGAAAAAACAGAACATCGAATCGGTGCTGGTCGAGCATCCGCTCACGCCTTAAGCGAGCCACCCGGCGGAATCACCTAAAGGTTCTCAGACACGACTCGTTCTACTTGCAGTCGCTGATGATTTCCAAAAGGAGCTCCCATGGCCTCCGCCAACCCGTACAAGCTGTTCGATACCACCCTGCATCGCAAGACCCGGTTGAGTCCGCACCTGATGCGCATCACTTTAGCGGGCCCGTCAGTTGCACGGATGGTTGCGTGGGCCCCGGATCAGCGGGTGAAACTGTTTTTCCCTGCGGCCAATGGATCGCACGCGAAGCTTGCGCAGGAGGATGGCTGGTACGCTCGGTTTCGCGCGATGCTGGCGGATCGACGCCCGGCGATGCGGACCTACACCATCCGTAACTTGCGCGCCGAGCAGGGCGAAGTCGATATCGATTTTGTCCTGCACGGCGAGACAGGTCCGGCGTCGCGCTGGGCACTGCATTCGCAGCCAGGCGATGCGATGCAGATCCTTGCACCTGACCGGCAATTCTCGGCGAAGGAGACGGGCGGTTTCGAGTGGAAGCCACCGCAAACCCTCAAGCAGGTTCTGCTGGTTGCCGATGCGACGGCCTTGCCGGCCGCGATGGGCATACTGGATCAGTTGGCGAGGTCTTCGGCGCCGCCGCATGTCCAGGCGTTTTTCGAAGTGGACAGCCCGCAGGACATGCTTGCCGTTCCAGATTGGCCGGGGTTGTCGGTGCAGTGGCTGATTCGCGACCAGGTGAGCGAGTCGGTCGCTGGAGTTTTGATGATGCAAGCCGTGCGGGCAGCTGTTTTGCCAGTCCATGCGGCCTCGGTCGTCCAATCACCTGAACTGGCTGAAGTCGATATCGAAAAAGACATTCTCTGGGAGATCGCCGATAGCGCCCCGGATGGATTTTACGGCTGGATCGCCGGAGAGTCTGCGGCGGTGATGAGCTTGCGCAGATACTTGATCAAGGAGTGCGGCCTGCCGCGTGAATCGCTTAATCTGATGGGTTACTGGCGGCACAACAAGGCCGCCAACTAACCCATAAAAAAGCCTCGAACATCACGTTCGAGGCTTTCTTTTGCCTGCCGATTCAGCCGCAGGCTTTCATGTTCACTGGGCCGACGAACTCATTGCCGCGTCCCATCACACACGCCACGCTCTGATTGCGCTGAAGCTCCCAGTCTTGCACCGGATAGGTCTTGTCCCACGCCTCATACAGTTTTCGATCCTGTTTCGACAGGCGCAAGCCGTACTGCTTGCTCATATAGAAGTACGTTCGGGCAATCATTCCGCGGATCGAGGGGCGGGGCATGACCTTCTTTGCCTTGAAATCGACTTGGGTCAGGCACGAGCCATATTGGCCGGATTGGACCGGCAGCCAGCCGAAGCTGAAGTTGCTGCGGTCGCCATTTACCTCGCCAATGCTCGGCACCAGGTTGTGCAAATCGGCCTCGGCTTTCTGATAGACCGGGTCGTAGCGTGTGCAATTCTTGCGTCCACCGCTCTGCCAGCATTGGCGCTGATGGCCAATTTGCCAGGCCGGCACAATGTGTTCCCATTCGATGCGCGAGGCGCGCTTGGCATTCTTGCGCGGTACGTAACCGCAGGCTTTCAGATCAACCCGGTTCCCGGTGTATTTGCATCCGCAATAAAATTCGGTGGACTGGGGTGCATAGAGTTTCCAGGCAGCCTTTTTGGCTTCGGAAAAGGTGCGGGGCGCGCCGGCCTGAGCACCCATGGCGACAAATAACAGCAGCAACGCAACACAGCGGACACTCATTGAATCAATCTTCCTTCGGCACAACCCAAAAAATCTGCACGCCACCGTCGTCGCGATAAGCGAGGGTGACATTGTCGTTCTCGTCGATTTCCTCGAGCAGGCGTTCCCAGTCGTCCATCGGCTCGTCTGGAAGACGGAAAATCAGCGCGGCTTTGGCTTTTTGGGCGGAGGGAGAGTTGATGATTTTCTGAACGCGCATACCCATGCGTTCGTAAGCGTCAGGAGCATCAGGGGAAGTGGCCACGAGGTTATCCTTATCAAGCTGTACGTGCATACAGTATTTAACTGTAAGCATTTTCGCAACTGCTTAAAATTCAAGAAAATCCTCTGACAGTGGTTTTCTGATTTTGGTGTGGGAGGTATCGAATTTTTTGTAGGAAAAGTGCGCGAGGGCGGTAAGTAGCGCATCACCCGCTTTGGCAAACGGATGATGCGTGAATTGCCCGATCAGGAATGAACCGGGCGAAGCTCAATCAGTATTCCCAGAACATCCGTTGCAGCTCTTTGCTGTCGTTGGTCTTGGTCAGCGCGACCATCGCCAGAATGCGCGCTTTCTGCGGGTTCAGGTCATGCGCGACGACCCAGTCGTACTTGTCGTCAGGTTGTTCGGCGTTGCGCAGAACGAAGCCGCCAGCGTTGACGTGGGATGAGCGAATGATCTGTACGCCATCCTTGCGCAGCGCTTGCAGGGCCGGGACGACGCGGGAGGACACCGAGCCGTTGCCGGTGCCGGCGTGAATGATCGCCTTGGCGCCGGACTGCGCGAGAGCCTTGTAGGCCGTATCGCTGACGTTGCCGTAGGAATAGGCGATTTCTACGTCAGGCAGGCTCTTGATGTTCTTGATGTCGAATTCCGAATCCATGGTGTGACGCTTGGCCGGCAAGCGGAACCAGTAGGATTTGCCTTCAACGACCATGCCCAACGGGCCCCAGGCACTCTTGAACGCCTCGGTCTTGATGTTGATCATCTTGCTGACGTCGCGACCGGACTGGATTTCATCGTTCATGGTCACCAGTACGCCTTTGCCGTGTGCTTCTTTGCTGCTGGCCACGGCCACGGCGTTGTACAGGTTGAGCATGCCGTCAGCGGACATGGCGGTGCCCGGACGCATCGAGCCGACCACGATGATTGGCTTGTCGGTTTTTTCCACCAGGTTCAGGAAGTAGGCGGTTTCTTCCAGGGTGTCGGTACCGTGAGTGATGACGATGCCGTCGACATCCTTGCTGTCGGCCAGCTCGGCGACGCGGCGGCCCAATTGCAAAAGGTTTTCGTTGGTGATGCTTTCTGAAGCGATCTGCATGACTTGTTCGCCACGCACGTTGGCCAGCTTGCTCAGTTCGGGAATGCCGGCAATCAGTTGCTCGACACCGACCTTCGCGGCCTGATAGGTGGCGCTGTTGGCGGCGCTGGCGCCGGCACCGGCAATCGTGCCGCCGGTGGCGAGTACCACGACGTTAGCGAGCTTGGTCTGGGTTTCGGCTTCTTTTGCCTGAAGGGCGGTGGGCAGGAGCAGGAGGAGGGCCAAAGCGCCCGGAACCAAAGTGTTGAAAGCAGATTTCATTATTTTTCTCTCTAGTAGTGAGACGGTGCTGATGCAGGTTCATCTAGATGCGCCCCAGGCCGATCTGGATGCCCGGGGTGCGATGAAAGGAGCAGGATCTGTACCAGCCGTACTGTGCCTCGCCAAAATGCTTAAACTGATGATTTACATCAAGATTTCAGGTGTAAGTAAAAGTTGGACGCAAGGGTTTATCCGGTTTCCCGAACAAAGCGCGCTTTCGTGTTCGGCTCTCCGAAAAAGACTACGACCACTGTCGAGCCCGTCGGCTGGCCGATTTTCGATTTTCTGCTAAAGAAATTCGGGCAAGCGCCGATGGGTGTTCAAGGAATCTGAAATCTGGGGATACACATGTCACTGACGGTCGGCTTTGCAAATCCGGGTGCTGTCACCATCGGCGGTAAAACCGCAGCAACGATCAACACGTTGAACGACGCGGGCAAGGACGCTTCTGCGGAGGCCCTTGGCGTTGAAAAAGACAAAAGCAATCAGGTCAGGACCGGTGGCGCTGCGCCAGAAGAGAGCAAAACCGAAGGCAGCAGCAATCTCAATACCACCGTGAAAATGCTCCTCAAGCGCATGCAGGAATTGCAAAAGCAGCTTCAAGAGCAACAACAGCAGTTGGCCGCCGCCCAGGCCAAGAGCTACCCGACACCCGAAGCCAAGTCCCAGGCGGTCATGTCGATTCAAGGGCAGATCGCGCAAACCAGCGCCGCGATGACGGAAGTCGCCGCTGCACTGGTCAAGGAAATGTCCCAGGGTTCAACCAGCGGCAATGTGGTGAACACCACGGTTTGACGCAGAAGGGGCGCATCGGGGATTCGCCCTACAAAAAATGACGATTTCTGATTGTTGACAAATGTCGGCGGGATTCGCATAGTTCGGTCTACGCAAACGTTTGCGTCGCTTGCGTGCGGTGCTGTCGCATCGTTCGCGAGCGATGTAGCTTACGCCAGCGCAAGCGTTGCTCACAATAATCATAAGATCGGAGTGAACCCATGAAGCTGCCATTCGCTGGACGTCTTCTTGCTGTCGCTATGCTGGCTGCCACAGCCGCCGCGCTACCTGTCTCCTCGGCGTTCGCCGAATCCACTGCAAAGCCCAAAGTCGCCTTGGTCATGAAATCCCTGGCCAACGAATTCTTCCTGACCATGGAAGACGGCGCCAAGGCCTACCAGAAAGAACACTCCGCTGATTTCGACCTGATCTCCAACGGCATCAAGGACGAGACCGATACCGCAGGCCAGACCAAAATTGTCGAGCAGATGATCCTCGCCAAAGTCGACGCATTGGTTATCGCACCCTCGGACTCCAAAGCGATGGTGCCGGTGATCAAGAAGGCCGTCGACGCGGGCATCACCGTGATCAACATCGACAATCAGCTTGATCCGGCAATCGTCAAAAGCAAAAACATCAGCGTCCCCTTCGTAGGGCCCGACAACCGTAAGGGTGCGCGGCTGGTCGGTGAGTACCTGGCCAAGCAACTCAAGGCCGGTGACGAAGTCGGCATCATTGAAGGTGTGTCCACGACCACCAATGCCCAGCAACGTACTGCTGGCTTCAAGGATGCGATGGAGGCTGCACAGATCAAGATCGTTTCCCTGCAATCCGGTGACTGGGAAATCGACAAGGGCAACAAGGTTGCCGCGTCGATTCTCAGCGAGTACCCGGACGTCAAAGCACTGCTGACCGGCAATGACAGCATGGCCGTCGGCGCCGTTTCTGCCGTCCGTGCTGCCGGCAAGGCAGGTCAGGTGAAGATCGTCGGTTACGACAACATCAATGCGATCAAGCCGATGCTCAAGGACGGTCGCGTACTGGCCACGGCTGACCAGTTCGCCGCCAAACAGGCGGTATTCGGCATCGAGACCGCGTTGAAAATCATCAAAGGCGAGAAAGTCGACAGCGGTGCCAACGGCGTGATCGAAACACCGGTCGAGCTGGTCACTCAGTAAGCTTCTGGCGACACAATGGCGCTCGTCCGTCGGGGCGAGCGTACGGAGAGTTTTCTATGTCAGTTTCCGCCCCGAACGCTGTCCTCTCGGTCAGCGGTATCGGTAAGACCTATGCGCAACCGGTGCTGACCGGCATCGATCTGACGCTGATGCGCGGTGAAGTGCTGGCGTTGACCGGTGAGAATGGCGCCGGCAAAAGCACGCTGTCGAAGATCATCGGCGGGCTCGTTACGCCGACCACCGGCCAGATGCAATTCCACGGCAAGGAGTATCGTCCGGGCAGTCGCACGCAGGCCGAAGAGCTCGGTGTGCGCATGGTCATGCAAGAACTCAATCTGTTGCCGACCCTGTCGGTGGCGGAAAATCTGTTTCTCGACAATTTGCCCAGCAACGGCGGCTGGATCAGCCGCAAGCAACTGCGCAAAGCGGCTATTGAGGCCATGGCGCAGGTCGGTCTTGATGCGATCGATCCGGACACCCTGGTCGGCGAGCTGGGTATCGGCCATCAGCAAATGGTCGAAATCGCCCGCAACCTGATCGGCGATTGCCATGTGCTGATTCTCGACGAGCCGACCGCGATGCTCACGGCGCGTGAAGTCGAGATGCTTTTTGAGCAGATCACCCGATTGCAGGCGCGCGGCGTCTCGATCATCTACATTTCCCACCGTCTCGAAGAACTCGCCCGCGTCGCGCAGCGCATAGCCGTGTTGCGTGACGGCAATCTGGTCTGCGTCGAGCCAATGGCCAATTACAACAGTGAGCAATTGGTCACGCTGATGGTCGGTCGCGAATTGGGCGAACACATCGACATGGGGCCGCGCAAGATCGGCGCCCCGGCCCTGACGATCAACGGCTTGACTCGCGGTGACAAAGTCCGCGATGTCTCGTTCGAAGTGCGTGCCGGGGAAATCTTCGGGATTTCCGGACTGATCGGGGCAGGGCGCACGGAACTGCTACGGCTGATCTTCGGCGCGGATACGGCCGACAGCGGCACTATCGCCCTCGGCTCGCCGGCCAAGTCAGTCAGTGTGCGCTCGCCCGTGGATGCCGTGCGTCATGGCATTGCATTGATTACCGAGGATCGTAAAGGCGAGGGGTTGCTGCTCAGTCAGTCGATCAGCGCCAACATCGCGCTAGGCAATATGCCGGAAATCTCCAGTGGCGGTTTCGTCAACAATGGCGATGAAATCTCTCTGGCGCAGCGCCAGATCGACGCCATGCGCATCCGCAGTTCTAGCCCGACGCAATTGGTTTCCGAGCTCTCCGGGGGCAATCAGCAAAAGGTTGTCATCGGCCGCTGGCTGGAGCGTGATTGTTCGGTGCTGCTGTTCGACGAGCCGACCCGTGGCATCGACGTCGGCGCCAAGTTCGACATTTATGCCTTGCTCGGCGAGCTGACGAGGCAGGGCAAAGCGCTGGTGGTGGTGTCCAGTGATCTGCGCGAATTGATGCTGATCTGCGACCGCATCGGCGTGCTGTCCGCGGGGCGTCTGATCGATACCTTCGAGCGCGACAGCTGGACCCAGGATGACTTGCTTGCCGCCGCATTTGCCGGCTACCAAAAACGTGATGCGTTGCTCAATGAAGCGGCGCCTAGGGATCTCCCATGAAAACTGCATCTCCTGCCGGCAAACGTAGTGGCAACTTCTATGGCCTGGGCACCTATCTGGGCCTGGCCGGTGCCTTGCTGGCGATGATTGCGCTGTTCTCGGTCTTGAGCAGCCACTTTCTGTCCTATAACACCTTCAGTACGCTGGCCAACCAGATCCCGGATCTGATGGTGCTGGCGGTCGGCATGACGTTCGTGTTGATCATCGGCGGCATCGACCTTTCGGTCGGTTCGGTGCTGGCATTGGCGGCTTCGACCGTCAGCGTGGCGATTCTCGGCTGGGGCTGGGGCGTGTTGCCGTCGGCGTTGCTCGGGATGGCGGTAGCGGCCGTCGCCGGCACCGTCACCGGTTCCATCACGGTGGCCTGGCGGATTCCTTCTTTTATCGTATCGCTCGGTGTGCTGGAAATGGCCCGTGGCCTGGCGTACCAGATGACCGGCTCGCGCACGGCCTACATCGGGGATTCGTTCGCCTGGCTCTCGAACCCGATCGCGTTCGGTATCTCGCCGTCGTTCATCATTGCCTTGCTGGTGATTTTCATCGCACAGGCCGTGCTGACGCGCACCGTATTCGGTCGCTACCTGATCGGCATCGGCACCAACGAAGAGGCGGTACGGCTCGCCGGGATCAATCCGAAGCCTTACAAGATTCTGGTATTCAGCCTGATGGGCCTGCTGGCCGGCATCGCGGCGCTGTTTCAGATTTCCCGTCTGGAAGCTGCCGACCCGAATGCCGGCTCCGGTCTGGAGCTGCAAGTTATCGCTGCGGTGGTGATTGGCGGCACCAGTCTGATGGGCGGGCGCGGTTCGGTGATCAGTACGTTCTTCGGCGTGTTGATCATCTCGGTACTGGCGGCGGGTCTGGCGCAGATTGGCGCGACCGAACCGACCAAACGCATTATCACCGGCGCCGTCATCGTGATCGCGGTGGTGCTCGACACTTACCGCAGTCAGCGCGCCAGTCGGCGGGGCTAAGACATGGCAACGATCAAGGATGTGGCAGCGCTGGCAGGCATTTCCTACACGACCGTATCGCATGTGGTGAACAACACCCGGCCGGTCAGCAAGGAAGTACGGTTGAAAGTCGAAGCGGCAATCAAGAGCCTCGACTACGTACCGAGCGCAGTGGCGCGCTCGCTGAAAGCCAAGACCACGGCGACCATCGGCCTGCTGGTGCCGAACAGTCTCAACCCGTACTTCGCCGAACTGGCGCGCGGGATCGAGGATTACTGCGAGCGTAACGGCTATTGCGTGATTCTTTGCAACTCCGACGACAATCCCGACAAGCAGCGCAGCTATCTGCGTGTATTGCTCGAGAAACGCATCGACGGTCTGATCTTCGCGTCTGCCGGCGGTGACAGCGCCCTGGCGCAGGGGCTGGCCGGGGTGAAAACGCCCATGGTCATCGTCGACCGGGGTCTTGAAGGCGTCGACGCCGATCTGGTGCGTATCGACCATGAATACGGCGCGTACCTCGCAACCCGCCATTTGCTGGAATTGGGGCATCGTGACATCGCCACCATCGGCGGCCCGGCGAGCACCAGTGTTGCGCAGATGCGTCAGGCCGGTTATTGCCGGGCGTTGAATGAGGCAGGTATCGCGGTGCGGCAGGAGCGCATGCTGGAAAGTGACTTCACCAGCACGGGCGGTTACAACGCCGCGGCGAAGCTGCTGCAAAACAATCCGCCGAGCGCGATTTTCGCCGGTAACGACATGATCGGCATCGGTGTGTTGCGCGCGGCAGCAGAACGCAACGTGCGGGTGCCTGGCGAGCTGTCGGTCATCGGCTTCGATGACATTCAGATGAGCCGTTACGTGTATCCGGCGTTGACCACGGTGGGGCAATCGATCCTGCAACTCGGTGAAATGGCGGCCGAAGTGTTGCTGCGCAGGATCGCCACGCCGAATCTGGTCACCGATCAACGCATCGTCACCCCGAGTATTGTCTTGCGCGAGTCGACCGCACCGCTGTCCGGCGTGTTCACCGAATACCGCTGAAACCGAATTGATGAGTAATGATGTATGCCCGCAAATGTAGTGGTAATAGGCAGCCTGAACATGGATCTGGTGACCCGCGCGCCTCGGCTGCCGGTCGGCGGTGAAACCCTGATCGGCCATTCGTTTGCCACGGTGTCCGGTGGCAAGGGCGCCAATCAGGCGGTGGCTGCTGCACGGCTCGGCGCGCAGGTGGCAATGGTCGGCTGTGTCGGTGACGACGATTACGGTGTGCAGTTGCGCGATGCGCTGCTGGCCGAGCAGATCGACTGCCAGGCCGTGAGTACCGTTGACGGTTCCAGTGGCGTGGCGCTGATCGTGGTCGATGACAACAGCCAGAACGCCATTGTGATCGTCGCCGGTGCCAACGGTGCCATGACGCCAGCCGTCATCGATCGGTTTGACGCAGTGCTGCAAGCGGCAGACGTGATCATCTGTCAGTTGGAGATTCCTGATGCCACGGTAGGGCATGCGCTCAAGCGTGCGCGCGCCCTCGGCAAGGTTGTCATTCTCAACCCGGCCCCAGCCAGTCGCCCGCTGCCGGCGGACTGGTTTGCAGCGATTGATTACCTGATTCCGAACGAAAGCGAGGCGGCTGCCTTGAGCGGCATGCCAGTGGATTCGCTGCAGAGCGCAGAAAGCGCGGCCACTCGGTTGATTGCCATGGGCGCCGGCAAAGTCATCGTGACCCTGGGGGCGCAAGGTTCGCTGTTTGCCAATGGCCAGGGCTTCGAGCATTTCCCCGCGCCGAAAGTACAGGCTGTCGATACCACGGCGGCGGGGGACACGTTTGTCGGTGGTTTCGCCGCGGCCCTGGCCAATGGCCAATCCGAAGCTTCAGCCATTCGCTACGGGCAGATCGCCGCCGCGCTGTCAGTCACCCGCGCGGGCGCGCAGCCGTCCATTCCTACTATGTTCGACGTACAGGCTTTTGAACCCGCATGAAAAAGACTCCTCTGCTCAACGTCGCGTTGTCGCGACTGATCGCCTCGCTAGGTCATGGCGACATGGTAGTGATTGGCGACGCCGGTTTGCCCGTGCCGCCGGGTGTCGAGCTGATCGACCTGGCACTGACTCACGGCGTCCCGGATTTCATCAGCACCCTCAACGTCGTGCTCAGCGAGATGCAGGTGGAAAGCCACGCAATCGCCAAGGAAATCTTCGATAAACAACCGAGCGCCTTGAGTGTACTCGAGGCGTTGAACGGGGAGGGGGCTCTGGGCCGTCGCGATCTGCTCGGCCACGAGCAATTCAAGGTGCTCAGCCGACAGGCGCGGGCGATTGTTCGTACAGGCGAATGCCAGCCTTACTGCAACATCGTGCTGGTCGCGGGAGTTACGTTCTGATTTTTCGATTTCATCTGCACAAGGAATGCGCCATGCAACGCTATGCTCAGAAACTGCACCAACTGCTCCGGAGTCTGCTGCTTTTGTCCTTAATCACTGCCACCGGCGCTCAGGCGGCGGAGAAGATCGACCTGATCATCGACACCGATCCGGGTGCTGACGATGTCGTCGCCTTGCTGTTCGCCCTGGCTTCGCCGGACGAGCTGAATATCCGCGCGCTGACCACCGTGGCCGGCAACGTGCGTCTGGACAAAACCTCGCGTAACGCTCGACTGGCTCGCGAATGGGCAGGGCGCGAAGATGTACCGGTATACGCCGGCGCGCCTAAACCGCTGATGCGCACGCCGATCTACGCCGAAAACATTCATGGCAAGGAAGGCCTGTCGGGTGTCACCGTGCATGAGCCGAAAAAAGGCCTGGCTGAGGGCAGTGCGGTCAATTACCTGATCGACACCCTGAAAAAGGCCAAGCCACACAGCATCACCATCGCCATGCTGGGGCCGCAGACCAATCTGGCGCTGGCGTTGATTCAGGAGCCGGAGATCGTTCAGGGCATCAAGGAAGTGGTGATCATGGGCGGCGCACATTTCAACGGCGGCAACATCACGCCAGTCGCCGAATTCAACCTGTTCGCCGACCCGCAGGCGGCGGAAGTGGTGCTGAAAAGTGGGGTGAAGCTGACTTATCTGCCGCTGGACGTGACGCACAAGATCCTCACCAGCGATGCCCGCCTGAAGCAGATTGCCGCGCTCAATAACAATGCGAGCAAAATTGTCGGCGACATCCTCAACGAATACATCAAAGGCGATATGGAACACTACGGCATTCCGGGTGGCCCTGTGCATGACGCCACCGTCGTCGCGTATCTGCTCAAGCCTGAGCTGTTCACTGGTCGCGCGGTCAACGTGGTGGTCGACAGTCGCGAAGGCCCGACGTTTGGTCAGACCATTGTCGATTGGTACGATGGCCTGAAGGCGCCCAAGAATGCTTTCTGGGTGGAGAATGGCGATGCTCAGGGCTTCTTTGATTTGCTGACCGAGCGTCTCAAGCGCTTGAAATAAACGACCCGCCCGCAGGTGCCAGCCTGCGGGTTTTTTTATCCCTTCTCGGTCATTTCCTGCGCGGTTACCTCGACCGGGTAGCGCTCGAAAACCTGCTTTATGAATTGCTGGGCCGCTTCGGTGCCCAGCGCCTTGACCAGCAGATCGATGCCAATCAACGCAAGCTCCTCGGCGGTGCCCGGGCTGTAAGAGCTGTGTCCGTCTGCCCATTTGGCTTTGATGTCGGCGTCGATGCTGATGGTGTTCATGGGGCGCTCGAAGAGTGGATAGTCCGAACGTCGAGTTAACCATTTTGTCGTGCGCTTGGCACTGCGACTTAGGCATGAGCGGGGTGCTATGCGACACTTGGTCTTTTCCAGCGATCCAGAGGCTGTGCTGTGCAAATCGATTTGAACACTCCCGACGGCCTCACCCTCGAGGCTGTGCGCCAGTTATTGGCCTCGGCCAGCGATGACGTGCACACCCAATTGCGCGTGACCAAGGGCGGCATCGCCTATCTGTCGACGGTCACGGGTGGGCAGGATATCGATGGTCTGCTGTTTCGCCTCGAGACGTGGGCGAAAGGTTCTGGTTATGTGGGTAATGTGGCGGCGAGTGATGAGGTCTGGGTCATGCAGATCTACAACGCGCTCAAGGACAACTGGCCGAATCCGCCTTACGACTACATCGACGTTTACTGAGCGCCGTTAATATTCAGTCACGATTGCAGGCTGAGAACGCTGTTGCGCTCAGGCACACTCGGCATTTTTCCGATTGTGCGCCGGGTGATGGCTTTGCTTGCGAAACCAAACGCCGGATTGGCGGTCGCACGATCTCAGCTTAACCATTTTGAAATCAAGGAGGCTTCATGCCTTTGAAGTTCGCGACACTGGGTGCACTCATCGCCGCTGCGCTGTTGGCCGGTTGCAGCACGAGCTCCAGCGAGTCGGCAAAGGATAGTGTGGCGACTGACGCCGGTCACAGCCGCTGTGAAGCATCGGCGGCGCAGTTCACCGTCGGCAAAAAGGCTTCGCCGGAACTCCTGGAGCAGGCGCGCGTCAAGGCCGGTGCGCAAAATGCGCGGTTCCTCAAGCCGACCGACATGATCACCCTGGAATACCGTTCCGATCGTTTGAATCTGAACACTGACAACAATCTGGTGGTCACCCGCGTCAACTGCGGCTGATCGCAAACCACTTTGTTGCGGCCACAAAAAACCCCGTCACATGGACGGGGTTTTTTTAGTGCGCCAGGAAATTACTCTGGGCGAACTTGTGCAGCTTGCATACCCTTTTGGCCTTTCTCAGCCACGAAAGAGACGGTCTGGCCTTCTTTCAGGCTTTTGAAACCGTCGGATTCGATAGCTTTGAAGTGTACGAACAGGTCGTCACCGCCACCTTGAGGAGTGATGAAGCCGAAGCCTTTTTCATCGTTGAACCATTTAACGGTGCCGGTTTGGCGATTAGACATGGTGTATCTCCAAGAAACATATATTTTCAGTAGTACTGTGCTGCTCAGGCCAACTGGGCACACCCGGGTATCATAGTCGAAATGTTCGCTTTGGGAGCCCCCCGGACGTGCTGTTTGCCAATCAGTCGTGTTTTCTTTACCACCCGTTTCTGCTGAAAGCCCCGGTTTGAAAGGCTTGCAGCGAAACGTAAAGACGATAAAAAAACCTGTAAAACCTGCATAAATCGTCTGAAAAGCTTCATTTCCAGCACTTTTTATCAGCTTTCAGCCGATCAGAAAGCGCGGTTTTCTCATTTTTTCGGAGCGGTATTTGCCTTGCATTTGGCGATCTGACCCAGGGCTTTCTGTTGCAGTTCCGGGGTCGCCTTGTTGTCCATCAATGCCTGAATATCGCTGGCCGGATAAGACTTGATGGCATCGGCACCACAGGCACAATGAGATTTGGCTGCGGCGGCGCCAATTTGTTGCGTTGCAGCCTGGGTGCACTGCGCCATGTATTTCTCACGCTCGCCCTTCGGCCAGTCGGCATGAGCGCTCAGCGGCAGCAACAGAGCAAGAGGGGCGACGACGGCGAATAAGGTGTTCAGACGCATGCGAGGATGCTCCTTGTGGGTCAATGTCTTGTTATCTGAGGGCTCAAGAGCCGATCTAGTTCAGCACTCTGGCATAAAAACGGACGGTTTGCCTTCTGCCAAATCAGCACGTAAGCGACCGCTCATCTGTGCTAGGATGCTGATCTCATGCGTTTTCAGGCGCCGATGACCTTCAGTCCCGGCCGCGGTCAGCGTGCGAAAATTCTGATTTGAATCCCAGTCACTCTGGTTCGGTTTTCCGGTTGGCCGCAAGGCTCCTGCCGCTGTAAGGCAGGCGTTCATCGTTGAATGGCCTGGACCGGATCTTGTACTGGCTCATCCCAACCCACGTGACCTTTGGTAGGGGTCACCACTAGGAGAGGAGGCGCCATGCCAACTATTACTCTTCCCGACGGCAGTCAACGTTCATTCGATCACCCGGTTTCCGTAGCCGAGGTCGCCGCATCCATTGGTGCGGGTCTGGCCAAGGCCACCCTGGCCGGCAAGGTCAATGGGCAACTGGTCGACGCCAGCGACATCATCAGCAGCGACGCGACCCTGCAAATCATCACGCCAAAGGATGAAGAGGGGCTGGAGATCATTCGCCACTCTTGCGCGCACCTGGTCGGCCATGCGGTGAAGCAGCTGTACCCGACTGCAAAAATGGTCATCGGGCCGGTCATCGACGAAGGCTTCTATTACGACATCGCCTTCGAGCGTCCTTTTACTCCGGACGACATGGCCGCCATCGAACAGCGCATGCAGCAGCTGATCGAAAAAGATTACGACGTGATCAAGAAAGTCACTCCGCGCGCTGAAGTGATCGAAGTGTTCAAGGCCCGCGGCGAAGACTACAAGCTGCGCCTGGTCGAGGACATGCCGAACGAACAGGCCATGGGCCTGTACTATCACGAAGAATACGTCGACATGTGCCGCGGTCCGCATGTGCCGAACACGCGTTTTCTGAAATCCTTCAAGCTGACCAAGCTGTCCGGCGCCTACTGGCGCGGCGACGCCAAAAACGAGCAATTGCAGCGCGTTTACGGCACTGCCTGGGCCGACAAGAAGCAATTGGCGGCCTACATTCAGCGCATCGAAGAAGCTGAAAAGCGCGATCACCGCAAGATCGGCAAACGTCTGGGCCTGTTCCACACCCAGGAAGAAGCGCCGGGCATGGTCTTCTGGCACCCGAACGGCTGGACCTTGTATCAGGTGCTCGAGCAGTACATGCGCAAGGTGCAACGCGACAACGGCTACCTCGAGATCAAAACGCCGCAAGTCGTTGACCGCAGCCTGTGGGAGAAATCCGGGCACTGGGCCAACTACGCCGACAACATGTTCACCACTGAGTCGGAAAGTCGCGACTACGCGATCAAGCCGATGAACTGCCCTTGCCACGTGCAGGTGTTCAATCAGGGCCTGAAAAGTTACCGCGAACTGCCGATGCGTCTGGCCGAATTCGGTGCCTGCCACCGCAACGAGCCGTCGGGCGCGCTGCACGGCATCATGCGTGTGCGAGCGTTCACTCAGGATGACGCCCACATTTTCTGCACCGAAGAGCAGATGCAGGCTGAGTCCGCCGCGTTCATCAAGCTGACCATGGACGTTTATCGCGACTTCGGCTTCACCGATGTCGAGATGAAGCTGTCCACTCGTCCGGAAAAACGTGTCGGTTCCGACGAGCTGTGGGATCGCGCTGAAGCCGCATTGGCTGCAGCCCTTGATTCTGCGGGCCTGCCGTACGATCTGCAGCCGGGCGAGGGTGCGTTCTACGGTCCGAAGATCGAGTTCTCGCTAAAAGATTGCCTCGGTCGCGTCTGGCAATGTGGTACCTTGCAGCTCGATTTTAACCTGCCTGTCCGTTTGGGCGCTGAATACGTCTCCGAAGACAACAGCCGCAAACACCCGGTGATGCTGCACCGTGCGATCCTCGGTTCCTTCGAGCGATTCGTCGGGATTCTGATCGAGCACTACGAGGGTGCGTTCCCTGCCTGGCTGGCGCCAACGCAGGCGGTGATCATGAATATCACTGATAAACAGGCAGATTTTGTTGCAGAGGTTGAAAAAACTCTCAACGAAAGCGGATTTCGTGCCAAGTCCGACTTGAGAAATGAAAAGATCGGCTTTAAAATCCGCGAGCATACTTTGCTCAAGGTTCCCTATCTTTTGGTTATCGGAGATAAGGAAGTCGAGATGCAGACTGTCGCTGTGCGTACTCGTGAAGGTGCTGACCTGGGCTCGATGCCCGTCGCCCGGTTCGCTGAGTTTCTCGCGCAAGCGGTTTCCCGGCGTGGTCGCCCAGATTCGGAGTAATTATTATTAAGCGTGAAATGAGACAAGATAAACGAGCTGCACCGAAAGCCCCGATCAACGAGAATATCTCGGCACGCGAGGTTCGGTTAATTGGCGCTGATGGCGAGCAGATTGGCATCGTCTCGATTGATGAAGCGCTTCGTATCGCTGAAGAAGCAAAGCTTGATCTGGTGGAAATCTCCGCGGACGCAGTCCCGCCGGTTTGCCGGGTGATGGACTACGGCAAGTCGATCTTCGAAAAGAAGAAGCAGATTGCCGCGGCGAAGAAGAACCAGAAGCAGATTCAGGTTAAAGAAATCAAGTTTCGTCCAGGGACGGAGGAAGGGGATTACCAGGTAAAACTGCGCAACCTGGTACGTTTCCTGAGTGACGGGGACAGGGCCAAGGTATCCTTGCGATTCCGCGGCCGTGAGATGGCCCACCAGGAGCTGGGGATGGAACTCCTCAAGCGGGTTGAACAAGACCTGCTCGAGTACGGTTCGGTCGAACAGCATCCTAAGATGGAAGGACGCCAGCTGATCATGGTCATCGCCCCGAAAAAGAAGAAGTAATCAACAGGGCACGGCAGGCCTTCTGATTATGTTTATCAACTGAATGCGGAGTATCCGAACATGCCAAAAATGAAAACCAAAAGTGGTGCTGCCAAGCGGTTTCTGAAAACTGCTAACGGCATCAAGCACAAGCACGCTTTCAAGAGCCACATCCTGACTAAAATGTCGACCAAGCGTAAGCGTCAATTGCGCGGTAGCAGCTTGCTGCATCCGTCTGACGTGGCAAAAGTCGAGCGCATGCTGCGCCTTCGTTAATTTAGTCAAGAATAGAGGAAGTAACTCATGGCTCGTGTAAAGCGTGGCGTCATTGCCCGTAAGCGTCACAAAAAAATTCTGAAACTTGCTAAAGGCTACTACGGCGCACGCTCCCGCGTATTCCGTGTTGCCAAGCAAGCGGTAATCAAGGCAGGCCAGTACGCCTACCGTGACCGTCGTCAGAAAAAACGTCAGTTCCGCGCTCTGTGGATCGCTCGTATCAACGCTGGTGCTCGTGTTAACGGTCTGTCCTACAGCCGTTTCATCGCTGGCCTGAAAAAAGCGTCCATCGAGATCGACCGTAAGGTTCTGGCTGATCTGGCAGTGAACGAAAAAGCGGCGTTTGCTGCGATTGTCGAGAAAGCTAAAGCCACCTTGGCTTAAGTACCCCCGACAGTCACCCGGCCTCACCTTTGTGGGGTCAGGTGTTAAACGTCATAAATAGGGGAAGAGCCTTCAAGCTCTTCCCCTATTTTGTATCTGGAGTCTGTACATGGAAAACCTGGATGCGCTGGTCGCTCAAGCACTAGAGGCTGTGCAAAGCGCTGAAGATATCAATGCCCTGGAGCAAATCCGGGTTCAATACCTTGGCAAAAAGGGCGAATTGACTCAGGTGATGAAGACCCTGGGCAATCTGCCAGCAGAAGAGCGTCCGCAAGTCGGCGCCCTGATCAACGTTGCCAAGGAGCGTGTCACAGGCGTTCTCAATGCGCGCATGGCTCTGTTTGAAGAAGCCGAACTGGCTGCCAAACTGTCCGCCGAATCCATCGACGTGACATTGCCGGGCCGTGGCCAGACCTCCGGTGGTCTGCATCCGGTGACCCGCACGCTGGAGCGTGTCGAGCAGTTCTTCACCCGCATTGGCTACGGCATCGCCGAAGGCCCCGAGGTGGAAGACGATTATCACAACTTCGAAGCGCTCAACATCCCAGGCCACCACCCGGCCCGGTCGATGCATGACACCTTCTATTTCAATGCCAACATGCTGTTGCGCACCCATACCTCGCCGGTACAGGTCCGCACCATGGAATCGAAGCAGCCGCCGATCCGCATCGTCTGTCCGGGCCGTGTGTATCGCAGCGACTCCGATATCACCCACTCGCCGATGTTCCACCAGGTCGAAGGCCTGCTGGTCGATCGCGACATCAATTTTGCCGATCTCAAAGGCACCATCGAAGAATTCCTGCGGGTGTTCTTCGAGAAGGAACTGGCCGTACGTTTCCGTCCTTCGTACTTCCCGTTCACCGAGCCATCCGCTGAAGTCGACATGGAATGCGTGATGTGCAGCGGTAAAGGCTGCCGCGTCTGCAAGCAGACCGGCTGGCTGGAAGTGATGGGCTGCGGCATGGTTCACCCGAACGTGCTGCGCATGTCCGGCATCGATCCGGAAGAGTTCTCCGGCTTTGCTTTCGGCATGGGCGTCGAACGTCTGGCCATGCTCCGTTACGGCGTGAACGACTTGCGTCTGTTCTTCGACAACGACTTGCGGTTCCTCGCGCAATTTCGCTAGTCGTAACGAATTCTTAGGAGAGCAGGATGAAATTCAGTGAACAATGGCTGCGTGGCTGGGTTAGCCCGCAGGTAGACCGTGACGAGCTGGTTGCCCGTCTGTCGATGGCCGGTCTGGAGGTCGACAGCGTGACCCCGGCTGCCGGTGTATTCAGCGGTGTGGTGGTGGGTGAGGTGCTGAGCACCGAGCAGCACCCTGACGCCGATAAATTGCGCGTGTGCCAGGTCAGCAATGGCGCGGAAACCTTCCAGGTCGTGTGCGGTGCGCCGAACGTGCGTCCGGGCCTGAAGATCCCGTTCGCCATGATCGGCGCCGAGCTGCCGGGTGATTTCAAGATCAAAAAGGCCAAGCTGCGCGGCGTCGAGTCCAACGGCATGCTGTGCTCGCAAGCCGAGTTGCAGATTGGCGAAGGCAACGACGGTCTGATGGAGCTGCCGGCCGATGCGCCGGTGGGCGAAGATTTCCGGGTTTATCTGGATCTGGAAGACGCAAGCATTGAGGTCGACCTGACCCCGAACCGTGGCGACTGCCTCTCGCTGGCCGGTCTGGCCCGTGAAGTCGGTGCGCTGTACGCAGCGCCAGTAACGCGTCCTGTCGTGGCCGCTGTTGCCGCTGCGCACGACGAGGTACGCTCGGTCGAAGTACTGGCGCCCGCCGCATGCCCGCGTTATCTGGGCCGCGTGATCCGTAACGTTGATTTGTCCAAGCCGACACCTTTGTGGATGGTTGAGCGTCTGCGTCGCGCCGACGTGCGCAGCATCGACGCTGCCGTCGACATCACCAACTACGTGATGCTCGAACTGGGTCAGCCGCTGCACGCGTTCGATCTCGCCGAAATCAATGGCGGTATCCGTGTGCGCATGGCCGAAGAGGGCGAGAAGCTGGTACTGCTCGATGGTCAGGAAGTCAGCCTGCGTAGCGATACGCTGGTGATCGCTGACCACACCCGTGCGCTGGCAATTGCCGGTGTGATGGGCGGTGAGCACAGCGGTGTCTCCGCAACCACGCGCGACGTGTTCCTGGAAAGTGCGTTCTTCGACCAGATCGCTGTAGCTGGCAAAGCCCGTTCCTACGGCCTGCACACTGACGCCTCGCACCGCTACGAGCGTGGCGTTGACTGGCAACTGGCCCGTGAAGCCATGGAGCGCGCCACTGGCCTGCTGCTGGACATCACCGGTGGCGAAGCCGGCCCGATCATCGAGACGGTCAGCGAGCAGCACCTGCCGTCGATCGCGCCGATCACCCTGCGTTCCCAGCGCATCACGCAAATGCTGGGCATGGAAATGGATTCGGCTCAGGTCGAAAGCCTGCTCGGCGGGCTGGGTCTGAAGATTACCGCCGATGGGGCAGGGCAATGGCGCGTTGAAGTGCCAAGCCATCGCTTCGATATCAGCCTGGAAGTCGATCTGATCGAAGAGCTGGCCCGTCTCTACGGCTACAACCGTCTGCCGGTTCGTTACCCGCAAGCACGTCTGGCACCACAAGCCAAGGCAGAAGCGCGTAGCGATCTGCTGGAGCTGCGTCGTCTGCTGGTCGCTCGCGGCTATCAGGAAGCGATCACTTACAGCTTCATCGATCCGCGTCAGTTCGAACTGTTCAATCCGGGCGTTGAACCTCTGTTGCTGGCCAACCCGATTTCCAATGACATGGCTGCCATGCGTTCGTCGCTGTGGCCGGGCCTGGTCAAAGCGCTGCAGCACAACCTCAATCGTCAACAGGATCGCGTGCGTCTTTTCGAAAGCGGCCTGCGTTTTGTCGGTCAGCTCGACGGCCTGAAGCAAGAACCGATGTTGTCGGGTGTGGTTTGCGGCAGCCGTCTGCCGGAAGGCTGGGCGCAGGGTCGCGATACGGTGGACTTCTTCGACGTCAAGGCTGATGTGGAAGCGGTGCTGGGCTTCGCTGGCGCGCTGGATTCGTTCACCTTTGCACCGGGCAAACACCCGGCGCTGCACCCGGGCCAAACCGCGCGCATTGAACGCGAAGGCCGTGAGGTCGGTTTCATCGGCGCCATTCACCCGGAATTGTCGAAAGCGTTGGGCCTGGATCGTCCGGTCTTCGTTTTCGAGCTGGTTCTGGCAGAAGTGGCACTCGGTAAAATGCCGAAATTCCACGAGTTGTCGCGCTTTCCTGAAGTGCGTCGTGACCTTGCACTGATCGCGCATAAAGACGTCGCAGCCTCGGCTGTACTGGACGTAATCCGTGAAAATGCAGGCGAATGGCTCACAGATCTCAGGCTGTTTGACGTGTATCAGGGTAAAGGCATTGATCCTGATAGAAAAAGCCTCGCCGTTGGCTTGACCTGGCAGCATCCATCGCGCACTCTTAATGACGATGAGGTGAATTCGACGACGCAAAATATCCTCACCTCGCTCGAACAAAGGTTGAACGCCACGTTAAGGAAGTGACGTATGGGGGCTTTGACGAAAGCTGAGATGGCGGAACGTCTGTATGAAGAGCTGGGCCTGAACAAGCGGGAAGCCAAGGAATTGGTAGAACTGTTTTTCGAGGAAATCAGGCACGCTCTCGAAGACAACGAGCAGGTCAAATTGTCCGGTTTCGGCAATTTCGACCTTCGGGACAAACGCCAGCGGCCTGGCCGCAACCCGAAAACGGGGGAAGAAATCCCGATCACGGCTCGCCGTGTGGTCACCTTTCGTCCAGGGCAGAAGTTGAAGGCCCGAGTTGAGGCTTATGCTGGAACCAAGTCATAACGACGAACTACCCGTCATCCCGGGCAAACGCTACTTCACCATTGGTGAAGTGAGCGAGCTGTGTGCCGTAAAACCACACGTGCTGCGCTACTGGGAGCAGGAGTTTCCTCAGCTCAACCCCGTCAAACGCCGCGGAAACCGCCGGTATTATCAGCGCCAGGACGTGCTGATGATCCGGCAGATCCGCGCGCTCCTTTACGATCAGGGTTTCACCATCGGTGGCGCACGCCTGCGCCTGTCCGGCGATGAGGCCAAAGACGACACCACCCAGTACAAGCAGATGATTCGGCAGATGATTGCCGAACTCGAAGACGTGCTGGTAGTACTCAAGAAATAAAAAGCAGCGTTTGAATACTTCCAGTTTTCAAATGCTTGCGCTATATTCTTGAGCGTTCTTCGAGGTGAAGAACGAGATGCAACATCAGTCGGGGCGTAGCGCAGTCCGGTAGCGCACTAGCATGGGGTGCTAGGGGTCGAGTGTTCGAATCACTCCGTCCCGACCATATTTTTCAATGACTTAGCCCAACTTCACCAGTTGGGCTTTTTCATGGGCGGTAGATTTGCGGGGGCTTCTCGAATGGGATCTTCTCGTCTACGCTGCTTCTGGACGACCGCGGGCACTACTTCAGCCATGAATCGGAATCTTGCGCACGGTTGATGGAATTTCTCGCCCGCCATCATTTGCGGGCTCCCGTCGTTTGAGAAAAATCTCAGAATGGAATCTCGTAATGGATAAGGCGTTCAAGCAGCCAATGTTTATCGTGGGACTGCCGCTGACGATTTGCGGCTTCGTTTTCGGTCTCACTGGTCTTCTCGCCAGCGGAACCTTAGCCTATGTCGCGCCGGGCCTGTTGATACCTGGTCTGGTGTTCATGCTGACAGGTTGGCTGCAGCGTAATAAGTGATGGCCTCGCGGGCCTCCTTGTTATACGGGCTTTTTAATTTCCACTCGTCGAGCGAATTGCACTCCCTGGCGTCGGATCGTCTCTCAGTAGTAAGCGCAGTCCTGCGCTCACTGACGGGAGAGAATGATGATTGACGACAACAACGGTCCTGATGCTCCTTATCCGGGACCTGGCGAGCAAACGCCGGACTCTGGCAAGGGCCATGATTCTGGCCTGGAACAGGCTGTCTCTGAACCAAAACAGGGGGCCGAGGAGCGACCAGAGGACTGGAACCCGCCACCCGGGAATCCCGGTTCTGACCAGGATGCTCAGACAGGCCGGGATAACGGCGGTGCGAAAAAGGCGCCATGATCCTGGACCAGTCACAAGACCCGGCCACCGTGCCGGGTTTTTTGTTGCCGTCGAATTATGGATAAATTCTCAACAGTCGACGACCTCGCTATCGTGGCGCAAAAAGAGCTGGGCCGAGGCGCCCACGCTAGACACTTCGATCCAGCCGCAGGCAGTCAGCACATTCACTCTACAATACAAATCCAGCGATGGTTGTATCGGTAAGGCGCGCGGGTGAAATGGATGTCTGAAACCCTGTTCATGCCTCGCTCTTTAAGCGCTTCAGTCAATTTTGCGAGTGTCTCTGCCTGGATAGTCATTGCTGTCACCTCGTCAGATTTACTGCATTCATAATTCTTGACCGAAGGATCAAGTGGCTAATTCATTTTTTCTAATTTGGTAATTGAGGTCGCGCAAATATCCGTGCGTCACCCGAAAGCAGTTGCAAAACCTCGTCGGGAGCGACGGTAGCTTTCAGCCACTAGCACATCCGACCTAATTGCCCCTGTCCCGGCTCGACTTTAAAGTCCTATCGCCTGACAGCTTGCTGTCAAAATTTTCCGGCATAAAAAATCAAAAAGGTCGATCTGCAATGAACTCATCAAGGACTGTCCCGGTTCTGGTTTTACTCGCAACATTCGCGCTCGCGGTCTCTGGATGCCAGACCGTCAAACCGGGAGAAAGTGATCTGAAGGATCGAGCGCAGACCACCATTGGCAAACCCGTTATCAAGGTTTCCAACATCCGCAACGACTTCAATACCACCTACTACACCGCTCAAACCGATGGCGGTGAATACAAGTGCGAACTGCCGAGCGGCCCGATGGTTGCGCTGGGGTCGATGGGAATGGGACTGGGTGCTCAGTGCACCAAGCAATGACGAACCGGTTTCTTCGAGACTGAAATGCAAAGGCCAATGTCGATGACATTGGCCTTTGCATTTCTGGATGCCCGAGCTACAGACCGGATGGTCTTCGAGTTGTCCATTGGATATCACTGGGTGGGCTTTTTCTCGAGATCTTTAGAGTCACTGGACGTGGCGGCATCCTTCTCCGTCTCATGAGGCTGTGACCCCGCGTTGGCACCCGATGACTCTTCGCCTTTCTTGTTAGCCTTCTCATCATGGTCGCGGGAGCTTTGTGCATGATTGACACCCGGCAGGGCGGTGGCCGGGGTCGCGGAGCCCGCTGTCGTTTCGGCTGCCGATGCGTGAAGCGGGCCGATCAGAAACAGACTGGCGAACGATAAGGCGGCGATTTTCCTGTTCATTGCATGAACCTTCTGCAGGGCGGAATGTACTGTTATGGATAAGCCAGCCCGCCAAAGGTGCTAGGGACTGGACGAGCGGCAGGACTCGGAATGCATTCGTTTCAAAGGGGAGTCCTCGCAGGAAGGCAAATTGCTGGCCCCCGGACTTGATCTGTCCCGGCAAAATCGCCTTTTTTCAGAAGGTTAGGTCGGCTATATGCGGACGATTGTTATCACTGTTGCGATGATTACGCTGACTTTGATCGTCTCGGGCGTGCAGGCAAAAGAGCTAAGCAAGAGCCATCGCTTTGCCTGCACTTGGGGCTCGGACATTGCTGCCGGCGCGCAGCGGTCAAAACTCTCTGGAGTCTCGTTGTATGGCGCGCGAAAACAATTGCAGGTTCGGCGGTTCCAGCAGCCCTGGATGCGCATGACCGCGATGGGCATTACCGAGCAAACCTATAACAGCAGTTCCAAGCTAAAGCCCGCGGCGGTCAAGCAGACCTATTACGAACAGTGCGTACGCCACGAGCTGGCACGGCGCTGATGCCGATGTGCGTAGGTTGACCGGACAGCTCAGGAGTCGCCGGAGCCCTTGGCCACTGCCGGCCCGGCAACCCGCGGCGATGGTTGGGTCTGCATCAACGCATCCAGTGCCTTGCGATAGTCCCGGCCGCCTAGCGCCATGCTGTTGTTGTGTGTCGCTCCGGGCACCAGCAGCAGGCGTTTGGGCTGCTCAGCGGCATTGAACAATTGTTCACTGAAGCGCGGCGGTACGAAGGCGTCCGCCTGGCCATGCACCACCAGCAGTGGCATGTGAATGTCGGCTATCTTGTCGATGGAATCGAATTTCTGTGACAACAGCCAGCGCACGGGTAGCGAGGTATTGGCGACGGCGGCAGCCACGTCGGCCAGCGACGTGAAGGTCGACTCAATGACGAGACCGCGCACGGGTAAGGGCGAGTGGCTGCGAGCAGCCTGCTGTCCGAGTTCAGCGGCCAGATCAATCGCTACCGCGCCGCCCAGAGAGTGACCATAGATCAGGCGTTTGTTCGGGTTCGGTTGCAGCTGTTGGAAGCGCTCCCACGCAACGCGAGCGTCTTCATAAACACTGCTTTCCGAGGGTAGATCACCCTTGCTCTGACCAAAGCCACGGTAGTCGATGGCCAGCACCGAATAGCCCGCCGCACGCAGTTGTTCGATGCGGAACAGCTGCCCGGTGAGGTTCCAGCGGACCCCGTGCAGATAAAGAATCGCCGGCGCATCGGCTTTCTCCGCCGGCCACCACCAGGCATGAATGTTTTCTCCGGCCTTGAAGCTTTTCGGTTGCAGGTCGAGTTCCTGCACGCTGCCGGGCAAACCGCGATACCAGCCGGCATTGCCCGGTTCGATGCGAAACAGCAGGGTGCGCTCTGTGTGTTCGAGCACAGCACAACTGATCGGCACGCCGATGATCAACGCGGCCATGCAGGCGAACGCCAGACGGCGACGGCGCAGACGCGTCATGAAGGACCGGAACATTTAAACGTTTCACCCAAGCGCAGACAAAGAACGCCTTTTACCAGATGCTCAGGTCTGCGCGTGATTTTTTCGACCGCTGTCCGGCTGCATTGATTACAAGATGCTGCGGCTCAACTCACCTGCAGTACGATTTTGCCGATATGGTCACCCGACTCCATATGAGCGTGGGCCTTTGCCGCATCGGAGAGCGGGTAGACCTTATGGATCATCGGCAGACAGTGCCCGGCAGCCAGCGCTGGCCAGACATGTTCGCGCAGTTGCGCAGCGATCTCGGCTTTTTCTGCAGCGGTGCGAGCGCGCAGCAGCGAACCGGTGACCACCGCGCGTTTGCCGAGAATGGCCAGCAGGTCGATGTCGTTGGCCCGGGCGCCGCCAAGGAAGCCGAGCATGACCAGTCGGCCGTCCATTGCCAGTGCGCTGACATTACTGTTGAAGTACGAGCCGCCCATAATGTCGAGAATGACGTTGACCCCCTGATTGCTGGTCTTCTCAGCGATCACCGCGGCGAAGTCCTCATCGCGATAGTTGATCGCCTCGCCACCAAGCTCACGGATCGCTGCGCATTTATCGGCGCTGCCGGCGGTGGCAAATGCTTCAATACCGAACTCGCGGCACAGCATCAGCGCGGTAGTGCCGATGCCGCTCGTGCCGCCGTGAATCAGCACACGCTGGCCGCGGCTCGCGCCGCCAAGACCGAACAGGTTGGCCCAGACAGTGAAGAAGGTTTCCGGAATGGCCGCAGCATGCACCCAGTCGAGGCCGTCAGGGATCGGCAGCGTCTGGCCGGCTGGAACCGCACAGTATTCGGCATAGCCGCCACCATTGGTCAGCGCGCAGACGCGGTCACCGATGGCGAACTGCTTGACACCCTCGCCAAGCGCGACGACTTCACCGGAGACTTCCAGCCCTGGAATCGGGTTCATACCGGGTTTCATTGGGTATTTACCGGCACGCTGCAGGGCGTCCGGGCGATTGATACCGGCGGCATGCACGCGAATCAGCACTTCGCCGGCGGCGGCGACCGGCAGCGGCACGCGCTTGGGCTGCAAAACTTCGGGCCCACCGGGCTCGGTGATTTCGATGCGGGTCATTTCATTGGGCAGGGACATGTCGACTCCTGTAGGCGTACGTTCTGTAATGGGAGCTTGCCGGGTGGGCAATGATTCCCCTCAATTTGTGCAACGGCGTGGTCCAGCCGCGACGGGCAGCCACTTCACGGCATATTCCAGCAATAGCGCAAAGACGATTGCGCCTGCGGCGATCACGAACAACAGTGTGTGATGACCTCCACTGGCATTGAACAGTGCCGAATAGGCAAACCCGGCCAAGGCTTGAAACGTGGCGAACGACACGGTCGCGCGGCTCCAGGCAATCTGCTGACGATGATGCTCCGGCACCAGCTCATGCACCCGCGCCAGGGCCAGCGGCACGATCCCCGGCGGGAAGGAACCGAGAATCACCGCCAGCAACGCCAGTGCCAGAAACGCGTGAGAGACCGCCAGCAGGCCGAGGGCAACCGCTTGCACCGCCAGCACCAAACGAATGCCGGAGCGAGCGCCCAGGTGATCGGCAAGAAAACCATAACTCACCGGCCCGACAATCGCGCCCAGACCGTACATCACCCAGATCAGTGCACCGGTATGCGCGCCAGCGCCAAGACCACGTGCGACGTAGTCCACCAGAAACACCATCGCCGGCACCAGCCCTGCGGCCATGAACGCGTACTGGGCGAACAACAGATACACCGCGCGCGGTGTTGGCTCTGCGCCCGTCACTTCATGTGTCACCGACGGATGGGCAAAGTCGTCCGGCCAGCCGAACCAGCTCAGTGCGGTCAGCATCAGCGCCAAAGCCCCAAGGCCCAGCCACGTTGCCTGCAAGCCCAAGCTCAACAGCGGCGGCACCAACGTCCCGGAGCCAGCGATGCCAAGGCCGATGCCGAGGAAGATCGCACCACTGGCCAATCCTTTGCGCGCTGTCGGCACATGCGGCAGAACGGTTGCAGCCACCAGCACCATGATGGCGCCACCGGCAATGCCCGACAGCAGCCGCCAACCGAAGAACCAGCTCACCGACAACGGGAATGCACAGGCGAAAAACGCTGCCGTGACCAACAGCATCATCAGCCGCAAGGCATTTTTATTACCGAGCTGGCGCGCCGTCGGCCGACCGAGTAGCGCGCCGATCAGGTAGCCGACCAGATTGGCCGCGCCGAGGTAGACCACATCATTGGCGCTGAACCAGCGGGCCTCAATCAGCGAAGGGATCAACGGGGTGTAAGCGAAGCGCGCCAGGCCAATGCTGACCAGGCTGGCACAGAGCCCGGCGAAGATCGGCATCCAGATGCCGGAGGAGGTTGAAGTACGCATGACAGCGATCTCAAGAAAGGTTTATGCCATCGAGCATATCCGCTATCGTCGCTGCATTAGTGCAGTGATTAAGCAGCTCGCTGATGCATTTTTGCATTTCAGGGGAAAACATGAATTGGGATGACGCACGAGTGTTTCTGGCGGTTTGCCGTGAGTCGACGCTGCGGGGCGCGGCGCGGGTGCTGGGTGTGGATCAGGCGACTGTCGGACGGCGTATCACGGCGCTGGAAAAGACCCTCAGTGCAACGCTGTTCCTGCGTACTTCCGACGGTTACGCATTGACTGCGGTCGGCGAAGCGGCGCTCAAGAGCGTGGAGAAAATGGAGCAGTCGGCGCTCGATCTGCAGCGGCAGATCGAGGGCCTGGACGATCGCCTGACCGGCACCGTGCGAGTCAGCACCACCGATTCGCTGGCCATTGATTTCCTGATCCCGGCCATGGCGCGCTTGCATGCCCGGCACCCGGACGTGCGCGTGCAACTGGATGCGTCCACGCAGATTCTCAGCCTGGCCAAACGCGAAGCCGATATCGCCGTGCGCAACACCCGGCCGGACAATCCCGACCTGATCGCCCGACGCATTGCCCGCTGGCCGGTGGGCCTGTTCGCTTCGCAGGCTTACATCGACGCCAATGGCTCACCGCAAACAGACACGGCGTTTGAAGGCCATGATCTGGTGGTCTATCAACCCTATCTGCAAAGCAAGAAAGACCTGACGCTGGTCTCCGAACCGTTGGGTCGCGGGCGAATCGTCGCCAGTCTCAGCTCCAGTCTGCTGGTGCGCCGCTCGATTGCGGCGGGTCTGGGTGTAGGAGAAATCCCGGTATACATGGGCGAACGCGATGGCCTGATCAGGTTGTGGCCACAACGCACGCGACCGCTGCCGTACGACGTGTGGCTGGTGACTCATGCGGATTTGCGCCACACGGCGCGGGTGAGGGCGGTAATCGAGCAGATAGTCGAAGCGTTTGCGCCGGAAAATCAATGACCTCAAGGCTGCTTTGAGGAGGCTACGTTGGCTGACGAAAACGCCTACAAACCAGGCCGAATCGGCCGGCTTGTGAGCATCGGCTAACAGCTCTATCGTTTCCACAGTCCGGTGAGAGTCACAGGGCTCGCATTGAAACGATCGACCACGGAAGGTCTCGGTAACCGCCAAAGGTGACGAATTGAAAGCCAGGGAATTGAGGCAACATTCAGACAGTGATCCATTCAACGACAGCCGGAACACGCACACCATGAGCAGCATAAGCCGCGAAGAATTCGATGCCAGGATCGAGACCATAGAAGCAAGGATGGATGCGCGGATGGAAGGCGTATCGATGCGTATTGATGCATTCCTGGCGGCTCAGGCCGAGCGGGACAAGGCAGACTCCCGGATTCGGTCAGAGATGGACAGGGCGCAGTCGGAGCGAGACAGAGCCCAGTCAGAACGAGATAAACGCTTCGAATTAATGTCTTCGGCAATCCAGAACATTGCACAGGAATCGAAAGAAGCCATCAGGCAGGCAAGCACGACGAAAGCCAATGTCTGGGCAGCGGCCGCCGTGCAGTTGGTGGGGCTGGTCGCCATCGTCGTCGGTGCCTGTTATGCCAATCAGGCCAACACCTACGCAGCGGTCCAGACGACGTTGGCGGCGATTCAGGCGGGCAAGGAGTTCACCGTGCCCATACCGCCGATGCTGCCGTGGAGCAAATCACCCGAATAAAAACGGCCTTCATCGGAAGGCCGTTCTCATGAGTGTAGGAACACTGCGTCATGGCATCTGCGGCAACTCCTGCGGCCGCAAGTCAAATACCAGCACCTCGGCATCGACGCCGTTGCTCAAGGTCAGCAACTGTTCTTCGCGAACCCGCACACCATCGCCTTCCTGCAATGGCTGGCCATTGAGTTCAACACTACCGCGTGCCACATGCACATACGCGTAACGGTCGGCCGGCAGTTTCAGCGTGGCGCTTTCTTCGCCGTCGAACAGCCCGGCGAACACACGTGCGTCCTGGCGTACTTTCAGCGAGCCGTCCTTGCCGTCAGGCGAGATGATCAATTGCAGGCGACCGCGTTTTTTCTGCGCGGTGAAATGCTCCTGCTGATAGCGAGGTTTGGCACCGCTGACTTCCGGCACGATCCAGATCTGCAGGAAATGCACAGGCTTGGTGGCCGAATGGTTGAACTCGCTGTGCGCCACGCCGCTGCCGGCGCTCATCAGTTGCACGTCCCCGGGGCGGATGACCGAGCCGGTGCCCAGCGTGTCCTTGTGTTCCAGCGCACCTTCCAGCACGTAGGAAAAGATCTCCATGTCGCGGTGCGGGTGCTGGCCGAAACCTTTGCCGGCGGCAACGCGGTCATCATTGATCACCAGCAGGTCGGAGAAACCCTGTTCGCGAGGGTTGCGATAGCTGGCGAAGGAAAAGGTGTGAAACGACTTCAACCAGCCATGATTGGCGAGGCCACGGTCGGAGGCTTTGCGAAGAGTCAGCATGATTAAAATCTCCTGGCGGGACGTGAATTCGTCCGAGTGAGGAGAAGGTTACTGTTAACCGTGAAAACCAATAAGTAGGTGGAAACTGAAAGACTGTCCTGATCAGGTTGACAGTTGTGCGAGGCTGCTCACACAATTTTTCGCGCCTGGAATGCCTCGCTTGGTCATAATGTCCGGCCTGTCTCATGTTCTCCGATTGAAGTGACGTGCTCCCATGAAAACCGTGGCAATGGTGCTGTTCCCCGACTTTCTCCTGCTCGACATGGCCGGGCCGCTGGAGGTGTTTGCGGTTGCCAACCGCTACCTCAAGCCCGACGCGCACTATCAATTGGTCACTCTGGGTACTGAGTCCGGCACGCTGCGGGCATCCAACGGCGTAATGGTGCAGGCCGACCGGACAATCGAAGAAGCCACCGAGCGCTATGACCTGTTGCTCGTGCCCGGCGGCCCCGGTGCCTATAACCAGCAGTTCCCTGCTTTGTTCGCCTGGCTCAAAGGCGCCGTGCAGCGTGCCGAGTATTACGGTTCGATCTGCACTGGCGCTTTTGTATTGGGACATGCCGGTCTGCTTGACGGCTATAAGGTGACCACCCACTGGAATTACACCGAGCGACTGATCAGGGCGTTTCCCAAGGCCGATGTCGCCACCGATCAGATCTATATCGAAGATCGCAACCTGATTACGTCTGGCGGTGTCACCGCAGGCATCGATATGGCGTTGGCCGTGGTGGCGCGCGATCACGGCAAGAAACTTGCCCAGGATGTCGCCAAAGTCCTGCTGGTGGTGATGAAGCGGCAGGGCGGGCAGGCACAGTTCAGCCCATTGATGGCGGCCGTGGCGCCGCAGGAAACCCCGATTACCCGCGCGCAGAGCTACGTACTGGAGCATCTCGACGAAGCGTTTACGGTCGAGCGCATGGCCGCCATCGCCAATATGAGTGCGCGGCACTTCGCGCGGGTGTTCGCCCGGGAAATCAACATGACGCCGATGGAGTTTCTGCAAAGCGCCCGCGTCGACTGTGCACGAAATCTTCTGGAAACCAGTGAGTTACCGCTCAAGACCGTGGCCTACAAGAGCGGTTTCGGCAGTGTCCGACACATGCGCTCGCTGTTCGCTGAAAAGCTCGGCCTGACCCCGGCGCAGTACCGCGAACAGTTCAGCTAGAGCGTTTCTGTCCGTCTGGCGCCTCGGTATGTCCGTGTTGCGCCCCGTGTCGCCATTGTCGCGTCATCGAACGCTGCCAAGATGGTTGGCATGAACAGCCTCGATGATTTCAACCCGGTGTCAGTGCTGCGTTTCGGCCCTTATACCTTTCATGTGCGACAAAGACTGATCCTCAATGGGGATCGGCCAGTGCGCGTGGGCAGTCGTGCGCTGGACATTTTGCAGGTGCTGGTTGAACGCGCCGGTCGGGTGGTCACCAAAGAGCAATTGATCGCACAGGTGTGGCCGACATCGGTGGTCGAGGAAATCAACCTGCGGGTGCACATTGCGGCATTGCGGCGCGCACTGGGGGACGGTGGCAACGGTCAGCGTTATATCGTTAATGTGCCGCAATGTGGCTACAGTTTCATCGCCCCGGTGCATCGCGACAGTGCTGCGCCGAAGACGCCTGCCGATCCGCCACCGCACAACCTGCCCGCGCGGCTGATTCCGGTGATCGGCCGCGATGCGCTGGTGGGCAGTCTGATGCGACTCATGCCAGCGTGTCGCCTGCTGACCATTACCGGCCCGACCGGCGTGGGCAAATCCACCGTGGCCCTGCGTGTAGCGGAACTGTTGGTGCAGTATTTTCGCCATGGCGTCTGGCATGTCGATCTCGCGCAGATTAGCGATGACACTCCATTGCTGGGGCTTTGTCTGGACCGGCTCGGCAGCGATCTGGCCGGGCTGTGCGAGCGTCATGCCTTGCTGGTGCTGGATAATGCCGAGCATCAGGATGCGGCCTGCAAGGCGCTGATCGAAAAATTTTCAGGCGCGGCGCCTCGTGTGTCCATTCTGGTTACCAGCCGTGAGCCCTTGCAGGTCAAGGGTGAAGTCCTCAAGCAACTGCCACCCTTGAGCATGCCAAAGCCTGTGGCGGTCGATGATGTCGCTGAGGCCATGGGCTGTCCGGCAGTGCAGTTGTTCGTCAGTCGTGCTCGGGCGCGCCAGCATGATTTCCAGCTGCGCGCTCAGGATGTGCAGCCGCTACGCGAAATTTGCCGGCAACTGGACGGCTTGCCACTGGCGATCGAACTGGCGGCGGCGCAGATCGATGCGCTGGGTCTGGTCGGGCTGCACGCGCACGTGGCTAACGGTCTGCAGGTGCTCAGCCAGGGCCGGCGTACCGCCGTGCCGCGCCATCAGTCGATGCAGGCTGCGCTGGACTGCAGCTATCAGCGCTTGAGTGAGCCGGAGCAGCGCGTTTTGCAACGCTTGTCGGTATTCAAGATGCCTTTCACATTTGAGGCGACGCTGGCGGTGGTCTGCTGCACGCAACTGGCCTCGTCGCGCCTCGCCGCGATCATCACAAGCCTGGTGCACAAATCGCTGCTGACGGAGGAGGGTAGCGGCAGCGCTTGCCGCTACCGGATGCTCAACACCACTCGATGTTATGCGCGCGAGCAGCTTGAGCGCAGCGGGGAAAAGGTCGAACTTGAGCGCCGGTATGCGCGCTACATTGATCAGTTACGCCGCGTCTCAGGCGTGCATGCCTTCACTTAAGGCCTTGATCAGCCCGCGCGCTTTGCGCAAGTCCGGGGTCGCATGGCCCTCACTGAACCGCTCAAAGACAGGACGCAGCAGATTCAGTGCTTGATGACCGCGCAACTGGCGTTGCCAGAGTTGCGCCAGTGATGTGGCACTGCGCAGTTCCCAGGCGAGGGCGCCCTGGGTGCGGGCGGTGGTCAGGGCTTGTTGCAGCAGGTGTTCGGCTTGCTTGATATTGGCGTTGTCTGACAGGACGCCATCGCTGGCAAGCGAGCTCCCACAGGGATCTGAGGCGCATCCGGAATCCTGCATTAGCAATGCCTGCGCCTGAGCGCGCAAGATCTCCGCCGTGCTCCATCCCGCCTCGCCACTCAATGCTCGCTGCAGCAACGCATCGTCGACGAAACGCCCATCCAGCGTGACCATGATTTCACTGATCAACCCGCCGCTTTGCGTCGGCAGGTGGTCGATGCCGTCTGCATCGATCACCTGCGCATAGTGCCGCCCCCAATGATTGAACAACAGCACCGAATGCTTCTGCGATTGCTCCAGCAGCAGGCGCAGCAGCATGCGGGCGTTTTGTTGATCGCCGTTGTAATGAGCGATCGGGCAAGTGGCCAAGGCCAGGGTGTAACAGATCGAGGTGCCGTGGTCGATCTGCACGGCGATATCCAGTGCTTGCCGCGCCGCGCGCCATGCCTGCTCGGGCAGACCTTGCATCCACAAGACCCGCGCCAGCACCGTCAACGAGGCCACGCTCTGGTCGTATTGCACGCCAAATCCGTGGGTGAAACGGTTGACGTTGCCGCTGTGCGCCATGCGCTGCAAGACCTGCTCGGCATGCGTGCGCGCCTGCGGCTGGTCGCCGGCATAATGCAGCGCCAGTACGCGCAAGCGGTGCGTGCTCAGTGACAGCAACGGGTCACCGTGCAGGCCGAGGCGGTCGAACTGCTCGCTCTGTGCCAGCGCCAGGCGGTAATGCCCGCAACTGAGGTTGACCGCCATGTGCCCGGACACCGCACGTAATTGGCCGGCAACGTCGTTGTGCGCCTGCGCCAGTTGTTGTGCCTGGGCAAAGGCGTCGATGGTTTCGGCGGTGCCGCCCCAGGTGTGGTAGCAGGCACTGCCCAAGGCCAGTTTCAGCGTGATCTTAAGGCGCGGGCAAGGCTCGTCGCGCTCATCGAACAGGCACAGTGCACGGCGGACATGGCCGCCATATTCCTTTAGCAGCGACAATTCCTGCCACAGCGGTGCGGAGGCGGCTGCCAGACGGATCCCCAATCCAGCGGAGCCGGCGCCGTGCAGACTCCACTCCAGCGCCGCGCGCAAATCTTCGAGCCCGCGGGCGTAGCGTTCGATCCACAACACCGTCGGGGTGTGCTCCCACTCGCTTTTCGCTTGCTGCATCAGCGCCAGGCAGCGCTCGGCGTGACGGTCACGGGTGTCATCGAATTCCGCGGCCTGTTCGAGTTTTTCCAGCGCATAGCGGCGGGTGGTGTCGAGCAGGCGATAGAACACCTGTTCATCGCCGACCTCGACGCTGAGCAAGGATTTGGCGACCAATTGAGTGATCGAGACGAACACCACACTCGGATCGATCTGCTCGCCGACGATCACCGCCGCTGCCGATTCCAGAGTAAAGCCGCCGCGAAACACCGCCAGACGACGCAGGCAGGTCTGCTCGCAACGCTCCAGCAGATTGAAACTCCAGTCCAGCGTAGCGCGCAGCGTGAGGTGGCGTTCATGACTGCTTTGTCGGCCTTTGCTCAACGGCGGCAGGCGACCCTGCAACTGCCCGAGCAGGCCGTCGAGACCGAGTTCGGCAACCTGCGCGGCCGCCAGTTCCAGCGCCAATGGAATACCGTCCAGCCGGTGGCAGATCTCGATCGCCCGTGGCAATTGGGCATCGCTCAGCTCGAAACTTTCCTGAGCGGCCGTGGCGCGCTCGATGAACAGTTGCAGCGCCGAAAATTCGAGTATCTGCCCGCGACTGAGCATCGTATTCATCGACGGGTAGGCGAGCGCGCCCAGGCGCTGAACGCATTCGCCTTCGGCCCTCAGGCTTTCGCGGCTGGTGGCAAGAATGTGCACTTTGGGGGCACCGCGCAGAATGCTTTCGCTGAGGGTCGCGACGGCATCAATCAGGTGTTCACAGTTGTCGAGCAGCAACAGCATCTGCCGCGGTTGCAGCGCGTTGACCAGCGCGCCCAGCGAATCACCTTCAGGCACTACCAGATCAAGCAGGGCGGCGATGTGCGAGCCGATCAGCGCAGGGTCGTTGAGCGGCGCCAGATCCACCAGGCGAATACCGTCGCGGTAAAAGCCGATCAACTGTTCCGCGACGCGCAGCGCCACGGTGGTCTTGCCGATCCCGCCAGGGCCGACCAGGGTAATGCAGCGTCGGCGCGGCAAGTCGCTCATCAGGCTGTCGACCAGGGGCTGACGGCCGATCATGCGCGTGCCCCGCAAGGGCAGATTGTGGCGACCGCCGGCATCGTCCAAAGGACGCTCCTCCATGGAATGCAGCAGGAGCGGCGCGACAAAACTGTAGCCTCGCTGCGCCACCGTGACGATATAACGCTGGCCGGCCTGACCGTCACCGAGCGCCTTGCGCAATGCCGCCATGTGCACGCGCAAATTGATTTCTTCGACCACACTGTCCGGCCAGACGCCGGCCATCAGTTCCTGCTTGCTCACCACTTCGCCGGCCTGCGCCAGCAGAATCAGCAGAATGTCCATCGCCCGTCGGCCCAGACGCAGCGGTTGCTCGCCTTCGAATACACGGCGTTGTCCGGGATGGATCCGATAGGGGCCAAAGCCGATGGCCTGATTCGGGGAAAGACTCAACAGCTCACTCCTGCGGCGCTGCGACGGACGGTACCGAACAGTCGCGCGCGCAGGCGCGGGCTCTCTGGTTCGGGTGTCTGGGCATGATCCTCAGGTTCGCGCATCGGTGCAACGGTGGTCTCAATCAAAGTACGCCGGGCTGTGAGCGCAGAGGCCGCGGTTCGCGCATGATCTGGCAGCGCCAGGCGAACGGATTGATGCCTTCGCTGCGGGTGAACATGTGACAGAAATGCGCCTGATCGCAAAAGCCGCATTCCAGACTGATGTGGGTCAGGCTCAGATCGGTGTGCTGGATCAGCAATTTCGCGCGGGCGATGCGCTGGGTGCGAATCCAGTCCTGCGGCGAAAGCCCGGTGCTGCACTTGAAGGCGCGGGAAAAATGGCTGCGCGACAGCGAACACGCGCGGGCCAGTTCGGCCACTTCCAGGCTGTCACCGAGGCGTTCGAGGATCAGTTGTTTGACCAGCCGTTCGCGTTGCGGACTGAGCCCGCCGATAGCGGGTGTATCCGGTTGGCGGGCAGGGGCGAGGGCGACGGTGGGTTGCAATTGAGCCATGGCCAAGGTCCGTGTCGATGGGGAATGCACGAAAGGCGCATCCCGTCAGGTCAAAAAACAACGCTGTGCGAGTGACGGCATTGTTCAGCGCGGGCGCCACGCTGACGAGTTAATCGTTGTTAATTGCCGCGCATCGATCGGAACTCAGCACATGCTTGCAAGTCTGCGCCGGGCGTTTTGCGCCACGATCTGGGCAAGCGTGGCGATCCGACAGGACCGCCGCAATCGGCCAGGTTCAGGAGAGTTCGATGAAAAGCATGTTCAAAGCCGCGACAGCGATGACGCTCGCAATGGCGATGTCCTGCGCAATGGCGCAAGCGCCACAAGTGGGCACTCAGGCGCCGGGCTATTTCCGCCTGGCGGTGGGCGATTACGAAGTCACGGCGTTGTTCGACGGCTACAACGACTTGTCGCCCAAGCTGCTGCAAGGCATGAGTCAGAGTCAGATTCGCGCGCTGCTGGCGCGCCGTTCGATTGAAACGCCGGGCGTGCAGACCGCGTTCAACGCCTTTCTGGTCAATACCGGCAAACAACTGATTCTGGTCGACAGCGGCGCCGGCCAATGCATTGGCGCCACCGCTGGCCAGCTGCTGAGCAACATGCAGGCGGCCGGCTACAAGCCGGAGCAGGTCGATACGATTCTGCTGACGCACCTGCACCTGGATCACGTCTGCGGTCTGGTCGACGGGCAACAGCAGGCATTGTTCAACAACGCCACGGTGTACGCGGCCAAGGCTGAAGCCGATTACTGGCTCGACCCAGCCGCACTGGCCAAGGCTCCGGCCGGCGCCAAGGAGTTCTTCAAGATCGCCCAGCAATCCACTGCCGCTTACGTTGCCGCCGGGCGTTTCAAGACCTTCAGCGCAGGCGAGTCGCCGCTGCCGGGCGTGGTTGAAGCGACCCTCGAAGCCGGGCATACGCCAGGCAGCACCACTTATCGTTTCACCTCGCAGAAGCAGAGCATCGTGTTCATGGGCGATCTGGTACACAACCTCGCGGTGCAGTTCCTGCATCCGGAAGTGTCGATCGGCTTCGACGTCAACAGCCAGCAGGCGATCAATAGCCGGCAGGCCGTGTTCAGTGCAGCGGCGGCGAGCAAGACGTGGGTCACCGCTGCGCATTTGCCGTTCCCGGGGATCGGCCACATCACCGCTGAAGGCAAACATTTCCAATGGGTGCCGGTGGAATACGGCCCGTATAAACGCGCGGCCAAAGTACCGTTGATCGAGTAAAGTGCGTAGCGCCGATCCGCTTGAGCGGCTGACATTGATAAGGACGACATGCCCATGAACCGTAACGATCTGCGTCGCGTCGACATGAACCTGCTGGTGATTTTCGAGGCGCTGATGTTCGAGAAGAACCTGACCCGCGTCGCCGAAAAGCTGTTCATGGGCCAGCCCGCTGTCAGCGCGGCGCTCGGCCGTTTGCGCGACCTGTTCGACGACCCATTGCTGTTGCGCAATGGGCGCGGCATGGAGCCGACCGCGCGGGCGCTGGCGATTCTCAAGGAACTGCAGCCGGCGATGGATGTGATTTCCGGGGCGGTCAGCCGGGCCAAGGAGTTCGAGCCGGCGAGCAGTTGCGACGTGTTTCGCATCGGCCTGTCGGACGACGCCGAGTTCGGTCTGTTTCCGCCGCTGTTGCGCCAGTTGCAGCAGGAAGCGCCGGGGATTGTCGTGGTGGTGCGGCGCGCCAACTATCTACTGATGCCAGCGCTGCTGGCCTCGGGGGAAATCTCGGTGGGCGTAAGCTACACCACGGATCTGCCGGCCAATGCCAAGCGCAAGAAGCTGCGCGACATTCCCTGCAAGGTATTGCGCGGTGATGACCGTCCGGGGCCGCTGACGCTGGACGAATATTGCGAGCGTCCGCATGCGATGGTGTCGTTCTCTGGCGACCTGAGCGGCAATATCGACTTGGATCTGGCGAAGATCGGCCGCTGTCGCCGTGTCGTTCTCGGTGTGCCGCAGTTCAGTGGTTTACGCGCGTTGTTGGCTGGCACCGAGATGATTGCCACTGTGCCGGATTATGCTGCCTGCGCTTTGGTTGAGGGCTGTGCGTTGCGTGCTGAAGATCCGCCGTTTCCGATCGATGCGGCGCAGTTGTCGATGGCCTGGAGTGGGGTGCATGACAATGACCCTGCGGAGAAGTGGCTCAGGTCGAGGATCAGTCAGTTCATGGCGGCGCCGCTGGATATTCGGCCTAGCTGAGGCTTTGTGTTTCTGGATGAATGGGGGCATATCCGTTGCTGCGGGTGTTGCGGCTGGCGGTTTCGCCCTTACGGCGAGTCCCTTTTTCAGACGCCAAAAAGGAACCAAAAGGCTTGCTCCTACGTACGGCCCTCGCAGGCTCGGGTTCCTTCGCTCCGGGATCGATCCGGGCGCAGCGGCTACGGTTTGCTGCGCTGCACCTACGTCCGCTGTGTCTGGCTACGCCAGACGGTCGCTGCGCTCCCACGCCCGGATCAATCCCTCCACTCAGCCTTCCGATGTCGCCGGTGACGCAAGATCAAGATCAAGATCAAGGGCACTCGAGCTAACGCTCATTGTTGAGTGGTTAGAAGCGTCGCATGGCTTGGGATTTGCGGTGGATTCGCCCCTCACCCCAGCCCTCTCCCCGAGGAGAGGGAGCCGATCTGCGTGCCATTCAAAACTCACATTCGACTCGGTATCTCAGGTGGCGTACCTCGCCCAAACCACTCGGTCAGTTCCCTCTCCCTCCGGGAGAGGGCTAGGGTGAGGGGCTTTTGATTTTCGAGTTGACCCGTTGGATCAAGGGCAACATCAAAAGCAGGCGAGCTGGCACTCGGCCTTAGGGTGAGCGCGGATCTTGTACGAGCTTGCCTGCAAGCGATGGCGGCCTGAGAGCCGTCCCGTTGCGCACGGGTATCACTGGTGCAGTGGTCAACTAATTCCGGACACCTCGATAGGTGGTTTTGACGCCATCGCCCGCTCATAAACGGTCGGTGGCAGATACCCCAGTTTTGAGTGCAGCCGTTCGTTGTTGTAAAACCCAACAGTGTACTCGGTGATGTCCCGGATCGCTTCAGCATGGTTGGCGTAGTCACGTCGCCATACCCGTTCCATTTTCAAACTCAGGAAGAAGCGCTCCATCACTGCGTTATCCCAGCAATTACCTTTCCGGCT